>NZ_JAGGLI010000018.1 GCF_017874355.1 Acetoanaerobium pronyense
GCTGCTGAACAAACTAGGATAGCTCCATCCATCTGAGCTGCTCCTGTGATCATGTTCTTAACGTAGTCAGCATGGCCTGGGCAGTCAACGTGTGCGTAGTGTCTGTTTGGAGTCTCATACTCAACGTGTGCTGTTGAGATTGTGATTCCTCTTTCTCTTTCTTCTGGTGCCTTATCTATGTTTGCAAAGTCTACTGCTTCTCCGAATCCGTATCTGTCGTGAAGTGTTTTTGTGATTGCTGCTGTTAGTGTTGTTTTACCGTGGTCAACGTGTCCTATTGTTCCAATATTAACGTGCGGCTTATTTCTTTCAAATTTAGCTTTTGCCATTTTCCTTTTCCTCCTCTTAGTAAACTGAGCCTAGTGTTTCCTGGACTTTAAATTAAATGGAGCTCACGAGCGGACTTGAACCGCCGACCTCCGCCTTACCAAGGCGACGCTCTACCTACTGAGCCACGTGAGCACTTACAATGGATATTTTACTATGTTTATTTCTAAAAATCAAGAAAAAAACTCTAGATATCCCTTTCTTCCAAAAACTTTTCAAACTTCCTCTTAATTCTTTGAAGAGCATTATCTACACTCTTTACGTGCTTTTCAATTTTGCAGGAAATCTGCTGATAGCTATATCCTTTTAAATAGAGCCCTAAAACCCTTGATTCAAATGGGCTTAGCATTTCTTTCATCTTAGCTCCAATAACCTTCATTTCCTCCTGACTTATAACAAGCTGCTCAGGGTCACTAATCACAGAATTAGCAATAAGATCCATAAGAGTCCTCTCGGATTCTTCATCGTATACAGGCTTATTTAAGGATATATAAGAGTTAAGAGGTATATGTTTTTGCCTTGTTGCCGTCTTTACAGCGGTAATGATTTGCCTTGTAACGCAAAGATCTGCAAACACCTTAAAAGAGCAGGTCTTTTCATAATCATAGTCCCTGACAGCTTTATAAAGCCCAATCATACCCTCTTGAAGAAGGTCTTCTTTGTCAGCACCAACTATAAAATAAGACTTGGCTTTTGACCTGACAAAGTTTTTGTATTTTCTCATGATTTTATCAAGGCTCTCTTCATCCCCATCTTTTGCCTTGAATACTATATCATCATCAACTTCATCTTCTTGGAAATCATAAGTCTTTTTTTCTTTTTCCTTTAAAGAAAACATCTTTTGCTGTTCAAAAAAATCCATAATTCCCCCCCATAGACTAGCAACCATCAGGACATCACCTTTTTATTATACGCTAAAAAAGCTCTTTTATTCAAGTTTATTGCGAATTCTTCCTTATTTTCTCTAGCTTTTCCCAAGTTTCCTTGTCTATGATAGAATCAAGGGTATTTTTCGAAACATTTGTATTTTGAGTTTTCTTTCCTATCTTTACCCTGGAATTTTCCACTTCAATTAGGAGCTCTCTAGTGGATATCCTAGATCCTCCCTTGCCAAGAATCATTTGCTGCTCAGCCATGTCATCAGTAGCTACACTTATATTGAGATGTTTTTTCGGCCCGAATTGAGCTATTAATTTTTCTATATAAGCATCTGCAGTCTGCTTTTCCTTTGTGTAAACAACCTTTAGATTCCCAATCTCAGTTTCTCTTTGGTCCGATGATTTTATTCTATATGCATCGTAAACTATTATTGTATATATACCCCGAAAAGATGCATATTCTGAAAGTATGGTATTTAGCTCCTCTCTAGAAGCTTCTAAATCAGTTTTAGATAGCTCCTTGAGCTTGGGCCATGAGTTTATTACATTATAACCGTCAACAATCAAATAATCCCTATATCTTTTTTTCAACTTAATCTACCTTCTTTAGCCTCTTTCTTCATTAGAGACCTCTTTGTCTTAGGGCTTCATATATAACTATCGAAGCAGCAACAGAAGCATTTAAGGACCCAACCTTTCCCTTCATAGGAATAGATACCTTATAATCACACTTCTCCTTCAAAAGCCTAGAAATACCCTTGCCTTCATTCCCTATTATTAAAGCCACGCTACCCTTCATATCTTGATTATGATAAGGAGCTCCATCCATATCAAGACCGTATATCCAAAGTCCTTCATCCTTTAGCTTATCTATAGTCAAAGCTAAATTCGTAACCTTGATTACAGGCATATAAGATACTGCTCCCGCAGACGCTTTTTCCACTACCTGAGTTATAGTGGCAGATCTTCTTTTAGGTATAATAACTCCATGAACTCCTGCACCTTCTGCACTTCTTATTATTGCCCCAAGGTTATGAGGATCTTCTATTTCATCAAGAATTACAAAAAATGGAGCCTCTCCCTTATTTTTTATATCCTCAAGCACATCTTCAAGCTCATAATATTTATATTCAGAAGCTATAGCCACTACCCCTTGATGAGCAGACCCTTCAGCAAGCTCGTCAAGTTTTTTTCTATCAACTTCCTTGATTATTATCTTCTTTTCTTTCGCTATTGCAATTATTTTTTTTATAGAGCCTTCTTTTTCTTTAGCCTTGATATATATCACATCAATATTTCTATCGCTTCCTAAAGCCTCTATTACTGGATTTCTTCCAGAAATTATCATTTCATCACCTGCTATATCAGTATTTTAAAATCCCCTATCTTGATTGAGGGCTCTACATATTTATTTTTTTCTATACTTTAAAAAATTGTACTCTACACTTTTAAATTCCTTAATCTCACTTTCAGATACAAGTTCCCAGCTATCTTCTTTATATAAATTTGGAAAATATTTATCAGCAGAGTAGGTCTTATGAATTTTAGTAACATATGCTTCAGTGCAGTATGGCATAAACTGTGTAAATACCGACTGCCCTCCAATTACATATATATCCTTTGTATCATAACCCTTTATATTTTCAAATACTTCATCCAAAGAGCGACATACAGTTAGTCTACTATCTTCAAATGAATAATCCTTGCTTAAAACAATATTTAATCTATCTTTCAGTGGAGCTCTCCCAGGCAAAGAGTCAAAGGTTCCCCTTCCCATGATAAGAACTTTTCCAATGGTTTTTTCTTTGAAAAACTTCATATCCTCTGGAATCACCTCAAGGAGCTCCCCTGCGCATCCAATCCCCCAGTTTAAATCTACTGCCACAATAGCTTTCATAATCTATACTTCCCCCTATATAGCAACTGGAATTCTCTTTATCTGCTCCCCACTTTCATAATTTTCAAGGGTGAAGTCTTCCACCTTGAAATCATAAAAATCTTTAACCTTAGGGTTAATAATAAGCTTCGGAGCAGGATATGATTCTCTTTTGATAAGCTCCTCAACTAAAGGTATATGTCTATCATATATATGAGCATCCGCAATTACATGAACAAACTCTCCAACCTCTAAATCGCTAACTTGAGCCATCATATGCACAAGAATAGCATACTGAGCTACATTCCAGTTATTTGCAACCAGTATATCTTGAGACCTCTGGTTTAGTATTGCATTTAGTTTATTTCCTGTAACATTAAAAGTCATACTATATGCACAAGGGTATAAATTCATAGTATGCAGGTCTTGATGATTGTAGATGTTTGTCATGATTCTTCTGCTGTATGGATTATTCTTCAGGTCATATAGCACTCTATCTACTTGGTCAAACTCTCCTTCTTTGTACTTGTGCTTAATCCCAAGCTGATAACCATAGGCAGTTCCTATAGTTCCCTCTTCGTCTGTCCAGCTATTCCATATCTTGCTATTTAAGTCCTTTACATTGTTTGATTTCTTTTGCCATATCCATAAAAGCTCATCTATAGCAGCCTTCAAATTTGTAGGCCTTAACGTAAGGATAGGAAACTCCTTTGAAAGGTCATAGCGATTTACTACTCCAAACTTCTTTATTGTATGAGCAGTCTCTCCATCTTCCCATTTAGTTCTTACAACTTCGCCCTCTGAAGATGATCCATTTTCTAAAATATCTCTGCACATATCAATGAAAATCTTATCCGCTTTACTCAAATTAATCTTCCTTTCACATTTCATTTATTTTTAATAAAATCTATATTTAACCTAATTTTTAAATTATATCTTCCACATTAAATTTTATATACCATTCTATAATATATTAAACCATGGCAATACATATTGCAATCTAAGCTATGTTTCAAATCAAATTATAATCTCTTATCGGTTTTGTAAAAATATGTCTTTAAATCCTTAATTAATATATTTGCTTGATTAAGGATTTTAAAGAGAAAGGTTTTTATTCAAAAAAAGCTATGGAAATTTAAAATTTTCCACAGCTTTTTAACCTTTAATAATCTGCCAGTTGAGCCTTTCCATTCATAGACGATTTAAACATAGTAAATGAAGTATATGTTATTACAACTATCACAAGCCATCTAAGGATATCTATAGGCAGAGATTTTACTATATAAGCTGCAATCAATACCCCAACTATTCCACATAGAGCTATAATTATAGAAGCCTTTCTGTTATAAGATTCCTCTTTGATAAATTTAACCGATGCAACTGGCATCAAAAACGCACAAGAGCCCATCATTATAGGAAATGCTACAGCTGGAGAAAGTCCTAAGAAGTAAACAAGAGCCATGCAAGGAGCATAAAGCCCTATCCCTAATGTCATAAGTGCACCAAGAATAAAATTTCCTATAATCGCAATAAGAAGACTTACCCCTGTAAGACCTATTGCATCTCCACCGCCCGGCATCCATCCAACCACTCCAGCAAACATCAAAAATGCAGTGGCTAAAAGAGCTATAGCCATTCCTAACTGTATCTTTCTTTCAGGAAGTCTCGAAACTATCCCGGCCCCCAAAAACGCTCCCACTGTAGCCGCAATAAGCATAGATACGAGTGTTATAATTTCTACATCAATTACAGTCATAAATGCAAATGCCTGAACCGCTATAGGAATAGTACAAGAAACATTTAACGTACCTGGTATTTTTCTATCTTCAACCTGCTTAAAAGCCTTAAAAAAAGCTGTAAGAGGAGCAAAACTTCCTATCCCTAAAGTATCAAAAAAGTTAGCCGTAAACCCTGCAGCTCCTACTAAAGGCATATTTGTACCTTCTTCTAAAACCTCTTTGTTGGTAGCTACATCTTTAAAAAAGATAAATCCCATCCATGAAACCATAAGTCCTAAAACACCTAAAATCAAACTAATCATAGTTATGCATCTCCTTAAATTGCCTTTATAAAAAAATGATTTCCATTATTCCAGCTCTTTTTTCTTCTTTGACAAAAATAAAACGTGAATTTTCAAAGCTTGAATAATGTTTTCTAGTATATCACCAGATATACAGTTTGTAATTATTATAATTTTATTTTTTTATCTAAAAAAATCACTTTCATAAAAATCTAGCCCTTTTATTTGTATAAAACATAACAAAAGGACGAAAAAAAACGAGATTGATTTACAATCCCGTTTTACTAATCGATGCTTTATTAAGCAGCCTTAGATGAATCTTCTGACTTAGTAGCTGATTTAAACATAGTTACTGAAGTATATGTTATTACCCCTATAACTAGCCATCTAAGTATATCTAGCGGAAGAGATTTAACTATATAAGCAGCTATAAATACTCCAACAAGACCAAAAGCAGCTATAGCAAGAGAAGCTTTTCTATTGTATGCTCCTTCTTTAACAAATTTAACAGATGCAACTGGCATTAGGAATGCACAAGATCCCATCATTATTGGGAATGCAACCGCAGGACTCATACCAAGAAGATAAACAAGAACCATAGACGGTGCATAAAGTCCAATTCCAAGCGTCATAAGAGCTCCAAGTATAAAGTTACCAACTATAGCAATTATAAGTTTCCCTCCAGTAAGACCTATAGCATCTCCTCCACCTGGCATCCAGCCCATTTGACCAGAAAGCATTAGGAAAGCAGCAATAAATAAAGCTACAGCCATACCCATTTGAATCTTCTTTTCAGGAAGTCCTGCAACTATACCAGCTCCAAGCCAAGCTCCAAGAGTTGCAGAAGCAAGCATACTAATAAGGGTTATAGGTTCAACTTCTATAGCAGTAATAAATATAAATGCTTGAGCAACAACCGGCGGAGTACAAGAAACATTTAATGTTCCCGGAAGTACTCTATCCTGTATTTGCTTAAAAGCTCTAAGAAGAGCTGTTGTAGGAGCAAAACTCCCTATTCCAAGTGTATCAAAAAAGTTTGTAGTGAATCCAATAAGTCCCGAAGTCACAAAATTAGTTTCAGTTTCCATAGCAGCTTTGTTTTCAGATAAATCCTTTGCAAAAGCAACACCAAACCAAGCAGTCATAAGTCCAAGTACACCAAGTATTCCTGTAATCATAATAGACCTCCTTTAAATTTGTAGGTAATTAAAATTCATAAATCACAAACCCTAATCACCTATTAATGAATATATAATTGCATCCCCAAAAGTTAATATTTGTTTTAAATATAAATTAACTTTTAGTTATATTACCATTTTACTTTATTGTTAATTTAAAATCAATAATTTGTTTCCATTAAACAGTAAATCCATACTTAAGTGGATCTTCAGGATCTATAACAAAATGATTAAATCCTGTTATATAAGCACTTCCTGTAATTTCAGGAACTATTGCATCAAATTCACCGACTTTAATTTCTTCTAAAATTCTTCCTTTAAACAACGTACCTGTAATGCTCTCATATACAAATAAATCTTCCTTAGAAAGCTCTCCCTTAGCAGCTAGGGTAGCCATTTTTGCACTTGTTCCAGTTCCACAAGGAGAACGGTCAAGCTGTCCTTGCCCAAACACAACAACATTTTTGTATGTAGCTTCAGGATGCGTAGGTTCATCATATATTTCAACAAGATCCACAGTATTAATATGAGATTTTTCAGGATGTTTTACTTTCACTTCATTATTCACAATATCTCTTATTTCAAGTCCGAGCTTTTTAAGTATATCTGATTGAGAAGTTTCTACTTTTACTCCAAGCTCAGATGCATGAACTATAGCAAAGAAACTTCCTCCAAAAGCTATATCTAATTTTACCTTCTTCCCTAAAGAAGGAACCTCAATCTCCACGTCTTTTTTGAAAAGGAAGGAAGGAACATTAACTATAGATACTTCTTTAACTTTTCCATTTTCTACTTTTGCATTTGCACTTATGATTCCAGCCGGAGACTCCATTTTTATTTCAGTAAACGGCTCCTTCACCTCTACCATTCCTGTTTCCACAGCAACAGTAGCAGCTCCTATAGATCCGTGCCCGCACATGTTTAAGTATCCTCCGCCATCCATAAATATAATCCCAAAGTCAGCACCTTCTGCGTTAGAGCTTGTTATTATGGAACCAAACATATCATTATGACCCCTTGGTTCATGCATAAGAGCAGTTCTTACATAATCCAGATTATCTTCAAGGTATTTCTTTTTATCAGCCATAGTTTGACCTGATATTTGAGGTATTCCTCCTATGACAACTCTTGTAGGCTCCCCCATAGTGTGGGAATCTATAGCGTGAATTCCTTTTGAAAAAATCATTATTTTGCTCCTTTCATTTTAAGTTTCAACATAGCCAGTGCTTTTTTGGAGTCTAAATATGTTACTGTATTTTCTCCAACAACCTGAGTTTCAATCCCTTCCTCAGATTTATTAAAATCCACAATAGTATCCATATATTGATTTTTGACAACAAAGTTAGCCTGAGTTCCTACAAAACTAAGTCCTACAACCGGGATATTTCTTTTACCTATTTCTTCTATAGTATTTGCATAATCTACATGGCTATTTCCCCATCCGTCAACAGATATTATTGTTCCATCTGCTCTCATTGATTCAAGCCATACTGCGGTTCTTTTCCCTACGAAATCCTTTTCCTCATTACCCTGTGGGGTGCCAACCAAAATCACTCCAAGCAAGTCTATATCTTCGTCATTTGACACTACATCAAGAAGAGGATCTCTAAAGTGGTGTAGTGAAGTTTCTTTTGTAGATGGTCCTATACCCATATGAAACCCTCCCTTCTAAGTCATAGCTCTTATAGCTCCGTCTCTATACTCGTTAGGAGAAAGTATAATAGGAACATTGCCCATATCTATAATGCTTCTGCCCCCAGAAAAACCAGATGGTTCATTCGGCAGTATTTGGTTATCATACATAGCACCTTGACCTGCAATCTGTTTTATTATTGCAACTCTTTTTTTACCTACTCTTATCTTGTCATAAAATTGATGTTTTTCAGTACTACTTCTTCCATCCATCTTTTTAAGTACATCTCTAAGTACTTGGATAAACTCGTCACAAGCCTTATGGCACTCTATTATAGCTTCTCTTTGTATACCTTTTCCTTGATAAAGGGTTATATCAAAGGATATAATAAAATCTTTTTCACAAGGAGTTCCAGCTCTTCCCTTTACAATCTGATTTTTTAGTATCCCTTCAGAAGATCCAAATTCAGCTACCTGAACCCCTTCTTCATCAACTCCAGTAAGCATAACATAGACACCAGTAAGGGTATGTGTTATCCCTTCACCTAATTTCCCAAGAACCTTTGTGGATATAGGAATTATATCCATTATACTGTTAGTCCAAATTTCATGTTCGTACGGCTTTATAACTTTTATTTTTATATCCTTTATAGATTGATATTTTGTGATTATTTTGTCAATTTTAGATAAAGAAAAACTTAGGCAGCTGTTTTCTAAAGAAACTTTTTCACTTTCCTTTACTTCATTTATATGAAAACTCTTTATAACAAGCTTTCTAAGGATAATCTCATCCTTCTTCACGTCATCACCTTCATACTTTTATACCTAGCCCGCCAAAGAAAGGGGGCTAGGTATTATATTTTATACTAAAATTAAACCTTAGCTACATACTCAAAAGGAAGTGGAACTATCTTTCCAGCACTTGGTATTTCAATAAGTTGCTTTAAAGATTCCTTAGCTATAGCCTTTTGCATTTCTGGATTATTTGGCTCTCCCGCATTTGCGCCCATTGGCACAAGTGGCGCAACCGCTCTTGGAGTTCCGTTTTGTCTTACAACTGGTGGTAGTGCAGCAATTATTATTGTAGGAATCCCCGATTCCTCTATCGCTCTCTGTACTATTACAGCAGAACGGTGACACGTACCTCAGCCAGCTGTTAGAAGCACAGCATCAACGCCAGCTTCTTTAAGCTGTCTTGCAATTTCTGGACCAGTTTCTTCTGTGAATTTTCTCTGGTCTCCTCCACCACCCATGAAACCTACGTTTATAGGTGCTAAAGCTTTTATAAATCCTTCTTTTACAAGCTCTCTCATAGGATCTATAGGGAACATGCAGTTTACGTCCTTGTTTACATCTGCATTATCGTACCCTCCATGTGATACCATAAGTTCAGAAGAAGGAGCATCTCCAGGAACTATTCTAAAACTGAAATCTCCTGCTAGATTGAATCTCTTATCTGATTTAAGGTGAACTCCTGCCGCTGTAACTAGGGCAACAGTCATGTCTTTTAATTCTTTTGTTACCGGAGTCCATACCGGTGGCGGTGTAATCGGTACAAATATCTCCGATTGCAGTCCTTTAACTACTGTTAACTTAGACATTAATCTACCTCCTTTATATTTTGATTTCTTTTCTTTATGTTACTAAGATATTTTTCATTGACCTCTTCCCCTAGAACTTCAATAAAACTCATATTGAATCCTATTTCCTGACCTACTTCTATGGGATAGTCTGTTATTACCATTCTTTTCGGAACCTTGAAAAATCCAAGTCTCCCTTTTAAATCAACAGATATGGAGCAATCATCAGCTTCAACAATTACGCCTTCGATATATATTATTTTATCTCCATATTTCATATAATCACCTTTTCATAGAAGCTAAATAGATTTATTTTATGCTTCGTAAATTTCTTTTCTCTTTTTGCTCATCGGAAGAACTTTTTCATTAACAACAAGGTCGATTTCTTTTCCTGTTTGTTCTTCTATAAGCTCAACATTGCTTTCTTTTACATTTGGATTGTATTTTCTTTCAGGAGCCTTAACTTCTTCTCCAGCTATTGCAGCTTTGATAAGGGCTATTGCTCTTACAGCATCTTCCTTACAAAGAGTATTGTTTGAAAGAATTTCGTTTTCTATACCTTGTGCTGATTTATTGTGATCAACCATGTATTTCATGTATTTGTTTCCAACAACAAGTGCTCCCTGCTCAGCGCAGAATGACATACCAACCACTGCAATACCTCTCATACCTACTTGCTCATGGTGGCTTGCAAAGTCTATATGATTGTTTCCGAATCCTTCAGTTGTTATGAAAGCTCCATCTACATCCATAGCTTCAATAAGCATTCCCAGTCTTTCAGAAACATAGAACTTTTCAGAGTTTACCTGAGGAGATCCAACAAACACTACTCCAGCAAGATCAAGTTCTTCATCATTCATTACTTCCATTACAAGAGGCTCTCTCCAGTAATGTCTAGAATTTTCTTTAGATGCAGGTCCTATGCAAGTAAGTGCATGTATTCCGCCATCAAGCACTTCAAGTGGAGAAAGTACCACTGGAACGTTTCCTAGGTCAACGTTTGGCTTAGCTCCTATTATTCCAACTGGTTCAACAGGAAGGATAAGGTTGTCATGCATAGCTCCTTGTCCCATTATCTCTTTTACTATTACAACTTTTTTCTTTCCAGGTCTTCTGTACTGTGTTAATTCCTCAGTTTCAACTACAAGAGAATCGTCAAGCTTCTTAAGAGCTTCTCTTATTTCTTGAGTTATATAGTCTGTAGCCTTATGAGCTGCAAGAGGTCCTGGTCTTTCCATATTTGTTCCAGCTTTTATAGTAACCTGAGTCTTGATTAGGATTTCTCCTTTGTCAGGAGCACCAGGTCTTCCCCACATGATGTTTGCTTCAAGCTCGCCTTCAGAAGAACCAAATTCCCCTATTTGAACTCCATTTTCATCAGTTCCTGTAACTACTATTATCGCACCGTCAATAGTTCTAGTAACACCAGTTCCTAGCTTACCTTCTCCTTCTTTAGTAGCTATAGGCTGTACATCCATTATTGTTTCGCTGTACTTTCCATAATCTTCAGGAGTAACTATCTCAAGTTTTATATCTGTTACAAGTTTGCTTACGTTTACAGCATCACCGCATACGTCTTTTCTTATATAAAGTGTAGTTCCTTCGATTTTAGTTTCATCAGAAAGCTCTACCTTGTCAATTTTATAATGTTTTTTCGAAAGACTTCTAACAGCCTTTGCAGGTATTTCAGTCTCTTGCACAGAAGGAGCTACTGAGTTTGCAGCTACAACTGGCGCTACTTCCTGTGCCACTTGATTAGTAGCCTGTACTCCGCCTACTAGAGAAAGAGGAATTTCAAGATTGATATCTTTCCCTTCTCCAATATGTATCTTTACAAATGATCCAGCAGTAGTCACTTGTGGAGCAGCCTGAGGCTGAACAGGTGCACTTGCTACTTCTTTAGTTTCTTCTTCAGCTACAGGAGCTTCTTCAGAAGCTATAGATTTCACTCCTTCTAGCATGTCTGGCGTAAGTGGAGTAAGTGAGTCTATAGTCTTTACAAGCTTAGCTCCTAGCACCTCTCCTATTTTTAAGCAGTTTGCAGGTATTGTTAAAAGTCCTGAATCTTCAAGATCGGCAAATATAGCAGGATCTTCAAGATTACTTGGTCCTATTTCAGTTCCCTCTTCTGTTCTGCAACAAACGACAGCTAGGTCGTTTTCATGCTCTTTTGCAGTTTCTAAAGTAATTGACAATCAAATCGCCTCCTATTCTTTTTCTTTTATAAATTATTTATTTTCTTCTGTTCTTCTTACTAGTTTTTTTCCGGAGGCTCTAAGTACATGATCTGTACTATGATAAGTTGGAACTCCTAACCTAGGAGCTACGTTCATCACGGTGTTAGTTCAGTCTCCGCAAGTCCCTGTAAGAAGTACTTGAATACCTTTTTTCTTCATAGAAAGAACTTTCTCTGCTTGCCCTGGACAAACCCCTGGCATATCACAGCGAAATCTTCCATTAACTTCTACCATCCTCTTACATTTTTCCTCAGCTATGACCTCTGCCCCCATAGCCTTTGCTATTTCTTTTAATCTTTCTTCCTCTGCTCCACATTCACAAGCTAGTATCCCTACTTTTCTTACTTCTTGTGGGAATGGCATAGCTACAAGTGCTCCACCAAGGGTTTTGGTAACAGGAGAATTTTCATCTCCGCCTTTTCCAGTATACGGTCCTCCTAGAACTATTTCTCCATAAGGCTTGATATACCCACCACAAAGATCTATGTATTTTTTCACAGGCTCTCCAAGTGGCACATCCATAAAGGCTTTACCTTTGCTTGCATCTTTTACTCTTCCTGCTACAGTTATATCTTTAGTTATATAAGGTTTTCTGTTTTCTATTGCATTAACTATATGCTTTAGAGTTTCTACGTTTTGTATCACGGCATTAGCCTCAGTTGGAAGCTTTCCTACCTCTAGTTCTATACCTAATACCTCTCTTATAATAACTCTTTCATCTCCTGCAGGATACATATCAGGAAGAAGCTTTACTTCTATATCAGGCTCCATTTGGCATATTGCCTTTAGAGCTTTGACAGCTTTTTTGTTTTTAGGCTTAAGGGTTATGTAACCTTTTGAAGCGTTAGTAATCTCTTTTATATACTTAAGACCCCTAACTACTATCTCAGGATTTTCTTCCATAAGCTTTACATTGTGAATAAGTATAGGCTCACACTCAGCACCATTAGCTATAACATATCCTCCTGTAAGGTCTGCTCCTAGCTTTATATGAGTTGGAAACCCAGCTCCTCCAGAACCTACAATACCAGCTTCTTTAATGGCTTCAAGATTAGAAGAAGTATCTTTTATCTTGATATACTCATCACTTTGAACTTCATCCGCTAGTATTATAATAGCGTTTTCAGTTACAGCCTCAACCATACCGTAAACACTGCTGTGAAGATTAGCTCCAAGCCCTTCAGGTACGGCTATAAGCTCTCCTTTTTTCACAGAGTCTCCTTCTTTTACTATCGCTTTACAAGGAGCTCCTACATGTTGCTTTAAAGGTAATGTAATTTTCATCTTTTCACCTCCTTAAACATTCTTTCAGAAGTATAATAAGCAACCTCCGTGCCAAAAAATGTTTTTTGATTTTTTATTTTTTCAAAAAACCTCAAACCCATTCAAAAACCTAATATAGATTTTTTAAATTGATTTTATAGTAATAACTTATAGAAAAGCAACAAAAAAATAAGTGTCAATGATTCGACACTTATTTCCCTGTATTTTCCATTTTCTCATAATTGTTAAGCTTATATCATAACAATAACCTCATTTTAATTACTTAACCTCCCTAAGTGTCAGATTTTAGACATATGTCAACGGACTGACACATTACATATATTCCACTAAATCATAGAACTTTATCTTGTAATAAAGGGTACTTCTTGGAATATTCAGGACCTTCGCCGCCTTGAGTTTATTCCCTCCTGAAAGCTCCATAGCTTTATGAATTGTTTCTATTTCAATGGATTTTACTCTTTCCTGCAAATCGTAACTCTCTGATTTTACAATAGACTTAACCCTAGATAGTAGATGAGGCGGGAGACTTTCCATGGTCACCTCTCCATTTTTAGAAAATACCACTAGGTGCTCGACAGTGTTTTTAAGCTCTCTTATATTTCCAGGCCATTCATATCCCATAAGCTTTTGATATACTTCGGGGCGTATATTAGGAAGATTAATATGATTTTCACTACAAAAATCCTCCATAAAATATTTAACAAACATAGGTATATCTTCTGATCTCTCGTTTAGGCTAGGAAGCTTTAGGTTTACAACATTGAGTCTATAATAAAGATCTTCTCTAAAAGCTCCAGTTCTTACCATATCTTTTAGATTCCTGTGGGTTGCAGATATCACCCTTATATCTACATCTACAGCCTTTTCTCCCCCTACCCTGCTTACCTGTCTCTCCTGAAGCACTCTAAGAAGCTTTGCCTGCATATAAAGAGGCATATCTCCTATCTCATCTAAAAAAATAGTTCCTTTATTGGCAAGCTCTACCTTACCTACTTTTCCTTTGCTCAGGGCTCCTGTAAATGCTCCACCTTCATAACCGAACATCTCACTCTCAAAGAGGTTGTCTGGTATTGCACTACAGTTTATAGCTACAAAAGGTCCACTCCTGCCACTAGCCTGATGGATTGCCCTTGCAAATACTTCCTTTCCAGTTCCACTTTCACCACTTATAAGTACGCTACTCGTTGTAGCTGCAACCTGAGCTGCAATATCCACTGTATTTTTCATAATCAAGCTTTTCCCTAGGATGTTTCCAAAGGAAAATTTGTCTTCATTCATCCTGCTAACTTCTGTTTGAAGATAGTCGAGCTTTTCCTTTGTAAGCTCAAGCTCCATAGATAGATTCATTACCTCAGATATATCTCTATCTGTAGACACCGCCCCTATTAGCTTTTCCTTTACAATAAGGGGCATAGCACTTATATTTATGTATGTATTTTCTCTTGGACTATGAATAGCATTTTCAGCCGCCTTACCAGTCTTAAGAACATCAAGAAGAAGTGCCTTTGGAAAAAGCTCTTTTAGCTTTTTTCCCACAGCCTCCTCTTTGCTCACTCCATAAAGCTTTTCTGCTCTTCCGCCCCAAAGAGATATGATTCCTTCCTTGTCTACAACACAAACTGCCTCATGAAGGTTGTCAAATACAAATTCATAAGCCTCTTTGGTTTCATCGATTTTCGAATAAACCTTGTTTAGTATATCTATGGTTCTTACTACTCCCACCATTTTTCCTTCATTTATTACAGGAAGTCTTCCTATAGATCTTTCTTTCATTATATTTCTTGCCTTGATAGCACTTTCTGCCATATCTATAACTATAAGGTCCTTTGGGATATCAGAAATATTTTTAAGAAGAAACTTTTCTTTTATATTTTCACAAGAATCATCTCTTATTATATTTACAACGTCATTGAGGGTGACTATTCCTTTTGGAATGCCACCCTCACCTTTTATGAATATATCTCCAGCATTTATTTTACTCATGGCAAGTATAGCTTCATTTATAGTAGCATTTTCATCTATAAAATCAAACTCCCTGCTCATTATATCTTTTACTGTAAAATATTCTATCTTATTTAAGAACATCGAATCCCATCCTTCTCAAAATACGGATATAAATTTTAAGATTATCTCTTAAATTTCCTTATCTTAAGAACAATATAACCCGAAGTGATTTTTTTTTCAACCTCTCCTTATCTTAAAATTAATAAGCTTTAGCTGCATATATCATATGTTTTGCAGGCTTTTGGCAGAAGTGGCAAGTATCTCCAAGGTTTTCTTGGTTGAAAGGTATGCATCTTATAGTAACTCCTGTTTCATCCTTAACCTTAGCCTCACACTCTTCTTCTCCACACCACATTCCCTTTGCAAAGCCTGGTGACTCTTTCATTTTGACTTTGAATTCTTCATAATCCTTGAATGTAAATGTTTTTTCATCTCTATATTCAGTAGCTCTTCTAAGCATATCATTATGAACTGTATCAAGAAGGGCTGATATACTTTCTCCTAGATTATCCAAAGAGTAGGATTCTTTTGAAAGGTCATCTCTTCTTGCTATCATTGCAATATTTTGCTCTATGTCTCTAGGTCCTATTTCAAGTCTTAGAGGAACCCCCTTCATTTCATACTGATTGAACTTCCACCCTGGAGAATAGTTAGTATCGTCATCCAGCTTTACTCTTATTCCTTTAGCTTCAAGTTCTTTTTTGATTTCATACGCTTTATCAAGAACCCCTTCTTTATTTTGAGCTATAGGTATTATTACAACCTGAATAGGTGCAACTCTTGGAGGAAGAACAAGACCTCTATTATCTCCATGAACCATTATAATCCCACCTATAAGTCTAGTTGATACTCCCCATGATGTGTGATGAGGATATTCAAGCTCTCCACTTCTTCCTTGGAAGGTTATATCAAAGGCCTTAGTAAAATGTTGTGCAAGGTTGTGAGATGTTCCAGATTGAAGAGCTTTTCCATCATGCATAAGAGCTTCTATAGTGTATGTTGATTCAGCTCCTGCAAATCTTTCTCTATCAGATTTTCTACCATCAACCATAGGAATAGCAAGTAAATCTTCAGCCATTTCCTTGTATATACTAAGCATTTGAAGAGTTTCAGCTTGAGCCTCTTCAGCTGTTTCGTGAAGTGTATGTCCTTCTTGCCATAAAAACTCAGATGTTCTAAGGAAAGGTCTTGTTGATTTTTCCCATCTTACTACAGAGCACCACTGATTGTATAGGTAAGGAAGCTCTCTATATGATGTAAGCCACTTTGAATACATAGAGCAGATTATCGTCTCTGATGTAGGTCTTACGCAAAGTCTTTCAGCTAGCTTCTCGCTACCTCCATGAGTTACCCATGCAACCTCAGGAGCAAAACCTTCCACATGCTCTTTTTCTTTATTTAAAAGACTCTCAGGAATAAGCAGTGGGAAGTAGCAGTTTTGGTGACCTGTTTCTTTAAATCTTCTATCAAGGAAGCTTTGAATATTTTCCCATATCGCATATCCATAAGGCTTTATAACCATGAATCCCTTTACAGGAGAATAATCCACCATGTCTGTTTTCATTATTACATCTGTATACCACTGTGGAAAATCATCTTCCATCTTAGTAATTTCTTTTACGAATTCCTGTTTCTTCGCCATCTTTTTTCCTCCATAAATTCTATTTTTAAATACAAAAAAGCCCTCATCTCTATATTTAGAGACGAAGGCTCGCGGTACCACTCTAATTAGCGCAAAATATGCACTCCCTCAAAAGGATATAACGCTCCCAACGTCTGGCTTTTTACCAGATGCTCAAGGATAGGTTCGGTTCAAATATAGCCAAGAAGTCTTTCAGCCGGTGGACTTCACTCTCTGTAAGGCATCATCAAACTTAGTAATTCCTCTCATAGCAATTTCTAGATTGTTTGCTATCAATATTATTATATAACCCCTCTTCTTGTCAAGAGGATTTTAAAATAATAGATAATTTGTGATTTCAAGCTCTATATAACTCTTTATTTTTAGTTTCTTACAGCTTCCTCTATAATTCTCATACCTCTTGATATAAGGGTATCCATCTTTTCATGCTCTTCATTAAAATAAAGATGTCCTATAAGTGCTTCAAATCCAGTGGCATATCTATAGTCAGAAACCTTGGCATTTTTTGGTATAGAAGAGACTTGATTACGCCCTCTTTTCACTATATTCCAATCATCTTCTCTGATATACCCTTCTTCAAAGAGACCAAGCACCGCCTTTGCCTGGGCAGAGGCTTTAACGTATTTTATAGTTTCTTTGTGTAGCTCATTGACTTTAAGGGCAGGATTTCTCTTGATTACCATTTCCCTTACCTTTATTTCGTATATTGCATCTCCCATAAAAGCAAGAGTTAAAGATCCTAATTGATTCGTTTCCACTTAGTTCCCTGCCTTGTATCTTCTATTTCTATGCCCATATTTTTTAGTTTTTCTCTTATATCATCTGCTTTTGCAAAGTCCTTGTCTTTTTTTGCAGCCTTTCTTTCCTCTATAAGCTTTTCAACCTCCTGGGATATATCTTCTCCCTCTGAGATATTGGCAATATTAAGGACTCCTGTAAGTTCATTTAAAAGGGATAGATTCATTTCAACCCATTCCTTTGAAGATGAGTCTGAAACTGTAGTATTTGCAAACCTAGCGACTTCAAATATTGCACTTATTGCATCCGCTGTATTTATGTCATCATCCATAGCATTTATAAATTTATCTTTAAAGCCATAAAGTTCATTTATCAATAATTTTTCGCCTTCAGTAAGAAGTCCCTGTGCGTGACTTGATAAAAACATTAGCTTTTCCTTAGAGTTTAGTATTCTCTCCATTGCTGATTTTGACTGAAGAAGCATTTCTTTGCTGAAGTTTACAGGATTTCTGTAGTGAGCAGAAAGCATAAAGAATCTTACCACCCTAGGGTCAATCTCTTCTAAGATTTCCCTTACTGTAAAAAAGTTTCCTAATGATTTGCTCATTTTTTCATTATCTACGTTGATATATCCATTATGAATCCAGTAGTTTGAAAATTGCTTTCCTGAGCAAGCTTCACTCTGAGCTATTTCATTTTCATGATGTGGGAATACAAGATCTTGTCCTCCTGCATGAATATCTATAGTCTCTCCAAGGTACCTTTTACTCATTACAGAGCATTCTATATGCCATCCAGGTCTACCTTCGCCCCAAGGAGAAGGCCAGCCTATTTCTCCTTCTTTTTTTCCCTTCCAAAGAGCAAAGTCCATTGGATTTTTTTTATGCTCATCCACATCTATTCTCGCACCTAGGTTTAGCTCTTCTAGCTTTTGCTTAGAAAGTTTTCCATACTCTTTGAATTTTTTAGTGTCAAAATAAACATCATTGTCTTTTTCGTATGCATATTCTTTTGAAATAAGTTCTTCTATAAAGGCTATTATTTCTTTTATATTGTCTGTAACCCTTGGATGCACACTAGCTCTCTTGATTCCAAGGGCATCTGCATCCTTAAAATACTCTTCAATATATCTATCTGCAACATCAAAAGGAGATATACCTTCTTCATTTGCTTTTCTTATGATTTTATCATCTACATCAGTAAAGTTTTGGACATAGTTCACTTCATAGCCTCTATACTCCATATAGTTTCTAAAGGCATCAAAAACTATAAACGGCCTTGCATTTCCAATATGAAAAAAATTATAAACCGTAGGTCCGCAAACATACATCTTAATCTTATTCTCCTCAAGAGGAATAAATTCTTCTTTTTTTCTGGTAAGCGTATTGTATAGTTTCATAGCATCCACTCCCTTTTCGAGCATTTTTTATAGTTCTATCTCAACTCTTTTCCCATCTAGTTTAACCAGCTTGGCAGGTATTCCTACAGCAGTCGAATTATCCGGGATATCCTTAAGAACTACTGCATTAGCACCTATTTTAGAGTTTTCACCTATAGTAATTGGTCCTAAGACTTTTACACCTGCAGATATTATAACATTATTTTTGACAGTTGGATGTCTTTTTCCTTTGTCTTTTCCTGTTCCGCCAAGAGTAACTTGATGAAATATAGTTACATCATCTCCTATTTCTGCAGTTTCACCTATTACTATACCCATTCCATGATCTATAAAAAGTCTTTTACCAATTTTTGCTCCAGGGTGGATTTCTATTCCAGTAAAAAATCTTCCCACTTGGGATATGAATCTTGCAAGAAAAAATCTCTTTTTAGTATAAAGAAAATGAGAAACCTTATGGAAGGCTATTGCGTGTATGCCTGGGTAGTTTATAAGTATACTTATGAAGCTGCCAGCTGCAGGGTCTTTTTCCCTTACAGAATCTACAAGCTCTCTAATACTTGAAAATATACCTTTACTTTTTTTTGTTTTTTCTATGGACATCTCACTCATCCTCTTCCCCTCCATAAGGTCTATATTAGTCTTGATAAAGCATAGTACTCAGATATCTCTCTCCATTATCAGGAGCTATAAAAAGTACCTTTTTCCCTTTTCCTAATCTTTTTGCAGTTCTAAGGGCAGCATCAAATGCAGCTCCTCCTGATATTCCAAGAAGAATCCCCTCTGCTTTTGCTAAAAGCCTAGCTCCTTCAAGAGCCTGATCAAGAGTGATTTTTTCTATAGAATCAACATAATCAAGGTTCATTATAGAAGGCACAAAACCTGCTCCTATACCTTGTATTTTATGTGGTCCTGGCTGTCCTCCTGAAAGTACTGGAGAATCTTCTGGCTCTACTGCAATGATTTCAATATCAAGGTTTTTTTCCTTAAATACCTTTCCAACACCTGTTACAGTTCCTCCAGTTCCAACTCCTGCAACAAAAGCATTTAAATCATTTATATCTGCAAGTATTTCCAGAGAGGTATTTTCTATATGAGCATCTACATTGTAGCAATTTTCAAATTGGGAAAGCATAGTGTATCCATCTTTTTCCGAAAGTTCCTTAGCTTTTTCTATTGCACCCTTCATACCCTTTGTTCCATCAGTAAGGACAAGCTCTGCTCCATATGCCTTTAGAAGCTGTCTTCTTTCCATACTCATAGTATCAGGCATAGCAAGAATCACTTTATAGCCTTTAGCGCTTCCTATCATAGCTATCCCTATACCTGTATTTCCGCTTGTAGGCTCTACAATTATATTTCCTTTTTTCAGACTTCCGTCTTTTTCCATTTTCTCTATCATATTTAAGGCAATTCTGTCTTTTACAGAACCTCCTGGATTGAAAAATTCAAGTTTCACATATATATCCGCAATATTTTCACTCTGATTTTGGAGTCTTACCACAGGAGTTTTTCCTATAGTTTCAGTTATACTATTAAACAACATCATCTTTCCCTCCTAATTTTATTAAAATTTAAATCCATAGTATTCCACTAGGAATAGTATGGATTTATAATATATTAATTGGCACAGTTTTGTCAATCAATATATACCTTTTTAATATATATTAGATAAACTATATATCCATTTTTCTTTAAATGTTGATATATATTACTTGAATTTAGACTTGTTTTCCTTTTAGCTTTGAAGACTTCCAACGTTTTTTATTACAATTGATACACTACCATCTCCATTTGATACAAACTCCAGCTTTGTATCATCTCCATAATAATCCACTGGGATTTTTATCTCTATTCCAGTCTCTGTGGTAATCTTTTGCATCTCATATTTTCTCTTTAAAGAGCTTTCAGTAACCTCTATCTCCTCATCTGCTATTCCTGCTTTAGAAAGAGCCTCTTTATATATATGTCTCACTTCATCATTTTCTTCAAAAGCTTTTTCGACTACCTTTTCTACTTGAAGGGCACCATCTTCCATCACTGCATCGTAAACTGCTTTTTTTATCTTTGCTTTTTTTTCTAGGTCCTCCCCTATATACTTATCCTCTATGTTTTTTGTAACCTTATTAAAAATATCCAGCTTTTCCTTCTCCGAGTTTCCACTTTCGCATTTAATAAAGTTTTCCTTAAGGTAGTTGACCTTGTCTCCGTTTATTTCGTATTTTTTATCAAGAAGGGCAATATCCATATGCATAAGGTGAACCACAAATCCTTCATCCGCTTTGTGTCTGTTTGTTGCAAAGAGGGAAGAATCTCTCACTATTGATATGCTTTGTCCATCCCTTATAGCTTCCACCTTTCTTGTAAGAAATGTCTTGTAGTTGTACTTCATGACCCCAAGATAAGGTACATCATCCATAAGAAAAAGTACGCAAAGCAAATCCCCAGAAGGCATAGATGGATTTTCTTTCATTAACTTAAAAAGGTCGTATGAAATCTCTTTTGTCATATCCATAAAAGCAGATAGATTTTCAGATAATATATTGCATGAGGCTTTAACTACACTATCCGCTTCCGAAAACCTTCCCCACTTCATATCTTTTGATGCAAGTATTGAGTTTAATCCCGCTTCAATAAATCCAAAGGTAAGGCTATCCTCTTGATCAACCTCAAAGGTAGAGCAAAGAGGAGTGTCATTTTCCACATTTAGCACATGAATTACAGCCTTTAAAAACTCTAATTTTCCTATCTCAAACATAAGTCTCTCCTTTTATTTTAAATTGAAATTCCCATACCTATATAGAGGTGATGGGAATTTTTAAGTTTAATATTTGATTGTTAGATATGATTAGAAATCATATAGTCTATTCTACTAAGAACTTTTTCTTTTCCTAAAAGGGTAAGGACCATAGGTATATCAGGACCATGATTTTGGCCAGTAATAATTACTCTAGTTCCCATAAAAAGGTTTTTACCTTTAATTCCCTTTTCCTTTTGTATTTCTTTAAACATCGAAGATACAAAATCTGGAGTAATTTCATCTTTAGCAGAAATCTTAGCCTTTAGAGCTTCTGCAAGTTCCTTCATATGCTCAAGCTTCATAAACTCTTTAGCTTCTTCCTCTACATAATCTACCTTATCACTAAAGAACATCTTTATTTCAGATGGGAATTGAGCAAGGTAATCCAGTCTGTCTTTTACAGTATCCATAGCCATCTTTAGCCATTCTCTACTGTTTTCTATTTCTTCTTTAGACATAAGCTTTTCTTTTATTATAAATGGAGTTGCTATATCTATGAGTCTATCTGTATCAGTCTCTTTAATATAATGACTGTTTACCCAGTTTAGCTTTGCAGTATCGAATACCCCTCCGCTTTTAGAAACTCTCTCTAGAGAAAAAGCTTCTATAAGCTCATCCATAGAAAATATTTCTTTGTTGTCTTCTGGAGACCAACCAACTAGAGCTATATAGTTAACAAGAGCCTCTGGAAGATATCCCTTGTTTTTAAAATCCTCAACAGCTACATCTCCCTGTCTTTTAGAAAGCTTTTTTCTTTCACTGTTTAGTATATTTGGAAGGTGTACAAATGTAGGAGCTTCCCAGCCGAACATCTTGTAAAGAAGGACGTGCTTAGGCGTTGACGTAAGCCACTCTTCCCCTCTTATTACATGAGTTATGTTCATTAGATGATCGTCTACAACTACAGCAAAGTGATAGGTTGGAAAGCCATCTGCCTTTATAAGAACCTGATCGTCCATATCAGATGTATGTATAGATACTTTTCCTCTTACTACATCATCAAATGAAATGTTTTTATTTTCTGGAAGCTTCATTCTTATTACGTGATTTTCTCCTCTATCTAGCTTGTCTTGAAGCTCTTCAAGGGAAAGTTCCCTGCAATGACCATCATATTTTGGGTCAAGGCCAGCCTGTTTTTGCTCTTCTCTCACTCTTTCAAGTCTTTCTTTAGTGCAAAAACAGTGATAAGCATCCCCTTTATCTAAAAGAGTATTTATATAGCTGCTATATATTTCAAGTCTTTCTGATTGTATATAAGGACCAAACTCTCCTATTTGAGCAACCTTTCCATCCTCTAGGACAACTCCCTCGTCATGGTTTACAGATGCCCAATCCATAGCTCTTAACATACCCTCGAGGGCTCCCTCTACAAGCCTTGTTCTATCAGTATCCTCTACTCTTAAAACATAGTTTCCCTGCATTTTTTTTGCATAAAGAAAATTATATAAAGCCGTTCTTAAGCTTCCTATATGTACAAAACCTGTGGGTGATGGTGCAAACCTAACTCTAACGCTCATAAAAAACCCTCCCGTTTACTAATTTAAACAATTTCTTATTATATCATTTTCTGGCTTTTCTTACAAAGCCCTTTAGATGCTAAAGGGCTTTAAAATTTATTTTTTTACAAGAAGGGCTACAGATTGAGCGCTTATCCCTTCCTCTCTTCCTTCAAACCCTAGCTTTTCAGTTGTTGTAGCCTTTATTCCAATATCTCTGATATCCACTTTAAATATTGAAGCAACAATTTCCCTCATCTGGTCAATATGGGGAGCCATCTTAGGTTTTTGGGCTATAATAACACTATCTATATTTGAAATTTTATATCCCATTTCATCAACATATTTGGCTACTTCCTTCATAAGTATTTTGCTGTCTATATCTTTGAAATTTTGGTCTGTATCTGGGAAAAATTTCCCTATGTCCCCTAGGGCAAGAGCGCCCAGAACACTATCCATAATCGCATGAAGGAGTACATCGGCATCAGAATGTCCGTCAAGTCCTAATTCGTAAGGAATCTCTATTCCACCTATTATGAGTTTTCTGCCCTTTACAAGTCTATGAACGTCATATCCTATTCCTATTCTCACCTTATCATCTCCTATACTAGAAATTTTATTTCACCTTAGCATATTATTTTTTTATATCAAGATAATCCTTCATTATTTGACTTGCGAGAGCTAAATCCTCAGGAGTGGTAATCTTTATATTACTATACGATCCAAGTACAGCTTTTACCTTCCCTCCTGTGATTTCCACAACAGATGCATCATCTGTCGGTATTTGTTCATAGGGCTTTTTCTCGCACTCTTTGTATGCCTTTATAAGCCTTTCTTTTCTAAAGGCCTGAGGCGTATGAACTGCAAATAAAGTATTTCTCCTTGGAGTATTTTCAACAATAAAGTCTTCTCCTAAAACCTTGATAGTATCTTTTACAGGTACCCCTACTATGCACCCATCCCAAGTTTTAGCTCCTTCTATAACATTTTCTACATCTTCCTTCGTAAAAAAAGGTCTTACTCCATCATGTATGATTACAATCTCACAATCATCATCTGTCATAGAGAGTCCATTTTGAACAGAATCCTTACGCTCTAACCCTCCATACGCTATTTTCAGTGGTTTTGTATTAGATAAAAAGGAAGCTACTTTTTCTTCGAATAAACCTTCTTCTTCCTTCACTATTACAGCAATTACTTCATCTATATATTGATTTTGCATAAATCTTTCTATAGTCCAGTAAACTATTGGTTTTTCTGAAAGCTCAAGGTACTGTTTGTTGATATCAGCCTTCATTCTCGTACCCTTCCCTGCTGCCACAACTACCGCACTAACCATTTTTACATCTCCATTTCACTTCGTACTTTATATAATAAGTCTAATTCTCTTTTAATACTCATATTATACCCGATTTTCAAAACATATTCTATTTACAAACTTATTATAAGATTAAAATGATATCAATATCGTTTGTAACCACTTATGTCTTGCTTTTATTTTTTCCCTAAAGGAAAATATGGGTATAAGTTAACTGAGCTCAAATTGAAAGGTGGTTTGTTATGGAGATAAAAAGCGCTCTTGTAAGGCCTCTTACTTTAAAGGATAAGACCAATCTAACTATAATTATACTAACTGTAATTACAGGAATTTTCTTTACTTTTCTTGGAGTATATGAAGGCTTAAATATATTTGAAGGAATTTCCCTTGGATTTACAAAGGGGATTGCTTTATTTCTTTGCTGGGCTTTGGCAAGGGAGCTAGACCCAGATGGAAAAAGAGCAGCTTTTTATGGGCTAGTTCCCCTTTTCTTTGTTTTTTTTATACAAAATGAATTTATGATTCTCCCTATGGTGTATTTGCTTTTTCTCCTTAGAATACTTTCAAAATCAGTAGGAAAGCCTCTAACTGTATTTGACCTTTTAGTAATATTCTTGTTCTCTGTATATCTATATCTTTTTTATAGCTTTCTTTTCCCTCTTTTTGGAAGTATATTTCTTTTCCTTGATTTTCGTTTAAAAGGAGTAAAAAACGGAGCTACACTTATAGTATCTATCCTTTTGATGCTCCTTGCTTTAATGTCTTTTGTAAATATATACACGATTGTTCCTGTAGAGGTTGATTTTATGAGTATACTTGCAGTTTCAACAATATCCACCCTTTTTGCTTTTAGACTTTCTTTTTTTAAGAAGCTTCTTTCAACCTCAGACAACAATCTTTATTTTCTTAGTCCCAAAAGAGTAAAGGCAAGTGGAGTAGTCACCTTGTTGTTTGCTTTGGCCCTTGCTATCAATTATGGATTTATTCGAGAGACAAGCCATCTTTGGTTTGCAATGATGGGGGTTTCCCTTCCATTTCTTAGTGAAGTAAAAAATAAAATCAAAGGTTCTTATTAATAAAATACCTCCATAGAAAGTCTAATTAAAATTAGTCTCTCTGCGGAGGTATTTGTATTTCATCTCAAAATCTTTTTATTTAATTTTTTAGCTTTGCAAAAATCATTCTTCCCGCAGCGGTTTGAAGCACTGATGTAACTAAAACATTGAAGTTTTGACCTATAAGCTTTCTAGCTCCTTCAACTACTATCATTGTCCCGTCATCAAGGTATGCTATCCCTTGATTATGCTCTTTCCCCTCTTTTACTATAGTAACGTTCATTTCTTCTCCAGGTATTACTATAGGTTTTATTGCATTTGCAAGTTCATTAATATTAAGCACTTTTACCCCTTGAAACTGAGCAACCTTGTTGAGATTGTAGTCATTTGTTATTACATGACCATTCATAGTCTGCGCAAGTTTAAGAAGCTTCATATCAACCTCTGATATATCATCAAAATCCTGCTCTGATATCTGAACATTTAGCTTGAGTTCTTTTTGCATCATATTTAGTATATCAAGTCCTCGTCTTCCTCTTACCCTTTTGAGATCATCTGAAGAATCAGCTATATGTCTTAGTTCTTCAAGTACAAAGGTCGGAACTATAAGTTCTCCTTCGAGAAATCCACTTTGAGTAATATCAGCTATCCTTCCATCAATAATTACACTAGTATCTAGAATCTTAGGAGGTATAGAAAACCCTTCCTTTGGCTCCGATGTCTGCTTTTCCTTTGGTGTAACATGCTTTACTACATTGATAAGATTAGCAAAATCATCCTTTCTTTTAGTTGCAATATTGATTCCTATATATCCAAAGAAGATATATATAAGGGTAGAAATCGCAGTACCAACAAGTGGAATGTTTATTACAAGCCCGCTAATAAAATAAGCTATTATAAGACCTATTATAAGTCCGAAGCTCGCGGTAAGTATCTCCATAGGCGGGATGGATGACACTTCTCTTTCAATTCTTGCAGCAACCTTTTGGCCAATTTTCATAATGAATGGAGAAATCATATAAAATATAAGTCCGAATAAAAGGGATATTATTGCGGCTGCAGCAATTCGCCATACAAGTAGTTCTGGAACTCTTTGAGGAATTATTCTTTCAAGATAAATATAAAATGCTGCCCCAAGGGTAATTCCAACCAAAGAAAGTATTATTCTTAGAGTCTTTTTAATCATAATTTCACCTACCTTTCTATTTTTTTATCAATATATATCATAGGGCTAACCCTTAAGATATCTTTAATTTAATGAATACTTCTTAATATGTTGACCTTATTGCAAATATTTAAGTATAATAAACCTATAAAGGTTTAAAAGCCCAAAAGGAGGTAACAAAATGGAGCTCAAGGAATTTACTAAAAAAGTCGACGATGTACTAATAAGACATAAAAGTATTTTAGATATTACAAGCAAACTCCATGAAACCGATGGAAAGATTAACAGGGCAATAGCTAAAGCTGTTACTGAATGCGGATGTATCAAAATAAATGCATTTAAACAAGATATGCCGGAAAATATCAACTACTCTGATCTTAGCAAATATATGAAAAATCATATAGAAGGCAGATTATGCCATACCTGCGAAGAAAAGATAGTAGAAGAAATCGGAGATCATATGTTTTATATCGCAGCTCTTTGCAATAATCTAGAGTTAAGTACTGATGAAATCCTAAAGAAAAAGTATAATGAAATAGAAACCCTAGGAAAATTCAGCCTCTTTTAAATTATCTATAAAGCACCCTTTTAACATTCTACATCAAAAGCATTGACTTTGCTTTACAAATCACTTACAAAATTGTGGAATTTTGTAGGTAAATGAGTGTATTTTTATGACTTTAAAGTCTTCCTATATTGAATCAAGGAAGACTTTTTTAGTACATTTATATATGTCTATCTAAAAGCATCTGTTCTTTAATACGTCTGATTCCATTTTTGATATGTCTTGCCCTTATCTCTCCTATACCCTCTACATCATCAAGCTCTTGTATGCTCGCATTAGTTATAGAGCTTAAAGAGGTGAAAGTATCTGTAAGATTTTCAATGACATTGGAAGGGAGTCTTTGTATCTTATGAAGTATTCTATATCCTTTGGAGTATACACTTTCATCAAGAGATGCCTGGGTTCCTGTATACCCAAGAAGCTTAGCAATGCTCACATTATCCAGCAAATCCTCAGTTGTAAGATCTTTTATTTCTTCCTTAAATTCTTTATACTCAGCTTTACTGTTTATATAGTCCTTGAAAATATATTTATACTCATCCTTTACAGAGCCCATCAGCTCATCCATCTGCATTTTTACGAGTCTACCTTCATTTCCAAGCTCAATAATATATCTTTCAAGCTCGTTTACTACCCTCATAAGCATCTCTATCTTTTGAACCACCATTACTACATCATATAAGGTTACAAGTTCTTCAAACTCCAGTGCCGATAGATTCGTAAGAAACTGATCCAAAACAATCTTATACTTTTCAAGGGTCTGAACAGCCTGGTTAGCCTTTGTAAGAATCTTGGATGTGTCTTCTATTATATACTTTTCCGAGCCTTTATAAAGAGTGATGATATGTCTTCTTTGAGATATAGATATTACCATCTTCCCTGTTTGTCTAGCAACTCTCTCAGCTGTCCTATGTCTTGTTCCAGTCTCCTTTGTGACAATAGATGAATCTGGAAGAAGCTGAGCATTGGCATAGAGTATTTTTTTAGCATCAGTTGAGAGTATTATACTTCCGTCCATCTTCGCAAGCTCATAAAGATAGGCAGGAGAAAATTCGGAGTTTAGATTAAACCCTCCATCCACTATATCAAGCACATCCTCACTATCTCCTATTACTATAAGAGCACCTGTCTTTGCCCTCAGTACATTTTCAAGTCCCTCTCTAAGAGGGGTTCCCGGAGAAAGCATTTTTAGAGCTCCAATATTTTCTTTATTTTCCCAAAAAACATTTGCCATATTACCCTCCAAACCCAGCTGTCAAAGCTTCTCTTATATTTTTTACCCCTGTAATTTTTATATCCTTGATATCTTTTAAATCCTTAGCCATCGAAGAGGGCATTATTATTTCAGTAAATCCCAGCTTTTTTGCTTCATTAACCCGTTTTTCTCCAAAGCCTACTGACCTTATTTCCCCTGTAAGTCCTACTTCTCCAAAAAATGCTATATTTGCTTTTACTTCTCTATTTGAAAAGCTTGAAGCTACTGCGCAAACTATACCAAGGTCCAAAGAAGGTTCATATATCTTGATTCCCCCTGTGAGGTTGACATAGACATCATGACTTTGTATCCTAAGTCCTGCTCTTCTTTCAAGCACAGCAAGAAGCATGTTGAGTCTATTATAATCAAGCCCTGTGGCAGTCCGTCTTGGAACAGCAAATGTAGTAGGAGCTACAAGAGCCTGAATCTCTACAAGCATAGGCCTTGTTCCTTCCATCGTGCAGACTATTGCAGTTCCTGGAGCTCCTGCACTGCTTTCTGAAAGGAGTGTCTTAGATGGATTGTCTACCTCCTCTAAGCCCTTGTCCGTCATTTCAAACACTCCAAGCTCATTTGTGGAGCCAAATCTGTTTTTTACCGCCCTTATCATTCTATAGGTATTGTATCTTTCTCCTTCAAAATAAAGTACAGTATCTACAAGATGCTCAAGGACTCTTGGCCCAGCAATTGCTCCTTCTTTAGTCACATGGCCTACCAAAAAACATGATATTGAATTGTTTTTAGCTATTTTCATAAGCCTTCCTGTACATTCTCTTACCTGAGATACACTCCCCGGAAGAGAAGTTATCTCAGCTGTTGCCATGGTTTGTATGGAGTCAATGATGACAAGGTCAGGCATTACAGAAAGTATTTCATTTTCTATGATTTCCATGCTGGTTTCAGCCATGACAAGGACATCCATTTCCTCGTCAAAAAGTCTTTTTGCCCTTAGTTTTATCTGGTCTTTAGACTCTTCTCCTGAGACATAGAGTACTTTTTTTTCTTTGGAAATATTTCTTGCAAGTTGTAAAAGAAGGGTGGATTTTCCTATTCCTGGATCTCCTCCAATAAGAACTAGGGAGCCTTTTACGACTCCGCCCCCTAGTACTCTGTTAAACTCTCCTATCATAGTTGAGAATCTTGTTTCTTTACTTCCCTTTACTTCTTTAAGAGAGATGGACTGCATTATATGAGAGCTCCCTTTTTTAGCTCTAGCCTCTTCCTTGGGAGCATATACTTCTTCAACCATAGAACCACCAGCTTTACATTCTGGACATATTCCCCACCATTTTGGAGATTCATATCCGCATTGCTGGCATATATATTTTGTCTTCAATTTAGCCATTTTATCACTACCTTAAAATTCGTCATACCTCATTATAACACTGAATAATATGAAGACCAATTGCTTAAGACCTAACTTTGGACTCTATTTTTAATTTTTCTCCATCCCCTGTTATTACAAGGCTCTGCTCTTCCTTTATATCTCCTCTTAGCATCATTTCAGCTATTGGGTCTTCTAGGAGTTTTTGGATAGCACGTTTTAGAGGTCTAGCTCCAAACTCTAGGTCATATCCCTCCTGAGTTATGATTTTCATGGCCTGTTCATCTAGACTTATTGTAATGCCTCTTTCTAATAGTCTTTTTTCCAGACTCTTTGTCATAAGATGAACTATCTTTTCAATATCCTTTTGAGTAAGGGAGTGGAACACTATTATATCGTCAATTCTGTTTAAAAATTCAGGCTTAAAATTCTTTTTAAGCTCTGTCATTACTCCCTCTTTCATTCTTTTGTATTCGTCCTGCTCCTGCTTATCTTTTTCTATGGCCATGCCAAATCCAAAGGTGTTTTGCTTTTTAATAGTAGATGCCCCTACATTTGAGGTCATTATTATTACAGTATTTTTAAAGTCCACTGTTCTTCCTTTGGCATCTGTGAGTCGTCCATCATCTAGGATTTGAAGAAGCATATTAAATACATCGGGATGTGCCTTTTCTATTTCATCTAAAAGAACTACGCTATATGGATGTCTTCTTATCTTATCTGTAAGCTGTCCACCCTCATCATAACCTACATATCCTGGAGGTGATCCTATAAGCTTTGATACTGAGTGCTTTTCCATATACTCACTCATATCTATTCTAATTATTGCATCATCATCTCCAAACATCGACTCTGCAAGTGCCTTTGAAAGCTCTGTCTTTCCAACTCCTGTAGGTCCAAGGAATATAAATGAACCTATTGGTCTCTTTGGATCTTTAAGACCTGTTCTTGCTCTTCTTATAGCCCTTGAGACTGCTGATACCGCCTCTTCCTGACCTATCACTCTATTGTGCAGAGTCTCTTCGAGATTAAGAAGCTTTTCACTTTCCTCCATTTTAAGTCTAGTGACAGGCACAGATGTCCATGAAGAAACTATATCCGCTATATCATCTTCTTCTACTACCCCTGAACTTGTATTTGCTTTTTTGGACCACTCTTTTTTCGTGGCTTCAAGCTCTTCCTTGCTATTTTTTTCTTCATCTCTAATTTTTGCAGCCTTTTCAAAATCTTGATTAGATATAGCCTCTTCCTTTTCTATAGATAATCTCGAGAGCTTTTCTTCAAGGATTTTTATAGAATCAGGAGCTGTATATTTTCTAAGTCTGACCTTTGATGCAGCTTCATCTATAAGGTCTATAGCCTTATCTGGAAGAAATCTATCTGCAATATATCTATGTGAAAGCTCTGCCGCTGCTTTTATTGCTTCATCTGTAATCTTTACCTTGTGGTGAGCTTCATATCTATCTCTGAGTCCATGAAGTATTTTTATAGCATCTTCTACAGATGGCTCATCCACCATTACAGTTTGGAACCTTCTTTCAAGAGCAGCATCTTTTTCTATTTTTTTCTTGTATTCATCTATTGTTGTTGCCCCAATCACCTGTATTTCTCCTCTTGCAAGGGACGGCTTCATGATATTTGATGCATCTATAGCACCCTCTGATCCACCAGCTCCCGCTAGATTGTGTATTTCATCAATAAAGAGAATCACAGATTTTTCTTCTTTTAGCTCCTCTATTATTTTCTTTATTCTTTCCTCAAACTCTCCTCTATATTTTGCTCCTGCTAGTATTGAGCCCATTTCAAGTGCCACTATTCTTTTGTTTCTCAGCATTTCAGGAACATCTCCTGCTACTACCTTTTGAGCAAGACCTTCTATTATGGCAGTCTTTCCTACCCCTGGGTCCCCTATTAGAACAGGATTGTTTTTAGTTCTTCTTGAGAGTATCTGTATTATCCTATCAACTTCTTTATCTCTACCAATTACTGGGTCTAGGCTGTTTTGTGAGGCTTCATAGGTGAGATCTGTACCGTACATATCTATTGTAGGGGTACCTTTTGAACCCTGAGGCTTACTTTGGTATTGACTCTGAGCCTGATCTTTACCTTGATTTTGACCTCCCGCAAGCATAGAAATTATTTCTCTGCCTACTAGATTTATATCAATCCCTTTTTCAAGAAGAAGCCTTGCCCCTATCCCTTCTTGCTCTCTAATAAGACCCAAAAGCATATGCTCTGTACCCACATAGTTATGTCCCAAATTTTTTGCTTCCATAAGGCTTAGCTCAAATATCCTCTTAGTTCTTGGAGTAAAGCCCATGACCTGAGATGGGGCATTCCCCATACCATCTATCTCTATGATTTCCCTTCTAAGGTCTTCTATTGTAATTCCAAATTTGTAAAGCACCTGATAGGCGATTCCGCCCCCCTCTGCTATAAGCCCTAGAAGGATATGCTCACTTCCCACAAAGGTATGCCCTAGCTTACTAGCCTCAGCTGCCGCCAAATCTAAAGATTTTTTTGCCCTTTCTGTAAAATTTTCAAACATACAAACATCCTCCTTTATCAGTTTATATCAACGTTTTTAAATGCTTCCCTTAAATAATCTGCTCTTTTATCGTCCCTTTTAGCCTCTTTTGCTATCATAGCCTGATTCGCAGGCTGGACCTTTATCATAAGATTATCTACTTCGCTATTTTCTATACCTTTTACAATCCCAATTCCTATACCAATCTTTATATTTGAAAGATGATTCATAGCTTCTTCAGTTCCCATTACTTTTGAAAACCGAAGAATTCCAAGAGATCTTGAAATCCTATCATCTAAAAAAAGTCCCATTCTTTTTCTAAGGATTTTTTCAGCCTCAAGCTCCCTTTCAACTATTTGTTTGGAGATTCCAATTATATTTCCTACTATTTCTTCTTCTTTTCTTCCAAGTGTGAGCTGATTGGATATCTGAAACAAGGATCCAATAGATTTCGTTCCTTCTCCATAAAGACCTCTTACTGCAAGGCCTATCTGTCCTGCACTTTCAAGGATTCCTCCCATATATCCAAGCTCTACAAGAGCTGGAAGGTGAAGCATTACAGATGCTCTAAGTCCAGTTCCTATATTTGTAGGGCAGGCTGTAAGATATCCTAGATTCTCTGAAAAAGCGTATTTTAATCGTTCTTCAAGGACATCATCCACCTTATCGCATAGGTCATAGGCCTGTAAAAGGCTAAGCCCCTTCATAAGCACCTGTATCCTAAGGTGGTCCTCTTCATTTATCATTATAGATATTGTTTCGTCTTCTTGAATAAGAGCAGCTCCGTTATTTTCATTTAATAGCTCTTTGCTTATTAAATGCTTTTCTAAAAGAACTTCCTTTTCAAGCATGCTTTTATTTTTTATAATCACAGGAGTAAGGTTGTCCTTTAAAACAGTGTTTCCTTCTTTAACTGTCCTTACTACTCTATCCACAAGCTCACTTGCCTGATGTTCATCAATTTTATTTGGAAAAGGATAGTCTTTAAGATTTCTAGCAAGCCTTACCCTTGAGCTTACTACTACCCTACTTATTTCTTCATTTGTAGGTCTTTCCATATTAATTCACCTCTTTTTCAAGTAGCCTTATCTTATCTCTAAGCTCTGCAGCTGATTCAAAATCTTCTTTTTCTATAGCTTCTCTAAGCTGTGCCTTGAGGGAATTTACTTCTTTTTTTATCTTTAATTCCTCTGATGCATTTGATGGTATTTTTCCTTGATGGTCCACCCTTCCCTGTATTCTCCTAATAAGAGGATAAAGGTTGTCTTTAAAGGCTTCATAGCAAATATGACACCCCACTCTTCCTGTAGTTTTGAATCTACTATAGGTTGAGCCGCATCCCGGGCAAGTTTTTTCAGATTGCTTGGAAAAATGGTCTTCAATGTCCATCTCCATAAGACTTGAAAACAAATCCTGTATGGATATTGGCATATTTATGTTTACATCTAAGGGAATATTTTTCTTTCCTTTGGCACACTCACTGCATATATCCATATCCTTTATAATCCCTCCAACCAGCTCCTTATAATGGATAGTTGCAGGATTCTTTTTGCAAACTTGACAAAGCATGAAGAGCCTCCCTTCATTATAAAAAGACATGATTTGCACCATGCCTTATTTCTCGTCATAATAATCTAGCCTTTAAAGTAAGTTCCTAGATTGAGTATCATGGTTTATTTTTTAGGAAGTATTTCAATCCAGTAGTTGTCTGGATCCGCTATGAAATATATTCCCATTTTTTTATTCTCAAAGACTATGCATCCCATTTCCTTGTGATGATTATATGCTGCCTCAAAGTCATCCACACTAAAGGCGATATGAAATTCATTGTCTCCAAGATTATATGGTCTGTCCCAGTCTCTAAGCCATGTAAGCTCAAGCTGATGCCTAGACTCACCATCTCCTAGATATGAGAGTATAAAGCTCTTGTCTTCAGGCTCATACCTTCTTACTTCTTTAAGGTTTAATGCCTTTTCATAAAATTCCAAGCTTTTCTTTAAATCAAAAACATTTATATTATTATGAACAAATCTAAATTCCATAGTGAGCCTCCTAGTTAATAATATATTAAGCCTTTTATTAATACCCTTCTTCTAAAATATAATTCATAAAAGGTTCTGTTAATAAAGCAGATTGTTTATTGCTATCCAAGCAAATTTTACAATTCTTGCTTATGATTTCTGTTTGATTTTTTTCTATTCGGGTAAAACTTATATTGTGAATAAAATATTGCTCTATTTGTAAAAACTTTATAAAAATATATTTAATGTGTTTACAAATTAAGAGTTTATGGTATAATTGTAATAGATTCAAAGTTGTAATCATTACAATTTAAAACAATTCAAACAAATTAAATTCAAGGAGGAATTAGTAATGGCTAACAAAAACCTAGTAAAACACCTTAACACATATCTTTCAGATCTTCATGTGCTGTATACAAAGCTTCACAATTTCCATTGGAACGTAGAAGGAAGAAGCTTCTACCAGCTTCACGCAACCCTTGAGGGTCTTTATGATAATGTAGCAGAGGAGCTTGATGCTGTTGCAGAAAGAATCCTTATGATAGGAGAGCGTCCTCTTGCAAAAATGGCTGACTATCTTGAAAACTCAAAAATAAAAGAAGTTGAAAGCAAAAGCATCAAGGGTGATGAAATTGCAAAATCTGTACTAAAGGATTTTGAATATATAATGCAAACTCTTAAAGAGGGTATCGAAATAGCTGAAGAAAATGACGACCCAGTAACTGCAGATATGCTTACAGGCTCTTTAGCTCAATATGAAAAATCAGCTTGGATGTTAAGAGCTTACCTAGCAGAATAATATCAAAACCCAAATGAATATAATACTTCACAAGTTGTTTTAACGTAAATCATTTAAAAGCTGCAAATTTAATTTTGCAGCTTTTTTTATTGCCAACCTTCAATTCCTTAAAGATTTAATTTTGATGAATCCTATATAAATCTTCTTTAATTTGCAATAAGGAGGTCTCAAAGTCATTTGACTTTAAAAGACCCCCTTTTGTAACTAGATTATTTAAACTAGCTTATCTTTTTCTTATATTACATCATTCCTGGCATTCCGCCGCCCATTGGCATTTGTGGCTCATCTGATTCTACATCTACTACAGCAGCCTCTGTAGTAAGGAATGTAGCTGCAACAGATGCAGCATTTTGAAGTGCTGATCTTGTCACCTTTGTAGGGTCTATAATTCCAGCTTCAATCATATTTACATATGTCTCGTTAAGAGCATCAAAGCCGTGGTACTTATCTCCCTTTCTAACGTTTTCTACTATTACTGCTCCCTCAAGGCCTGCGTTTATAGCAATCTGCTTTAGTGGCTCTTGAAGAGCTTTAAGAACGATTTGAATTCCTGTCTTCATTTCTCCTGTACTTCCTTCAAGAAGAGCTTCAACCTCGCCCATAACTCCAACAAGTGCAGATCCTCCTCCTGGAACTATACCTTCTTCAACTGCAGCTCTTGTAGCGTTTAGAGCATCTTCCATTCTTAGTTTTCTTTCTTTAAGCTCAGTTTCTGTAGCCGCTCCAACCTCTATCACAGCAACCCCGCCTGCAAGCTTTGCTAGTCTTTCTTGAAGTTTTTCTTTGTCAAAATCAGAAGATGTTTCTTCGATTTGTCTTCTTATTTGACTTACTCTATCTTTAATAGCTTGCTCTTCTCCAGCACCATTTACTATTGTAGTATTTTCTTTAGATACTTTTACAGTTCCAGCTCTTCCTAGCATATCAACTGTAGCTTCTTTAAGGTCAAGACCTATTTCTTCAGAAATTACAGTACCTCCTGTAAGTATAGCTATATCTTCAAGCATTGCTTTTCTTCTGTCTCCAAAGCCTGGAGCCTTAACAGCAACAACTTCAAATGTTCCTCTAAGCTTATTTACAACTAGAGTTGCAAGAGCTTCTCCTTCTATGTCTTCTGCTATTATAAGGAGTTTTTTCCCTTGTTGTACTATTTGCTCAAGCACAGGAAGTATTTCTTGGATATTGTTTATTTTCTTATCTGTAATAAGTATATATGGGTCATTTAGGGTAGCTTCCATCTTGTCTACATCACTTACCATGTAAGGAGATACATATCCTCTATCAAACTGCATACCTTCAACTACTTCAAGTACAGTTCCCATAGTCTTAGATTCTTCTATAGCTATTACTCCATCATTTCCTACTTTTTCCATAGCCTCAGCGATTAGTCTACCTATTTCTTCATCTCCTGCTGATATAGCAGCAACCTGAGCTATTTCCTCTTTGTTTTCAATTTTTCTTGAGTTGTTTTGAAGTCCTTCAACTGCAGTTTCTACAGCTTTTTGAATTCCTTTTCTAAGAAGTATAGGATTTGATCCAGCAGCTACGTTTTTTAGTCCTTCTCTTATTATAGCTTGAGCTAAAAGAGTAGCTGTAGTAGTTCCATCTCCTGCAACATCATTTGTCTTAGTAGCAACCTCTTTAACAAGCTGTGCTCCCATATTTTCATATTTATCTTCTAGCTCTATTTCTTTAGCTATTGTAACTCCGTCATTAGTTATAAGAGGAGTACCAAATTTTTTATCTAAAATTACATTTCTTCCCTTAGGTCCAAGTGTAACCTTTACTGTATCTGCAAGCTTATTAACACCAATCTCTAAAGCTTTTCTAGCATCTTCTGAAAATCTAATTTCCTTAGCCATTTATTTTTCCTCCTGTATTATAAAATAATTTTTAATATTTTAAATTCCTCGAAGTTAAGCTGTAAATTATTCTACTACAGCAAGAATGTCACTTTGCTTTAATATAGTATATTCTTGTCCATCAAGTTTTACTTCTGTTCCTGCATATTTAGAGAATATTACCTTATCTCCAGTTTTGATCTCCATTTTTACTTCCTTGCCTTCAACCATTCCTCCTGGACCAACTTCTATAACCTCGGCCATTTGTGGACTTTCCTTAGCGCTTCCTGGCAGTACTATTCCGCTTTTAGTTTTTTCTTCCGCTTCCATCATCTTAATTACTACCCTGTCTCCAAGTGGTCTAATTTTCATAAAGTAGCCCTCCTAATAATATTTTAATTTTATAAATTTTAGTTTAATGTTAGCACTCTCTTTAATTGAGTGCTAACTACATTTAATATGTTATACAAAAATAGAATTTTTTTCAAGTATTTTTTTGAAATTTTTTTCAAAATTCCATCCTCAATTTTTATTTCGAGATAATAACCCTATTAGACGAAGACACTAAAGTATAGGTGAAAATAGTCTAGCAAGGGACTCCATAAATCTAGTACGAAGAGGCTTTTTAATTATTTCATCATAAAAAAGTTCTCTAGAATCCTTCATATCCATATCAAAGATATTATAGAGTTTTTTAATAGTCATAGTATCATATATAAATGCATTTACTTCAAAATTAATCATAAAACTTCTTATATCCATGTTTGCAGTCCCTACAGATGCAATCTCACTGTCTATGAGTATGGTCTTTGAGTGAATAAAGCCCTTTTCATAAAGAAAAACCCTTCCTCCTATTTTTAAAATCTCTTCAAGATAAGAAAGAGAAGCATGGTATACCATTTTGTGATCCGGAAAAGAAGGGAACATAATCCTTACATCCACTCCAGACAATATCGCAGTCTTTAAGGCTGTAAGAAGTGCATCATCTGGAATAAAGTATGGAGTCTGAATATATACAGTTTTTCTCGCTTGGGATATAGATGAAAAATAGGCGTTGTATATACTCTCATACTGGTTGTCAGGCCCTGATGATACTATTTGAATTATGGAATCCCCTTTGTATTTTATTGGCGGAAAAAGTCTCTCTCCAATAACCTTTTTGTCAGAACCTATATGATAATCAATCAAAAATATTATCTGGAGCATATATACGCTTTCGCCCTCTATCCTCAGATGGGTGTCTCTCCAAAAGCCAAATTTTGGATTTTTGTGGACATATTCATCTCCGATATTGAGCCCTCCAAGATATCCTATTTCCCCATCTATAATACAAATCTTTCTATGATTCCTATAATTGAACTTTCTATGAAAATATGGGAAATGAGCCTGAATAAAAGGTCTTACCTCTACACCCGCATCTTTTAAGCCCTGTAAAAAATCTCTATGAAAAAAAAGCCTAAAGCTTCCTATATCATCATAGAGAAATCTTATTTTTACCCCTTCTTTAGCTTTTTTTATGAGAAGCTCTCTGAGTCTTCTTCCTATTTCCGAATCCTTTACAATAAAGTATTCTAGATGAACATAGTCTTTTGCATTTTCTATATCTTTCATCATTTCATTGAATTTTTCAACACCCTCTGTAAATATCTTTACGTCATTATTAAGTGTAAAGGGTGCCCTCTCAGAGTTTAGTATAAGCTGCATTACTTTTTTCTTTATTGCATGTTTTCTATTACTAAATACAAGATCTTCTTTTAGGGCATATTTTTGGTGCATAGTAAGCCTTTGAAGACTTACCATACCTTTGATATCACTAGACATTAGATACTGAGCAACTTTAGCCTTGGTCTTTTTTATTTTTCCTTTTCTAAGATTTTCTCCAAATAATAAGTAAATGAAAAATCCTATACCTGGAAGAAAGACCATAACCAAAAGCCAACTTACTGTCTTTGCTGGATCTCTATTTTCAAAGAAAATAGTAAGAGATACTATTGCAGACAAAACTGTGGTCATGAAAAAAAATATGGTCAAATCCATAAATTATTTCCTCCCTATTCCTTTCTCCCTTGCATAATAAAAAAGATACTGCTGGGCAAAGCCAGACATGTCCTGAAATTTATCAATTGCATATTCTCTTATTTTTTTCAAATCCTTTACTTCTTCCTCAAGGTAAAATTCTTCCATTACTCTTTTAACCCATACATCTACTGGAAATACATCATATTTTCCTAGTCCAAATAAAAGAATACAATCAGATACCTTAGGGCCAATTCCAGGAAGGGCCATAAGATCTCTTCTCGCCATATCTGTGGGAAGATTTTTCAGGTTGTAGAGGTCAACTTGATGAGAATGTTGAATATAGCTTGTATCCACTATATACCCTCTTCTAAATGCTACCTTGGAATTAATAAGAAGCTCTTCCTTTGCAGAAGAAAGGGCTTTCGGAGAAGGAAAACTATAGTACTCTTTACCTCTATATTCTCCAAGAGGCTCTCCCAGTTCATTAGAAAGATATTTTATACTTCTTTTAATCATTGGTATTGCATTTCTTGCAGATATTATAAATGAAATTACAGTCTCAAATGTATCCTGTCTTAAAATCCTAATACCATGTCCAAATTTTACAGATTCATCTAAGTATTCATCCATCATGGATAGCTTTTCTTTGATAAGGGAATAGTCCTTTTCCATATCAAAATAATGCTTCCATATTTTTTCATATTCCTCTAAGGTTGTATTATCAAATATTATAGTATCTCCCTCACCTTTAACATTGAGGACTCTGTTCATAGCAACACCTGTATAGGAGCCATCATCTTCTAAATCCCATCTAAAACACTGCCCACATTCAAATATATGCTTAGGTACAAAATCCTTTGCTCCATCTATAATAACCCTATTTTTTTCAGAATAAATTTTCATATTTTCAGCTCCAGTTCCAATTGAAATTTTCTCCTCTGTATACTACCCATTTTAGAGTATAAACTAACCTTTATGGATTAAATAAACAAATGAAAAAATTAATTTATAATGATGTATAATATATACAAAGAGTGATAAAATTAACAAGTCGGCTTAAACTATATTAATAGAAAGAAAGGAACATACATATGACTATTTTTGAAACCACTATAAACTCTATTACAGACCTTGATAAAGAGGCTATGGAAAAAGCAAAGCAAAGACAAGACATCCTTATTAAACCCTTAGGCAGTCTTGGAAAACTAGAAGATATAACTATAAGACTCGCTGGTATATATGGAGAGTACCTTTTTGATACTTCAAAAAAAGCAGTAATCGCTTTTGCAGCTGATCACGGAGTCTATGAAGAAGGAGTAGCTCCTCATCCTCAAGAAATCACAAGAATCCAAATCCCAAACTTCGTAAAGGGAATCACAGGAGTTGGGGCTCTTGCAAGATTTGCAGGAGCAGACATCTACGGTGTCGATGTGGGAATCAAGTACGATAAAGAGCTTGAAGGTGTAACCAACAGAAAGATAAGACAAGGTACTTCAAATATGGCTAAGGGGCCCGCTATGTCAAGAGAAGAAGCTATCAAATCCATAGAGATAGGAATTGAAGAGACTTCAAAGCTTATAGACGCTGGATACAAAGTGATTGGAATCGGAGAAATGGGAATCGCAAACACCACTCCTACAAGTGCAATAATATCTGTAATGGGGAGCTATGAGCCTATTGAAGTGACAGGAATAGGTGCAGGACTCAACTCTGAAGGAGTAATAAAAAAGGCTAAAGTAATAGAAAATGCAATAAATCTCAATAAGCCAGACATCAATGACCCGATAGATGTGCTTAGCAAGGTTGGAGGATTTGAAATAGGCGCTATGGTAGGGGCAATATTATGCTGTTCATCAAGAAAAATCCCTGTGGTCCTTGATGGCTTTATTTCATACAGCTCTGCAATTTTAGCAATAAAATTAAATCCTAAATCTAAAGAGTATATGATACCTTCTCATTTTTCCGCAGAGCCAGCTTCAAATAAGGCCTTTTCCCTTCTTGGACTTGAGCCAATGCTACAGATGGACATGAGACTTGGCGAAGGCTCTGGAGCTGCACTTTGCTTTAATATAATCGAAGCTGCAAATTTTGCATACAATAATATGTCTACATTTGAAGAAGCAGGTTTTTCTGTTTAAAAACCAAAAAAACTGAATTTTTAATAATATTTGTTTAAACCTCCTGTGATAAGCCTATAATAAGATTGAACAAAATATTTATATTATTAAAGGAGGATATTATGGTAAACAAGAGAATCAAATCATTAGTTTTAGCAATGATTTTGGTAATGTCTGTGGCATTTGCAAACAGTTCACTTATTTTTGCACAAGAGAATAATGAGCTTGTAATAGTTCACATCAATGACACACATGCCAGAGTTCGCTCATCAATGGATAACGATGGTAATCTTACAGGAGTGGGTTTTGACAGAATTACTACTTATAGAAATGAACTTTTAAAATCAAATCCTAACGTACTTCTTCTAGATGCAGGTGATACCATTCATGGTCAACCTATAGCTACCTTGAGTCAGGGAGAAAGTATCGTAAGACTTTTAAACCTTATGGAAATCGATGCATTTGTTCCTGGAAACCATGATTTTAACTATGGTTTTGATAGACTTAAGGAACTTGAAAGAATGATGAACTTTCCAGTAATCGCTGCAAACGTAGCTGACACTTCTGGAAATTTAGTATTTGAACCTTATATAATAAAAGAAATGGAAGGCTTCAAGGTTGGTATATTCGGACTTGCAACTCCAGAAACAGCTTGGAAAACAAACCCAACAAACGTTGAATCCGTTAGATTTACTGATATAGTCGAAGGAGCTAGAAGCTCAGTTGAAGCCCTAAAAGCTGAAGGAGTAGACGTAATCATAGCTCTATCTCATCTTGGACTTTATGAAGGAGATTATACAAGCGATATCGTAATTAATGCAGTAGATGGAATAGATGTCCTAGTAGATGGTCACAGTCACACTACTCTTGAAGAGGGTCTTATGATAAATGATACCCTTGTAGTAAGCAGAGGGGAATATGACAAAGCCTTTGGAGTTGTAACTGTAAAACTTCAAGACGGAGCCGTTACTGAAAAAACTGCAATGCTGATTAAAGCTGCTGACGCTTTAGATATAGAGCAAGATGGAGAAGTTCTAGCTCTTCTTACAGATATAGAAGCAGATGTTCAAGAAGTATTAAATCAGGTAATAGGAAGCTCAGCTGTAGAACTTGATGGGGCAAGAGAAAATGTAAGAACTGGAGAAAGTAATCTGGGACAGCTTCTTACAGATTCTATGAAATCAGCTTCAGGAGCTGAAATAGCAATAACTAACGGTGGTGGAATCAGAGCTTCAATCCCGGCTGGAGAAATCACTAAAAACCATATAGTTACTTCATTCCCATTTGGAAACTACCTTGTAACTAAAAACATAAAAGGTTCTGATATAGTTGCAGCTCTTGAAGTAGGATCCGCTGGATATCCTGATCAGCTTGGAGCATTCTCTCACGTGTCAGGATTGACTTACAATATCGCACCTAATCTTCCTGCAGGCTCAAGAGTAACTGACGTTATGGTAGGCTCTTCTCCTATAGATATGGACAGAGAATACCTAGTTGTAACAAATGACTTTATGGCTGCTGGTGGAGATGGTTATGTTATGTTTAAAGATCAACCAGTTGTAAATGAATTTGCTGCAATGGATGAAGTTCTTATAAACTATATCCAGTCTCTTGGACAAGTACAGGGAACTATGACTCCTAGAATCACTTTCAATGATGTAGAAGCTACACAACCAGAAGTTGAAGAGCCGGTTGTTACACCTGCTCCAACTCTTCCTTCAAGACCATATGTTGCTCCGTCAACTGTAAATTATGTGGTAGCTGAAGATTCTACAATATTTGAAATTGCAAATCAGCTTGAACAACCTTGGCAGTATATAATTGTTTTAAACCCTGAAATAGTTTCAACTATGAGTGAAATTAAAGCAGGGCAAGTACTAAAAGTTCCTTCAAACTAATATGAAAAAAAGAACTACGGTATATTTTTCTAATATACCGTAGTTCTTTTTAATTGTTTAAAATTTACTAGTTGATTTCAGTCACCTGATATCCAAATTCCTCAACTGCACTTTTTAAGGTAGAGTCAGACACTTCTTCTTTCATTGATACTACTGCCTTTCCACCCTTTAAATCAACCTCTACAGATTCTACATTTTCAACATCTTCAAGAGCCATTTTTACATGAGCTTCACATTTATGGCAAGTCATCCCTGATACCGATAAAGTTTTTTTCATAATAATCCTCCTATACCCCATGGGGGTGTTTTGAATATATTATATCATATCATTTTCTATTTATCTAGATATTGCGATGTATTCTAAATATAAAATATTTTTTAAGTTATAAATTAAAACTACTAACCCTTAAACTCTTTTAGTATTTTTTCTCTAAGTTCACTATCCATGGCAACATCATATCCAGTAAGAGCCATAGCAGCACTTCCTGTATATATTACATTCTTTCCTTTTTCTGAAAGAGTTGCAGCTGCAAAGGCTCTAGTGTGTGGATTGAGACTCTCATCTCCAAAACCTATCCACGGATGAATAGATGGAACCCTGTGACTTACATTTCCCATATCTATAGACCCTGTCATATCTCTAGTCAAATGTGGTCTTTCAAGTCCTATATACTCTATATTGTCAGAAAACTTTTCTGACAGTACTTCATTGGTTCTCATATCCTGATATGAGGCTTCGTAGTTTTTCATTTCAAATGTAGTACCTGTAGCAAGAGCCGCAGCCTCAGCACACTTTACTACCTCCTCTTTCACAAAATCAAGATACTCTTTTTTTGCTGCCCTAAGATAAAACTTCCCCTGGGCATGCTCAGGTATTATGTTTGCCGCAAGTCCTCCTTCAGATATTATTCCAGCTATATTTGCATCTTTTTTAAGCCTTGCTCTTAAAGAAAATGTAAGATTAAATAGATGGATAAGTCCTTCTAGGGCATTTCTTCCCATATGTGGCTCTGCTGCTGCATGAGCTGTCTGTCCATGAAAATCAAACTGTATAGCTTCAAGGGCAGAGGAAGTACCGCTCTTTGCCATAAGTGCAGTAGGATGGCACATCATGGCGCAAAATAAATCATCAAACGCTCCCTTTTCTACCATCTCAACTTTGGCACCACTTGTCTCTTCCGCAGGAGTACCATATACAACAATTCTTAGATTAAGATCATCCGCACATTCTTTGAGGGAAGTAGCTGCTCCTACTCCCATAGCTGCAATCGAGTTGTGGCCACACCCATGACCTATCTCTGGAAGTGCATCATATTCACAAAGATATCCTATTTTCATTCCCCCTTCAGGGCCGTATTCGGCTCTAAAAGCAGTCTCTATACCAAGGTATTTTTCCTCTACATTAAATCCCTGATTTTTAAGGAACTCTATAAGTAGCTTTGAAGACTCAAACTCTTCATATCCAAGCTCTGGATTCTCATAAAGCTTTCTATTTATCTCCAGAAGCTCCGGCATGATTTTGTTTAACTTAGCTATAATCTTATCTTTCATACAAATCTCTCCCTCTATGTTTTTTATACGATTTTAAATATTATACCCAAATTTCTTTCTCAAAACTTTTCCGTATTCACGACCCAAGTACCCTATCGTTTTATAGTTGGAGTGAAACCACGTCGTTATACGACAAACAAATATACATACACCTAAGGTAAATCAAATAAGACTCGTATATTAAAATCTGGATTAAATAAATCTGACTCATCATTACATTCCTCAATCCACCACGAGCTAAAAAAATCTTCTACCATACCTTCTGAAAATGTTAGCCAAAGGTTAAGTGGAAATGGTTGTTTTCTAGTAATATAACCTAATCTATAATAATCTTCCCTATCGACAAAGTTGCGACCACCATATTTGTACTCAACAACCTTAAAAAAATATTCTTCTTTTATTTTATATTCTTCCTTTAAATCAGCTTTAAAAAAACTTTTCTCCAATCGTTCACTATTAAATTGAGCTAATTCAAGCAAACATCGTGTTATTTCTTCTAATTCTATTAAATCAATTTTTGAAATTTGATTATTTTTACCATTAGATGGAAATGCATATGAGAAAAGTTCTCTATTATCCTTTGCCAGTGTTATAAACTTAATAATTCTTTCACCTTCTTCACTACTAATGCTTTTAAGGATATTAGAAGTATTTTTTATAATTTTACTATGAGACATCGTTACTATTTGCCCATTATTCCATAGAGTTTCTGGCGATGTAAGAACTAAAGCTCTGCAAGCAGAAAGCAAAGTATAATATATTAAATATGATTCCGTTATCATTACATTTTTCTCTATTGAATATTCTAAGGAATTACAAAATAAAGTTGAAGCTAATATCATTTTACATGCTAGATAATTTCTCACAATCCATTCGGAGTGTAAATTATCATTCCACCCTTGCACTAATTTATCAGTTCTCTTAATAAATCTACATCCATATCTCTCTAATTCTTCGCTTTCAAAATAATTATTTAATGATTTATAGTTGTACGAAACACCGCTAAGAATTCTTACTATTGCTTGTGACATCTGCACCTCCTTGTTTTTATGTCATATAATGTTTCTACCATTCTCGACACCTTCGAACTATACCTCATGTATAGGCTGCCTTGACGTTACACTTACTAAATTAGAAGAGTGATGTTCTGAACTTGCTCTTCGACTTTGTTCTTACACCACTGTGGGAATACCCTGTTATCTAAAGTTATGCTTCTAGCTAAACTACAAAAAATAATTTATATCTTATTCTTGTCTTGCTGATATGTCCCAATCCTCATCATATTGTTTGATAAGAGATAATCCATTACATACGTACTTCTCAATTTCAAGTTCTACTGTCCAATAATTACTCCCATGAAAACCTTCCAGATTTATAATTGGTAAGTAGTATTGAAAACGCTGAATTTCTTTTTTGGGTTCTACTTTAGGAACAAATTTTTTTCCATGAATTACTTTATTACACGCTTCTCGTAAATCCAATTTGTATTGTCTATTATTAATAAAAAAATTACCGACGATCTCATAAGGTAACCTGATTTTCTTATCTTTCTCCTTAAATTTATCATCAATCATCCTTAGATTTATTGATGTTGAGATTAATTTTTCTTGTATTATAAAGCCCTCCGTGAAATGAATCGTTAACAAATCTTTATCTACAAACTTATTTAGCAATTGGTGATTATATTTACTCGAAGAAATTATGCTAAGTAATATAACCAAATCCTTTTCAATTGTTTCAGTATCAAAAAGATATTTACTCAATTTAAACCTCCACTAAACAGTGTTAATCCAACCTAAGAATTAAGTATTATCTGTGCCCAATTTCATATAACGTTTATATCCCAGAATTTCGAGAGCTAACATTATATAAGTTATAAAAATTTAGTGTTTAAAAAATAAGGCACTTCTGCCCCTTTACCCTCTAAGTTAATCCACCTATCTACTCAATCTCATCCCCCCATATACAAGTTTAACACTTTTTATCTATCGGTACATTAGAAGAATAGTGAATTTTCTATGAATTCAATTTTATATACTTGTTTTAGATATATAAGGCAATAAAAAAAGCACGTACCCGCAAGTACATGCCTTAGTCTTTTTAGAATTTTCTGCTACCAGGTTTTACGACTTCTATTCCACTTTCACAAAGTGGGCAGTCTTCCTTGTCATATGTATCTATATCCACTCTTAATGAGCTTATTACATCTAGCTCTAGCTTTGAAGATGTCCTATCTATTATTGAGGCTATTGCTAGTACCTTTGCACCCATAGATTCAAGAAGTTCTTTTACCTCCATCGATGATTTTCCAGTGGTTACTACATCCTCACAGATTACTACCTTTGACCCTTCTTTTATCTCAAACCCTCTTCTAAGAGCCATTATATTGTCCACTCTCTCTGTAAATATAGCTTCAAGGCCTAACTGCCTCCCTAGCTCATAGGCAACTATTATGCCTCCCATTGCCGGGCCTACAAGTACATCTATGTCCATTTCTTTTAGCTTCTCTGCAACTGGCTTTAGTATTTTTTCTGCCTTATCTGGATATCTCAGTACCTTGGCACATTGTACGTATCTATTTGAATGCTTTCCTGAAGAAAGAAGAAAATGTCCCTCTAATAGTGCATCTGTTTCTTTTAGTATTTCTATCATCTTATATTATCCCCCTTATTTCATCTAAATTTTTAATATTTTCCTCTTCCATAAACCTCTTTATACCGTCTATTATGTCTCTTCCTGCATATGGGTTCATAAATGATGCCGTACCAAACTGAATAAGGTGGGCTCCTGCCATTATAAATTCTATTGCATCTTCGTAAGTTACTATTCCGCCCATTCCAATCACTGGAACGCTTACAGTCTTTGATACATCCCTTACCATCTTTAGTGCTATAGGCTTTATAGCTGGACCTGAGAGACCTGCATATATATTGTTAAATACTGGCTTTCTTTTCCTTATATCAATCTTAAGGGCAGATACAGTGTTTATAAGGGATATCCCGTCAGCTCCTTCAAATTCACAGGTAGCCGCAATTCTGCTTATATTTTCTGCATTTGGTGAAAGCTTCACAACAAGAGGACAGCTTACTACTTTTCTAACCTCTCTAACCACCTTTTCTGCACCTTCGCATGTAATACCAAAGGCAATTCCCCCTTCTTTTACATTAGGGCATGATATATTTAGCTCGATAATATCTATTTTTTTTGAATTTTTTTCTGCTTTTTCAACTTTTTTATTATGCTCTTCTATCAGTCTAGCTCCTTCAATATATGTATCAAGGCTTGAACCTCCAAGATTACCAAGGATTACTGACTCTATATCATTCATTTCTTCTATTCCTTGATTTAAAAAATACTCTACTCCTGGATTTTCTAGTCCTATAGAGTTCATGACTCCACCTGATGTTTCTGCTATCCTAATCCCCTTGTTTCCAGCTCTGCTTTCTAAGGTAAGTCCTTTTGTGCTTATACCTCCAAGGATTGAAGGGTCATAGTAGTCTTTATATTCATTTCCAAAGCCAAAGGTTCCCGAGGCAGCAATTACAGGATTTTTAAAATCTATTCCAAAAGCATTAATCTTCATCTTTAAAATCCACCTCACTTCCTCTAAACACAGGCCCTTCCTTGCATACCCTTACTCTCTTTCCATTTACATCACAGGTGCAGGAAAGACATGCTCCAACTGCGCAGCCCATATGCTTTTCAAGGGACACATAGGTGTTTTTATTCAAGTTCTTTACTTTTTTCATAAGTATTTCAGGACCGCATGTCATTACTGCATCATATTTACTTAAATCTATTTTTTCTGTCATATCATTTCCTATATTAAAGTATGTAGCTCCATATCTGCTGTAGCTTTCTCCTATCTCTCTCATCTGCTCAGGACTCATAGCTTCCTTTCTCATACCAAGATAGATATCAGGATTATTTAACTTTTTGGCAAGATACATAAGTGGGGCTATCCCCATACCTCCCCCAACGAGAGCAACTTTTTTGTCTATATACTCGTCTACAGGGAATCCATTTCCATATGGGCCATAAAGGGTGATGCTGTCACCTCTTTGCATCTTCGAGAAATACTGGGTTCCTTTGCCTACAGTTTTGTACATAAACTCTATATAATTATCTCCTATATCATAGATGCTGATAGGTCTACTAAGTGTCATAAAGCTATCTTCTGACCTAAGCATATAAAACTGTCCTGGACTTCCCTCAAAATTTCCTTCTATTCTCATGATATAAAAATCAATCCCGATTTTTTTATTAAAGGCTATTTTATACATCCTATAAGCTCCTTTGAAAGTCTTTGAGCTCTTTCTTTAAGCTCTTTTCTAAAATCACTAGAATCAGAAAGCCCTGCTGTATATCCTCTAGATACGTTTACAACTCCATTTTTATTTTCATATATTAGCTCCCTTATATCCTCTATGGATGCACCTTGGGCTCCATATCCTGGTATAAGAAGATATATGCCTTTTGTCGTTTCTTTAAGCCTCTTTAGCTCCTTTGCTTCGTTTACACCTACTACTGCTCCGATTGGAGAATACTCAGACTGTACATCAAGTTCTTTTGACCATTCTTTGATTTTGTTTAGTACCCTTTCATAAAGGGTTTCATTTCCTATCCTAAGGTCTTGAAAATCAAGGGAACCTTCATTAGATGTCTTTCCAAGTACAAAAGCACCTTTGCCTTTTTCAAAGTATTTAAAATATGGAGATATCGCATCTTTTCCCATATAAGGACTTAGAGTCACTATATCTGATTCAAAATCTCCTGTAAAATGTCCCTTTGCATAAAGCCCAGCAGTAGAGCCTATATCTCCTCTTTTCACGTCTCCAATTACAATCTCATCAAGGGACCTTATATATGAAAGTATGTCGCTGTATGCCTTCATTCCATCTAATCCTTCGGCTTCATAACAAGCTATCTGTACCTTGTAACATGCTGCATATTCTCTTGAGATATCTATAGCTTCTTTAGCATATGCAAAGAGCATATCACTTTTTTTCTCAAAACCTTTTGTTATTTCAGTTGGAATCTGATCCATTATAAGGTCTAAACCTACACAAAAAGGGCTTTTTTCTAAAGCCCTTTCTTTAATTAAGTCCATTATCATATAAAAGTTCTCCTTTTCTTATGGTTTTAGTAACTATAGCTTCTACAGAATCATTTTCAAAAGGAGTGTTTTTTCCCTTCGATTCAAAATCTTTACTATCTATGTTAAAACTTCCTTCTTTAATAATAACTATATCTGCATCTTCTCCAGCTCTTATCTCTCTATGGGAAAGCCCTAAAAATCTTCCAGGGTTATAAGACATTAGTTTGCTAAGCTTATCCATACCAAGTTCTTCTTCTTTAAAAACCTTGTGGCATAATGAAAAGGAAGTCTCTATTCCAGATATCCCTGGAGCACCATTTGCTTTATCCTCTATAGTATGTGGAGCGTGGTCAGTTGCTATAGCATCTACATAGCCTTCTTTTATAGCCTTTATTAGAAACTTTCTATCAGACTCAGTTGCAAATGGAGGATTTACCCTATAGTCTATATCTGATTTATATATATGATGAGGGGCAACTTCTACAGTAATATTTAACCCTTCTTTCTTAGCCTTTATAATCTCTTTCATTGACTGCTCTTTGCTGATATGGCAAAAGTGAAAATTGCCTTTTGTTTTTCTTACAATATCTAGGTTTCTTTGAACCATTTCAGTCTCAGGCTCATCGTGACTTAGTATTACAAAGTCAAGGTCTCTAGAATAATAGAGTGCATATTCAAGAAGCTTTGGATCATCAATATTTTTCCCATCATCTGAAAAGAATCTCGTCATCTCACGAATTTTAAGGAAATCCACTAGCTCTTTGCCTTCTAGATTTTTTGTAACGCTTGATACTTGAAAAAGTTTTATAAGGTTTAGCTTTCTATTTTCAGTAAGCATATCCTCTACAAGCTCTCTAGAGTCAACTACAGGGTTTGTGTTCGCCATGGCAAGTACATGAGTGTATCCGCCTTTTAAGGCAGCTTTGTTGCCGCTAAGAAGTGTTTCTTTATGGCTTTGCCCAGGATTTCTCATATGAAAGTGAAGGTCTACAAATGATGGCATGACTATATTACCTTCTGCATCTATAGTTTTTATTAATGGTTTTTCGTTATTTTCAAGACCAGGTATCTGAAGCTTTTGAATAGAATCATAGATATAGTGTTTTATTTTTTCACTACCTATCATCCTTATCTTTCCCTTTTCTATAAGAAGCTCGTCATTTAGTATTCCATTTTGGTCTATAATTTGGCAATTTTTTATATGAAGCATGGGATTCTCCTTTATTTAAAACAAAGGGACAGGGAAAATCTTCCCAATCCCATTTTTTAATTTACATTGCATAGTTCGAGTCGCAGTACTCGCAGGTATATATATGTTTTTCTGGGTCTAGGAGTCCAAATCCAACCTTGTCCATTTTTTCATGGTTGGATACGCATTTGTTATTGTCACATGTCGAGTAAAGCTGGTGTCTTGAATCTTCGAAATCATCCTTTGACTGCTCTTTTTCTTTCATAAGTTTTAGTATAAGAGCCATCCTTACGTACATCCCATACTTAGCCTGAGGAAAGTATACAGCTCTTTTGTCCTTATCAACATCCTCAGATATCTCGTTGACTCTTGGCAGGGGATGCATTACTATCATGTCTTTTTTTGCAAGAATCATTTTATTTTTGTTTAGTATAAATAAATCCTTGAGCCTGTCATACTCTTTAGGATTTTCGAATCTTTCTTTTTGAATTCTTGTCATATAAAGTACATCTGCACTTGGCAGTATGTCTTCAAGTGAGCTAACTTCAAAGAAAGAACTTTCTTTTATATAGGATTTTACATAGTCTGGGATTTTTAGTTCCTTAGGAGATACAAAATAGAATGTGTTGTTTTCAAACTGTGAGAGTGCCTTTACTAGAGAGTGGACTGTTCTTCCATTTTTTAAGTCTCCGCAAAGTACTATATTTAGATTATCAAGCCTTCCTTTTTCCATGCTTATAGTCAAAAGGTCGGTTGTCGTTTGAGTTGGATGCTGGTGTCCTCCATCTCCTGCATTGATTACAGGAATATCAGAGTAAGCACTTGCAAGCTTAGGAGCCCCCTCTAGATAATGCCTCATTACAGCAATATCTGCATAGCAGGCTATTGTTCTTATAGTATCTTTAATTGATTCTCCCTTGGAAACAGATGAATTTTGGGCTTCAGAGAAACCGATGATTTGACCACCTAGCCTGAGCATTGCAGCCTCAAAGCTGAATCTCGTCCTTGTAGATGGTTCGTAGAATAGTGTTGCAAGTAGTCTTCCTTTCATCGCATCTGCATACTTAGATGGATTTTCCATAATGTCCTTTGCAACATCGATTAGATTTGTTAATTCTTGGCGTGAAAAATCACTTACCTCAATAAAATGTCTCATATTATTTCCTCCTTGTTAGTCTCTCGGACTAAATTAAAAGAGTTACCTTTTGTCAAACATCATACACCTTGATTTTGTCTTTGTCAATTAGAAAAGTGAATCAAATTTTTTTACGTAAAAAAAACGAAGCCTAGTGGCTTCGCTTTAAGTATTGTAATTATTCTGGCTGGCAAGCGTCTACTGGACAAACTCCAGCACAAGCTCCGCAGTCTATACATGTAGAAGCATCGATAACGTATTTGTCGTCTCCTGCAGTAATACAGCTAACTGGACATTCTGGCTCACATGCTCCACAGCTGATGCAATTTTCATTTATTAAGTATGCCATAACCAATTCCTCCTTCATATTCAACAATAAAGTATAAATCTAAGCTGATTATATCATGTGATGTATAATATGTAAATATAAAAATCATCGATAATCCTTCTCATTTGAACGCTTTGAGCAGATTGTAACCCCAAAATAATCCCTAGTTTTTTAGTCTGAATTTATAAATATACTATATCTATGTATCTTTCTCTATTATTCTATATATCTCATATGTATATTTTAAATTCCCAATCCCGCTTTGCAAGAAATCATTGCACATCTTGCATTTTTATTTTCCTATATAAGAATTCACCTTTGTATACAGTATTATATTACTCTTTATTTAGATACAATATTTAGTCAATTGCACAGTCTGCACTTTTTTATTCATATTGGGTTTTTTATGACAATTTCCTTCTAAAATGAGTTACAATAAAATTGACATTATGTTATAATCAAAATCAAGAGTGGGAAAACGTTATATAAAAATCATGAGTTAGGGGGCAACAAATATGGAAAACAAAAATGTTAAAGAGTCTTTAAATCCATTTGAGATTGCACAAAGACAAGTAAAAACAGCATGTGACAAACTTGGTGCAGATCCTGCAGTTTACGAAATCCTTAAAACTCCAGCAAGAGTAATCGAGGTTTCTTTCCCTGTAAGATTAGACAACGGAACTATCAAAACTTTTACAGGATTCCGTTCTCAGCACAACAACGCTTGTGGACCTTTCAAAGGCGGACTTAGATTCCACCCAGGAGTTACTTATGACGAAGTTAAAGCACTTTCTACTTGGATGACTTTCAAGTGCTCAGTAACAGGTGTTCCATACGGCGGAGGAAAAGGTGGACTTGCCATCGATCCTAAAGATTACTCTGAAGGAGAGCTTGAGAGAATTTCAAGAGGTTTCGCTAAGGCTTTAGCTCCATTTATAGGAGAAAAAGTAGATATCCCAGCTCCAGACGTAAACACTAACGGAAAGATAATGGCTTGGATGGTTGACGAAATCGAAAAATCTACTGGACAATTCCAGCCAGGAGTACTTACTGGAAAGCCTGTTGACTTCTTCGGATCTTTAGCTAGAACAGAAGCTACTGGATACGGTGTTGCTATAATGGCTAGAGCTGCTGCAAGCAAAAAGGGCATGAACCTAAACACTGCTACAGTTGCAGTTCAAGGATTTGGAAACGTTGGATCTTTCGCAGCTAAGTACATAACTGAAATGGGAGCAAAAGTTGTTGCTATTTCTGACTCAAGCTGTACACTTGTAAACAAAGATGGACTTGATATTCCTGCTGCTATAGCTTATGCAGCTGAAAATGGAAGCATCAAAGGATTCGCAGGAGCTGAAGAGCTTCATAGAGATGCACTTCTTACTCAAGAAGTTGATATCCTTATGCCTTGTGCACTAGAAAACGTAATAACTTCTGCAAATGCAGATGATATAAAAGCTAAAATAATCTCTGAGGGAGCTAACGGGCCTACAACTCCAGAAGCTGATGAAATCCTATTCAACAAAGGAGTTCTTGTAATCCCTGATATACTTGCTAATGCAGGTGGAGTTACAGTTTCTTACTTCGAGTGGGTACAAAACCTTATGAGATACAACTGGTCTTTCGAAGAAGTTCAATCTAAGCAAGATGTTCTTATGGACAAAGCTTTTGAAGATATCTGGACTCTTATGGGAGAGCACAGTGTTGACATGAGAACTGCTGCTTACATGATGAGTATCAAGCGTATAGCAGTTGCTATGAAATACAGAGGCTGGTACTAAAATAAAGCATATTAAGAGGGGCTGTCGGGAAATAGCCCCTTTCTAAAAAGCGACTTTGTCGCTTTTTTTAATTCTTAAAAAAATATAAAAAAAAGGCAGCAAATTAATGCC
>NZ_JAGGLI010000019.1 GCF_017874355.1 Acetoanaerobium pronyense
TGGCATTAATTTGCTGCCTTTTTTTTATATTTTTTTAAGAATTAAAAAAAGCGACAAAGTCGCTTTTTAGAAAGGGGCTATTTCCCGACAGCCCCACCTATCTAACTATGTCTAATAGCTAAAATTTATATTTATTGAATTTTAAATGATTATTGTACCTTATCATTTATTATTTCTATAGCCTTTTCCATTTGCTCATCTTCGTCCTCTATAAGATGTTCAGGGGTAATGCCTGTGCCATCTATATATTCTCCATTTGGGGTGAAGTACTGGGCAACTGTCATCTTATATCCCTCTCCTGTTCTAAGAGGTATTAGGTTTTGCACAAGGCCCTTTCCAAATGTAGTATTTCCTACAAGGGTTCCAACTTCATTGTCTCTAACGGCTCCAGCAAGTATTTCAGAAGCCGATGCACTATTTTCATTTACAAGGATTACAAGAGGAATATCCAGACTGCCATTTGCATCTGATTTTAAAAACCTTTTCTCCCCTTTTCTATCTTGGGTGTAAACTATTGTTCCTTCTCCCATTATACTATCTGCTACCTCTTTGACCTGATCTAGATATCCTCCTGGGTTATCTCTAAGGTCAATTATAAGGCCCTTGGGATTATTTGATTTTATAAGGTCTAAATTTTCTTTAAACTCTGCTCCAGTTTTTTCGTCAAAACTACTTATTCTAATATATCCTATTTCATCCATCATCTCGCTATTTACAGATTTAAGGACAATTCTCTCCCTTATTATTTCTACATCAAATGGTGGCTGTCCTTCTCTTTGGATTGTAAGAACTACCTTCTGGTCTGGTTCGCCTTTCATCATAGAAACAGCTATATCAAGTTCTCTGGCAGATAGTTTCACGTTGTCTACTTCAAGTATCTTATCGTTTGGTTTTATTCCAGCTCTATCAGCAGGAGTCCCCTCTATAGGCCCTATCACCGTGATGAATCCATCTTCTCCTGGAGAAACTACAAGGCCTACACCTACATAGCTTCCAGATGTAGATTCCATGAGTCTGTCATATTCTTCTTTTGTATAAAACTGAGAGTATGGATCTCCTAAACCTTCAAATAATCCTCTTTTCATGCCTAGTAGCAGACTATCGCTATCCACTTCTTCATAAAAGTTTCTTTCTATTTCATTTTTTAGATATATTACTGAAGAAAGTTCTTTTAGATTTTCATAATCACTTCTGGTTATTACAACTCTATTCCCCAAACTTATATTAAGTGCAAGACTTCCAAAAAATGATGCGATTACAAGCATTAAACTTATAAAAAAGGCTCTTTTTTTTGATATCAAAATTTATGTCCTCCAATCTTTAGCCACCTATGTACTTAGATGGATTGACGTAATTTCCATTTTCCCTTACCTCAAAGTGCAGATGAGGACCAGTGGATCTTCCTGTAGACCCTACTCTTGAGACTGTATCTCCACGCTTTACATCTTGTCCTTCAGATACCACTATAGAAGATGCATGGGCGTAAAGAGTCACTATTCCACCGCCGTGGTCAATCATAACCGTATTTCCATAGCTTCCTCTATATCCAGTATATATTACTCTTCCGTCATTTGCGGCAAGTATAGCCGTGCCACTTGAAGCAGCTATATCTATACCAGTATGAAATATCCTCTCTCTAAGAACAGGATGAATCCTATTTCCATAGGGAGATGTAACTCTTCCTCCACCAGCTACAGGCCAGGCCATCACTCCCCCTTTGTAATTTCCTCCAATTCCTTTTTGTCTTTGAAGCTCTCTGATTTTGTTTTCAAGATTCTTTGCTTCTTTTAGAAGTTCTGCTTCCATAGCCTTAAGGTCATCTATTTCAGATTGGACAAGTCTTCTATTTTTGTCTTGCTCTTCTTTGCTTTTCTCTAGTGTTATTTTTTCTGTTTCAAGAGATACTCTTAGGGATACAAGTTTTCTTTGCTCTTCTTCAAGACCTTTCTTTTTAAGCTCTACCTGCTCTTTCTGGCCTTTTAATTCTCCTAGAATTTCTTTGTCTTGTTCTACTACTTTTTTTATCATATTCATATTGGATAGTAGCTCTTCAATATCAGCAGAGTTTAAAAGTACCTGAATATAGTCTATATCAGAAGTCCTATACATTACTCTAAGTCTTTGGCCAAGCAAATCAGTATTTGTCTGTATATTATCCTCAAGAACTACAATTTCATTTTCTGTAGTAACTATTTCCCTTTCCTTTGAAGATATATCTCCTTCAATACCCTTTATTTTATTTTCGCTAATGCTTATCATAGATGCAAGCTCTTCTATTCTCCTCATTATGGCCTGAACCTGAGTTTCTTTTTCTTTCCTTTGGTTTTGGACATTTCCTATATTATCCTTTACATCTTCAAGCTTTTGATTATAATTAGTTGCATATGATAAGCTTCCTATAGATAATGCACCTATAAGGACAGCTATAATTGCTTTTTTCATAGTAATCTCCTCCTATACCTTTAGATATCTCCTAAGGGATACAAGACTTCCCAGTATACCTATTCCTATTCCCATAGCTACAAATATAATAAATACACTGTCAAATATTGTATCAATAGGTAAAAGATATCCTCCGATTAGCGAATATGTCTCGTTTGCCAGTCTTGAATATACAAAACTGTAAAGAGAAAAAACTGCACCAGCTGCTATTAGAGAGCCTATAAGACCTAAGAAAAGCCCTTCTATTACAAAAGGCCATCTTATAAACCAGTTGGTAGCTCCTATGTACTTCATTATATTAATTTCCCTTTTCCTTGCATAAAGGGCTATTTTAATCGTATTTGCAATTATAAATAAAGAAATTGTTGAAAGAAGCAAAATTATGGAAAGCCCAGCTGTGCTTATCACCCTTGAAATAGTAATCATCTTGTCAATTACATCCTTGTAATAGCTAATGTTGTCTATAAAAGAGTCTCCTCTAATAGAATTAACTACAGCATCAGCTCTATTTATAGAAACCACTTCAATTATAAACGAATTTTGAAGAGGATTATCTATTCCCTCCAGAAGATGTGCTTCCTCGCCCCATCTTTCTTTAAATTTTTCCATAGCCATTTCTTTTGACTCAAAAACCACGTCCTTTACCCCATCTATGTTTTCTATCTTTCTTTTAAAGCTAGCTATTTCTCCAGTATCTATGTCATCTATTAAAAATATCTGTATACTGTCAAACTGGCTTTGTGCTGTAATTGCAAAATTATTTATATTAAGAACTACAGAAAGAACAATACCAAGGACAAATAATGAGGCTGCAACAGAAGCTATAGAAGCCAGTGTCATTCCTCTGTTTCTCCAAAGGCTCTTCACTCCTTCTGATATGTTGTAAAAAATACTATTTAGCATCGTTGTAAAGTCCCCTTTCTACGTCCCTCACTACCTTGCCGTGATCTAAAGCTATTACTCTTTGCTGCATCTTGTCAACAAGCTCTTTCGCATGGGTCGCCACAAGCACAGTAGTGCCTCGTTTGTTTATATCTTTTAGAATCCTCATTATCTCACTTGCATTTACAGGGTCTAGATTTCCTGTAGGCTCATCTGCTATAAGAAGAGAAGGATTGTTTATGATAGCCCTTGCTATACCAACTCTTTGCTGCTCTCCACCTGAAAGCTCTGCAGGATAGGACTTTGCTTTATCACTAAGACCCACCATGCTAAGGACAGAAGGTACCTTTCTTCTAATATCTTTTGCCTTGTTCCCAGTTATCTCCATGGCAAATGCAATGTTTTCATAAACTGTTTTATTGGGAAGAAGTCTAAAGTCCTGAAATATTATTCCCATACTTCTTCTCAGTTTAGGAACCTTTCTCCTTGATAGTTTTGTGGTTTGTATCTCGTTTATTGTTATCGTTCCTTCTGTAGGCTCTTCTTCTTTAAGAAGGAGTTTCATAAAAGTTGATTTTCCTGCCCCCGATGAACCTACTAAAAAAACAAATTCTCCTTTTTTGATATCTATATCTACGTTATCTAACGCTACCTTTTCACCTTTGTATATTTTTGTAACACCTTCAAACTTTATCACAACATCACTCCTGGATTTTCATGTACTTTCAAAATTTATAAATGTGAATCATTTTTAATTATACCAAATAATTAAGCTTTTTTTACAATAAAACTATAATTTGCTATACTGATTATATAATGTAGCAGAGAAAAATCATATTACAATCTTGTCATATAGGAGGTTTGTTATGGATGTAAGAACTAGAAAAAAAAATTTAAGAGTTGATGCAATAAATAAGAGAGACTCCCTTACAAGTGAAGAGATTCTAAAAAATTCCGAAAAAATTTTTTCTAAGTTAAAAGAGCTTCCTGAGTTTATTAATGCAAAAACAGTGATGATTTATTTGAATTTTAAAAGTGAGGTAGTTACAGACAGTATTGTAGATTTCCTTCTATCTCAAGGAAAAAAAATAGTTGTTCCTATATGCATCAAAGAACCCAGATCTTTACTTCTCTCTCATATAACTGATCCCAAGGCTGATTGTGATATTGGTTTTTATGGAATCAGGACGCCAAGAGAAGATAATGTAAGGGAGACAGACCCCAAAGAAGTAGATTTTGTAGTTGTACCTGGGGTCGCCTTCTCTAGAGACAAATACAGGCTGGGTTATGGGGGAGGATATTACGACAGGTTTATAAAAACCCTTAGAGAAGATGCATTTAAATGCTCCCTTGCATTTGATGTCCAGATTTATGATGAAGTCCCTATAGACAGGTATGATGAAAAAATGGACTTAATTGTAACTGAAAGAGAAATTATAAGATAACGTCTTTAAAGAGGTATACTGATTTTATATTCAATCAAGTATACCTCTTTTTAGATTGTTATTTTTGAAATATAGTAAGCGCAGATTCATAGTCCTCATTAAAGCCATAAAACCCAAGCACTGTATTTATAAGACTCTTATATGGAGGAGCCTTATCAAATACTCCAAAGTACTCTGCTTTAGTACTTACATTGTTTAGTACAAAACTATCAACTTTAGTGGGCTCTTTAAACATGGTTTTAAGATATCTAGAAAGATAGACTATAGGCATATCCTCTTCTCCTTTTATATTTCCTTCACTTGACCAGATAAAATAATCACTTGTATACATTTTTTCTGGTTCATTAAAATATTCAAGAGAAGAATACATCTTATATTCTGCTGATGGAAGATGATCTCCATAAAAAACAACCAGAGTCTTTCTATCTCTTTTCTTTATCTCATCCATAAACTCTTTAAGAGCTATATCCGAATATTTCAATCCAGTAGCAAGGCTTTCCATTTGCTCTTTATCTCTCTTGGGAAGTCCTTTTATGTTTACTATATAAAATCTATCTTTATAATCCCTATAAAAAAATGGACCATGATTCTGAACAGTTACTGAAAATATAAATCTAGGCTTGTTGCTTTTTTTATCAAGCTCACTCAAAATCTTTTGAAATATATCTCTATCACTCATCCATCCTCCAATAAATTCTGCTTCTTCAAAGTCTTCCATAGATATGAATTTCTCAAAACCTAAAAGAGGATAGACCTCATCTCTTCTATAAAACTCCTTTTTATAATTATGTATAGCTATTGACTTATATCCAATTTCTCTAAAATCCCACGCTAGACTAGGCATTTTTTCCGTAATGGAATTCTGATAAGGCATATAATAATTGGAATATTTAGTTTGAAGCCCAGTTAAAAACTCAAATTCTGTATTAACTGTAGAGCCTCCTATTACAGGAACAAAGATTTCTCCGCCCATCCCTTCACTTTGGTATTTTCTAAAGTATTTAGTCACATCATCAGAAAGTGTAAGCTCGTTTATTTTAGAAATATCAAAAAATGTTTCCGACTGAATCACTATTACATCATAGTCACTATCAAGTCTTTCAATCGGTATATCCTTATTATAGTTTGATTTTGAAATATAGTTAAAATCCGATTTTACATATCGTGGAAAAAAAGTCAGCATATTTGTAGTTATAAGGTGTGGAGTGAAGTACCCTATATTTGAAAATCCTAGAATAACTAAAGCAATCAATATTATTCCATGACTTGAGCTTTTTTTTTCTACTTCTTCACTATGTATTTTAAGAATATATTCATTTTTTTCATTTTCCCTAACTTCAACTAGCTTATAAATACCAAATACTCCTAAAGCTAAAGTTATTAGAAATATAATTAACTCAAAGGACATTAGAGAAGGTAAAAACATTGTAGCAACATCTCTCCCCTTATAAGCCATCACTATGTCATAGGGAACGAACATCCTAAAATGAAATATAAAGGTAATTGTGTTGGAAATAATCATAAAGCATGCAATCAAAAGAAGAACAACTACCATATCCTTTTCTGAAAAGAAGGTTCTTATAGCATGAATTAAGAAACAAAAAAAGGCAATAGATATGAAAGCTTGGCTCATATTTTGAGATTCAAATACATGGCTTTGAAAAATCCATATAGGAGTTTCTATAAGTACAAAAAAGAGAACTCCATAGATTATACTTATTGATATATCTTCTAAGGCTTTACTATATATATTCAATGTCTGTTTGATTCCTTTCCTAAAATTTTTATTTAATTAACCACACTGTTAAATTTTCGTTAAATCTCTAATTATTATGTTATATTTGAGAATTTTTGTCAAAAAAAACTTCCTTAAGATTAATTATCTTTAAGGAAGTTTTTAATAATATATCTATTCATTATCTTGATCTTCGTCCACTTCTTTTTCTTCATATGCTTCAAGATGTTCTTTAACCCTTTCATCAATATCTTTTATTGACATTCCAGTTAGTATTTCTAGTCCTTGTTCCACATTTTCTATTGAATATATATGAAAAGTACCTTTTTTTACTGCCTCTATAACCTCATCTTTTAACATTAGATTTTTTACGTTTTGATGAGGTATTATAACTCCTTGATTTCCTGTAAGACCTTTAAGAGTACATACATCAAAGAAACCCTCTATTTTTTCATTTACTCCTCCGATAGGTTGAATTTCTCCTTTTTGGCTTATGGAGCCAGTTACAGCAATATACTGTTTTATTGGGATTTGAGCTATACTTGAAATTATTACGTAAAGTTCTGTAGATGAAGCGCTATCTCCCTCTATTCCTGAATAATTTTGCTCGAAAGTGATTGAGGTAGTAACAGAAAGGGATTTTTCCTTTCCGTATTTTTCTCCTATATATCCCGCAAGTATCAGGACACCTTTGTCATGTATTGAGCCGCTTTTTCTTACTTCCCTCTCAACGTTGATTATACCTGTTTTTCCGTGGTAGCTGGATGCCGTAATCCTTGCAGGTTTACCAAAAGAATATTCTCCAGTTCCCATAACAGCAAGACCGTTAATCTGACCTATCTTTTCTCCTTCAATATCTATAAGAAGGGTACCATCTTCGTACATTTCATTTAATTTTTCTTCATATTTGTTATTTCTATATTTTTTTGCATTTATTGCCCTTTGAACATCTTTTTCTGTAACAACTTCGCTATCTTCATCGCTAAGAGCATCTGATTCATATAGAATTTCAACGAGCTGATTGTACTTAGCACTTAATTTGTTTTTGTTATCGGCAAGCCTTGAGCTATATTCTACAACTTTTTCTACTGCCTTTTTAGTAAAATGCTTAAGTCCTTTTTCTTCGCACTGGGTTGCTATGGACCTTGCAAACTTATATACATTTTCTGAAGAGCGAGGCATTTCTATATCAAAATCAGCCATTATTCTAAATAATTTTCTAAAATCTTCGTCATAGTTAAATAAAGTGCTATAGGTCCAGTAATCTCCAATGAGTACAACCTTTACATCCATATCAATTGGCTCTGGCTTTAATGTTGAGGTCACCACATATCCGTACTGTTTGTTAAGGGTTTCAATTGTTATTCTTCCTGTTTTTAGAGACCTCTTTAATCCCTCCCAAGCAAAAGGATGGGAAAATAAATCCTTTACGTTTAATATCAAAAATCCTCCATTAGCAAGGTGAAGTGCCCCTGGCTTAATATCTAAAAAGCTGGTTGTAAGGAAACCCATCTCATTTTTATATTCCATTGCTCCAGTTAGATTATAATAAGTTGGATTGGTTTCATTTATTATGGGTCCGCCTACAAGCTCAGAGTTGTCTATAAATAGATTCACTCTATACCTTTCTAAAAATTTTTTTGGATCTTCTCTTTGAAGGGCAAATGGATTTCCATCATGCTTTGGCTTACCTTTAAATTTGCCTATATTACTTATCATGTCTTTTTTCATATCTTGAAGATATTTAATTACTTTTTTGTTTTCAGTAAATTTATCTATTAAATCATCTATAAAAAAGGAAACTACCCTTTCCCCAGTTTTTTTATCTAGCTCTATTATTTTTTCTCTAAGTTTTTGCTCAAAGCCTCTCATTCTGTTCATATATTCAGTTACTTCTTTGTTTAATTCCTGAGACTGATCCCTTAGCCTTGCAAATTCTTCGTCAGAAAGATTATTGTATTCTTCATCTGACATTAATGTTCCATCTTCTTTTAGAGGAACTGTCATCAGACCCTGTTGACTCTGCTGAAAATAAAATCCTCTTTCCTTTGCAAATTCATTAAGTTCTTCAATTAAATTCTGTCCCATCTTTTCGTATTTCTGAACTATCTCAGCGTTTCTAAGCTCATATTCCCTTGATGTAAACACCTTTGGAATTTCTTCATAAAGCTTATCTACCATACTCTCTATATCCTTTTGAAACTCCTTTGCTTTTCCAGGAGGAAAACTAATTGCAAGAGGCTGATCCGGATTATTGTAATTAAATACATAGATATAATCTTTATTATTTCTTTTAGATTTTGCAATCTTTTCAACAACTGAAAATGTATAGCTGCTTCTTCCTGTACCACTAAGTCCTGCTACAAATATATTGTAACCTTTAGCCTTCATTTTAAGTCCAAATCTAAGGGCCTCAGCTGCTCTTTCTTGGCCTATTATACCTTTTAATGGCTTTAAATCTTTTGTACTTTCAAAATCAAAATCTTCCATATTATAGTTTAACTTTAGATATTCTTCTTCTAGTCTATATCTTGAAATATCGACTGTCACAACAATTCCCCCTTTAAGAGCAATTTGCCCTTATTTATCAGTAAATCTATTGTGATAGTTACCCTAATCTAAAAAAAACACACAGATTATTTACTTTGTTTTTAATAGGGTTTTTAAATTTTTCCAACAAAAAAACAAAGATATGGTTTATCCTTGTTTTTTATTTAAAAATTTTTATATTATTAGTCGCTTCTGTTTATAGATTTATCTCTTTTTAGTAATACATATATCAAAAAAAGAGGAAGAGCTGACATCCTTTTAAATCTCCATGGCTCTTGAATTAGTCTGTATAACCACTCTAAACCTAGATTTTGATATATCTTAGGTGCTCTGTTTACTTTTCCTGAATACACATCTAGGCTTCCTCCTACACCCATAAAAACTTTTCCATTCATCTTTTCTATATTGGAATCTATAAAAAACTCCTGTCTTGGAGCTCCAAGGGCTACAAAAACTATGTCTGGATTTGCAGCATTAAGATGCTCTATTGCTAAAGTTTCTTCTTTGGAATTTGGATGCCCTGTATGAGAACCCTTAAAATATCCATGATGAGTGCCTGCTATTTTAAGATTTTTGTATTTTTCCTTTATATTAAATCCTGCTTCTTGGGCTACCCCTTCTTTGCCTCCTATTAGATAAATAGATTTTCCAGATTCATCTGCATACTTTAGCAAATTCTCCATCAGGTCTATCCCTGTCACTCGTTCATTTAGAGGTTTTCCTACAATTTTTGAGCCTATTACAAGTCCTATGCCATCTGGAACTACCATATCTGCTTTTTCAATTATAGTATGAAGTTTTTTATCTTTATTGGCATGAAAAACTATTTCACTGTTTGGAGTTACTATAAAAAACTTTTTATCATTTGAAAGAGCTTCTACTGTTCTTGCAACTGCTTCTCTCATTGTAACTCTATCTATCGGAACTCCCAGTATCTTGATTTTATCCAAAATAAAACATTCCCTTCTATAAACTTAAAATAACTTTAGCTTTTGATAAGTTCGTAAAGCTTTTGATTTTGCAATTCTATCATACTATAAAAACTGTCTAGGCTTTTTTCCAGCTCCTCAACGTTTTTTGAGTTTTCCTTTATAGCCTCTTTTAATTCTTCAAATAAAATATCAGCATTTATATGCTCAACATCAAGTGCATCGCACCTATTCATCATATGCATGAAGCTTTGAATCTTTGGATCATAAGATATTCCAACAGGATATACTCCCATAAGAACAGAAAAAATCAAGCCGTGAAGTCTCATAGCAACCATAATGTCCATATTCCCTATCAAAGAAAGGTATTCATCAACATAAAGATATTCATCCATAAGAACTACCTTATCTCTATAAAGTTCATCCACTTCTTTTTTTATGTTTTCCATAAGCTTTAGATCTTTATGAAAATGAAAAGGTATAAGAACAGGAGTATGGTTAAGCTCAGTTATTATTTTGCCGCAAAGCTTAGCAACCTCCCTTGTTATATCATGATTATTTTTCCAAGGTCTTACTGATATTCCTATATATTGCTTATCCTTATATCTATCCATCTTGGTCAAAACTTCTTTTCCTTTTGAAAGACAAGGTCTTTTTATTCCAAATACTGTGTCTGTAGTTACAAGTATATCTTTTTTGACCCCGATTGTTTGAAGCTCAAGTTTGGATTTTTCATCTCTTACATTTATTACATCAACGGAATTGAGAATTTGCCTTAGCATCCACCTATTATATTTTTTATTTACTGGTCCAATCCCTTGGGAGTATATCATGACCTTTTTTTTGAAAATTCTCTTGGCAAGCCAAATTATTCCTAGGTAATAAGCTATGGAGCGTTTTGAAGTAACATCTTGAAATAAAGACCCACCTCCACTTACAAGGATGTCCATGTCCTTCATTTCTCTAAACATATCTCCAATGCTGGTTCTTTTTATAGACCTAACATTGTGTTTTTTTGCTGTAAAATCAGGATATTGTGACAAAACCACAATATCCACATTTTCAAATATCCTTTTTACACCTTCTATAAGGCCTTTTAATATAGCCTCATCCCCTATGTTGTTGAAACCATAATATCCAGAAATTAATATCTTAGGCATTTCCCTTTCCCTTTTCTATGAGTTTTATTGCCCCCTCTGCCACAAGTACAAAGATAGCTGATGTAAATAGTGTTATTACAAGCTCATAGCTTACTCTAAGATATGACATATAAATTGGGGTTCTTATATGTGAGAAGGTGTTTAATATATTACTCTGCCCTATCATTACAATCAATGCAAATGCTGGGAAGCTCCATACAAATTTCTTTTTAAATGCAAGATAAACCATTAGAACAAGTCCTGGGTATCCAAGTAAGAATGCCTTGTTTCTAGGTCTTGCCGGCAAGAATATTTCAAGGAGATTTCTTACAAGAAGCTCCATAGACGATGGCTCTACATTAGATTCATGTCCACTTCTAAGTAGAAGAAGGGCAACTGCTCCTAGAAGGACCCCAACAATAAGTGCTTGCCAGATTTTGATATTTCCAAGGAAAAACTCCTTTAATTCTTCGTATTTGATATATATTTCATCATTTTTTCTACCATATCCAAAGTATGATAGGTAAACAAGCATTATAATTCCCATAGGAGCTACCTGAGATATTTTTACGCCTTTAAAAATATCAAGCTCAAGAAGATATTTGCTTTGGGCAAAAAATGCCACTTGGAATATCGCTCCAATAAGAGATATTACAACAGCTAGAAGGAGGATGAGTATTCCTCTGAAATAAGCTGTTCCAATACTTGCTTCTTTTTTCTGCTTTAGTATTTCCCTCACTGTAGCAAGGACAAACATACCTGAAATAGATGGAAAAATAATTGTTGATAGCAGTCCGAACATTTTGTTTACCATATCAAGTCTTATATTTAAAACATATATTGCAGCTGTTGCCACAATAGAAATTCCAAATAAAGATAAAATATGTTTTCTCTTTATTTTAAATAGATTGTCTAGGACTATAAATGCTCCTGCAAGAGTTCCCAGAGCAGATAACATCTGAAGAGTTCTTCTCGCTCTCAAATAATCCATTGCATTAATTTCTCCAGGGACTATAGAGTGAGTTTTTTCAAGTCTTTGCTGAAGTTCTCCAAACCTTGCTTTATAAAGCTCCATATCAGTAACTACTTTTCCAGCTGGAGTAATAAATGGTCTAAAGTAAATGACTCTGATGTTTCTTTCTGTTATTGCTCTGTAATAGGTATTCATAATCTCTTCACCATTGTGGTGAAGAGGTATTCCATAATCGAATCTTTTCTGAATATATGGCCAAGTAGTAAATATTCTTACTGCATCATAATTAAGCCTTTCTACAAGGGGCTTCATTCCTGCCATATCAAGATGCTCTCTTTGTACAGATGCTTCAATCATTCCAACTGATATATTTCTATCTTCCATAAGCTCTGCCAGAGCTTCAAGCTCATCATCAGTTCCTATAGCCTCTTCTCCTCCAAAGATTATATATCTTTGGTCGATAGAGTGTCTGTTTAAAGTATCTTCAAATCTTTGAAGGGCTTCCCTTGAATTTTGAATCTGAGAAACATATACAGGTCTTAAAAGAACATTAAGTCCTGATTCTTTTGCAGTCTCAATTTCAGAATCTAAGAATCCAAGTCCTGCGTATTCAAGTTTTGAGACTTGTCCTATATGACTTCCACCGATTCTGTTTCCGTTGAAATCTCTTGCTATAGTAGTATCAAATCCAAAATCCCTTGGATAACCCTCTATTACAAGGGTGTTTTCATCTCGATATGTAATATTTCTTTGTTCTATAAGTGTATCTTTAAGGCCATTTTCAACAAACTCAAGACTCTGAGGACTACCCATTACAACGAGGTCAAATCCTTCAAGCTCTGTTTTTATTTTAAAATCCATGTTTTGTTTAAGAGAGTTTATAGTTGCTTCTCCTATATTTATTGAAGCTACTCCTGCTTCTTTAAATTCTCTTAGATAATAATCCAGGTCCTCTTCACCAATATCTGCGAATCTAACCATTTCTGTATAATCTAAAGTAATTTCATAGTTTTTATATCCTTTTTCCACATCAGCTCTTTGAAACAATATTAAAGAGGAGGATATAAGTCCAATCGCCAGTACAAGAGCGAATAGTCTCTCTATCTTCATTTTTATTCCGCCTTTCATCAATTATCATTCTGCTTAGCTATACTATTATACACTAACTAGCTATACCTTTGTATTAAAAATAAAGCCTTTAGTAATAAACATAGTTTACAAATTTCTTACAAGGGCTTATCTTATCCCTAAAATCAATATAGGATGTAATTTCCAAGAAATTACATCCTAACTTTTGTATATTGCTATAATAATATTAAAAGCCTTCAACATAAAACAAATATTATTTAAATCTATATTTTCTCCCAAATAAATCATCGTATAAAATAGAAAACTCTGTCTCTCTAAAATTAATAAGATTATTTTCTGTTGGTGACATATTAAAGTAAACCTGCTCCGGGTCATTATCTAAATACTGATTAAATACATATCCAAAAAATCCGTCTAAATTTGTATCTGCATAATCAAGCATTGCGCCAGGAAGAGCATTAGCACCCAAATCCATATCCTTCGGTTCTTCTTTATAGTTTGCCCATATAAGATACGGTGTGGCAAAAAGGTCTTTTCTGCTAGTACCAGCCTTCATGTTAAGGTAATATGGATGGGTTCTATACATATCAAATCCTCCTGGGAGATGATCTCCAAACACACATATTATGGCCGGTTTTTCCCTTTCTTTTAAATATTCATAAAGGTAATAAAGGTCATCATCAGAAGCCTTTACACCTGTAAGATATCTTTGAAGCATCTCTTTATCTTCTTCAGAAAGTTCTCCCTCTACAATTATCTCATCAAGTCCAGTAGGAATATAGTAAGGTGCATGATTTTGAACTGTAACTGCAAATATAAATTGATTATCTTCATCTTCTTTCTCAAGTACTTCTATTATTTTGTTCATCATGTCCTTGTCAGACATCCATGAGCCAAAGAAAAATGGATTTTTAAATCCATCAATATCTATAAACCTATCAAAGCCCATAAAATCATAAACTTTGTTTCTATTCCAAAACTCTCCAATATTATTGTGAATAGCAGTAGAGGAATATCCTTGTTCATTAAGAACTCTGGCAAGTGAAAAAATATCGTTTTTTATATGTTGTTGATAAGGCACTGATCCCTCTGGAAGATGCTTTATATTATACCCTGTAAGGAATTCAAACTCTGTGTTTGCTGTCTTCCCCCCTAGAACAGGAACATAAACTTCTCCAATCATACCTTTTGATCCAATCTCTCTAAATTTTGGCATTGGATCCTGGGAAAATACTAGACCTTCAACCTTATTAAAGTCAGCAAGACCTTCTGACATAATGACTATTATATCAGGTCTTTCCCCATTGTCCGCTTCAAAATCTATTAGCACATCATTAATATCCTTCATATGGTTTTCGCTATAATTTAGAGGTTTAGATATTATTATATTGCTGAGATTTATTGTAAATCCAAGAAGTAATCCATTTTCTTTATAATTTTCTCCTTGATTCCAAAAATAGTTTACTATTTCGTTTTCCCTAAAAAAATTGGCTCTGTGACTACTCTCAAAAGAGAATCCCGCCAAAATACTCATTGCAAAACCTACTATTAGTATTTTTGATAAAATTTTAGTTTTGCTAAATCTCTTGATATAAATCTTACGTTCAAAAAAAACATAATATAGAATAAGTAAAATCATTATTGAAAGTCCAAAAACTAAAAATATTTTAGCCTGTCTATCTATAAGATCCCCCTGCATAGCAGGCATTACCCTAAGTGCATCCTGTACAAAATATATATCCCAAGGGAGAAAAGGTTGACCTTGATATTTCATCTTTGACATATTTACAAAACCCATTGCCCCAGTTAAAAGCAAGGTTATAATAGATGATATAGCTGCCCTTGAAAATATAGAATATAGGAACATATTAATTGCAAAGCATATAAACAGATTTATAAATGCATGTCTTGGGTTGTTAAGCAAAAAATAAAAACCTTCTGATACTGAGCTTCTATTTGCAATCTCAATCATAAAAACCATAGGTACTGAAAATAAAAGAGAAAGAAGCAGCCCTATATAGCCTGCTCCTTTTATATGTATTTTTTTCAACTAAAACACGTCCAATCTATATCTATAGAAATTATAAGTCTATTTTAAACTTTCAATTTGAGAAGGAGATAAAAAGTCAGTATAAAATCCATATACTCCAATATCTAAAAGCCTCTTTGCCTCTTCAGCATTATTTATAGTATGGGTATAAACCTTCACTCCATATGCATTAAAGCTATCCATATATTCTTTAGTTATTCTTTCTGGTGGTATAGTCACAACCTTTATTCCTTTAGAAGTCGCAAATTCAAGTGCTCTGCTATTTGTTGTTGATGTAGAGTAAAGAGTATATATCATAGATTTAAATGGATGGCTACTCATTACTGTATCGTACATAGCCTCATTATATATCTGAGGTATTATTCTATCAAGTACAGAAGGGTCTAACTCTTTTACAACCCTAACCATCTCGTCAAACTGACTCTTTGCTTGTATAGGATCTGTAACCTTAGTATCTGTAATTATGTATATATCTTTATTAGCACTCATTATATTTATAAGTTTTTCAAGCTCCATAGGTTCATACATTCCTCTAACTCTATGACTCATAAATTCTGCTTTTGTTGGGATTTCATTGGTTTTTTCCGCTGGGATAGGTCTTCCATATCTCTCTGAAAGAAACTCATAATAATTATGAGTTACAGCTAGCTTTCCATCAGATGTAGGAAGAATATCCACTTCAAAAAGTCTAAACCCATTTTTATAGTTTCCCTGCATTGCTTCAAAGGTATTTGTATTGCTCATTCCATTAATACCTCCAAGAGCATGAGCTATTCCTCTATTTTCAGTCCATGCATAAGGTGCTCTAACTTCTGCCACCTTTTCTATGAAATTAAACTCTAGTTTCATATTTGGAGTATTCATTATTTTTCCAAATGCACTTTCTACTCCGGCTGTACTTATAAGAATCTTACCCCCATGAAACTGAATCTCTCCTGGCATTACTCTTTCCATGCCGTTTATAGTCACTGAGCTATTGTTACCACTAAAGCTAACAATTACCCCGTCTTTATGGTATTCATTTGCAAATGCCTTTTCATAGCCCATAAGACTCATTATATCGTCAGTATCTACAAAGAGCCTGTGATTTACAAAGATTACATCTATCTTATTTTCCTGAGTCTCTTCCGTAGTTATCTGCTCAGAGCTTTTACTTTCTGTCTGATTTGCATATGCATTCGTTGCTCCAGATAGTGATATTATAATTGCTGCACCAAAAGCTATCCATCTTTTCATCCGCTTCACGCTCCTGTGTATAAAGTTTGATATTTAAAATTCTGACCTTGCTAAACAAAAGTATACCATAATATAGTATGGTTTTTTAAATTACATTTTAGAAACAAAAGGAGCAGAGCCTCTTTTTTTAGAGGTCTGCTCCTTATTAACCATCCTGACCTTGAAGCCCTAAACTTATAAGCAGTGCTTTGTCAATCTCTTCCATAAAGTCATCATCGCATCTGCCTACTTTTTCTCTAAGCCTTTTTTTATCAATAGTTCTTACCTGCTCTAAAAGAACTACAGAGTCTTTGACAAGACCGAAGTTTTCAGCCTCAATCTCCACGTGAGTTGGAAGTTTTGCCTTGTTTATTTGAGACGTGATGGCAGAAACAATCACCGTGGGAGAATATTTGTTCCCTATGTCGTTTTGGACTATAAGAACAGGCCTTATGCCCCCTTGCTCTGAGCCTACAACGGGGCTTAAATCAGCGTAAAATATGTCACCTCTTCTAACCATAGTGTTATTACCCACTCTTTGCCATCTTCCCTTCATGCTATCGATTTAAGAAGGTAAATTTTGCCAAAAGCTTACCTTTAACGGGATTTCATTTTCAAATAATCTACTACTTCTATAACTGCACCCTTTGACCTATATACCCGTGGAACACGCCTTTGAACCATACAAAGTAGTTCATAATTTATAGTCCCAAGTCTATTTGCAAATCTCTCTATATCAAAATCTTTTTCATCTGAAAAAATAGTTACTGTATCTCCTACATCTGCCATTTTTTCAAGTCTTATCATCGTTTGATCCATGCAAATTCTACCTACTACAGGAGCAATTTCATTTTTTAATTTCACTTCACATTTTCCCGAGAGCATTCTAGTAAACCCATCTGCATAACCAATCGGAAGGGTAGCTATTATTTCTTTGCCTAAGGTTTTATATGCATGACCATAGCTCACACCTTTTCCTTTTTCAAGGATTTTTATATGAGAAATAGTGCTTTTAAGAGACATTGCAGGTTTCAGGGCAACTCTTGATTTATCTACATCCTCTGATGGATAATGGCCATAAAGAGATATTCCCACCCTTACCATATCAAGATGATACTGAGGAAACATAATAGTTCCTGCACTATTGCATACATGCTTAATTCCAGTATCTATTCCTTTTTTTTCTAAACCATTTATTATTTTTATATATTTTTCAAATTGCCTATGGGTAGGCTCTGGATTTATATCATCAGCCAATGCAAAATGAGTAAATATTCCTGTTATCTCAAGATTTTCAAGGCTTGAAATCTCAACTATATCATCAATAGCCAAATCGTCGCATTTAAATCCCAATCTAGACATTCCTGTATCTAATTTTATATGTACTTTTCCTTTTTTCCCAGTTTCAATACAGATTCTTGAAAAAACTTTTGCCTTTTCAAGGGAATATAAGGTAATGTCTATATCATTAATAAGCATATCTTTAAAGCTACTCTGCGGAACATATCCCATACACATTATAGGTATTTTAATATTATTTTCCCTAAGTTCAAGGGCCTCTTCACAGGTAGCAACTCCAAGGTAGTCTGCCCCTTCTTCCTCAAGTATTTTGCCAATTTGAACGGCTCCATGTCCATATGCATTTGCCTTGATTACAGGACAAAATTTGGTGTCTTGTTTTAATAGCTTTTTAATATTCCTAACGTTTTCCTTAAAGTTATCTGTGTTTATATCTACCCAGGTAGGTCTGAATTCTTTTATCAAATTTACATTCCCCCTCTAAACTAAATTCCCATCTTTATATATTATACACTGTAAAGACAGGATTTCCAATATTCTAAATTTTATGAGGGTTACTGTAGACCTTGATTAAGACTCTATTATCGCAAAAGCAACTGCATACTCCTTACAATGAGATATAGTAATATTTATATTTTGAGTGTTCATTTCATTTGCAAGGATCTTAGCATTTCCATAAAGAGTAATTTCAGGTTTTCCTTTTCCATTTCGTGATATCGCTATATCCTTCATTGTAATTTTAGAGAAGCCTGTCCCTAAAGCCTTTGCTATAGCTTCCTTTGCAGCAAAACTTCCAGCAACAGTCTCTGTTTTAAATTTTTTTGATTTAAAATATAAAAGCTCATCATCAGTAAATAGTTTTTCCAAAAATCTACTATTTTTTGAAATAGCTTTTTCTATTCTATTTATCTCAATAATGTCAGTCCCTATTCCAATTATCATAAAAGCCACCTAAATTCTAAAAAATCAGCTATCATATATTTTAAGTAAAAATTATTACAAAATATTTTTATCTAAAATCTCTGTATCTTTAGCTCCTACAATTCCATGTAAAAAGCCATAGATACTGTTTATTCGTTTTTCTAAAAATTCTCTTTTTTCCCTATCCTTTTTTAGCTTTTCCCTTAACTTCTCTATCTCTATAAGAGTCTTCTTAAGCTCTACTTCATCTTTTTTCATATATTCATATGCATAGTTTACAGTTTCTTTCAAAAGCTCAATATTCTTACTTTCTTTCTCATAAATCATATCCTGAATCTCGTTTTCTTTTTCAAGTATTTCAGTCCTGATTTCTTCCATTCTTACTTTTGACTGTTCTAAATCTTTTTCCAAGCTGTTTTTGCTGTTTGAATTAATTTCATTTGATAAATAAAGTATTTTAGCAGTTATTCTGGATTTTTCCTTATGAAGGGAATTCACCTCAAGTATCTGCTTTTTTTCAACATTAATAAGAGCTTGAAGCTCTTTAGATAATTCCTTCATTTTTGGACTCTGCCCAAGCTTTATCATAGTCTGGTAAGGCTTATAGTTTAAAAGTATAGGCACCCTTTTTTTTGATAGTATCTGTTCAAAAATATTATTCTCCATATTCCCGCTACCTCTTTTACATCCAAAGTTTTTAATTGATACTATGATTATATCAAATTAAAATACTTAATTCTATGGAACTATATTCCTGTATACCTTGTTTTATATACTCCAAAAAAAGACTAGGCTAAGCCTAGTCTCCCTTTGCCATCCTTATTCTGTTAATTGCTTTTCTAAGTTTAACTTCAGCCATATCCATTTCCAAATTTGAAATTTTTCTATTGATAATAGCTTCTGCTCTTTCTTTAGCTTTTTTAGCTCTCTCTATGTCTATATCCATAGGCCATTCTGCAGCTTCAGTTACTATAGTAGCCTTTTCTTTATCTACTTGAATAAAGCCTTCTGCAAGAGTAGCCTCTTTGAAACTACCATTCTTCTTTATTTTTAGCACACCTATATCAAGTGGTGCAACATAATTAGTATGGTTTTTCAGTATTCCTACGTCTCCCTCTGTAGTCCTTACGACTATCATCTCTACTTCTTCATCAAAAAATAGTTTGTCTGGGGTGACAATTTGAAGGTTAAAAGTAGCCATGGCTTACTCTCCCTTCTTAGCTTTTTCCACTGCTTCGTCTATACTTCCAACAAATAAAAATGCTGACTCAGGAAGGTTATCATGCTTTCCATCTATGATTTCCTTAAATCCTCTTATAGTTTCTTTTAGTGGAACATATTTTCCTTCCATTCCTGTAAACTGCTCTGCAACCGAGAAAGGCTGAGAAAGGAATCTCTGGATTCTTCTAGCTCTTGCAACCGTAATCTTATCCTCATCGGAAAGCTCATCCATACCAAGGATAGCTATGATATCCTGAAGCTCTTTATATCTTTGTAGTATTGACTGTACAGATCTTGCTACTTCATAGTGCTCTCTTCCAACAACATCTTCGGTAAGTATTCTTGAAGTGGAATCCAGTGGATCAACTGCTGGATAGATACCAAGAGATGCTATATTTCTTGAAAGAACTGTTGTCGCATCAAGATGGGCAAATGTAGTTGCAGGTGCTGGGTCAGTAAGGTCATCGGCAGGTACATATACAGCCTGTACTGAAGTTATAGAACCTTTTTTAGTAGATGTGATTCTCTCTTGTAGAGCACCCATCTCTGTCGCAAGTGTAGGCTGATATCCAACCGCTGATGGCATACGCCCAAGAAGAGCTGAAACCTCAGAACCTGCTTGTGTAAATCTGAATATATTATCTATAAATAGAAGAACGTCCTGTCCTTCCTGATCTCTAAAATATTCAGCCATAGTAAGACCAGAAAGACCAACTCTCATACGAGCTCCAGGAGGCTCATTCATCTGACCATATACAAGTACAGTCTTGTCTATAACTCCAGATTCCTTCATCTCTTCGTAAAGGTCGTTTCCTTCCCTTGTACGCTCTCCAACCCCTGTAAATACTGATATACCACCATGCTCTTTTGCGATATTATTTATAAGCTCCATTATAAGAACTGTCTTTCCTACTCCAGCTCCTCCAAATAGTCCTATTTTTCCACCTTTTGCGTATGGTGCTATAAGGTCCACGACTTTTATTCCAGTTTCAAGTATTTCAGTTGAAGTCTCTTGATCTTCATATGATGGTGCTTCTCTATGAATTGGAAGTCTTTCTCCACTTCCTACGTATTCCATTTCATCTACTGGCTCTCCTAAAAGATTAAATATTCTTCCAAGAGTATCTCTTCCTACAGGAACAGTTATAGCTCTTCCTGTGTCCACAGCCTTCATTCCTCTGACAAGACCATCTGTAGAACTCATGGCAATGCATCTTACTGTATCATCCCCAGTATGCTGAGCCACCTCTACAGTGATTTTCCTTCCATCATGCTCTATTTCTATTGCATTTAAAAGATTAGGAAGGTTCTCAGAAGGAAATCTTATATCCAGTACTGGTCCGATTATTTGGACAACAGTACCAATATTTTTTTCTGGCATTCTTTTTCCTCCTTCTATGCTTACTTGAGGGCTTCAGCCCCTGCTACAATTTCAGATATCTCCTGTGTGATTGTAGCTTGTCTAGCTCTATTATATCTAAGCTGTAATGTGTCTATCATTTCTCCTGCATTATCTGTAGCAGACTCCATAGCAGTTCTTCTTGCTCCTTGTTCAGAGGCAAAGGACTCAACTATTGCTCCAAAAATTATTCCATCGATATATTTAGGAACAAGGTAATTGAATACTCCCTCAGGAGAAGGCTCATACGTTATTGAGCTTGTTTTAGAAACCTCTTCCTTTTCAAAAGATAGAGGAAGAAGCTTTACTATTTTGGGTTCTTGAGTAAGACTTGAAACGAATTCGGTGTACACTATGTACAATTCGTCGATTATTCCCTCTTTATACATCTTTATCCCTTGCTCAGCAATTTGGGTGACTTCCGCAAGTTCTATTCCTTCTGCCTTAGAGGAAAACTTTCCATGGATGTCATATCCTCTTTTAGAGAAATATTCTATCGATTTTTTTCCCACAGCTATAATAGAAGATTTCTCTCCGTTCATATGGTTAAGGGCTTCTTTAAGGACATTTGAGTTATATCCTCCTGCAAGTCCTCTATCTCCTGCTATTACTATATAGCCTTTATTAGGATTTTCCTTTTGCACTATATATGGAGATTTCAAGCCAGTTGTGTTTGCAGCAATCTTTTTCATGGTTTCGTAAAGAATTTTAAAATAAGGTCTTGAATTTTCAACCTTTTCTTTAGCTTTTCTAAGCTTTGAGGACGAAACAAGCTCCATTGCCTTTGTAATCTGCATGGTGCTCTCGACGCTTTTTATACGTCTTTTTATGTCCTTCATTCCTGCTCCTGCCATATTTCATTCACCTCCTCATCTAGAGGCTACTTACTATTTTTGAACTTAGTCTTGAATTCTTCAATAGCAGCCTTTAATTTTTCCTCATTTTCCTTAGTTAAATCCTTTGTATCTAGTATATCTTTACCTATTTCAGGATAAGCTTCAGACATGAATTTAAATAGCTCTTCTTCAAACTCTCTAACATCTTCTACTTCTATATCCTTTAGATAGTTATTATTTACCGCATATATAATCATTACCTGATGCTCAACATTTATAGGTGATGATTCTCCTTGCTTTAGTACTTCAACTATTCTTGCCCCTTTTTCAAGTCTGTCCCTTGTATCTTTGTCAAGGTCTGACCCAAACTGTGCAAAGGCCTGTAACTCTCTGTACTGAGCATATGCAAGCTTTACTGTACCTGCAACCTTTTTCATTGCTTTTATCTGTGCGTTTCCTCCAACCCTTGAAACTGAAATCCCAGGGTTTACAGCAGGTCTTACCCCTGCATAGAAAAGCTCAGATTCTAGGAATATCTGTCCGTCAGTTATAGAGATTACGTTTGTAGGTATATATGCAGAAACGTCACTTGCCTGAGTTTCTATTATTGGAAGTGCTGTAAGGGAGCCTCCTCCTCTTGCATCACTAAGCTTTGCAGCTCTCTCAAGAAGTCTGGAGTGTAGGTAAAATACATCACCTGGATATGCTTCACGACCTGGAGGTCTTCTTAGAAGCAGGGAAAGGGCTCTATATGCCACCGCATGCTTTGAAAGGTCATCATATACACAAAGAACATGTTTCCCTTTTTCCATAAAGTATTCACCCATAGAGCATCCTGAATAAGGAGCTATATACTGAAGGGGAGCAAGCTCTGATGCAGTTGATGAAACTACAATCGTATAATCCATTGCACCAGCTTTTTGAAGAGTGTCAACTATTTGAGCAACAGTAGATCTCTTTTGTCCTATTGCAACATATATACATATTACATCTTTTCCTTTTTGGTTTATTATAGTGTCAAGGGCAATAGCAGTCTTACCAGTTTGTCTGTCACCAATTATAAGCTCTCTTTGTCCTCTTCCTATAGGTATCATGGAGTCAATTGATTTTATACCTGTCTGAAGTGGCTCATGAACTGATTTTCTGTCTATGATTCCAGGTGCATTAGTCTCTATTGGTCTAAAATCACCTGTACTTATTGGACCTTTTCCATCTATGGCTTGTCCAAGGGAGTTTACTACTCTTCCAAGAAGCTGTTCTCCTACAGGAACCTCAACTATACGTCCTGTACTTTTTACCGTGTCCCCTTCCTTGATGTTTTCGTCTGAACCAAGCATTACGGCTCCAACAAAATCTTCTTCAAGGTTAAGGGCCATGGCATAGACCCCTCCATCAAACTGGAGAAGCTCACCCGCCATACACTTTTCTAATCCATGTATTCTAGCTATACCGTCACCAACTTGTATAACCGTACCAACATCTTGAAGATCTATTTTATTTTCATATCTTTTTATCTGTTCTTTTATAATGCTACTTATCTCTTCTGGTCTAAGTTCCATGGTCTCACCGCCCTTCTATGCAATTATTGCTGATATTTCATCTTTCAGTCCTTCAAGACGGCTTTTAACAGTTCCGTCTACTTGTTTGTTTCCAATTTTCAGAAGTACTCCTCCTATTAGTGATTCATCAACCACAGTATGAAGGACTATATTGCTCCCAGTAATTTTTTTAAGTCTTTCTGAAAGTATAGTTCTCATATCTTCTGATAAAGCTACTGCTGTAACAGCTGTAACCTCTTTAATATTTCTGCTTTCATTTAAAAGCTCTTTATATGTGGCTACTATCTGATGAAAAGATTCAAATCTTTTCTTATCTACTAATACTTTAAGAAAATTAATTGATTCATTTGATATTTTTTTAGCGAATATTTCATCAATTAAAGATTTTTTCTCGTCTTTAGAAACCATAGGAGCCTTAAGTATTTTAAGAAGTCCTTCATTTTCTCTAAAAACAATATCTAAAGAATTAAGTTCCTCAAGAAAACTATCTTCCTTTTTTAGCTCTAAAGCAACTTCAAAAAGCGCTTTTGCATACCTTTGCTGAACTAGTTCTGCCATGAGGTATCACCTACATTGTCTATAAATTCCTTGATAAGAGTCTCGTGGTCACTAGAATTTATATCCTTCTTAATAACCTTTGATGCTATCATCATCGCTATATCTGAAATATCATCTTTGATTTCATTTACAGCCTTTTGCTTTTCTCTTGCAATTTCATTACTAGCCTTGTCCATAATCCTATCAGCTTCTTTTTTAGCTTCTTGAATTATCTCTTCTGATCTTAGCTCAGCTCTTTTAGAGGCGTCTCTTACTATTTCTGCAGCCTCAGATTTAGCAGCAGCGATTTTCTCCATGTATTGAGTTTCTAAAGTTTCAGCCTTTGACTTTGCATCCTCTGCTTCTTTAAAAACCTTTTCTACTTCGATTTGCCTGTTTTCCATAAAAGACTTCACTGGCTTGAAAAGTAATTTTTTAAGGACAAGGAACAAAATAAAAGTATTTACTATTGTAAAAATAATACTCCAGTCAAGTCCTACGAAATTTTGGTATCCCATTTTTTTCCTCCTTCCTTCATTAACTGCTTTTTCCCCAAAGCCTAGGGCAAATTATAACCCTAAGCCATTCATAAGAGCTGTTACAAAAGGGTTTGCAAATATAAGGATAAGAGCAATTACAAGCCCGTAGATACCTGTTGACTCGGCAACCGCTGCTCCAAGAAGCATTGTTCTTACTATGTCTGATTGTGCTTCTGGTTGTCTTCCAACAGCCTCTGCACCTTTACCTGCTGCGAATCCCTGACCTATACCAGGACCTATACCTGCGATCATCGCAAGACCTGCTCCTATTGCTGATGCTGCCATAACTATTGCAAATTCTAAACTGAACTGTTCCATAACTTAAATTCCTCCTTAATCTTTGTTGGTTAATTTTTTTTACTTTACAAAATGTTAGTCCATAGCCATTGCTACGAATACCATTGTAAGCATACAGAAAATAAATGCTTGAAGTATACTTGTGAACAAGTCAAAGTATATCGACAAGACTGCTGGAAGACCTACTTGAAGTATTGGTATGTCATTGAATATTGGTAAAAATGACCCAAATACAACACTACTAAGCCATCCTAAAAAGCCGTATAATAGCATTGTTATTACCATTCCTCCGGCTATGTTTCCAAAGTGACGAAAGCTAAGCGACACTGGATTTGCCAGCTCTGAAATAATATTCAGGGGCAAAAGCATTGGAAGTGGTTCCAAAAATCCCTTCAAATAACCTTTCAGACCTTTACTTCTCACACCACTGACTTGAACAAGCGCAAATGTGATTAGAGCCCATCCTACTGTAGTATTTAAATCCGCAGTTGGTGGTCTTAGGCCAAAAAGACTTAGAAGGCTTGAAAAAAGTGAAAATGCAAAAAGAGTTCCGATATAAGGGGCAAATCCAAGTTTATCTTTCCCCATGGTCTGTTCTACAAGAGAATATACTCCTCCGACATAGCCTTCAACCACTACCTGAGCCCCCCTGGGAACTCTTTCCATTCTCCTTGTTCCAAGATATGCCAGTAATGTAAGTATAATCATAACGAGCCATGAATTAATTACAGTCTCTGTTACAGCTATTCCTCCCATTAATGGTATTTCAAAAAGAATCTTAGGACCGTTCACTATATCCCTCCTTTCCTAGTATTTTGGTACAAGATTATAAATTTTGGAAAAAACATAGGAATAATTGTACCTATGACATTTATATAGTCAGCCTTAACTGAAACTAAAAGTACAACTCCAGTCAAGACAAGCCTAACAATATAGTTTCTTCCCGCATAGACCATGGCTTTTGAGGGATCCAGAGTTACTGATTTTTTTATACTTAAAGACAAGAGCCTAAAATTAAGTACTGTAAACACTGAACCGAAAAAAATCCCATAAAGCAAGGCTTTATCTAAAAAACCAAAGACTAAAGCAATAAAAACATAGAGAAGAGATAGTAGAAAGACTCCTTTAGCAACTTTGATTGTCTCCTTTAATGTCACATCCACAGTAATCAACCGCCTTTTCTATTGTCTCCATCTTTTTTTGAAAACTGAGAAAGTTTGTAGAGATTTATAAACGCCGTCATTACTCCCAATATTATGAAAATAAAGAGCACCCACACCCCTAGATCAAATCTTTTCATAAGGTAGTTTGCTAGCCATACGCAACCTATTATAGGCACTACCATAGATATTCCAATTTGACTAATAAGGGCAAGGTTAGAGAGTGCTTTATAATAACCGTCTTTTTTGTCAGCCAATCTGCACCTCCAGTATACATAGGTAATTATACTATCTTAATTAATAATTTAAAACTTAGAAAAATTAAACTGTTTATAAAATTTATTTAAATTCGTCAATTTCTTTATTTAAAATACCAAATTTATAGAGCAGATAATCAGCTATCCTAATAGATGCCTTTCCATCTCCGTAAGGATTTACTGCATTTGCTACCGATTCATAATAGCTTTTATCTCTTATAAGCCTGTCTGAAATCTGGTATACCTTTTCTTCTTTTACACCAGCAACCTTTACCGTTCCCGCCTCTACAGCTTCAGGTCTTTCAGTTTCTGTTCTAAGTACTACAACAGGCTTTCCAAGAGCAGGAGCCTCTTCCTGAACTCCTCCTGAATCTGTAAGAAGAAGATAAGATTTTGCCATAAGATTGGCAAAAGGCTCATAATCAAGTGGCTCAATAAGGCTTATCCTATCGCTATCTCCGAGTATTGACTTCGCAGCATCTCTAACAATAGGATTAAGATGCATAGGAAAAATCAAATGAGTGTCTGGATTTTCTTTTACTATGCTTTTTACTGCTCTAAAGATTTCCTCCATAGGCTCGCCCCAGTTTTCTCTTCTATGGCAGGTTAAAAGTATCACTTTTTTGTTTTCAAAATCAATCGATTTTAGCATCTCATCTTCAAACTCATAATCTTTTTTTACTACTTGAAGTAGTGCATCGATTACTGTATTTCCTGTAACTACTATATTCTTTGTTGAAATATCTTCCCTAACTAAATTCTCTCTATTTGTTTTTGTGGGAGAAAAATGATATGTGCTCAGCCTTCCAGTGAGTCTTCTATTCATCTCTTCTGGATACGGAGAGTACATATTTTCACTTCTAAGACCTGCCTCTATATGTCCTACTGGTATCTTTTTATAAAAAGCAGCAAGACTTGCAGCAAAGGTAGTTGTAGTGTCTCCGTGGACAAGTATTACATCTGGAGTGTACTTGTCAAGGACCTCTTCACAGCCATAAAGAACTCTACTTGTAATATCGGTTATTGTCTGACCATGCGTCATTATATTAAGATCAAAGTCAGGCTCTATATTAAAAAGCTTTAAAACTGAATCTAGCATCTCTCTATGCTGAGCAGTAACAAGCACCTTGCAGTCAAATTCTTCTCTTGATTTCATTTCTTTTATAAGAGGCGCCATTTTTATGGCTTCTGGTCTAGTTCCAAATACCGTTAATACCTTTATTCTATTCATTTTGTCCCTCCAGTTTCGTGGCTTAGTATCTTCAGTCTAAATACTCCGATTGTAATTAATATCACCACAAACCCAAGTATCATTATTGCTGTATTAAGTGGTGATTCAGCTATAAATATAGCACTTATTCCAAGTATAAAGCTCATGCTATAAAGAGAAACCACTGTCTGTTTTTGAGAAAGTCCTCTATCAAGTAGTCTGTGATGCAGATGTCCTTTATCAGCCTCCATTATAGGCTTTCCTGCATTAGCCCTTCTAATTATCGCAAATGTTGTATCGAAAATTGGTATTCCAAGGGCAAGAACAGGCACTACAATTGCAAGGGTTGCCGCGGATTTTATAGCTCCTTCTATGGATACAACTGCCAAAGTAAAACCTAAAAATAAGGACCCTGTATCACCCATAAATATCTTTGCTGGATTAAAGTTGAATGGCAAGAAACCTACAGCTCCTCCTGCAAGCCCCATAAGAAGCATTGCCGGCATGATTTCTCCATTGAGATAGGAAATAAGGGCAAGGGTAATAGCAGAAATGGCTGACACTCCTGCTGCAAGGCCATCAAGGCCGTCAATTAAATTAACTGTATTTGTAATCCCCACTATCCAAAATACAGTAATAGGTAGACTTAATATCCCAAGGTAAAGCATTCCTGTATTTGAATCAAATGGATTGGTTATAAACTCTATTTTTACCCCAAAAAAAGTCACAAGTACAGCGCAAAATATCTGCACAACTAACTTGGTTTTAGCTCCAAGTGTTATCGTGTCATCTATAACTCCCATACTTACAATTATAAGTGAAGCAAGAAATATTCCTAGCACTTCCTTGTTTATTGGAATAAAAAACATAGCTGATATTAGAAACCCTAAAAAAATAGCTATTCCTCCAAGTCTAGGTATAGGCTCTTTATGAACCCTTCTATTATCCTTTGGCACATCTATTGCTCCAAGTTTGTGGGCAATTTTTATTACAAATGGAGTTAATATATAAGAAAAGGCCATAGCCGCCACGAATATCATCAGTAAACTTTCCATTACAAACCTCCTAATACCCTAACGTTTCTGTTAGGGAATCATCATTATCAATCCATAGCCCTATATCTACAGCTTTATAGTCTTCCTGAGTTTCTCTAATTATTATTTCTTTAATCCCTGAATTAATAATAACTCTTTTACACATGGAACATGAGCTGGCGTTTTCTACAAGCTTACCTGTTTTCATATCTTTTCCAACAAGATAAAGGGAGGCTCCTATCATATCTCTTCTTGATGCGGATATAATAGCGTTCATTTCAGAATGAACTGATCTGCATTTTTCATACATTTGTCCTCTGGGAATATTCATAGATTCTCTAAAACAATATCCCAAATCTATACAGTTTTTTCTTCCTCTTGGAGAACCTGTATATCCAGTTGCTATTATTTCATCATTTTTCACTATAATGCTTCCGTAGTTTCTTCTTAAACATGTACCTCTTTTTAATACCGATTCTGCTATATCAAGATAATAATTTATCTTATCTCTTCTTTCCAAGGTGTTCCCGCTCCAATCATTTTAAATGGTAGATTTTGTAAGACAAGAAGTGAATTTGCCTTTGTAATATTATAGCAGAAATAAGGCTTTACTATAAGGTATAATCATTAATTTATCATAGTAAATGAAGTTAGTCAAAAAAATAACATAAAACTTTTACAATTACCGCTGTTCTGAAAGTATATATTTTGGGTATATATTTATCTAAAGAAGGAGGTGCTCATATGAAAATTTTAAAGAAATTCACCTCGTTACTTGTCATTACTTTAATGATAATCATAAATCCTCTTATTTCTTATCTTCCATCTGAAGCTATAAGCAGTTATAAGGATATCTCCGTCATGATAGTCACATCAGACAATATAGGAACAATGACAATTGGAAGTGGTTTTCCATATAGTGATGACGGCAAAATAATAACGAATTATCACGTAATAGAAAAAGCTCTTTATGGGGGAATTATTTTTGAAGGAGCAGAGAATCTTTATCCATTTTCAATTATAGGCGTTGACAAGATTAATGACATAGCAGTTTTAAAAATAGAAAAAGAAACCACCCCTTTAAAAACATCATCCTTGTCCAGCCTAAAGGTTGGGGATTCTGTAACTGCTGTAGGAAATCCTCTTGGAGTAGTAAACGTTGCAAGCGAGGGCAAAGTAACAAGATTTTCTGACGATTCCATATATTTCACTGCCCCAATAGATCAAGGAAATAGCGGAGGCCCCCTTTTAAATTCTAAAGGGGAAGTAATTGGAATAGTGACTGCAATAGTAAGCAGTTCAGGATATAGCTCAAGTTACGCCACTCCTGCCCATATGATTGAAAGTGTTCCACTTAATTTAAATGTTTCTGTGCTTCCATTTTCAAATCTCCTTGAAGGACTTGAAAGTCACGGAGAATATTATTATCACCTAGAAATGGTGCTAAACGGAACCCTTAATTCTATCCCTTCAGCTACTGTCGAAGAAGCCTTTAATGATTTTTTTGTAGACCCTGAATTTAGTCACTTTATTTCTGTTGATGGCTCCTCAGTTATAGAGTTTACAGGAATATGTCTTTATAATGATGCTCTTGCTGATATTTTAATTCAGTTTGTAATAGATGATGAAGATGTCTTTTATATTCATTATATGGAAGTCAATGGACTTTCAAAAGACAATATAGAAATCCTGGAACTTTTAAGAGCCATAAATGACTATATAACTTTATCAGACGTAGAGTTCAATAATGCAGCCTAATGCTTTAGAAAAATCATATATTAAAATATTTATATTAAAAAAGTGGTACCTAGAATAAATCTTTATTCCAAGTGCCACTTTTTAATGCATTTATAAAGTTTTTATATTTTAATAAGGCTTACTTTATTTCGTTCCAAAAATTCTATCTCCTGCGTCTCCAAGACCTGGAACTATATATCCATGGTCATTTAATTTTTCATCAAGGGCCGCAAGGAATATATCCACATCTGGATGCTCGTCTTGAACAAATTTTACTCCCTCTGGGCATCCCACAAGACACACAAGCTTGATACTCTTTGCTCCTTTTTCTTTTAGGAGTTTAATAGCCGCAGCTGCTGAACCTCCTGTTGCAAGCATAGGGTCAACAACCAAAAAGTCTCTTTCTTCTACATCCTGAGGAAGTTTGCAGAAATATTCTACAGGCTGAAGAGTTTCAGGGTCTCTATATAAACCTACGTGACCTACCTTTGCTGCTGGTATCATCTCAAGTATACCATCTACCATACCAAGTCCAGCTCTTAAAATAGGAATCACTGCAAGTTTTTTCCCCACTAAAACCTTAGATTTGGTCTTAGTTACTGGAGTTTCTATTTCGATTTCCTTTAAAGGTAAATCTCTTGTAATCTCATAAACCATTAGCATTCCTATTTCTTTTACCATTTCTCTAAACTCTCTAGACCCAGTATTTTTATCCCTCATTATAGTCAGCTTATGCTGGATCAAAGGATGGTTGATTACTACTACTTTTGACATATTTTCCTCCTAAAATTTTGATTTAGATTTGATTTTATAGATTATTGCTTTCTATATCAATTATCATATCCACTCTTTTAGCATGTCTTTCTCCCTCAAATTCTGTCTCAAGAAAGGCATCAACAAGTTCTAGAGCAAGGCCATAGCCAAGTACTCTTTCTCCAAGGGAAATCATTTGACAGTTATTGTGAGCTCTGCTCATTTTTGCTGAGAAGGTATCAGAAACATTTGCACATCTTATTCCTTTTACTTTGTTTGCAGCAAGTCCTATTCCAATTCCAGTTCCGCAACAAACTATCCCTCTTTCTATCTCTTCATTTATTATCCCTTTGGCAACTGCTTCTCCATACTTTGGATAATCCACAGATTCAGGCCCATTTGTCCCATAATCCACAACTTCATAACCCTTTTCGTTAAGATGATTTTTTATTACCTCTTTAAGCTTATACGCCCCATGGTCTGCTCCAATTCCTATTTTCATTGATTTTCCTCCTTGCTAATTTTTATAATCTTATGAACCGACTTTTTTATAGCATCTATTATTTCATCTCTTACAAGTATATAGCTGTCTATGCCAAGTCCAAACGGGTCGTTTATATCCTTTTCACCCATATCAGCAAATTCCTTAAGAGTATAAACATTTAAATTTTTATCATAATTTAATAGCAATTCTTTATGGGCCCTTCCCATTGTAAGTAAGATATCAGCCTGAATGTTCTCTGGATTTATCCTCTGACTTCTGTGTTTTTTTATATCAACACCTATTTCACTCATTGCATCAATGGAATGCTCAGAAGCTGTGTCTCCATTAAAAGCCATAGTACCAATAGAATAAATACTGTAGTTTTCGAGATTTTCCCCCATATCTTTAAGTTCAGACTTTAGAATAGCTTCAGCCATAGGGCTTCTGCAAGTGTTTCCAGTGCATACAAATGCCACTTTAATCAACTTAATCATCTCCTTATATAATATGGTTTCCTGCTGCCTTTATTAGTCTATTCATTATAGCGTCAGCCACAGAATCTCCTTCAAGAAAATGGATATATACTTTAGAAAGACCTATATCGTCAACTTTTCTAAGGATTTTGAAAAAATTCTTGGCAGCTTCAATATGATTTTCTCCTAGGCTAATACCTAGCCCATCATAATATCCTAAATATTTTTCAAGGCAAATTACACCTATTTTCCCATTCTTGGCTAATTCTATTTCTTTTTTTATTTTGCTTACTATCTCAGTTTCAGAGCCTTTGACAACCACGAGTTCTGCATTTGGACTATAGTGAGTATATTTCATTCCTGGGGATTTTGGAGGAGTGTTCTTATCTTTCAATGATGAATCCTCTTCTATTTCAAATCCCAGTACCTTTTCTATATCTTTTTTTCCAATTTTTCCAGGTCTTAGTATAATAGGTTTTTCTGATGTCATATCAATTACTGTTGATTCAAGTCCTATCTCGCTATCTGAATGAATTATTATAGCATCAACTCTTTTTGTGAATTCATCTTCTATATACTCAGCTGAAGTGATTGAGGGTCTTCCGGAAATATTCGCAGATGGGGCTGCGATAGGCACCCCTGACATCTCTATAAGTTTTCTTGCAATCTCATTCGAAGGCATTCTTACAGCTACTGTTTCAAGATTTCCTGTAGTAGCGTATGGAACTTCTTTAGTTTTTTTAAAGATAATGGTTAGAGGTCCTGGCCAAAATGCATCCATAAGTTTTTTAGAGTTTTCACTTACAAAAGCTGCTATTTTATAAAGTTCATGAGGGTCTGATATATGAACAATCAAAGGGTTATCAGAGGGTCTTCCTTTTGCTTTGTAGATTTTTCTTGCTCCCTCCTCGTCTAAGGCATTTCCCCCTAGACCATATACCGTTTCAGTTGGAAAAACAACCGTCCCTCCTGATTTGATTATATTTGCTGCTTCCTCTATCATAACTCTATCTTTTTCTAAGTTTTCTATTTTAAAAATCTTTGTTTTTTTATTAAAATCTTCCATAGGCATGTCTCCTTAATTTAAAATATACAGAATTTTTGTACTTTGCATATGAAAAAAGGCCATTTTTCACTGGCCCTTCTTTTATATAATATTACTCTGCCATTTTCATTTTTTCGGCCTGATCAGTGGTTATAAGAGCTTCAACCATCTCATCTATATCACCATTAATAAATGACTCCAGCTTATAAAGAGTAAGACCTATTCTGTGGTCAGTGATTCTTCCTTGAGGATAGTTGTATGTTCTGATTCTCTCAGATCTATCACCTGTACCAACTTGGCTTTTTCTTTCGCTTGCAACTTCTTTTTGCGCTTTTTCAAGCTCTATATCATAAAGCTTAGCCTTTAGAAGTTTAAAAGCTTTCTCCTTATTTTTCAGCTGAGATTTTTCATCCTGCATAGAAATTACTATTCCACTTGGAACATGGGTAAGTCTTACCGCAGAATCTGTGGTATTTACAGACTGTCCTCCGTTTCCAGAAGATCTAAATACATCTACTCTTACATCATTTAGATTTAGTTCTACTTCAACATCTTCAGCTTCCGGGAGTACTGCCACAGTGGCTGTAGACGTATGGATTCTTCCACTTGATTCTGTATCAGGAACTCTTTGAACCCTATGAACTCCAGATTCAAACTTTAATCTTGAATATGCACCTTTACCATTTATCATAAATACTATTTCTTTATATCCCCCTATACCTGTTTCATTAGAAGACATTACTTCTACCTTCCATCTTCTATTTGAAGCATACATAGAGTACATTCTAAAAAGAGTTCCGGCAAATAATGCTGCTTCATCTCCGCCAGCTCCTCCTCTTATCTCAACTATTACGTTTTTTTCATCATTTGGGTCTTTAGGAAGAAGAAGAAAGTTTAGTTCTTCAACTATAGATTCCATTGATTCTTCAAGTTCTGAAAGCTCCATTTTCGCAAGCTCTCTCATTTCCTCATCATTAGAGGTTTCAAGGATTTCTTTAGATCCTGCTATCTGCTCTTTCGCAGATTTATATTCTCTATACTTCATTACTATAGGCTCTATATCGGCATGTTCCTTCATGAATTTCTGCCATTGACTCTGATTCCCTATTACCTCAGGGTCAGATATCTTTTCATTGAGCTCTCTATATTTTTCTTCTATAAATTCCAGTTTATCAAACATATTAACCACCCTTTATCAAATTACTCCGTTCAAATACAAACACTTAATTATATCAAATTTTTCGCCCTATTACAACCCTGTCAAGTCCTGCTAAATCTTTATATACTGATATATCTTCATATCCTGAGCCATTCATTACAGTCTTTACAGCTTCCCCTTGGTCATATCCTATTTCAAAGGCCATGATTCCTCCCTTATTTAAAAAGTTTGAGCCATCCCTAACTATTGCTCTATAAAAATCGAGGCCATCTTCCCCGCCATCTAATGCATCTAAAGGCTCGTGCTCTCTTATTTCAATTTGAAGAGTTTTTATTACATCTTTTTTTATATAAGGAGGATTAGATACTATAAAATCTGCTTTAATATTTCCTTCGATTTTATGAAATAGGCTTCCTTCTCTTACATCAAGTCTATCTTTTACACCATGCCTAATGGAATTTTTCCTAGTAAGCTCTATGGCAGAAGGATTGATATCACAAGCTATAATCTTTAGGTTAGAAAATTCTTTTAGAAGGGAAATTGATATAATTCCGCTTCCTGGACCTATTTCTATCCCAAGGATGTCTTTTTTTTCATTTAAATTACTATCTTTCAGCTCCTTGATTAGCTCTTCAACTAAAATTTCAGTATCCGGTCTTGGAATAAGTACAGACTTCTCCACCAGAAAATCCATCCCCATAAACTCCCTCTCTTTTAATATATAGTGAATTGGAGTTCCAGATTTTCTTAGTGAAAGATATTCTTTTATTTTCTTTTCCTTATTTTCTTCTATACTCTCCTCTAAGTTAAGTATAAGATAAAGCCTCTCCTTTTGAAGAACATAACCTATTATAAGCTCAGAATCAAGTCTTGGGTTTTGAGTATTTGAAAGCTCATCCATCCCAAAAGCAATCAGTTCTTTTATGGTCATCCAATCTATCCTTTCCAAAAGTTTTAATTTATAGGCAAGTAATTATGATTTTAAATAATATAAATCGAAAGCTAATTCTATTCTCCAGCTCCATTATTAGCTATTGCTGCTGCAAAAGTTTTCTCTCTTTCAAGGATGTCTTGATTAAGTAAAAAAACCTCCTGTGCATCCTCTTTCATGTCCTCTTTGGTCTCATTGATACCAAGGGCTCCCTTTAGAGATGCAATTGCAACCTCTATTTGTCTTTCGTCAGGCTCTTTTGTAGTTATTTTTTGAAGCATAAGTCCAGGAAATACAAGAGCTTTAGTAAAAGGGTCATTTCCCTTTCCTGCAAGTTTTATAATTTCATAGGATATTCCTGAAACTATTGGAAGCATAATTACTTTTAATAAAGATCTTAAAAGGATGCTTTCTGTAGATATAAAAGAAAAAATAAATGTAGACACCATAAGAACCACAAATATAAAATTCGTGCCACATCTAGGATGGAGTCTAGGCATTTTCTTAACATTTTCTACGGTAAGTTCCAAATCCCTCTCATATGCCTGTATAGATTTATGTTCTGCTCCATGATATTGAAAAACCCTCTTAATATCTGAAAGCAATGATATAAGGTATATATAAGCTACAAAGAAACCAACCTTTATAATCCCCTCTTTAAGACTCTTTAAGGCTCCTGTATCAGATTCAGAAAAACTAACCACAAAAGATGGAAGAATTACAAAAAGACCTAAAGCTAAAGCTACAGCAATAACCATAGAAATAACTGTTGCTACCTTGTCTGCATTTTCTTTGAAAATTTTCGTCATAAGATTTTCAAAGAAACCATCTACTTCCTCTTCTTCTTCAAAAAATGACGCTGAATAATTTATATCTTTACTGCCTTGAACCATTGAGTCTATAAGCATAAACACGCCTCTTACAAAAGGTACCTTTCTAAGCTTATTTCCAGCACTTTTTATATTTTCTGTCTTTAAAACTATCTCTCCATTTGATTTTCTAATAGCTATAGCTTTTTTTTCTTCACTCTTCATCATGACCCCTTCGATGAGGGCCTGTCCTCCTACACTTAATTTCCTCATAATTATTCTCCTTAGTTTGATTTCTAAAATAACTTTTATCTCTAATATTATTATACTGCTTTATTTATAATTAAAGGTTATATTTTTATAACAATTCATTATTTACATATTTAATATATCATAAGAACATAGTTAAAAATTGTTTTATAATAAAATTATATTTTATTTTTATTATTTTTATGTTACACTTGATTTATTTTATCTTCTAGTATATAATAATTTTAAAGACTTAGAGATTAATATCTTGAAGTTTTCCTTTAAAATATTTCCCCATATAAAGACAGCTGGCCACAGGAGAACCTGTGGCCAAATTTCTTTTTTGTGTTTTTTTCATTGTTTTTATTTCGATATTTGGTGACATTTTCTGCATCTTGCTTCGTAAGACTCAGTTGCGCCAACAAGTATTATAGGATCATCGTATCTTGCAGGCTTTCCATTTATCAATCTTTGAGTTCTAGTAGCTGGTGAACCACATTTCATGCAAACAGCCTGAAGCTTATCTACAAACTCAGCTCTTGAAAGAAGTCCAGGAACTGGTCCAAATGGTTCTGCTTTAAAATCCATATCGAGTCCAGCTGTTATTACTCTAATACCCATATCTGCAAGCCTAAGAGCAATCTCTACAACCCTCTCATGAAAAAATTGAACCTCGTCTATCCCCACAACCTGAGTTTCATCCGTAATATAATCAAGTATTTCCTCTGGATGATTTATAGCAATGGCTCTAATACTTATACCGCTATGAGATACCACATCTTCTTTGCTATAGCGATTGTCTATACACGGTTTAAATACGATAACATCCTGTTTTGCTATTTTAGCTCTTTTTAATCTTCTTATAAGTTCTTCGCTTTTTCCGCTATACATTGGTCCTACTACAACTTCTATATAACCATGGTCAGTTGGTCTATACATATCTCACCTCAAAATAATCTATTTTTACATTATTTAATTATACATTAGCTTCAAAAAATATTAAAGGACCGCCTTTGCGGTCCTTATCATATTTTTTATCTTTTGAATTTGTTGTTGAATCTTTCGATTCTTCCACCCTTTTCAATGCTCTTAGCCTGTCCTGTGTAAAAAGGATGACATTGCGAACAAACTTCCACACGAATCTCTTCATTAGTAGATCCTGCCATAAATTCATTTCCACACGCACAATGAACCTTGATTTCTTTATATTCTGGATGAATATTTGGTTTCATGAAATTCACCTCTCTCCTGCTAAACATAATTAATCTATCTTACATTTTATCAACTATGACATTGTAACATAATATCTTTTTAAGTTCAATCACTTTTCTTTTTCAAAAGCTTTATTTATTAGCTGAACAAAATCATTATTGTTTTTTGTATTTTTCATCATTGATATAATTTGCTCCATGCTTTCATGGGCAGTAGAGTTTATAAGAGTTCTTCTTAAGTTATATCCACATAAAAGTTCATCTTCCCCTAGAAGCATTTCTTCTTTTCTAGTACCTGATTTATATATATCAATAGCTGGGTATATTCTTTTTTCTGAAAGTCTTCTATCAAGATGAAGCTCCATGTTTCCTGTTCCTTTAAATTCTTCAAAAATTACATCATCCATCCTAGAGCCTGTCTCTACAAGTGCAGTTGCAAGTATTGTAAGAGAGCCTCCCCCTCTTATGTTTCTAGCAGCTCCAAAGAATTTTTTCGGTCCGTAAAGAGCACCAGGGTCAAGTCCTCCAGATAGGGTTCTTCCAGTAGGCTGGATAGTTAGATTATATGCTCTAGCAAGCCTTGTGATGCTATCAAGAAGGATTACTACATCTTTTCCATGTTCTACAAGTCTTTTGGCTCTGCTTAGTACCATCTCAGCCACCTTTATATGGTGAGATGGAAGCTCATCGAAGGTAGATGATATTACATCTGCACACATTACAGATTCTCTTATATCTGTAACCTCTTCGGGTCTTTCATCAACAAGAAGTACAATAAGCTCCACTTCCTTATTGCTCTTTATTATAGAGTTTGCAACAGTCTTTAAAAGAGTGGTTTTCCCTGCCTTTGGCGGGGCAACAATAAGTCCTCTTTGTCCTTTTCCAACTGGACTTACTACATCAATAAGCCTTGCAGAAAGTTCTCCTGATTTTTCAAGATAAAATCTTTCCTCTGGATATATAGGGGTCAGTGAATCAAAGGATTTTCTCTTTGATGCTGCATCTGGCTTAAAACCATTAATAGATTTCACATAAAGGATGGCTCTAAATTTTTCTCCATTTTTTGGAGGTCGCGTAATCCCTAGAATTTTATCCCCTGTCTTCATACTAAATCTTCTTATCTGAGATGGTGATATATATATATCATTTTCTGTAGAGAGATAGTTCGACCCTCTTAAAAAACCATATCCATCAGGAAGAATCTCAAGTACCCCTTCTGCAAAATCTACTTCCTCTTCATTTTTAAGCTCGTCTGCAAGTTTTTCAGGAAGGGCCTCATTTTTTACCGCATCATTTGCTGCATTTTTGTCTACATCCTTTGAATTTCCTACTTCCTTTTCCTGCATCATAGCTTTTTTTTGACTTATATCCTTTTCAAGATATTCTATAAGTTCATTTTTTTTATATGAAGTTACTGATTTTAGACCATTTTCTTTAGCCAAAGTCCTTAAATCAGACAACTTCATATTAGTTAAATTATCCATTTGAATTATCCTCCTGAAATAAACTGCGTAACTTTACAAATATTAATCTATCTTTAAATTATGTAATCTAATTTTCCATCTAAGTTTTTACATTTAAAAGGACTCTATTATATATTAAACTTTTGGGGAGTTTTGGTTTTTGGAAATCCTAGAGTTTAAATTGGGAAAAAATAATTTTGCAGACAAGATTTATCTGAAAAGATTCATCACGCAGATTCACTTATATAGATGTTGTATTTTTTATAGTAATACTTTTATGATTCTTTTTTATATTATAACATGAAAGATTATTTTTTCAAAATAAAGCCTTGCCAACAAATTAATTTAGCAAGGCTTTTCCAAAAAGTTTTAAAATAGTCTTACTTTAACCCATATACATACGGCTTTTTACTTAGTCTATGAATTGCCTCTACAAATCTTATTGTTCCAGTTTCAGCTCTCATTACTATGGAATGGGTTATAGCAGTATCATCATGACCAAACACTACACCTTTAAGCAGATTACCTTCCGTGATTCCAGTTGCAGCAAAGTAAACTTCTTCTCCTTTTACTAGGTCTTCCATCTCAAGAAGATTCTCAGGATTTACTCCCATTTTCATACATCTTTCATATTCTTCATCTTCTTCAGCTATAAGTCTTCCTTGGAAATCCCCACCAAGACATTTTATTGCAGCTGCAGCAAGTACCCCTTCTGGTGCCCCTCCAGAGCCTAACATTATATCTATACCAGTATGGTCAAAGCAAGTGTCTATAGCAGCTGCGACATCTCCATCCATAATAAATTTAATTCTGCATCCCATTTCTCTGCATATCTTTATTAAGTTATGATGTCTCTCTCTATCAAGCATGGTAACTGTAAGCTTATCTAACGGCTTGTCAAGCGCATCTGCAGTAGCAATAAGTATATCAGGTACAGGCATATCAAGACTTACTTTCCCTTTAGCTTTAGGACCTATTGCTATTTTTTGCATATACATATCTGGAGCATGAAGAAGGTTTCCTTTAGGAGCCATTGCAATTACAGATATGGCATTGTTGAACCCTTTTGCAACTGAAATAGTCCCTTCTACAGGATCTACTGCTATATCTACCTTTTCAAAACCTTCTCCCATTCCTACCTTTTCACCTATGTAGAGCATAGGTGCTTCGTCCATTTCACCTTCTCCTATTACCACAGTTCCATCTATATCAACAGTTGAAAACATTTTTCTCATAGCTCTAACCGCCGCTTCATCTGCACCGTCTTTATCTCCTCTACCAAGATACTTAGCACTCTCTATAGCCGCAGCTTCAGTTACTCTTACTAGGTTAATCGCAAGATTTCTATCCATAACAACCTCCCTTAATCTATGATTTTTATTTTACTATATCTAGGCGAATCTTTTAACATATTTTTTATATTTCTCTATATTTGTCCATAAGGTTTGTCATTATGCTATTTTTGTCAAGCCTATGATATGCTTCCACAAACCTAACTGTACCTGTTTTTGACCTCATTACTATAGAGTGAGTTTTCGCCTTATCTCCTTTAAGATAAACTACCCCTTTTAAAAGGTCACCACTTGTGATTCCAGTAGCTGCAAAAAATATTTCCTCTCCCTTTGCAAGGTCATCCAAAAGAAGTATTTTATATAGTTTTTCCTCATCAAATCCCATTTCTTTACATCTATTAATTTCTTCTTGGCTAAGAGGATTTAGGCATCCCTGCATGTCTCCTCCAAGGCATTTTACAGCAGCTGCTGTAATTACACCTTCTGGAGCTCCTCCTATTCCCATAAATATATCTACCCCAGTTTCTTCAAAACAAGCAGCAAGTGCAGCTGCTATATCTCCATCACTAAACACCTTGATCCTTGCTCCTACTGCTCTAGCTTCATCTATTATATACTGATGTCTTTCTCTATCTTGAACCATTATTGTAACTTCAGAAACTCTCTTGTCAAGAGCCTTAGATACTTTAAGAATATTATTAGCTACAGTATCTGTTATATCTATTGCTCCTTTTGCTTCAGGACCCACCACTATTTTTTTCATATATGTATCAGGAGCTTTAAGTAGACATCCCTTTTCTGCCATGGCAAGTACAGCTATAGAGTTTGGAAGACCTTTAGCAATAAGGCTAGTTCCCTCTAGTGGGTCAACTGCTATATCAGTTTCCATTCCTTTTCCAGTCCCAAGCTTTTCCCCTATATATAGCATAGGAGCTTCATCAAGCTCACCCTCACCTATTACAACTTCTCCATCTATATCTATACTTTGAAAAGCTAATCTCATGCCTTCTACAGCTGCTCCATCAGCGCCGTTTTTATCACCTCTGCCCATATATCTTGCCGAAGCAAGTGCAGCAGTTTCAGTTACTCTAACCAGTTCAAGTGCAAGATTTCTACCCATCATATCCTCCATATCAAAACTAAAAATATTTTCATAACAAACCTTATGGCTTTTATATAAACCATAAAGTATATCACAATCATCAACTAACAATTATATAGGATGACATTATTACTGTCAAAATTATATTTTGAATTAATTAAGTTTGTATGGGTATAAATCATACTGTGATTTTAATGAAACAATTCTTTTAAAGAGGGGGAAGTTTTATGAAATTTAAAGCTGGCAAAAACGTAGCAGTATCAGAAATAATAGAGTCTTTAAAATCAGCTGATGTAAATCATGTATTTGGAGAGGCAACAGAAAAATACGGAAAAACAATAATCCCAGTGGGAAAAGTATGCTGCAGCTTTGGATATGGGTTTGGCTCATCGAATACAGAGGATTCTGATGCAGAAACCTCAGCAGATAAAGATGGTAAAGAAGATGGCTTTGGAGGTGGGGGAGGAGCTAGTTTTAAAATAAAGCCTGTTGGCTATATAGAAGTAACTCCAAGCTGTACGAAGTTTGTAAAGACACCTCTTTTTTCTTTCAAATCCGCTCTTCTTGGTGTATCTTTATTCAAGATGGGAGCAATGTTTGGTCTATGTCTTGCGGGAATGCTCTATTGCAAGAAAAAACATTACTATAATCATCACTAATTTTTATAATTGTATCTATATACCTATAAACGCCACTTGATTTATTTCAATGGCGTCTTTTATATATTTTTTAATTTATATTACTATTCAGGACTTCCATATATGTTAAAATTAAATCAATATAGATTTAAAATAGTTTTACCAAAAAAATTAAGGGGAGATTTATGTGAAAAAAGGGTTAGCTTTAAAAATCACAATCTATATAGGCCTATTTGCACTGTCTATTGGACTAATAGTCGGGGGAGTATCTATTTTTATTAGTCGAAATCATATTGTTAAAGAGACCGAAAGCGGAATGGCTAGAGTAACTTCTTTAGGGACTGAAAAAATAGAGATGGCGGTTAATAGTAGATTAGAAATTCTTCACGAGCTTGCTAAAAGAGAACGAACCCAATCAATGGATTTTGAAACTCAAAGAAGCTCGTTAATAGATGATGTAAAGAGACTTGGGTATCTTGATATGGCAATAGTAGATTTAAATGGTCAGGCAAGATATGTATTAGAGGAAAATACAGCTGATTTGTCAGATAGAGGATATATTAAAAAGGCCCTTTCTGGTGAGCCTGCAGTTTCCGATGTAATTATAAGTAAGGTAACAAACAGCGCTGTTCTTATGTATGCTGTTCCAATAGAATATGATGGTGAAGTCCTTGGAGTATTACTTGCCCGCCGAGATGGAAATGCTCTTGCTGAAATCACTTCAGATATGGGCTACGGTGAGACTGGATATGCATATGTAATAAATGACAAAGGGATTGTTGTAGCTCACCCCAACAGAGATCTTGTTATGAATCAGTTTCAGCCTATAGAAGAATCTCAGGCTAATCCTGATTTAATTCCTTTATCTCAGCTTTTCTCTAAGGTGCTTGATGAAAAAGATGGAATCTCTACATATACCTACGAAGGGGAAGATCTTTATGCTTCATATTCACCAATAGTTGGAACTAACTGGACTTTGATTATTACAGCAAACCAAGAAGAAGTGAATGAAGGAGTATCAAGACTTACGAGATTGCTAGCTTTGATAGTCTTTTCCATACTTATTCTCTCAATTTTAATATCCTATACACTGGGAAAATCATTAGCAAGCCCTATTATAAAACTTACGGACATTGTAAAAAAACAGTCAAATTTGGATTTTAGTAAGATTGACTCTAAATCTACCGAAGTCTTAAAAAATAGAAAAGACGAGATTGGCCTCATGGCAACTGAACTTATATTTATGTCAGAAAACTTAAGAACTCTTTTAATTAATGTTTCAGATACAGCAAGTAATGTCTCTGCTACTTCTGAAGAACTTACAGCAGCATCTGAACAATCAGCTAGAGCTTCAGAGGAAGTTGCTCAGGCTGTAAATGAAATAGCAAAAGGGTCTTCTGACCAAGCAAGCAATATATCCGATGCATCATCATCTCTTGAACTACTTGGAAAGAATATAGAGAATAATAAGTTCAAGAGCATAGAGCTCCTTGATTCTTCGAGTGAGATTTCTGCTCTTGTAGACTCAGGTACTGAAATAGTGAGAGTTCTTGATCAAAAGACCAAGGATAACAGTGATGCTGCAAAAACAGTATTTGAAAGTATATTAAAAACTAGAGAAAGCTCAAACAAGATTGGGGAATCTAGCGCACTTATAACCACCATAGCTGATCAGACCAACCTTCTTGCCCTTAATGCTTCTATTGAGGCTGCTAGAGCAGGAGAACATGGAAGAGGTTTTGCTGTTGTTGCAGATGAAATAAGAAAGCTTGCAGAGCAATCTAGAAGTACTACATCAGTAATAGACGAAATGGTGGAAAAATTAAAAACAGATGCTGAAGTTGCTGTAAAGAAAATGGAGGAAGCTGGTACAATAGTAAGGCTTCAGGAAGAAAGCGTATCCGAGACTCGAGATACCTTTGAAAATATCTCCTTAGCCATAAAAAAATCCGAACAAATGGTCAACGAGATTTCAGCCTCAGCAGAAGGTATGAACGTAAGAAAAGAAAGTATTTTAGCAAATATAGAAAGACTTTCAGTGGTATCTGAAGAAAATGCCGCTTCCACCGAGGAAACTTCAGCAACTATCGAAGAGCAGACAGCATCAGCAGAGGAGATTGCAAATGCAAGTGCTGAACTTTCTGATATGGCTCAAAATCTTCAAGATATGATAATGAGATTTAAATTCTAATATATTTATTTCATCTAATTTTAAAAGCCAAAAGTTTTGGAACATCCTTTTTATTGGATAATCCTTCAAACTTTTGGCTTTTTTATTGGTTAAGGCCAAATATTAATATGCCCCTTACCAATCTTCTATTTCTTTGCTTTACTCTTATTTCATTATTTTTATTGCTTTTCCAGTTCTTTTTTCAAAGATTTCATTTTCCTTTACAGCAATTTTCCCATCAATAATAACATATTTTATTCCCTTTGGAGGTAAAGTAGGATTCATAAAATCTGCCTTATCTATTATTTCTTCAGGGTCAAATATTACTATATCTGCATCCATATTCTCTTTTATACTTCCTTTTTTATCTAACCCTAATCTTTTTGCTGGGTCTATTGTCATCTTTTTTATGGCTTCAATAAGACTTAATTCTTTATCATCTCGCACATATTTACCAAGCACTCTAGGAAATGTACCAGCACCCCTTGGATGTCCCTGTCCCTTTCTATATAGACCATCACTTGCAACATAAACAAATGGTGATTTGATTGCTTCAACCACTTCTTCTTCATTCATCACAAATGCCACTACCAGCATTTGAGGATGCTCTTTCCTTACTCTATTGAAAAGCTCTTCATTGCAGTAAACACCTTTATATGGCTCTTCCGTAAGAAGGATATCCTGATAGGTTTTGTTCCAAAGTTCAAAGCAACCTTCATCAAATACCGCAGAACCTATATATGTGCTAAATGCATCATATGGATAACAATCTGCTGTTATATCAAGGCCTTCATCTCTTGCAGATTTAATTAAATCTAAAGATTCTTTCATCATTCCATAAGCACTACAGCTTCCCAGATGAGATATCTGCATTGGCTTTCCTGTCTTTCTTGAAATTTCAATAAGTTCCTTAATAGACTCTATTGCATACTTTGCATCCTTTCTAAAATGTGCAGAGAGAAGTATATCAAGGTCTTTTACATACTCTGTTAATGATAGTATTTCATCAAGGGTTATTCCAGGTGAATATTCAAGACCGAAAGAAAGACCAATAGCTCCTTGCTTTAGTATATCTTCTCTTAATATCTTTCCCATCTTCTCTATTTCATCAGCAGTGGCAGCCCTATATCTATCATCTATGCCTACCTTTGCTCTAAGGAAATTATGGCCTGTAAACTGCAGATAATTTACAGGTGCTCCATTTTTATCGATAAATCCGAAAAACTCCTTTACAGATTGCCTATTGTTTCCACAGTTCCCGCCTACACATGTAGTAGCACCCATCAGAAGCATTTTGTTTGCTATATCATAGTCGTCTCCATCCACAGTTTCTCCTATTACCTCTTCGTGCATATGAATATCCACAAATCCCGGAGAAACTATCATTCCACTAGCATTTATTTCTTTCTCATATACCCCTTTTAGCTCCCCTTGTTTTGCAATCTCTATTATTTTACCGTCTTTTATTCCTATATCTGCAATCTCAAATTTCATTGAATCAAAATCCGGAATACTTCCATTTATTATTTTCATTAAAAGTCCTCCTTAAATCCACTATAAAAAATTGACTTAATAAAATCTCACTTTTTTTATTGATTACAAAAATCAATTGCTATCTTTGCATATATGTCAACATAATCCACAAGCTGATTTACAGGTACTTTTTCATCTTTAGTATGAGAATAAGCTATATCTCCTGGTCCTGTTACTACTGTTGGAATTTTTGCAAAGCCGCTTAAAAGAGCTGCATCAGTCCACCCTCTTCTTCTTGTAATTTCAGGCATTTTTCCTATCTTTTCTTTAATAGATTTTTTTACAGAATTTACAATAGGGTGATTTTCATCAGTAATTAGATAAAGGTGGTCTAGGGTAAGCATATTGTTTGGCATTCTTGTAATCTCTGCATCAAAATCAGGATCTTCTTTTTTTAATATGTCTATTACTTCCTGATACTCCTTTATCACACTCTCTACACTTTCTCCAGGGATATATCTTCTGTCTATTTTGATAGAGCACCAGTCAGCAACTGTACTAGGCTGATTTCCCCCTTCTATTTTTCCAAAATTCATTACAGACGGCCCCATAAATTCATTGTCTCTATCCTTGAGCTTCGGCATGACCTGCTCTTCAATTTTTAAAATTAGTTTTGCAGCCTTGGATATGGCATTTACCCCAAGGTTAGGCACCCCTCCATGAGCTGCTTTTCCTTTCACTTTAATCTCAAGCCATTCAAGACCTCTATGTCCTATAGCATACTCATAATTTGAAGGCTCTCCAACTATCGCTCCATCTGCTTTTATCCCATTTTTCACAAGATACTCAGTTCCTTCACTGCGTTCTTCTTCTCCGATTACGCCTGCAAAAATAATATTTCCATTTAGCTTAGCCCCTGCTCTTTTAAGGCCCACCATAGCAATAAGCATAGATGCTATAGCACCCTTCATGTCATTGCCGCCTCTTCCCCATACAAAACCATCTTTCACTTCACCACCATATGGCTCTATAGTCATATCATATGGCGGGACTGTATCAGTATGACCGTTAAAAAGAAGGGTTTTTCCATCTCCTTCTCCCTTAATATATGCCATTACATTTGTTCTTTCACCATCTACCTCTATAAGCTCTGTTTCAAGCCCTTCTTTTTTGCAAAATTCATAGATAAACTGAGCCACTTCTTTTTCCCTTCCCGGTGTATCTACATGACTTGGAATTTTAACAAGCTCCCTTGTAAGCTCTATCACTTCATCCTCTTTTACATAATCAAATATATTAAACATATTTTCCCCCTTAAGCGAAAGGCCATGGAAGAAAATCTGTCCATGACCTTTTCGTCTAATGTTGATGTGAAATTGGACTTACTAAATTAATTATTTTTAAATGCCTTATTTATACTCTAGTTTAAACTTTTAGAAAGGTCCGTACTGTATTACATCTGCAATTATCATAAATACTGCTCCAATTCCTATCCATATAAGCATAAGCGGCCATAAGAATTTTACCCATCTTTCATAAGGAACTCTACCTATTGAAAGAGCAGCCATAAGTGTTGCAGACGTAGGTATTATCGAGTTTGTAAATCCATCACCAAACTGATATGCCATTACTGCCGTCTGTCTTGTAACTCCAATTATGTCTGAAAGTGGAGTCATTATTGGCATAGTAGCTGCTGCTTGACCACTTCCTGAAGGTATGAAGAAGTTTATTATTACCTGTACTAACATCATTCCAACTACTGCTATACTACTTGGAAGAGTTTGAATTGCTGATGCCAGTCCATTTATAAGTGTATCTATAATCATACCATCTTGCATTACTACAAGTATTCCTCTTGCAACTCCAACTACAAGAGCTCCAAATACTATACCTCTTGCTCCTTCAACAAACTCTTTTGCAAGCTTGCTAGGCCCCATCTTACCTAAAAGACCTCCTATGATTCCCATAGCAAGAAAGGCTGAAGCAATCTCTGTGATATACCATCCTAATTGGAATACTCCATAAATAATAAAACCAAATCCAATCACTATAGTTGTAAGGACAAGATAATGCTGCTTTTCAAAAGCTGGAACGTCATTTAAATCCATAATCTTGTGCTTTTGCTCTGCTTCAAGATCACTTACTACACTGTTTTCCATATTATCTTGAACTTTTGCAGCATATCTCATTACATATATCATAGTCACAATAAGCATAACTACAAGAACAACAAGTCTAAGACCAATTCCTGAAAAAAGAGGTACCTCTGCTATCCCTTGAGCAACCCCTACAGTAAATGGATTCATAAAACCAGATGAGAATCCCACAGCAGCTCCAAGAGTTATCATTGCAGTACCCACTATGGCATCATAGCCTAGCGCCCTTGCAAGAGCTATACCAATAGGGACAAAGACTATGGTCTCCTCCGCCATCCCAAAGGTCCCCCCACCTATGGAAAATATCACCATGAATATAGGAATCATAAACTTTTCCTTACCCTTAAGACTAAGAGCAATTTTGCTAATTCCGGCTTCTATAGCTCCAGTTGAAGCTATCATCTGAAACGCTCCCCCAACTATAAAAATAAAGAAGATTATTCCTGATGCAGCTGACATTCCATTAGGTATAGACTGCATTAGATCAAAAGGTCCTATAGGACTTGGGTCAACCAGATGAAATGATGCAGGATCTACAACTGTTCTCCCTGTTGCGGGGTCTTCTACTCTCTCATAAGTACCTGCCGGCACTATGTATGTCAGTAAGGACATTATAATAATTACACTAAAAAGTATGACATACGTATGGGGTACCTTTGAAAATTTCTTGTTTTCAACTTGGACGTTTTGACTCATCTTTTATTCCTCCTCTTTTTGATATTAATTTATTTTTATAATCCTACTTCATAACCTCCTTTCCATATATATATCAACTCCATTAACTAACTTAATATTTTTGACACTTTTAAGGAATAAGCTTTGATATTTTGTTTGCACCTTCAATTATTTTCAATTTAAGAAACTCAAAATCCTTTTCATCTAATGTTCCTTTAACTACAGCCGCTGCTATGGATCCTACTACCTGACCCCTTGAGTTTCTAATTGGAGCACCTATCCCCATCGCTCCTATCATTCCTTCTTCATCACTTATTGCATAACCTTGTTTTCTAATTTTTTCATATTCTCTAAGAAGTTCATCGGGATTTGTAATGCTATATGGTGTTTTTTGGGGAAGATATGTCCTTTTTACTATATCTACAAGCTCTTCCCATGGCTCATAAAAAGCCATTATTGTCTTTCCATAAGCACCCGAATTTATGGGGTATACAGTACCTGGACTATATCCTATTTTAATTGGTTGGAAATTTTCAATTTCAAATATATTTACAATCTTATCACCACTAAGCACAGAATAGCCTACTGACTGATTGGTCTCCCTAGCAACCTCCGTCACTATATATCTTATCTGATCCATACTATTTAGACTCAGGAGATAACTGTTTCCAATTCTATAAGCTTCAGGTCCTAATGAGTATTTTTTTGTTATTGGATTTTGAAGAATCATCATTTCTTTTATAAAAGAATTTATTATTCTATGGACTGAACTTCTGTTTATTTTGAGTTCTTTGCTAATGTCCAATGCTGTCATTTCGTAAGGAGGCTCAGCAAGTCTCTTTAAAGTAGCTATTGCCTTTTCGATAGATGTATTTCCCGAAGTCATATTACCCCTCCATCACTGTTCATAATATGAACTAGAGTTTGCTATATAAACTTTAAATTTTTTTCGGAAACCATTCTAAATTTTCCGAATATTTCCTTTATTTTACAGGATATTTTTAAAACAATCAAGAAAAACATCCTTAAAAACTAATATTTATTAGTATAAAAGGATGTTTTTATATATCAATCTTATTTTCCGAAAGTAGCTTCCCAATCTTTTAGAAATTTGTCAATCCCTATATCTGTAAGGGGATGCTTTGCCATTTGAGTAAGAACATTAAATGGTATTGTTGCTACATGAGCCCCAGCAAGCGCAGCTTCTGTAACATGAAGAGGATGCCTTATGCTAGCTGCAATCACTTCAGCTTCTATACCATATATATCAAATATATCTACAATCTCTCTAACAAGGTTCATTCCTTCATAGCCTATATCATCTAGTCTTCCTAGAAATGGACTTACATATGTTGCCCCTGCTTTTGCAGCAAGTAGAGCTTGATTAGATGAAAAGACAAGAGTAACGTTTGTCTTTATTCCCTCTTTTGAAACTGCTGATACAGCTTTAAGACCATCTGGAGTCATAGGTATTTTAACTATTACATTTGGATGCATTTTAGCTACTTCTCTTGCCTCTTCAATCATTTCCTCTGCCTTAAGGGATATTACTTCAGCAGATACGGGTCCATCCACAATCTCAGTTATTTCTTTTATGACTTCCTTAAAATCCCTTCCTTCTTTTGCTACAAGGGAAGGATTTGTAGTAACCCCATCTACAATACCCCAGCTTGCACCTTCTTTTATATCAGCTACATTAGCTGTATCTAAAAATATCTTCATAGCTACCTCCTAAAAGTGTATTAGTTCCATTTCATATTAACAAGTATTCTTGTTGCATCTATCTGCCCAGAGGTTTTTACTCCTACTACTATGAGTTCATCTCCTCTATAGAGCTTTCTTGGATCTATAAAATTTCCGTATCTTAAATCTTCAATGTTAGTTCTTGAGTTATAGCTTATTTTAACTACATTTTTAAGTGCATCTTCCATTTCAATAATCCTTGCTCTGTCATCCACTGATAGTATCGTTCCGTTTATAGTGGTCTCTCTATAAGTTCCAAAGGTTATTATCTCTTCTACTACATCTCCATCAAGATATACATCTACTTCAAAACCTACTTTAAGAGCATATATAGTTTTTCGCTCTCCCCTAACTCTTATAAGAGATTCTGATGATAAAATTACAACAACATCTTCTCTATTTGAATTTTCAACAATTAGTCTATTCTCAAAGGCTCCTACTTGTATTTCTTTGATTACACCTTTTCTGATACTTGACTTTACGCTATTTGCTTCAATAGATATAATTAAGCCATCCTTAAGCTCTACTTCTAAAGAATCTCCCGTTCTTAGACTTGTCAAACTATCTTCTCTGATTCCATTCCTTCTAATAAGGACACTTGAGCTGATGTCATAGGTGTTATCATTTTTTTCCTCTGATATTATAAGTCTATTTCCTCTAATATCTTTTAATTTGCCTGTAACTACTCCATCTCTTTTTTCTTGACTTTCTTCTAATATTACAGATATAAGGTTATTTCCTTCATGCACTATTTTTGCATTTTTATCCATTTTTATGTCAGATAAAACCGCCCCTTTAGTCCCGATTTTTACATCTACTTTTTGAGAGTCATTAGAAAAGCTATAAATCATTCCATCTTTCCCTTGAACCGTTAGATTTATTTTATCTCCAACATAAATTATTCTATCTATTTTTCCGTCTGTCACACTGTAATTGTCTGGGTTGGATGAGACAGGAGCTCCTGTAGAAGGAACATCTCCTCCGCCTGGTGGTATTTCAGGTACCTCTTTATCTATTTCTTCATTTGGAATACCTGTTGCTCTTTCGGATTTATCATAGACATTTGATATCATAACAGCCATCTCTGCCCTTGTTATAGCTCTATTTGGCCCAAAATTTCCTTGAGGGTCACCAGTTTCACTAATTACATTGTTTCTTATAAGGACATCAATATAAGGTATGGCTTGTGGATTTATCTCACTTACATCATTATATTTAAGTACAGCTGTTCTATTCATCTGAGAATGCCAGTTCATAGCATTTACCATAAATACTGCGACTTCATATCTAAGGGCATTCATTTGTACATTTTCTCTGTTTTGATTCATTATTCCAGATAACATGCTGTCATTTGAAGGTATTATTTTGTTTTCAAGAGCAAAAACAATAAAGGGCCATGACCAATCCGGTATTTTATAGTCCTTTAGTTTTTCTTCCCACTTGGATATATTTTCTCTATATGTTCTTTGCACCTTATCTTGGTCAAAAAGCTTAGATAGCATTATTATAGATTCAAGTCTCGATACAGCTTTGTCAGGAGCAAATGTTCCATCAGGATACCCACCTATCATATCCTTTTGTTGCATATCTTCTATATAAGTCTTTGCCCAATGGTTGGAAATATCACTATATGGTGCTCCATAGGCAATCATGGAGTTTGAAATGACTATCATCGAGGACAAGGCCAACGAAAGAACCCTTTTATTTAATTTCATATATTCGCCTCCCATATTAAACCACTACAGTTTTATTTTCCAACATTATACCATAAAATAAAGCCGTAATATAAACCTTGTCCATTTACAAATATTACATTATGTTTACTATTTTCAAATTTTATACTATTTTTCGTTTATGGCTCCTGCTGCTATATTTACTGCCTCCCATGGAGTAGCATAAGGTGGAGCGTAGCAGAAATCAGCATAGTTGAGATCTTCTAGGGATATAGAATGCTCTATTGCAAGTACAAAAATATCCAGCCTCTTTGCAACTCCTTTTTTCCCTATCATCTGAACTCCATATATCTTTTTCTCATCATAAAAAAGCTTTATATGGATTTTTTCACTTCCTGGGTATGTTTTTGCATGGGAGTATGTGGTTATCATCTTAGATTTAAGGCTTAAACCTAGCTTTTCACCATCTTTGTCTGTGATTCCAGTCTTTCCATAGGTAAGATCAAGTATCTTTACAACCGATGTTCCGATTCCACCCCTATAGGCTGTATTTCCTCCAGATATATTTATTCCGCATACTCTTCCAATTTTATTGGCATAGGTTCCAAGGGGTATATACTCATAATCATCCTTTAGCCTATTATATACAAAAGCGCAGTCACCACCTGAATATACATTTTCTCGGCTAGTTCTTCCATATCTGTCAGTTACTATAATCCCCTTTTCCATTTTAAGATCTTGCCCTTTAATAAAGTCTGTATTTGGGGCAATTCCTATGGAAAGTATAAGAAGGTCACAGGGGTATTCCCCTTTGTCAGTCTTAATTTTCTCAACCTTTTTATCACCTATTATTTCCTCTAATGATTCCTCTTTGTGTATTTTTATATTAAAGGACTTTAGATGCTCTTCAATAATATCAGAAAATTCCTCATCTGCAATCTCCATAAGCCTTTTAGGTCTATGGATAATTCTTACATTTTTACCTTGCTCAATCATACTCTCCGCAACTTCAAGACCTACGTATCCCCCTCCTACAATTACTATATCCTTTATATCTTTCTTCTCAATATTTTCTTTGATATCAACCGCATGATATATATGTTTTAATACATGAACATTTTGAAGATTCACTCCTGGGATTTTAGGGATTTTCGCTTTTGCACCTGTTGCTATAAGAAGATAGTCATAGGTGTCTTCAAACTCTTTATCATTATTCAAGTCTTTAACCTTAACCCTTTTAGAATCAAAATCTATGTCTATAACCTCATGAAATATTTTTACATCTATGTCGTCCTTTTGAAAATCCTCAGGCTTTTTTACAAAGAGAGTTTCCTTATCATCATAAAGCCCTCCTACATAATAAGGCATTCCGCATTGAGAATATGAGATTTCATCTGTCTTTTCATAAACAACTATTTCAAAGTCTGGTCTCTCTCTTCTTACCTTGGATGCTCCACTAAGTCCTGTAGCATTTCCTCCAATCACAACAAGCCTCATCATAATTCTCCTTTCATTTTTCGATTCACTTATCTGGATTTAATACCCGTTTGTCATTTTTTTACTCTTTATAAGATTTTCAATTTTTTTAAATTTTTTTAATACCTTTTTTTGTTCAATATACATATAGCTCTGTGAAAGGGGGAGTGAAAATGATAAATATCACTAAAATGCCAGGCTCACTTAGACTAAAGTATTTGACAGGAGTAGACCTTGATGGAAAGGAAATCTACAAGACAAGGCTGATGGGAAATATAAACCCAGAGGTTACAGATGAAGACCTCTACGGTCTTAAAGAACTTCTTGAAGATATCCAAAAAGATGCAATCACAGAATTTAGCAGAGTAGAAAACAAATTTATAACCCAGTAGAAAGGAGGTAAATCATGCAAAGTATACTTCATCTAACATTCAATAAGGCAAGTGGAAAAAAACAGACCTACAGAATTCCTGAAGTAATAGAAAATCCAGACCCTATAAAGGTCAAGGCACTAATGGACTATATTCTAGATAAGGAAATATTTTACGTAAAGGACGACGTTTTATCATCTGTTTTAGAGGCAAAGCTTCAAAATATTTCAAGCACTGAAATAGAGTTTTAAGATAATAAAAAAAGGGGCTGTCGGGAAATAGCCCCTTTCTAAAAAGCGACTTTGTCGCTTTTTTTAATTCTTAAAAAAATATAAAAAAAAGGCAGCAAATTA
>NZ_JAGGLI010000020.1 GCF_017874355.1 Acetoanaerobium pronyense
GAAAGAGATATAGACAAGCCATTCCTAATGCCTGTAGAGGACGTATTCTCAATCACAGGAAGAGGAACAGTTGCAACAGGAAGAGTAGAAAGAGGGATCGTTAAGGTTCAAGACGAAGTAGAAATCGTAGGACTTATAGACGAGCCAAGAAAAGTAGTAGTAACTGGAGTAGAGATGTTCAGAAAGTTACTAGATCAAGCGCAAGCTGGAGATAACGTTGGGGTACTTCTAAGAGGAGTAACGAGAGACGATATCGAAAGAGGACAAGTATTAGCGAAAGCTGGAACTATAAAGCCAAGAACTAAGTTCACAGCCGAAGTATACGTACTGAAAAAAGAAGAAGGTGGAAGACATACTCCATTCTTCAAAGGATATAGACCACAGTTTTACTTCAGAACAACTGACGTAACAGGAGACATCCAGCTTCCAGAAGGAGTAGAGATGGTAATGCCTGGAGATAACATCTCAATAACAGTAGAACTAATCACACCAATTGCGATGGAAGAAGGACTAAGATTCGCAATAAGAGAAGGTGGAAGAACAGTAGGTTCTGGAGTAGTTGCTACAATAGTAGAGTAATTTCTAGAAAATACTAAGACTTAATAATTTTATGACAGCTAAGACCGGCAGATAATTTCCTGCCGGTTTTTTATTTATGTTGTCTGATTATTTAAACTTTGAAAAAACCTTGAAAAAACTTAAAAAAAAGCTTGTATTAGTCTATCTATTGATATAAAATATAGTAGTGTGTTTTTAAGGATGCGATGATGTAAAAGGTTGCTGAGGAAACTTAGGTAATTTTTACGGAGTATGTCAACATCTTGAATGGGGCGACTAGACACTGAGGTAAGACTGTTTTTTTTAATCATGCACACGATACACCCGGAACAGTTTTCAGTGGTCGAGTCGTACGAATATCGTACGATAAGGAGGTAAAGAAATGTCAAAAAATCAAAAGATCAGAATCAGACTTAAGTCTTATGATCACAGAATCCTAGATATGTCAGCAGAAAAAATTGTTGAAACTGCAAAAGGGACTGGAGCTTCAGTTTCGGGACCGATTCCTCTTCCAACAGAGAAGCAGATAATCACTATACTAAGAGCTGTACACAAATATAAGGATTCTAGAGAGCAGTTCGAAATCAGAACTCACAAGAGACTGATAGATATCAGCAATCCTAGCTCGAAAACAGTTGATTCTCTAATGAGACTTGACCTGCCAGCAGGCGTTGATATCGAAATCAAACTTTAGTAGCTCACAGAAGTTAAGGTATTTAATATAGATTGATACCTTATCTTAGTATGATTGCAGATGCAATCCGCTGTAAGATTAATGGAGGTGTACTTATGAAAGGAATATTAGGAAGAAAAGTAGGGATGACGCAGGTTTTCGCTGAAGATGGAAGAATAGTTCCAGTTACAGTAATTCAAGCAGGCCCTATGGTAGTAACTCAAATCAAAAACAAAGAAACTGATGGTTATGAATCAGTTCAGGTTGCTTTTGGAGATGCAAAAGAAAAGAGAGTAAACAAGCCTCTTAGAGGACATTTTGCAAAAGCAGGAGTAGGCTTCAAGAAATTTGTAAGAGAATTTAAAGTTGAAGATATAGCTTCTTACAGCCTGGCTCAAGAAATCAAAGTTGATGTATTTGAAGCGGGAGAAAAAATAGACGTAACAGGAACATCAAAAGGTAAAGGGTTCCAAGGACCTATAAAGAGACATAATCAAAGTAGAGGACCAATGACTCACGGTTCAAGATACCACAGAGGACCAGGATCAATGGGAGCTGCTTCAGACCCTTCAAGAGTATTTAAAGGGAAGAAACTTGCTGGACACATGGGTGCAGAAAGAGTAACTATCCAAAATCTTGAAGTAGTTAAAGTAGATGCAGAAAAGAACATCATCCTAGTTAAGGGAGCTGTTCCAGGACCTAAAAAAGGCCTAGTTGTTATCAAAAAGGCTATAAAAGGTTAATAAAGAGATAGGAAAGGAGGAACAATAATGCCTAAAGTTGACGTATTAAATATAAACGGACAAAAGGTTGATGAAATAGAACTTTCAGAAAGCATATTCGGAATCGAAGTAAGCGAAAGTGCAGTATATGAAGTTATAAAGAATCACCTTGCAAATAAAAGACAAGGAACTCAGTCAGCTAAGACCAGATCAGAGGTAAGAGGTGGAGGAAGAAAGCCTTGGAGACAAAAAGGAACTGGTAGAGCGAGACATGGAAGTATAAGATCTCCTCAATGGATAGGCGGAGGAGTTGTATTCGCACCAAAGCCAAGAGATTATAGCTACAGCATACCAAAGAAAGTAAAGAGACTTGCTATGAAGAGTGTACTTACATCTAAGGTAAATGAAGGAAAAATCATAGTTGTGGATACTATCGAAATGGAAACTCCAAAGACTAAAGATTTTATAAAAATGCTTTCTGCTGTAAACGCAGGTAAGAAATCACTTGTAGTAACAGCTGAAAACAGCCCAGTAGTTGTAAAATCAGGAAGAAATATCCCTGGAGTAAAGGTTGCGTTTGCTAACGTTATAAACGTATACGATATAATGAATCATGAATCATTCATCATAACAAAAGATGCAGTTAAAAAAGTAGAGGAGGTGTACGCATAATGCTAGCTCAAGATATCATAAAAAAACCTGTAATAACAGAACAAAGTATGGAAGCAGCTGCAGACAAGAAGTACACTTTCGTTGTTGCTAAAACTGCTAACAAAACACAAATAAAGCAAGCTGTAGAACAAATATTCTCTGTTAAAGTAGCAAAAGTGAATACACTTAACTACGATGGAAAGAAAAAGAGAATGGGTAAGCACGTAGGGAAAACTTCTTCTTATAAAAAAGCAGTTGTTACCCTTACTGAAGGAAGCAAAGAAATAGAATTCTTTGGAGTTTAAGTAAAAAGGAGGGAAACTAAATGGCTATCAAAAAGTTTAGACCAATTACTCCAAGCTTAAGACATATGACTGTTCTTAAGTCTGACGAGATAACAAAGCAAGAGCCAGAAAAATCTCTTCTTGCTACTCTTAAGAAGAATGCAGGAAGAAACTCTCGTGGTTCGATAACAGTTCGTCACAGAGGTGGCGGAAACAAAAGAAAGTATAGAATAATAGATTTCAAAAGAGATAAGGACCAAATACCTGCAAAGGTTGCTGGAATCGAATATGACCCAAACAGATCTGCAAACATAGCGCTTCTTAATTATGCTGATGGAGAAAAAAGATATATTCTTGCTCCAAACGGACTTAAAGTAGGAGATGTTATATTTTCTGGAGAAGGTTCTGATATTAAAGTAGGTAACTGCCTAAAGCTTAAAAATATGCCAGTAGGTACAGTTATTCACAATATCGAGCTTAAAGAAGGAAAAGGCGGACAGATGGTAAGATCTGCTGGTGTATCTGCTCAGCTTATGGCTAAAGAAGGAAAGAATGCTCTTGTAAGACTACCTTCTGGAGAGACTAGATACGTAAACATAAACTGCAAAGCTACAATCGGACAGGTTGGAAACCTTGAGCACGAAAACGTGACAATAGGTAAAGCTGGTAGAAAAAGACATATGGGTATCAGACCTACAGTAAGAGGTTCTGTAATGAACCCTAACGACCATCCACATGGTGGTGGAGAAGGTAGATCTCCAATAGGAAGACCTTCACCAGTAACACCATGGGGTAAGCCGGCACTTGGATACAAGACAAGAAAGAAGAATAAAGCTTCTAATAAGATGATTGTTTCTAAGAGAAAGAAATAGTAAGCCTTGAAAGGAGGATTTCATAGATGGGAAGATCAGCTAAGAAGGGGCCTTTTGTACATAAAGGACTTTTCAGAAAAATAGAAGAAATGAACAAAGCCAACGAAAAGAAAGTAATCAAGGCTTGGTCAAGATCGTCAACTATATTCCCAGAGTTTGTGGGACATACAATAGCACTTCATGACGGAAGAAAACATGTTCCAGTATATGTTACTGAAGACATGGTTGGACATAAGCTAGGTGAGTTTGTTCCGACAAGAACATTTAAAGGTCATAAGGACGACGACAGATCGACAAAGAGGAAATAATTCCTTGATTAATGGAAGGAGGGCAAAAGCAAATGGAAGCTAAAGCAATAGTTAAATACGTAAGGACTTCTCCTAGAAAAGCTGGTTACATCTGTTCTCTAATCAGAGGAAAGAATGTTGACGAAGCTCTTGCGATATTGAAATTTATGCCAAACAAAAGTGCGGATATAATAGCAAAAGTTGTAAAATCAGCAGCAGCTAACGCTGAAAACAACATGAACATGGACAGCAAAAAACTCTATGTGTCTGAAGTTTATGCAAACCAAGGACCAACTCTTAAAAGATTTATGCCTAGAGCCCAAGGTAGAGCGACAAGCATAAGAAAAAGAACGAGTCATATAGGAGTTGTAGTTAGAGAAAGATAATAAGAGATAGGAGGGAAAAGAATGGGTCAAAAAGTAAACCCACATGGTTTTAGAGTAGGAATTAACAAAGACTGGGATTCGAAATGGTTTGCTAACAAGGGAGACTTCGCAGCTTTCCTACACGAAGACGCTATAATCAGAAAGCATCTAAAAAAGAAACTTAACCTTTCTGGCGTTCCTAAGATAGAAATCGAAAGATCAGGAAACAAGGTTAAGCTTAACATACACACTGCAAAGCCTGGAATGGTTATCGGAAAAGGTGGACAAGGTATAGAGGAAATCAAAGCTGATGTTCAAAAGATGACTGACAAGCAGGTATTTGTAAACATTATAGAAGTAAGAAACCCAGAAAAGGACGCTCAGCTTGTGGCTGAAAACATAGCACTAGCTCTTGAGAGAAGAGTTGCATTTAGAAGAGCTATGAAGCAAGCTATGCAAAGAGCTATGAGATCTGGAGCTAAAGGTATCAAGGTTTCTACATCAGGAAGACTTGGTGGAGCTGAGATGGCAAGAACTGAAGGATACTCTGAAGGAAACGTGCCACTACACACACTAAGAGCTGACATAGACTACGGTTTCGCAGAAGCTGATACTACTTATGGAAAGCTTGGAATCAAGGTTTGGATTTGTAAGGGAGAAATACTTCCAACAAGACAAGGACCTAAAAGAGAATTAGAAGGATTTTCAGCTTCTAGAGAAGACAAGAAAAAGCCAAAAAGAAGAGAATATGATTCAAATAGAAGAAATGATAGAGGACAAGGGAACGGAAGAAACTTTCAAAGAGCTTCAAGACCTTCAAGTAATTAGTCCTAGCTAAAGGAAGGAGGAATAAATATGTTAATGCCAAAAAGAGTAAAGCGTCGTAGAGTTCATAGAGGCAGCATGGCGGGTAAAGCTCAAAAAGGTAACACAATAACGTACGGAGATTATGCACTTGTGGCTATGGAGCCAGCGTGGATAACGTCAAACCAGATAGAATCTGCCCGTATAGCCATCAATAGATCGGTAAGAAGAGGCGGTAAAGTTTGGATTAAAATTTTCCCTCATAAGCCTGTAACTAAAAAACCAGCTGAGACTCGTATGGGTGCCGGTAAAGGTTCACCAGAATATTGGGTAGCAGTAGTTAAGCCAGGTAGAGTAATGTTTGAAATGTCAGGTGTTTCTGAAGAAAAAGCAAGAGAAGCGATGAGACTTGCTATGCACAAACTGCCTATCAAATGTAAGTTTATAAAGCGTGAGGAGATTGAAGTAAAGGGTGGTGAAGCTGATGAAAGCTAAAGAGTTAAGAGATATGACAAGTGCAGAGCTTGGAACAAAATTAACCGAACTTAAAGGTGAACTCTTTAACCTTCGATTCCAGCTGGCTACAGGACAGCTAGACAATCCAGTTAAATTGAGATTTGTAAGAAAAGATATAGCACGTGTTAAGACCATCCTTAACGAAAAAGCGAAGGCTGGAGCATAGGCCTTTTGGAAAGGAGGATATAAATGAAAAGAGATACTAGCAGAAAAACTAGAATTGGTTATGTTACATCAGATAAAATGGACAAGACAGTAGTAGTATCAATAGTTGAACTAGTTCGTCACCCTCTTTACGGAAAAGCTGTAAAGAAAACTGTAAAGTTTAAAGCTCATGATGAAGAAAACACATGCAAAACAGGTGACAGAGTAAAGATAATGGAAACTCGTCCTCTTTCTAAAGATAAAAGATGGAGAGTTGTTGAAGTAGTAGAAAGAGCTGCTGAATAATCTGTAAAGGCAGAGAGGAGGTATTGCAATGATACAACAAGAGAGTCGTCTTAGAGTTGCTGACAACTCTGGTGCCAAAGAGATACTTTGCATAAGAGTTCTTGGAGGATCTAAGAGAAGATCTGGAAATATAGGAGACATAATCGTAGCTACGGTTAAAAGTGCAACACCAGGTGGCGTTGTTAAAAAAGGTAAAGTTGTAAAAGCTGTTATAGTTCGTTCTAAGCATGGTCTTAGAAGAAAAGACGGAAGCTATGTTAAATTCGATGAAAATGCTGCTGTAATCATAAAAGACGATAAGACTCCACAAGGTACAAGAATATTTGGACCAGTTGCTAGAGAGCTTAGAGACAAGCAGTTTATGAAGATAGTTTCACTAGCACCGGAAGTTCTATAATTGAGGAGGTGTCATAGGAGTGCGTATTAAAAGTGGAGATACCGTTGTAGTAATTAGCGGAAAAGATAAAGGAAAAAAAGGTAGAGTGCTTGAAGTTTACAACGCAAAGGACAGAGTTCTTGTAGAAGGCGTAAACATGGCTACAAAACACCAAAAGCCTAACCAAAAAAACCCACAAGGTGGAATAATTCATATGGAACAATCAATCCACGTATCTAATGTTATGATTTTCGACGCTAAGGCTGGAAAAGGTGTTAGAGTTGGAATGAAGAAGTTAGAAAACGGAGAGAAAGTTCGTATTTCTAAAAAATCAGGAGAGCAAATATAAAATAAAGTTTGAAAGGAGGCAGAAACATGGCTTCAAGACTAAAAGTTAAGTACAATGAAGAAATAATAAAAGCGCTAATGGAAAAGTTCAATTACAGTAATGTAATGGAAGTTCCAAGACTTGATAAAGTTGTAATAAACATGGGGATTGGAGAAGCAAAAGATAACGCTAAAGTATTAGACGTAGCAATATCTGAGCTTGAAATCATAGCAGGACAAAAACCAGTTACTACTAAATCAAGAAAATCAGTTGCTAACTTTAAAATCAGAGAAAATATGCCAATAGGAGCTAAAGTTACTCTAAGAGACGAGAGAATGTATCACTTTGTTGATAAATTCGTTAACATAGCACTTCCAAGAGTTCGTGACTTCAGAGGAGTAAGCAAAGATTCTTTTGATGGAAGAGGAAACTATGCACTAGGAATTAAAGAGCAACTTATTTTCCCTGAGATAGAGTATGACAAGATAGACAAGGTTAGAGGTATGGATATCATATTTGTAACTACTGCAAAAACAGATGAAGAGGCTAGAGAGTTATTAACACTTATAGGAATGCCTTTCAGCAAGTAGTGAAGGAGGGAAAATCATGGCAAAAAAAGCAATGGTTCTTAAGCAACAAAAGAAACAAAAGTATCAAACAAGAGAATACACAAGATGCAATCTTTGTGGAAGACCTCACGCGGTACTTAGAAAGTTCGGAATTTGCCGTATATGCTTCAGAGAATTGGCATACAAAGGACAAATACCAGGAGTAAGAAAAGCTTCTTGGTAATAATGGAAGGAGGTAAAATATCATGACAATGACAGATCCAATTGCAGATATGCTGACACGTGTAAGAAACGCTAGCTCGGTTCACCATGACACGGTTGACGTACCTGCTTCAAATATAAAGAAGGAACTTGCTAGAATTCTTTTAGAAGAAGGTTACATTAAAGGTTATGATGTAATAGAAGATGGAAAGCAAGGACTTATAAGAATACAACTAAAATACGGAAAAACTGGCGAGAAGGTAATTACTGGAATCAAGAAAATATCTAAGCCAGGAATGAGAGTATATGCTGATAAAACTAATGTACCTAAGGTTCTTAACGGAATAGGTATATCTGTAATATCAACTTCTAAAGGAATTTTAACAGATAAGCAAGCTAGAGAGCTTGGCGTAGGTGGAGAAGTAATCTGCTACGTATGGTAAACTTGTGCAAAGGAGGTGCCTATAAATGTCAAGAATAGGACGTAAACCAATCACTGTTCCAAGTGGTGTGGAAATAAATGTTGATGAAAAAAATCTTGTTACTGTTAAAGGACCAAAAGGAACATTAACAGAGCAAATATCTCAAGATCTTACAATAACTCAAGAAGGCGAAGAGCTAACAGTTACTAGACCAACTGACAACAAGAAGCACAGATCTCTTCATGGTCTTTCAAGAACACTTATTAACAATATGATATTAGGCGTTACTGAAGGATATACAAAAAAACTTGAGGTTGTAGGTGTAGGTTACAGAGCTCAAAAACAAGGAAAGAAACTTGTACTGAACTTAGGTTTCTCTCATCCAGTAGAGATGGAAGATCCAGAAGGTCTTGAAATAGAAGTACCTACTCAAACAGAAATATTAGTAAAAGGTATCAACAAGCAGCTAGTAGGAAACTACGCAGCGAAGATAAGAGCTTGGAGAGAGCCAGAGCCATACAAAGGAAAAGGAATTAGATACTCAGGAGAGTATGTAAGACGTAAAGAAGGTAAGACTGGTAAGAAATAGATAGGAAAGGAGTGATATAAGTGTTCAAAAAGGTAGATAAAAATGCGAACCGTATTGCTAGGCACAAAAGAGTGCGTAAATCAGTAACAGGAACTCCTGAAAGACCAAGATTTAACGTGTTTAGAAGCACTAACAATATATATGTTCAAATAATAGATGATGTAAATAGAGTTACCCTTGTATCAGCTTCATCTCTTGATAAAGACATCAAAGGAAACGCATCCAACACTGGAAACAAAGAAACTGCAAAAAAAGTTGGAGAGTTAGCTGCTAAGAGAGCTCTTGAAAAAGGTATCGAAAATGTTGTATTCGACAGAGGTGGATACATCTATCACGGTAGAATTCAAGAACTAGCTGATGGAGCAAGAGAAGCTGGACTTAAATTTTAGTAAAAGGAGGGGATAAGATGCTTAAAAAGCCAATAGATTTTAGACAACTGGACTTAGAAGAAAAAGTTGTTGATATAAGAAGAGTTACCAAGGTTGTAAAAGGTGGTAGAAACTTCAGATTTGCAGCACTTGTAGTTGTTGGAGACAGAAACGGACACGTTGGAATGGGAACTGGAAAAGCTATGGAAGTTCCAGACGCTATAAGAAAAGCTGTTGAAGATGCAAAGAAAAACCTTATCAAGGTTCCAATGGTTGGAACTACAGTTCCTCACCAGATACAAGGTAGATTCGGAGCAGGAAACGTACTTATAATGCCAGCTAAAGAAGGTACTGGAGTTATAGCAGGAGGACCTGTTCGTTCAGTTCTTGAGCTTGCTGGACTTAAAGACGTTCGTTCTAAGTCACTTGGAACAAACAACGCAAGAAATATGGTTAATGCAACCATCCAAGGTCTTGCTTCACTTAGAAAAATTGAAGACGTAGCAAGCCTAAGAGGTAAAAAAGTAGAAGATCTTTTAGGTTAGGAGGCGAAACAAATGGCGAACTTAAGAATAACACTTGCAAAGAGTGTAATAGCAACTAAGCCAAATCAGAGAAAAACTGTTGCGGCTCTAGGCCTTACAAAGAGACAACAAACAGTTGAAAAGCCTGATAACCCTCAAATAAGAGGTATGATAGAAGTTGTAAAACATCTTGTGCAAGTAGAAGAAGTTTAAGAAAGAAGGAGGTGCAACACATGAAACTACATGAGCTTAAACCGGCAAAAGGAGCAGTAAAAGAGAAAAAAAGAATCGGTAGAGGTACTGCGACAGGACAAGGAAAGACAGCTGGTAGAGGACAAGACGGCCAATGGTCTCGTTCAGGTGGCGGAGTAAGACCTGGATTCGAGGGAGGTCAGATGCCTCTTTACAGAAGACTTCCAAAAAGAGGATTCAACAACTTTGAATTCGAAAAGAGATACTCTATCGTAAATATAGAGAAGCTAAACATCTTTGAAGACGGAACGGAAATCACTCCTGAACTTCTTAAAGAAACAGGTGTTGTGAGAAAAATAGAAAAAGATGGTATAAAGATACTTGGAAACGGCAGCATTGAAAAGAAACTTACAATAAAAGCAAATAAGTTCACTAAATCAGCTGCAGAAAAGATAGAAGCCGCTGGAGGAAAGGCCGAGGTGATCTAATGTTCAAGACCATACAGAATGCATTTAAGATACCTGATCTTAGGAAGAAAATAATCTTCACATCTTTAATGCTAGTGGTATTTAGAATAGGAACAGCGATCCCCGTGCCGGGAATAAATGTAGACATTATAAAGCAGATGGTAGAACAACAGGCAGGAATACTGTCTTTTTATGACATAGTGGCTGGTGGAGCTTTCAGTAACTTCACTATATTTGCCCTAAGCATAACGCCATATATTACGTCGTCAATCGTAATACAGCTTTTAACAGTAGGAATACCTGCTCTTGAGGATATGCAAAAATCCGGAGAAGAAGGCAGAAAAAAAATCCTACAGTATACTAGATATCTTACAGTTATACTTGCACTTGTGCAGGCTACAGCTATAAGTATCGGATTCTTTAATCAGGCTCTTGTATCTAGGTCTCCACTAAACATGATAAGTGTTGTTCTTACATTAACAGCAGGAACTGCATTTCTGATGTGGCTTGGAGAGCAGATTACTGAAAAAGGAATTGGAAACGGAATATCACTTATAATATTTGCAGGTATAGTTTCAAGACTTCCTGGAGCTACAATCCAGACTTTCAGATTAATGGGATCTGGAGAAATTAATCCACTACAAGTTATTGTTTTCCTTGTGATTTCGCTTCTTATAATAGTTGGAGTAATAATAGTTCTTCAAGGGGTAAGAAAAATACCAGTACAATATGCAAAGCGAGTTGTTGGAAGAAAAACTTATGGAGGACAGTCAACGCACATCCCTCTAAAAGTAAACCAAGCTGGAGTTATACCTGTAATATTTGCAACTTCGATGCTTGCTTTCCCTCAAACACTTACGATATTCATTACAAACCCAAGCTATCAAGCTTTTGTAGCTAGATGGTTTACACCAGCAGGAAGTCCAGGAGTGTATATATACACAGCATTAGAGTTTCTTATGATAATATTCTTCACATACTTCTATGTATCTATTACTTTTAATCCAGATGAAGTTGCGGACAATATGAAAAACTCAAGTGGATTTATTCCAGGAATCAGACCTGGAAAACAAACAGCTGAGTATTTATCTACAGTACTTAATAGACTGACACTTGCAGGGGCTATTTTCCTTGCTCTAATAGCATCCCTTCCAACACTAATATATAGTGTGACTAATGTTCCATTTAGATTTGGTGGAACTGCACTACTTATAGTAGTAGGGGTAGCCATAGAAACTATGAAGCAAATTGAAGCTCAAATGGTGATGAGACACTATCAAGGCTTTTTGAAATAAAACCTTGCTTTATTCATAATAACACCCTTAATTAAGGGGTAACCCTAGGAGATGAAAATATGAATCTAATACTTTTAGGACCTCCAGGGGCTGGAAAAGGAACACAAGCTTCTGGGATTGTTGATAAATACAATGTACCTCATATTTCAACAGGGGACATATTCAGAAAAAATATCAAAGAAAATACAGAGCTTGGCAAAAAAGCTAAGGAATATCTGGATAGCGGAAAACTAGTTCCAGATGAGCTAGTTGTTGCTATAGTTGAAGATAGACTTAAAGAAGACGATACAAAAAAAGGATTTTTGCTTGATGGATTTCCAAGAACAGTATTTCAAGCTGAAGCATTGGATAAATTCCTTCAAAGTATAGATTCCAAGATAGATGCAGTAGTTAATATAGAGGTAGATAAAGGCATTTTAGTTGGAAGAGCTGTAGGAAGAAGAATCTGCAAAAACTGCGGAGCTACCTTCCACATAGAGTTTAATCCGCCGAAAAAATCAGATATATGTGATGTATGCGGTGGAGAGCTTTATCAGAGATCTGACGATAATGAAGAAACTGTATCAAAGAGAATAGAAGTATATCTTAATGAAACGCAGCCTCTTATAGACTACTACAAAGGACAAAACATATTGCTTACTATAGATGGTGAGCAGGACATAAAAAAGGTGTTCCAAGACATTGTAGAGGCCTTGGGAAGTGAACTTTAATGATTATAATTAAATCGAAAAATGAAGTGGAGCTCTTAAAGGATGCTGGAAAAATTGTAGCAGAGACTCATGAGATATTAAAAGATGCTATAAAAGAAGGCATTAGTACCTATGAGCTAGACCAAATAGCCGAAAAAAATATAACCAAATATGGTGCGACACCATCTTTCAAAGGATATGGAGGCTTCCCTGGCAGTATATGCGCATCTCCAAATGAAGTAGTAGTCCATGGCATACCGTCAAAGGACATAATACTAAAAAACGGAGATATAATAAGCTTGGATATAGGAGCATATTATAAAGGATATCATGGAGACTCAGCCAAGACTCATGGAGTTGGTCACATTTCTCAAGAGAACATGAAGCTTATAGAAGTTACAAGACAAAGTTTTTATGAGGGACTTAAATGTGCGGTTGTAGGAAACAGATTATCCGATATATCTCACGCTATACAAGCTTATGCAGAAAGCTACGGTTATTCAATAGTTAGAGATTTCGTAGGACATGGCATAGGTAAGGAACTTCACGAAGATCCTCAAATACCTAACTATGGACCTCCAAATAGAGGTCCTAGGCTCCAAGAAGGCATGGTACTAGCAATAGAACCTATGGTAAATCAAGGCACATATAAAGTGAAGGTATTAAATGACGGCTGGACAGCTATCACGTTAGACAGAAGAAATTCGGCTCATTATGAGCACACCGTTGCCATCACAAGTGAAGCGCCTCTGCTTTTAACTCAGCTATAGATTATGAGGGGAGGAGCAGCCTTGCACAGCAAAGTAAATATAGGTCAAGTAGTAAAAAGCCTTTCAGGAAGAGATAAAGACAGATTCTTTCTGATATTAGATATCAAGGACTGCGATATGGTCCAGATAGTAGATGGAGAACTACGCAAACTCCAAAACCCGAAACTAAAAAAGTTAAAACATCTAATGATACTCAACAAAGTCTCGGAAAATATGGATAAAATAAATTACAACGACTTGCAAAGCCAAAACGCCTTTATAAGAAAAGAACTTGAGAGACTAGGATGCGGAAATAAAAAGGAGGTTTAATATGTCAAGAAAGGACATGATAGAACTGGAAGGGACGATAATCGACGCCCTACCTAATGCTATGTTTAAAGTTAAACTGGAGAACGATCATGAGATTATAGCTCATATATCAGGTAAGCTTAGAATGCACTTCATAAGAATACTTCCAGGTGACAAGGTAACGGTAGAACTTTCTCCTTATGATTTAACAAAAGGGAGAATTACTTGGCGAAAGAAGTAGCCTAAGGAGGGATTAAGATGAAAGTAAGGCCATCTGTAAAGCCTATTTGCGAAAAATGCAAAATAATTAAAAGAAAAGGCAAAATAATGGTTATCTGCGAAAATCCTAAGCATAAGCAGAAGCAAGGCTAAGGAATTATTTTGAAAAGATAGCTATTGTTTGGTATAATATAGAGTTGTTAATATTAATGGTTTCAAAAATTGAAACTACGCTTAAATTTTAAAGCAGGAGGTGTAAATACATGGCTCGTATTGCCGGTGTAGACTTACCAAGAGAAAAAAGAGTTGTTATTGGTCTAACATATATATTCGGAATAGGTAAAAACACTTCTGAAAGAATCCTAGAATCTACAGGAATCAGTCCTGAAACAAGAATCAAGGACCTTACAGAGGAAGAAGTTAACCTACTAAGAAAAGAAATAGACAACTATAACGTAGAGGGTGACCTTAGAAGAGAAATTTCCCTTAACATAAAAAGACTAAGAGATATCAGATGCTACAGAGGAATCAGACATCAAAAAGGTCTTCCAGTTAGAGGTCAAAAGACTAAGACTAACGCTAGAACAAGAAAAGGTCCTAAGAGAACAGTTGGACGTAAGAAGAAGAAATAATTTTTGAGGTAAGGAGGGAAAATAATGGCTAAGCCTAAAAAGAAGGTAACTCGTGTAAAAAGAAGAGAACGTAAAAATATAGAAAAAGGCCAGGCTCATATACAGTCGACTTTCAACAACACAATCATTACTCTTACTGATGTTCAAGGAAATGCTATTTCTTGGGCAAGTGCTGGACAGCTTGGATTTAAAGGTTCAAGAAAGTCTACTCCATTTGCTGCGCAAATGGCTGCAGAGCAAGCTTCAAAAGGAGCTATGGAACACGGTTTAAGAGCAGTAGAAGTATTTGTTAAAGGACCTGGGGCAGGTAGAGAAGCAGCTATAAGAGCTCTTCAAGCAACTGGACTTGATGTAACTATGATTAAAGATGTTACTCCAATTCCACACAATGGTTGTAGACCGCCAAAGAGAAGAAGGGTTTAATATAGGGAGGTGTAAATAAGTGGCAAGATATACAGATGCATCATGCAGACTTTGCCGTAGAGAAGGAATGAAATTATTCCTTAAGGGAGATAGATGCTACACAGAAAAATGTGGTATTTCTAAAAGACCTTATGCTCCAGGGCAACATGGTCAAGGAAGAAAAAAAGTTTCTAACTACGGAGAGCAATTAAGAGAAAAACAAAAAGTTAAGAGAATATATGGAGTACTTGAGACTCAATTTAGAAATACATTTGAAAGAGCAGAAAACATGCCTGGAATAGCAGGGGAAAACCTACTTAACCTTCTAGAGAGAAGACTAGACAACACTGTTTACAGAATGGGACTTGCTCAATCTAGAAAAGAAGCTAGACAGCTTGTAAGACACGGTCACTTTAACATAAACGGACATAAGGCTAATATCCCTTCAATGCTTGTACATGTTGGAGATGTAATCACAGTAAAAGAAACATCTAGATCATCAGCTAAAATCAAAGCACTTGTAGAGAACCATACTCGTGTTACTCCAAAGTGGATTGATGTAAACCTTGAATCAATGAGTGCTAAAGTGGTTGCAAACCCTACAAGAGAAGACGTTGACCTAGAAATAGCAGAACACCTTATAGTAGAGCTTTACTCTAAGTAATACCACGTTGGATTAGTACCCTCGGTGATCATTTTATTATTATTGTACAAGGAGGGTTTATAAGTGATAGAAATAGAAAAGCCAAGTATAGAAGTGTTAGAACTAAAAGACAGCTATGGCAAATTTGTAGTTGAACCCCTGGAAAGAGGATTCGGTATTACAGTAGGAAACTCTCTTAGAAGAGTCCTTCTATCTTCTTTACCAGGAGTTGCAGTTACATCTATAAAGGTAGACGGCGTTCTTCACGAATTTTCAACAATACCTGGTGTTAAAGAGGACGTAACTGAGATTATACTTACACTTAAAGAACTTTCCATGAAAATGGATTCTGACGGGTCTAGAACTCTAAGAATAGAACATAGTGGAGAAGGTGTAATTACTGCTGGGGATATAATTTGCCCTCCAGATATAGAAATCCTAAACAAAGATCTTCATATTGCAACTCTTTCAGAGGATGCAAAGCTTTATATGGAAATCAATGTAGATAAAGGAAGAGGTTACGTTTCTGCTGAAAATAATAAAACAGAAGATATGCCGATTGGTGTGATTCCTGTGGATTCCATTTATACTCCAGTGCAAAAAGTCAGCTACAATGTTGAAAGCACAAGAGTTGGAGTAAGAACAGACTTTGAGAAATTAATTCTTGAAGTGTGGACAGATGGAAGCATAGGAGCTCAAGAGGGAATCTCTCTAGGGGCCAAAATACTTGTAGAACATCTTAACCTGTTTATCAACCTTACAGACCATCTTGGCGAAGTAGAGCTTATGGTGGAAAAGGAAGAAGATAAAAAGGAAAAGGCTCTAGAAATGACGATTGAAGAACTTGACCTTTCGGTTAGATCATACAACTGTCTTAAGAGAGCAGGTATAAATACGGTAGAAGAACTGACTGAGAAAACAGAAGACGACATGATGAAAGTTAGAAACCTAGGAAAGAAATCCCTAGAAGAAGTAATTCAAAAGCTGGAAGAACTTGGATTTGGTCTTAAACCAAGTGAAGACTAGGGAAAAGGAGGGATAAATAATGGCAACTTACAGAAAGTTGGGAAGAGTATCTTCGCATAGAAATCTTATGCTAAGAAACCTTGCCACTGATATTCTTAAGCATGGAAAAGTTACTACAACTGAAATGAAAGCCAAAGAAGCTAAGAGAATGGTAGAGAAGATGATAACTCTTGGAAAAAGAGGAGACCTTCATGCTAGAAGACAAGCTATGGCTTACCTTATGGATGAAACAGTAGTGAAGAACCTATTTGATGAAATCGCTCCGAAATATAGCGAGAGAAAAGGTGGATACACTAGAGTTTTAAAGCTTGGCCCAAGACGTGGTGACGCAGCACCAATGGCTATTGTTGAGCTAGTATAAGTCTGGAGGGAATTAGGCAACAGCTTAATTCCCATTTTGCATGGAATAAATAAGGGGTAAAAGCTCCCCTTTTTTATTTTACAAAAAAGAGCCTAGCTGATAAATATTTTTATCTGACTAGGCTCTTTATATTTGTATAGATTAAAACCAATTATATCTATTTGAATATAGTTATCTTTGCGATAAGTAAACCCATGCTTATAATAAGAAGCACAAAAGAAAGTATAAAGAGAGATTTGTATAGTATTTTCATTGCTACACCCCCGGTTTGGTCTATAATATAAGACATAAATTAGTATTAGATTACTGATTTCTAAGACGTCTTTCTTGTGAAGCTAAGAATGCTAGATTTCGGTTTTCAAGATCTGAGAAGTTATTTACAACATCAGAAGCATCTCTTAGACTCTCGTCTGGAACATACCACTCCTGCTGATCAAAATATCTTTGATTTGCTCCACTTCCAAAATAATAACCATGTCTTGCATACATCTCATTAATAGCAAGTCTTATATCCTGACTGCTCATGCCTTCAATATCACTTAGAGTAAGCTCCTTAGAATGACTTGGAAGTATATAATTTGGTTCATTTTCATTATGGACATTTTCGTCAACTATTGGTTCATCTGAAGGTAGTTCATCAGTTTCCTCATCAGAATTAGAAGGAGTATCTATGCTCTCATCTGCCGAAGGTTCCTCTGCTATAGGACTTTCACCTGTATTTTTTTGGAAAAAGTTAGGCATAGAAAAATTTGGTAAACTAATGCTTTCAAAATTTACAAATGAAAAAACTAAAACTCCAATCAAAACAATAGCTACAGGTATTATTATTTTTAGCTTTCCTTGAATTTTCTTTTTTTGAATCCTATCATAAATATCTAAAAGTCGTTTATATTCATTTATTCCAACATGAACCTCAAGATAGCTTCTGTGCTTTTCAAATAGCTCTACAAAGGCATCAGTGTCCTTGTCCTTTGAGTAAGTGTCTTTAATCTTCCTATATAATGATATTGCATAATGCTTGTTTAAAAGAACCTGATGGTGCATATCAGCATTTTGCTGTAGATATGTCCTGTTTTCATCTATAAGCTCAAGAGCCCTGTCAAAGTCTTCTGACTTGATATAAGTTTCTATTTCCTTAAATATCTCTTCCACTTTTCTCTCTACACTAGTAGATGGGATATCACTATTCATAATCCTCACCTCTTTTCTATTTCCTTAAATAATATATTACACTTTAAAAGGCAGGTATACAAGTTCAGTTTCATTACAAATTGTGACAAAATAAGGAAAAATAAATATCTCAATAAGGGTTGTTCAAAAGAAATAAATTATATGGTAATATAGGTTTTAGGCAATTTAATAATAAGCAATAAAGGTATGATTTAGAGGCTTTTATAACCTTTAATTACAAAGATTAATCATATTTAAATACACGGTATTTAGTAGGGAGATATATATGGATAAAATGATAAGGATTGAAAATCTTACATTCGAATATACAGACGGAGACAGAGTAGTAAAGGCTATTGACAATGTCTCTCTAGATATAAAAAAGGGAGAGTTTGTAGCCATAATAGGCCATAACGGTTCGGGAAAATCCACCCTTGCAAAACATCTAAACGCCATACTGATTCCCACATCAGGAAAAGTATTCGTAGCAGATATGGATACATCAGATATTGAAAATACTTGGGCTATAAGACAAGTAGCAGGAATGGTATTTCAAAACCCAGACAATCAGCTTGTTGCAACAGTGGTTGAAGAAGATGTAGCCTTTGGACCAGAAAACCTTGGCATAGAGCCAAAAGAAATAAGGGCAAGAGTAGATGAAGCATTAAAAAACGTTAGAATGACAGAATTCGCAAAAAAGGCTCCTCATCTTCTTTCTGGAGGGCAAAAGCAAAGAGTCGCAATAGCAGGTATAATAGCAATGAAACCTCAGTGCATAGTACTTGACGAACCGACAGCCATGCTAGACCCTAGAGGACGAAAAGAAGTAATGGATACAGTATATAGATTGAATCAAGAAGAAAAAATCACAGTAATTAATATTACTCACTTTATGGAAGAAGCAGTAAATGCGGACAAGATTTTTGTAATGGAAAACGGCAGAGTAATAATGCAGGGAACCCCAACTGAAATATTTAAAGAAGTGAAAAAACTAAAAGAGCTGGGACTTGATGTTCCTCAGATGACCGAGCTTGCTTATGAGTTAAAAGAGGAAGGTTTGGACATAAGCTCAGAAATTTTAACAGTAGAAGAGATGGTGAACAAATTATGGCCGTAATAATAAAAGATTTAGTTCATATATATAACCCGGGATCTCCTTTTGAGAGTACTGCCTTAAATAAAGTCAACCTTGAAATAAATGACGGAGAATTTATAGGCCTTATAGGGCATACTGGCTCGGGAAAATCCACCTTGATTCAGCACCTAAACGGACTTTTGAAACCATCATCAGGAAAGATACTTATAAATGACCTTGATATCACAAGCAAGGACGTATCCCTTACAGAAGTAAGGAAAAAAGTTGGACTTGTATTTCAATATCCAGAATATCAGCTATTTGAAGAAACAATATACAAGGATATTGCCTTTGGTCCATCAAATCTTGGACTCAGTGAAGCTGAGATAGAAATAAGAGTTAAAGATGCTATGGAGATTACAGGTCTTAATTACGAGCTTCTTAAAGAAAGGTCCCCTTTTGAGCTTTCAGGAGGTCAAAGAAGAAGAGTTGCTATAGCAGGAGTACTTGCTATGAGACCAGATATTCTAATACTAGACGAACCTACAGCAGGACTAGACCCTAGAGGAAGAGATGAAATATTAAGAGAAATCAAAGAGATACACAAAAAACATAATACAACCATCATATTAGTATCTCACTCTATGGAAGACATATCAAAGCTAGTAGATAGAATAATAGTGATGAACAAGGGAGCAGTAGAATACAGCGGAACTCCAAGGGAAATATTCAGATATGGAAAAAGACTTACAGAAATAGGTCTTGGAGTGCCAAAGGTAGTAGAGCTTGCAATAAGCCTTAGAGAAAAAGGCATGCCTATAAAAGAAGATGTAATTACAATAGAGGAAGTAAAGAGTGAAATACTAAGGAATTTAAGGAGTAAAAAAAATGCTTAAAGATATTACAATAGGACAGTACTATCCTTCTGAATCCATAATACACAAACTAGATCCAAGGGTGAAGATTACTTTTACCTTTGCATTTATGGTGTCCCTATTTATAATAAATACATTTTTCCCTTACTTGCTTATAGCGATATTTCTTGTAGGGATTATAAAGCTTTCAAATATACCCCTAAAATATGTATTAAAAGGGCTTAGGCCTCTTTGGATACTTCTTCTTCTCACATTTTCCATAAATGCATTTTTGACCCCAGGAGAAGAGCTATGGTCCATTGGTTTTTTGACAATAACAAGAGAAGGATTAAACCAAGGTATATTTATGCTCCTTAGACTATCTTTTCTTATCGTTGGTACGTCGATACTTACCCTTGCAACCTCACCAATAGAGCTTACAGATGGAATAGAAAAAATGCTCAATCCACTTAGGGTTATCAAGGTTCCTGCCCATGAACTGGCTATGATGATGACTATAGCCCTTAGATTCATACCAACCCTACTAGATGAAACAGATAAGATAATGAAAGCTCAAATGGCAAGAGGAGCTGATTTTGAAAGTAAAAACGTAATAAAAAGAGCAAAGAGCCTCATACCCCTTCTTGTACCACTTTTTATAAGTGCATTTAGAAGAGCCGACGAACTTGCTATGGCTATGGAATCCAGATGCTATAGAGGGGGAGATGGAAGAACAAGGATGAAAGAAATATTTTTTGGAAAAAAAGACTATATTGCATCAAGCATCATAGGGCTTTATCTTATAGTAATAATAGGACTTAGAATAGTAGGGATTTAAAAAAATGAAAAATATAATGCTAGTAATAGAATATGATGGAACAAATTACTTTGGATGGCAGAGACAGCCTAAAAAAACCACAGTTCAAGGAGAAATAGAAAAAGCAATCAAAATAATCAGCAATGAAGAAGTGAACCTCATGGCTTCTGGAAGGACAGATGCAAAGGTGCATGCCTTTGGTCATGTAGCAAATTTTCACTTTAATGGAAGAATCCCACCACAAAATATATCAAAAGCACTAAACGCAATCCTTCCCGAAGACATTGCAATAAAGCTAAGCAAAGAAGTAGATATGGATTTTCACTCTAGGTATAGTGCAAGAGGGAAGACCTATATATATAGAATATATAACAGCGAGACAAAAAGCCCTGTAGAGCGCAATTACTCATATCATGTCAAAGATGAGCTTGATATGGATAAAATGATTCAGGAGAGCAAGAAACTGCTGGGAGAGCATGATTTTATAGGATTTTCCAGCACAAACAGTAGCATAAAAACAACCACAAGAAGAATACACGATATAAAAATAAGTAAAAAAGATAAGATAATTGAAATGGAAATTACAGGAAATGCATTTTTGTATAATATGGTTAGAATAATAGCAGGAACCCTTGTAGAAATTGGAAGAGGAAGGATTAAAGTCCCTATAGATGAGATTATAGCATCAAAAAATAGAGATATGGCTGGTCCTACCGCTCCACCTCAAGGACTTTTTCTAAAAAAAGTTAATTATTTAAATACAAAAAACTTTGATGAATTTATTGACATATAGGTGGTTTTAGTTTAGAATATAACGGTATGTGTAGATAAGTTGTCCATTAGCCCCGGACTTTAATTATACAGCCGTATTTTTTATAATACATAGGAAATTATATTCCTATTAAATTATGGACAGGTCATAATTTCCGTTATGTATTTCAACAAAGTTTTCATTTATTTTTCAAAGAAAAACTTTGTTTCAGATGATAATTATAATCTGTCGAGGAGGAAAAAGAATGAAGTCGTATATATCTAAACCTTCAGAAGTTACCAGAAAATGGTATATAGTAGATGCAGAAGGAAAAACACTAGGTAGAATTTCTACAGAAATAGCAAGAGTACTTAGAGGAAAGCATAAAGTAACGTTCACTCCACACGTTGATGGAGGAGACTTTGTAATAGTTGTAAACGCTGACAAAGTTGTAGTTACAGGGAACAAGACAGATGACAAAATGTATAGACATCATACAGGATACATTGGTAACATGAAAGAAACAAACTTTAGAAAGCTCCAACAAGAAAAGCCTGAAGAAATCATCAAGCTTTCTGTAAGAGGAATGCTTCCAAAAAATAAGCTAAGAGCTCCTATGATGAAGAGACTTAGAATATTTGCAGGACCTGAGCATACTCATACAGCTCAAAATGTTGAGACTTTAGACATATAAGGTTTAGAGAAGGGAGGATTTTTTCATGGCAAAAGTACAATACTTTGGAACAGGTAGAAGAAAAAGCTCTGTAGCTAGAGTTAGATTAATTCCTGGTGAAGGAAACATAGTAGTAAACGGAAGAACTCTAGATGAGTACTTCGGTTACGAAGTTCAAAAAAGAGAGGTAGTAAGACCTCTTACAATAACAGAAACTCTTGGAAGATATGATGTTATAATCAAAGTTCAAGGTGGAGGGTTCACAGGTCAAGCTGGAGCTATCCGTCACGGAATATCAAGAGCACTTCTTAAAGCAGATATTGAGTTAAGACCTACACTTAAGGCTGCTGGATTCCTTACTAGAGATTCTAGAATGAAGGAAAGAAAGAAATATGGACTTAAGGCTGCAAGAAGAGCGCCACAGTTCTCAAAGAGATAATATTAATAAAAATCAAGACCCCACAAACATTATGTGTGTGGGGTTTTTTAGTATTAAAAAATTCTCTTGACAAAAAAATACTTCGGGTATAGAATTAAATTAATTCTAATACAGAAATAGTTGGTGATAAGTATGACTAAAGAATATGATATAGAAAAAGCAATCGGAAATTATATGGATGATATAAGACTAATGCTCTCTCCAAAGATTTGGGAAAATCTGCTTTTAGACTGCACTAAAAATGAGCTATTTATACTCTGGCTTCTTTATAGATACAAGGAAGTAAACATGACTCAGATTGCAGATTACGTAAATGTGCCCCTTAATACTGCAACTGGAATCATAAGCAGGATGGAAAAAAGAAATCTAGTGCTAAGACAAAGAAGTATTGAGGACAAAAGAGTTGTAACTATACGGCTAGATAGTAAAGGAACTGAGCAAATAAATTCAATAATTAAAGAGGCAATGAGGTATTCCTCAAGTTTGATGAAAGCATTCACAAAAGAAGAGATAGAAGCATTTTTAGATATGTTGCAAAGAGCAGTAGAAGTCTTAAAGCAGGAAAGTCTTAAAGATAAAAACAAAAAGGCAATAAAGAAAATAAATATTGATTAATAGAGCCTTTAAAGGCTCTTCTATTAACACAAATACTTCGAGATGCGAACTATTCGAAACATGAATGAAAAGGCGGTGTTTTAATTGGCAAAGATATATATTTTCACAGGCAAAGGTGGAGTTGGGAAAAGTAGCGTGGCTACAGCTCATGCAATCAAGAGTGCAAAAGAAGGAAGCAGGACTATTTTAATCAGTACAGATATGGCTCACAATCTTGGAGATATTTTGGAATTTGAGGCCTCTAAAGAGCCAGTTAAAATAATGGAAAACCTAGATGTATATGAGATAGATCCGAATTATGTTATGGAAAATGATTTTGCTGACCTTTTAAAAAGCATAGATAAGCTAATTCCACAAGGGGATGGACATAGTATGAAGGATTTTGGAATAATACCGGGAATAGAGGAGTTATTTTCCCTTCTCAAGATTTCTCAGCTGTATAATGAGGGATTTTATGAAAGGATAATAGTAGACTGCGCACCAACTGGAGAGACTTTGTCACTTCTTAAGATGCCAGAGCTTCTTTCTTGGTATATGGAAAAAATGTTCCCTATTGGAAAGGTAGCTGCTCGTTTGCTTTCCCCAGTTTCCAAGCATGTATTTAAAGTAGAGCTTCCAAGCAAAGCTGGTATGAATGATATAGAAAAGCTTTATTTAAAATTAAATGAGCTTCAAGAGCTATTAAAAAACAGAGATACAACAAGCATCAGGCTAGTTACTATACCAGAAAAAATGGTTGTAGAAGAAACTAAAAGAAACTATATGTATATGAATCTCTATGATTTTAATGTTGATGCTCTTTACATCAATCGTATACTACCTAAGGATATAGAGAATCCTTTTTTTACAAACTGGAAGAAAATCCAGAGCAAATATATAAGTGAATTAAAAGAAAGCTTTGTGGCTTTAGAAATATATAATATACCTTGGTATGGAGAAGAACTGAGAGGAAGAGAGGCCATTGAAAAAATATGCAATGACTCATTAAAAAATAAAGATATATTTGATTTGAAAAAAGGGGAAGAAAGGGAAAGCTTCGAAAAAATAGGCGATGAGTATAGACTTTCTATTAAGGTACCTTTTAAAAGCAAGGCTGATATTGATTTGTTTCAGTCAAATACAGATATTGTAATAAAAATAGAAAATTTCAAAAGGAATATTCCCCTTCCAAACATACTTAGAAGCTACGAGGTGATAAGGGCAAAGCTTGAAGAGCATAAGCTTGAGGTTTATTTTAAAAAGTAAAAAAATTCAAAGGTGAAAAAAGTGGATATTAATTAGGAGGGTATTATGAGAATCATATTATATACAGGAAAAGGCGGAGTTGGAAAAACCAGCATGGCAGCAGCTACGGCCTGCAAGATTGCAAAGAGTGGAAAAAAAGTCATGATCATAAGCACGGATCAGGCTCACAGTCTTTCTGATGCTTTTGATATGAAAATTCAAAGAGAAAAAACAAAGGTGATGGACAACCTAGATGCAATGGAGGTAGATGCTATATATGAAGGTGAAAAAAGTTGGGGAAATCTCAAGGATTATATTAAAGAGATTTTAACTATAAGAGGTGAGGGTGGTATAGAGGTAGAGGAGCTACTTATATTTCCTGGTTTTGAAGAGCTATTTTCCCTTTTTAAAATTCTTGATATTTATGAAGAAGGAAAATATGATGTTCTTATTGTAGACTGTGCACCAACTGGTGAGACTTTATCTCTACTCAAGTATCCACAGAGGCTATCAGATCTTGTTTCAAGGGTACTTCCTATGAAAAGAAAGAGCGTGAAAGTAGCTGGCCCTGCCTTTGAAAAAATCACGAAGATGCCTATGCCAAAAGACGGTGTATTTGATGATATAGAGTATGTGATGGAAAGAATGCAGGCTCTGCAAGACCTTATGCAAAACAAAGAGATATTAAGCATCAGAATAGTTACAACTCCTGAAAAAATTGTGATTCTAGAGTCGAAGAGAAACTTTACCTGTATGTATCTTTATAACTATAACGTAGATGCAATAATCGTTAACAAAATATATCCAGATGAAGCTATGCAGGGGTATTTCAATAAGTGGATTAAAATGCAAAAAGAAGGGCTAAATGAGATTAACGAAAGTTTTTCGGAAGTACCAAAGTTTTATGTAAATCTTCAAAATACTGAGCTAAGAACGGTAAAAACCCTATGCACGGTGGGAGCTGAGATATTTAAAAAGGATAATCCAGAGAATGTACTGTTTTCTCAGGAGATATATAGATATGAAAAGGTAGAAGATAGCTTTATAATATATATCTATCTTCCTTTTGCAGAAAAAAAAGAACTAGAGCTTAATCAAACTGAAGGGGAGCTTATTTTAGGGATTAAAAACGAAGTAAGAAGGTTTCCAATTCCTATAGAGGCTCGCTCTAAAGAGATTAGCTCTGCAAGGTTTGAAGATGGATATCTTCAAATATCATATGCTCCTTCAAATTAAAGTATTAAAGTCTAAACAGTAAAGTGTTATAATGATTAGATACAATAAATCATTTATTTATGAAGGAGTAATATATGAAAGGAAAGCTTATAATAATAGAATCAGGTTCAGATGGAAGCGGTAAAGCTACACAATCTGAATATCTTTATAATAGACTTATAAAAGACAATACAAAGGTGAGAAAGGTGGAGTTTCCGAATTATAAAAGTGAGGCTTCTGCTCTTGTAAAGATGTATCTGAGGGGAGACTTTGGAAAGGACCCCTCAGATGTAAGTCCATATATTGCATCAACATTTTTTACAGTTGATCGCTATGCTTCTTACAAAAAGGACTGGGAGGAGTTTTATAAAGACGGTGGCATTATAATATCAGACAGATACACAACATCAAATATGGTCCATCAAGCATCCAAGTTTTCAACAAAAAAGGAAAAAGACGATTTTTTGGATTGGCTTTGGGATTTTGAGTTCAACCTTTATGGACTTCCTGTACCGGATAAGGTTTTTTTCTTGGACATGCCAGTAGAGTTTACTCAAAAGCTCACATTTAACAGGAAAAATAAAATAACAGGTGAAAAGGAAAAGGATATACATGAAAGCAACAGGAAATACCTTGAGACCACCTATGACAATGGCGTATATATAGCAAAGAAGTATGGGTGGGAAAGAGTCGAATGCATAGAAAATGACAAGGTAAAGACAATTAGAGAAATAAGTGACTTCATATATGATTCTGCAATCAGCTTAATAAATGACAATGGGGATGGGGATAAGCTTGGAAACTAAAAATCAATACAACTCAGTGACAGAGATGTTAATCTCAGGAGCAAAATCCGGACATCTAAGCCACGCCCTAATCTTTGAAGGTTCAAAGGATTCCCAAAAGCTAAGTCTTGCTATGGAACTAAGCAGGATTCTAATCGGGGGAGAAAATCTAGAAAATGAAATGGATTATAGTTTCATAACAAAAGATGAAATGAAAATCGAGACTATAAGAAAAATAAATCAAGATTGCATAAAAAAGTCCTATAGAGGCTCTAAGGTGTATGTTATAGAGGATGCAATGAAACTGAGCATTCCTATGCAAAATGCTTTTTTAAAGACCCTTGAAGAGCCCCCTCCCAATGTATATTTCATACTTCTTTGCGAAAACAGCATGCCTTTACTAGAGACTATAAAATCAAGGTGTGAAAAATATTATTTTCATAGTGAAGAGGAACTAAGGCAAGAGACAAAATACCTCTCTAAAATAGAAGATTTTTACAGAGTACTAAAAGAAAATGACACCTTAGGCGCTATAGGTTATATGGATCACCTAAAAGAAGCGAAGGATGATATTGAGCTTGTGTTTGATATGCTCCTTGATTATACAAGGGATATTCTTGTTACAAAAGAAAAAAGCGACTACCTTTCATATAGAATATCAGATAAAGACTTTACTGAAGAGATGGCTTCTTCTTTTACCCACTTTCAGCTTTTGTCCATTCTTGATATAATAGAAGATACAAGAAAAAAAATAAGCAGTAGATGCAATTATAATTTGACATGCGAAGCCATGGTTTTAAATATATTGGAGGTAATAAAGTGATAAAGGTGGTAGGAGTTAGGTTCAAAAAAGCAGGCAAGATATATTACTTCGATCCTATGGATCTTAAGATAAATCAAGACGAAAAGGTTATAGTAGAGACAGCAAGAGGTATGGAATTTGGGATGGCAGTGGTTTTAGAAAAAGAAGTTAAAGATGATGAGATAGTATCTCCTCTAAAGCCTATTTTAAGGATTGCAACTGAGGAAGATATATCCCAAAGCGCAGAAAATAAAATACTTGCCCATGAAGCATACAAGCTTTGCGAAGAAAAAGTAAAAGAACACAATCTGGATATGTTTCTTGTGGATGCTGAGTATACATTTGATAGAAACAAGCTTATATTTTACTTTACAGCAGAGGGAAGAGTTGACTTTAGAGACCTTGTAAAAGATCTTGCAGCTGTATTTAGAACAAGAATAGAGCTTAGACAAATAGGGGTTAGGGATGAAGCAAAATCTATAGGAGGACTAGGATGCTGCGGCAAGCCTTTATGTTGCTCTACTTGGCTTGGAGAGTTCCAACCTGTATCCATAAAGATGGCTAAAGATCAGGGACTTTCATTAAACCCTACAAAAATATCAGGAGTATGTGGAAGGTTATTTTGCTGCCTGAAATATGAGCACGAGACCTATGAGGCTGTGATTGAGGATATGCCTGAAGTATCTAGTATAATACAGACTCCAGATGGAGTGGGTAAGGTAATTGATACAAATGTACTTATGGAAGAAGTAAAGGTCCTTATGGACAATAAAGATACTGTAGACATAAGAAAATACAAGACTCATGAGATTAAGGTGCTTAAAAAGCCAAAAAGATCTCAAGATACAGAGTTAAAGGCACTTGAAAAAGAGCTAAAAAAATTAGAAGACTAATTAAAAGGGGCGTAAGCTCCTTTTTAATCGTAAAAATAGAATAATTAATATTGAGTTATGTTTAAGGAGTGCGACTTAGTTAATAAAAAAATTACAAATGTGTTTAAGTGTGATTAAATATACCCGAAATTGTTACATACACTAGGATTTCCACAAATTAATTGTAAACAATGAGTTTTTATCGCCACAAGAAGAACTTGTTCAAGACATTATATCAATTCTTCATGTTTTCAGTTGTCGCATCTATGGATTAAGGAAATACAAGAAGAAAATAGAGGAGGATGAAGATATTGCAAAGAGCATACAAAGTTGAATTAAAGCCAACAAAGCAACAGATACAGAAAATTAATCAGTCTTTAGGTATTTGTAGATGGCTTTATAATACTTATCTTGCTAAAAATCAATCTCTTTATCAAGACTTCAAAGATGGTAAGCTAGCTAAGAAAAAAGCCTTTATGTCAGCTAATGATTTTGATAAGTATATTAATAATGAAGTTAAAATCTTAGAAGAATATAAGTGGATTAATGATTGTGGTAGCAAGGCTAGAAAGAAAGCTATTTGTAACGCAGAAGTATCATTCAAGAAATTCTTTAAAGGCGAAGCACAATTCCCTAAATTTAAGAAAAAAGGTAAATCTAAAGTGGGATTATATTTCCCAAAGAACAATAAGACGGATTGGAAAATAGAACGTCATCGTGTCAATATTCCAACGCTTAAATGGGTACGACTTAAAGAGTTTGGTTATATAAAAACCCATGCAAAAGTTATTAATGGAACAGTTACAGAGCAGGCAGGGAGATACTATGTATCAATTGTTTGCGAAGTGAATGAAACACAGAATAACAAACCCAAGTCAGAGCCACTAGGCATTGATTTAGGGCTGAAAGATTTTGCAATTATGAGCAATCAAATAGCTAAGAAAAATATTAATAAGACTTTAAGAGTTAAGAAATTAGAAAAGAAGTTAAAGCGTGAGCAACGTAGACTTTCAAGGAAATATGAATGTCTAAAAGAACAAAATAAAACTAAAAAAGGAGAAGCTACTAGACAAAATATCCATAAACAAGTAGTTAAAGTACAAAGACTTCATCAAAGATTGGCTAATATTCGCACTGATTACATTAACAAATGTGTCGCTGAAATAGTCGAACAAAAACCAAGTTCGATTACTATTGAGGACTTAAATGTAAAAGGCATGATGAAAAATCGGCACTTATCAAAAGCAGTTGCACAACAAAAGTTTTATGAGTTCAGAGTAAAACTTACTGACAAATGTAGACAAAATAATATTGAACTTAGAGTAGTGGATAGATGGTATTCATCTTCAAAACTCTGTTCATGTTGTGGGAATATCAAGAAAGACTTAAAACTTTCGGATAGAGTTTATATTTGTAATGAGTGTGGTTTGATTATTGATAGAGATATACAGGCGAGTATTAATCTTAGAGAAGCGAAAACTTACAAGATAGCATAATCACGTTACTGTAAGTATGTACCCAAGGCTATTTGGGGAATTTACGCCCTCGGAGTGTCATATTAAATGAGAGTAGTGTATTGTTTACAATCACAAAATCAGACACGTTGAACAGGGAAAAATCTCGATATGGGTAGATTTGTCCATATTTTGAGTAGCAGAAGTAGATGCTTAAGGAAAATGAAAGAATAGATGATCTTCAAGTAAATGATTTAAAGATAATACAGCAAAAGGATGGGTTTTGCTTTGGTATAGATGCTGTCTTGCTTTCAAACTTTGTAACAGTGAAAAAAGGACATATAGGAGCGGACCTTGGGACGGGAACAGGTATTATTCCTATACTTGTGGCAGGAAAAAGCGAAATATCAAGCATTAAAGCTATTGAGATACAAAAAGAAGTTGCAGATATGGCAAAGAGGTCTGTAGAGCTAAACTCTATGGAAGAAAAGATAGAAATCCTCAACATAAACTTAAAGGAGGCTCTTGAACATATAGAGCCAAACTCTCTTAATTTTGTAACTTCAAATCCCCCTTACATGCACGGACAGGGTCTTACAAATGAAAATGAAAAAAAGAAAATATCAAGACATGAGATACACTGCAATCTCGAAGATGTAATAAGTATAGCCTCAAGACTCCTTATGCATAATGGAAGCTTTTTTATGGTTCATAGGCCTACAAGGCTTTGTGATATACTCACACTTGGCAGAAAATACAAGATGGAGCCAAAGATGCTTAGATTTGTCCATCCGAAGCCTTCCAAAGCTCCGAATCTAGTACTTGTAAAATTTGTAAAGGCTGCAAAACCTGAGCTTAAGATACTTGACCCACTTTATGTATATAAAGAAGATGGTACATATGATGATGAAATTACGAGAACTTATTCCATAAAGAAATTAGGTGAGTGCATTGTCTAAGCTTTATATTTGTCCAACCCCTATAGGAAACCTTGAAGATATAACCCTAAGAACTATAAGAATCCTAAAAGAAGTCGATGTAGTTGCAGCTGAGGATACTAGAAGGACAATAAAGCTCATGAACCATCTTGAGATAAAAAAGCCTCTAATAAGCCTTCGTGAGCATAATGAGGACGGAAAATCTGAAAGTATAATATCTATGGTCAAAGAAGGAAAAACCGTAGCCCTTGTATCTGATGCTGGAATGCCTGGAATATCAGACCCAGGAGAGATATTGATTAGAAAGGCTATTGAGGAAGAAGTGGAAGTAATAACCCTTCCAGGACCTTCGGCTTTTATAGTTGCCCTTGTAAATTCGGGTCTTAGTACTTCAAGATTTACCTTTATAGGTTTTTTGGATAGGACTTCAAAAAACAGGGTTAAGGAGCTTGAAGATTTAAAAAATAAAACAGAGACCTTAATCATATATGAGTCTCCCCATAGAATAAAAAATACATTAAAGGATATATATAAGATATTAGGAAATAGAAAAATCGTACTGGCTAGAGAGCTTACGAAAATTCATGAAGAGTATATCAGGATGGACATAAAGGATATGCTTGAAAACATAGACAGCTTAAATATACTAGGTGAGATGATTATCATACTCGAAGGGGCAGCTAAGAAAGAGGAAGATGAGCAGATAAAGGAAGAAGTACTGATTAAAGAGCTTTATGAGCTTATGGAAGAAGGATTATCAACAAAAGATGCATCAAAAGAGATAGCCAAAAAATATAATTTGGGAAAGAACCAGGTTTATTCTTTGGCATTAAAAAGCCCTAGAGATATCTAGGGTTGTATAATATGTATTGGTATTTTTAAAGCTTATTTAGCTTTTGAAGACAAACGCCGCATACATTTTTATTTTCAAACTCTTTTATTTCATCTTGGCTTGAACAAAAGACACATGAGGTTTCATATTTCTTTAATACAATGGAATCTCCTTCTACAAATATCTCTAGAGGATCTTTCACAGATATATTTTGAATTCTCCTTATCTCTATTGGTATTACAATTCTTCCAAGTTCATCTACTTTTCTTACTACTCCTGTTGATTTCAATGTTACCCTCCTGGTTTAGTTTTTAGATATAAGTACCTTTTTATAGAACAACCATATTAAATAGTATCAGCACTGTAATAAAATGTCAACAATAACAAAATTTTACAGAAAATTTATCCCATTTAAAAATCTTATGGAGGCGATTTTGTGATTAAGCTAGTAAAGCCAATGGAAATACTACGGGAAATAGAAAAAATCTCAGGGAGTAACCTGTATGTTGTAGGCTCAGGAATAAGGGAGCATCTATTTTCTAACCCTGTAAAAAGAATCAGGATAATGTCAGTGGCAGATCCTTTTATAATAGCCCAGGCGTTTTCTAAGGCTAGTGAAAGCCCAGAGATTTCAAAAAAAGAAGATGGAAGCTACGAGGTTTCTAAAGATGAAGAAATATCCTTTATATTTACCCTTATGGAGGAAGATGACATCGAAGCCCAACTTGGAAGAATGATATATTCTGTTGATGCAGTGGCGATGACTGTGGAGGATTATATAGATTTCAATGAAAGTCATATTATAGACCCTTATGAAGGGCTTGAAGACATAAAGAGCAGGATATTAAGGCTAGTGAGGCAGGAGAACCTAATAGCAAAGCCTATAGGATATCTTCGAGGAATCAGACTGATGGCCGAGCACAAACTGGATATTGACCCTATTACAGAATTGTTTATGAAGGAAAATGTAGAGGTGCTTGAGGGTATAAAAGGTGAGGAATACAGAAAAGAACTCTTTAGGATCCTAGATCAAAAGGAGAGCGCTTATTATATAAACCTTATGGATAGACATATAGGTATGCTAAAGTATATATTTCCTGAGATAGAGCCAATGAAATCAGTAGGGGAGTGTAAATATCATGTTGTAGACTCCTTTACCCACTCAGTCTATACTCTCAAGATTGCGGAAAAGGTAATCAACACAGAAGGTTTTTTTGAAAGGCATATAAAAAAGGCTTACGAAGAGCATATGTCTGAAATTATGGATTCTGGAATTAAGAGGCTATCTCTTTTAAAGCTAGGAGCGTTTTTTCATGATGTTGGAAAACCGGCAGCCAAGTTTATTGATGAAACTGGAAGGACTAGATTTAGAGGACATGAAATAGTAGGTGCCGAGATACTTGAAAAAATGGGAGAAAGACTAGGTTTATCCCAAAGAGAGACGAAAATATTAGCTGATTATTCAAAGCTTCATATGTTTCCCCTTGTAATATACAAAAACAATGACGTGTCGGGAGATACCTTATATAATATGTTTTCCCAAACAAAACGAGAGACTCTTGATATTCTTCTTATAGGTTATGCTGACATAGTATCAACTAGAAAGCTTTTGGACCCAGAAGAAGAGATGGGAAATTTCAAGGTATACATTGAATATATAGCAAACAATTATGTAACAAGATGTCTTCCAATTTTGGATTTTGAGAGTGTATTATCTTATGAAGAGCTTAAGACAATTACTAAAAAAGAAGATGTAGAGGATCTCTATGATACCATAAAAAAAGAGATATATATGGGAAGACTAGCTATGAAAAAAGAAAAGATTTTGGAGTTTATAAAAAAGCAAAATGCATAAAAAAATACTCAGCTATGGAAAGTGCTAGACTTTCGAGCTGAGTATTTTTTTAGTCTAAAGCAGGAGCTTTTTTCTTTTCAATTAATGTTGTTTTTAATTTCCAGAGCTTTTCAGATAAATCCACCTTATATCTTTCAGGAGAGGATATTCTTAGATACTGAGGCCAGAAGGAATCTTTTTCTTCTTCTACATGGGATTTTATCTCAGTAACGCTTCTTCTCTCTCTTTGAAGATTTCCATCTACAAATAAAGGCTCAAGGAGTTCTTTGATATAATAATTATGAAAAACCTTTGTTTTCCAAGTATAGGTAGGGTGAAATATTTTAAGGGGCTTATCCTCATTGATTATTTCTTCATCAAGAAGCAGTAAATCAGCCTCTGCTTTGCCTGTCGATTTATTGTATATTCTTACTAGTTTTTTGTATCCTGGGTTATTTATCTTTTGAGGATCTTCAGATAGCTTTATTTTAGGAACTATTTCACCATTTTCCTCAGCTGCTGCAAGCTTGTATACTCCACCAAGGGATGGCCAGTCACTTGAAGTGATGAGCTTAGTTCCAACACCCCATACATCTATCTTAGCTCCCTGGCTTTTTAGGTTTGCAATAGCATATTCGTCAAGGTCATTTGAGGCTGTGATTTTAACATTTGGATATCCAGCATCATCTAGCATCTTTCTTGCTTCCTTAGACATATATTCAAGGTCTCCTGAGTCGATTCTGATGCCTTTACCTTCGTAGCCTTCTTCCCTTAGCTCATCAAAAACTGTGATAGCATTTGGGATACCGCTTTTTAGAGTATTGTAGGTATCTACAAGGAGCATAGTCTTTTCAGGATATGATTTTGCATATGCTCTAAAGGCCTCTATTTCTGTAGGGAATTTTTGTACCCAGCTATGTGCATGGGTTCCTAGTACAGGGATATCAAACATCTTTCCGGCAAGGACGTTTGAGGTACCAATGCAACCTCCTATTACTGCTGCTCTTGATCCATAAAGTCCTGCATCTGGCCCTTGAGCCCTTCTAAGTCCAAACTCCATGACTGGATCTCCAGCCGCCGACATACATACCCTAGATGCCTTTGTGGCTATAAGAGACTGGAAATTTATTATATTAAGGATAGTAGTCTCTACAAGCTGAGCTTCGATAGCCTTAGCTTTTACCCTTAGTATAGGCTCGTTTGGAAACATTATAGTTCCTTCTTTTACTGCATAAATCTCTCCAGTAAACTTAAAGCCTTCAAGATACTTAAGGAAATCATCTCCAAAGAGATTAAGACTCCTTAGATAGCTTATGTCTTCTTCTGAAAAACCTATGGATTCAATATAGTCTATAACTTGCTCTATACCACAGGCTATGGTGTAGCCACCGCTGCTAGGATTTTTTCTGAAAAAAACATCAAAAACAAGAGTATCTTCAGAAATACCTGACTTATAATATCCATTCATCATTGTCAGCTGATAGAGGTCTGTCAGCATAGTCAAATTATTCATCCAAAAAACACGCCCTTTTATTTTAAAGTATTTAATCTCAAACGATACTTTAATTCTATCAGTATTTAACATAAAAACAATATATAAAAACATTGTTTTTTCTTTAACTAATTGAGCATATGCCTTTGATTGACATTAATTTGCCTGTATTGTATGATAAAACGTATAAATCAATGCATTTGAATACTTGGAGGGATAGCCTTGTCTAAAAAAACTTTTTATGTAACCACACCAATTTATTACCCAAGCGGAAGACTTCATATAGGACATACCTATACTACAGTAGCAGCGGATGCCATAGCTAGATATAAGAGATTTACAGGACATGATGTAAGATTTCTTACTGGTACAGATGAGCATGGAGAAAAAATACAAAAAACAGCAGATGAAAAGGGCATGGCTCCTATAGATTATCTAGATGACATAGTAGGAGATATCAAAAAACTTTGGCAGACTATGGAAATATCTTATGATGATTTTATAAGAACTACAGAAAAAAGACATGAAAAGGCTGTACAAAATATATTCCAAAAGCTTTATGACCAGGGAGATATATACCTTGGAGAATATGAGGGATGGTACTGCGTTCCTTGCGAAAGTCTATGGACAGATACTCAGGTAGGAGATGACCATAAGTGTCCGGACTGTAAGAGAGATGTTCAGAAAAAGAAGGAAAGCTCATATTTCTTTAAGCTTTCTAAATATCAGCAAAGACTAGTAGATTACTATAATGCAAATCCTGATTTTTGTTTCCCAGAGTCTCGTAAAAATGAAATGCTAAACAACTTTATAAATGCAGGACTTGAAGACCTTTCAGTGTCAAGGACTACCTTTGACTGGGGAATAAAGGTTCCTTTTGATGAAAAACATGTAATCTATGTATGGATAGATGCACTTTGTAACTATATTACAGCTCTTGGATACGAAGGTGAAGACTCTTCATTAATGGATAGATACTGGCCTTCAAATGTACAAATAGTTGGAAAGGAAATTGTAAGGTTTCACACTATAATTTGGCCTGCACTTTTAATGGCTCTAGACCTTCCTCTTCCTGAAAAAGTATATGGCCATGGCTGGATTTTATTTTCAGAAGACAAAATGAGTAAATCAAAGGGAAATATAGTATATCCAGAGCCTATAATAGAAAGATATGGGATAGATTCTTTAAAGTACTTCCTTCTTAGAGAATTTACATTTGGGCAAGATGGAAACTATACAAACAGAAACTTCCTTACAAGGATAAACTCAGACCTTGCAAATGACCTTGGAAATCTTCTTTCAAGAACGATATCCATGATAGAAAAATATAACGACTGTATAATACCTTCACCTAAAACAAGTGGCGGTTTCCATGATGAACTAAAATCTATAGCGGAAAGTATGTCAGCAAAGGTAGACAGTGCTATGGATAGACTTCAGTTTAATGAAGCCCTTGAAGAGGTATGGAAGCTAATAAGAAGAAGCAATAAATATGTAGATGAGACTATGCCTTGGGCACTTGCTAAAGATGAGTCTAAAAAGGATGAACTTGATACAGTTCTTTATAATCTAGCAGAATCATTAAGAATTGCAACTGTAATGATTAGTCCTATCCTTCATATCACTGCTGATAAGATATTTAATCAACTTGGAGTATCTGAGGATATAAGGACTTATGAAAGTAGCAAGGCGTTTGGACTTATAAAAGAGGGTACAAAAATCAATAAGGGAGAGATACTTTTCCCAAGACTTGACATAGATAAGGAGCTAGGCGTAATGGAAGAAATGTTTGGAAAGAAAAAAGAAGAAGTTAATGAGCTTCCGAAAGAGGAAATCAAAGAAGAGAAAAAAGGCAAAGAAGAAATAACAATAGATGATTTCGCAAAGGTAGAGCTAAAGGTTGGAAAGGTTTTAGAGGCAGAAAAGCATCCAAAAGCAGACAAGCTTCTTGTATTTAAGATAAAGCTTAAAGATGAAGTAAGGCAAATAGTGTCAGGTATAGCTAAGTTTTATGACCCAGCAGAGCTGATAGGCAGAAATGTTGTAGTAGTTACAAATTTAAAGCCTGTAAAGCTAAGAGGAATAGAATCCCAAGGAATGATACTTTCGGCTGCTACAGAGGATGATTCAAAGCTTGTTCTTATTTCCGCACAGGATATAGAAGATGGAGTAGAGGTGAGATAATTGCTTTTTGATACCCACGCTCATCTAGATGATTCTAGATTTGACAGTGACAGAGATGAGCTAATAGAAAAGATTCATAATGAGGGAATATCTCTGATTGTAAATCCAGGAGCAGACATTGACTCTTCCAAAAGAGCAATAGACCTTGCAGCAAGATATGATTTTATATATGCAACTGTGGGAGTACATCCCCATGATGCAAAGGATTTGAAAGAAGAAGACTTTGAAAAGATTGAGGAGATGGCAAAGGCTGACAAGGTAGTTGCAATAGGAGAGATAGGCCTTGATTATTATTATGATAATTCTCCAAGAGAAATCCAAAAACAAGTTTTTATTAGACAGATAGAGATTGCAAATAGACTGGGACTTCCAATAGTGATTCATAGTAGAGATGCATCACAGGATACCTATGACATAATAAAAAAATATAAAAAAGATGATATAGGATGTCTACTTCACTGCTATGGTCAGAGCTTAGAAATGGCTGAGCTTTATATAGAGATGGGCTGTTATATATCCTTTGCAGGTCCACTTACTTTTAAAAACAGTCATAAGCTAAAAGAGATTGCGAGAAGCATTCCCTTTGAAAAGATTCTGATAGAGACGGATACTCCATATCTTACTCCAGAGCCTTTTAGAGGAAAGCGAAATGACCCTTCAAAGGTTAGATATGTAGCACTAGAGCTAGCCAAGCTAAAGAACATAGACCCTCAGCAGGCAATGGAAATCACAATGAAAAATGGGCTTGAATTTTTTAGTATAAAGCTGTAATACAAATCAAAAATCAAAAAAAATAAAAATCTCCACAAAAGCTTATATAAAGGGCTTTTGTGGAGATTTTTTAATAAAAACTCTAGTTTTTTAAGTCTCTAACAGTACTAATTAGATGATAAAGATGCTCCTTGTTCTTTTCTTCAAATAAACCAAGGCTGTGCTTTACATTTGAAGAAGTGATTTCTAAAGAAACATAGTCATTGTCAGCATAATCCTTTATGTCAATCTTATCTATATTTGATAAAGAGACAAAGTTCCAAATGACGCAGAGCTTAGAAGGATTTGTTTTGTCAGGCTCTTCTTTTATATTTATAAGCTCATCATCTGTTAAAAATGTAATATGATTATATGTCATCTCTTTATTTTCTTTAGAGGATATAAATGGGTTTTGAAATAATAGATAACGAATGATGAAGCCTTCATCTAAAACGTCATTGATATAATTTTGAAACTTATAGTCAAGTTTTTTGATATCATAAGCTTCAGAGTAGTTTAATTCAACATGATGATTAGATTTATTTGAAAGCCTCACCACATCAATAAGATTTTTAAAAAGAGGCTCCATTACAGTATTGAAATCCATAAAAAGCCCATCGGAAAATTCATCTGGCGTCTTTAGTCTTAGCCAAGAATAAAGAAGTATCTTACCATGCTCTACTGAAAAAATATCCTTTGTATTTAAAGTAAAGGATTCTATTTTTCCGTTATCCAGTTCCTTTAAAAGGTAGATATTATCTGAATAAGAATAGATTATTTTATCAAGAGCTATATTTTCCTCGTTGGGATGCTGAGGCATATGAATCATAAGAGGAAGATTTTCCATTGAAAGTACATATGGGTCTATGTGGCCTATGAATTTTTTTGGTATTTCATTTTTTGATTTTATCTCCCTCGCCCATAAGGGGGTATCTGATGTCATACTCTCACCTCCACAAAATTTTTAATGATAACTAATAGAATTATCTTTAATTAATAGACTTTTAATTTTTCAGGAGAATACTTATCTATTATCTGTACGATTTGTTCCTTGGAATCAAGAGGGTTCTCTACTATTAATATAAGTTCTCCCCTTTCTTCTTTAAATGAAAGGTCTTTGGAAGAGACCTTGTCTAAAGCTGAAAGAACAAAAAGACCTATAAGCCCTCCTGATGCAGCACTTGCGATTATGATAAGGAGCATTGCTGCAAATGTCCCTATTGACGCAAATAGATTAATTTCTACAATTACTGCAAACAAGATACCAATAATACCACCAAGGACTACTCCTGCCTTCGTACTTATTTTGGATTTGTGTTCTCTAGACATGTTCTTAATTTGATGCTCAGGTTGATGGTATTCGTGTTGAGCCACAGTATAGGCTCTTGAATCATGAGGAAGGTTTTTTCTCACTTCCAATAGACAATCATGTGCATTCTTATTATCATTAAAAAAAGCTAAAATACTGGGCATAAACTCACACCCTTTCCTAGATTTGTTTATTTTATACCCTAATATTTGGAAAATATCACAGTAATTCCTCTAATGGTTATTGTTTTAAAAGGAGACTTTTTTATATTTGCATGATATTATAATAGAGTTGAATTTTTTTATAAGAAAACCGATGATTAAAAATTTAATTTATATTTACATTTAATAGATGATTAGATGTGGCTGAAAAGTGGTGGATTTATGATAAAAGAAGTAATAGTTGTTGAAGGTAAGGATGATATATCAGCTGTAAAAAGAGCTGTAGATGCAGAAGTCATAGCAACAAATGGATACGGCTTTCCAAAAGGGGTAAGAGAAAGAATAATAAAAGCAAATAATGAAAGAGGAATTATAATACTTACTGACCCTGATTATGCAGGAGAAAGAATAAGAAGCAAAATAGCGGCTATGGTGGATAATTGCAAGCATGCTTTTATTCCCCTAGAAGATGGAATGAAAGATGGAGATATAGGAGTTGAAAATGCTTCAAAAGAAGCTGTTATAAAGGCTCTACAAATGGCTAGATTTGAAGAGGTAGTGAAGAGGACGGAGTTTACAAAAAATGATATGATTAAATATGGTTTGTCGGGTTCAGATAGCTCCAGTTATAAAAGGGCATTTTTAGGAGAGAGGCTTGGCATTGGATATTGTAATGCAAAGCAATTCTTAAGAAGATTAAATAATTATGGAATCACGCGAAAAGAATTTGAAAAGGTAATTTCTGAATTGGAGGAGATTTATGGATAGGTTAGCATCCCATAAAGTCACAAAAGATATTGTTAGCAAGTATGGATTTAGATTTACAAAATCCCTTGGTCAAAACTTTCTTATAGATGAGGGAGTTTTAGAAAAAATTGTAGACGCAGGAGACATCACAAAGGATGATGTGGTAATAGAGATTGGTCCGGGGATTGGTACTTTAACTAAGGAACTGTCTTTAAGGGCAAAAAAAGTGGTTTCTATAGAAATAGACAAGATGCTCATTCCCATACTCAAAGATACTCTATCAGAGAGGGACAATGTTACTATAATCAATGAGGATATATTAAAAGCAGACATAAAAAGCATAGTAGATGAATATGCAGATGGAGAACCTGTAAAGGTTGTGGCAAATCTTCCTTACTATATAACGACTCCTATAATAATGAGGTTTTTGGAAGAGTATATACCTATGAGCATCATGGTTGTAATGATTCAAAAAGAAGTGGCTGATAGGATAAATGCAAAGCCATCCACAAAAGACTATGGAACCTTGTCAGTAGCTGTCCAGTATTACTGCAGTACTGAGATAGTTGCCAAGGCGCCAAAGGGAGCTTTTATACCTGAGCCTTCTGTGGATTCATCTGTCATCAAGCTTACTGTAAAGGAAAAAAGAGATGTGCAGCTCAAAGATGAGCATTTGTTTTTTGAAGTTGTAAAAGCCAGTTTTTCAAAAAGAAGGAAGACTCTTCTTAATGCCCTTTCATCATTTGGAACATTGGGAGAAAAAGATCAAATGAAATATGCCCTTGAAAAATCAGATATAGACCCTCAAAGACGGGGAGAAACTCTAGATATCTATGAATTTGCCAGACTTTCAAACGAAATATTTGAAATAAAAAAAGGATTAAAGGGATAAACCCTTTGATCCTTTTTTAAACTGCTGCATTTTCTATATTTGAGCTTAAAAGCTCAAGTAGGTAGTCCCCAACTGTATAGACATCCCCAGCCCCCACAGTGAAAATAATATCATTTTCTTTAAGTACTGTTGCTAGATATGAAGACACTTCGTTTAGATCTCCGATATAAATTGCATCTTTGCCGTGTTTTTTTATTTCTGCTACAAGATCTCTTGAATGAACTCCGAGGTTGTCTTTTTCTCTTGAAGCATAAATATCAGAAATAATAACAACATCTGATTCGAAAAAAGATTCTGCAAACTTATCCATAAGCTCTTTAGTTCTTGAATATGTGTGTGGTTGAAAAACCGTATAGAGTAAACTCTTTTGCAATCTGCTTGCTGCCTTTAGTGTTGCCTTTAGCTCAGTTGGATGATGAGCGTAGTCATCATATATCTTTATTCCATTTATTTCACCTTTGAGTTCAAATCTTCTGCCTACTCCACTATAAAGCTCTATACCTTCTTTTATATGACTCAAGTCAATGCCTGATACATAGGATGCAAGTATAGAAGCACAGGCATTATAGATATTATGTTCTCCTGGAACCTTTAGAGAAAACCTCCCTAAAATCTTGCCGTTTAGACTAAGTGTAAAGCTTGGCAATCCAAAGCCATCATATATTATATCTTCTATAATTCCATTGTTTTCATTTGATTGACCGAAATAAATAATATCCTTATCCAAATTATGTAGTGCGTTTCTTACATTTTGATCATCACCATTTGCGATTACATATCCATCTGGCTTGACCTGATTTGCAAAGCTTCTAAAAGAAGCCTCTATTTGAGCGATATCTTTAAAATAATCAAGATGATCCTCTTCTATATTGAGTATTACAGCAATTTTGGGATAGAATTTTAAAAAGCTGTCAACATACTCACAAGCCTCTGTAATAAAATACTCAGAATCTCCAATGCGTACATTTCCATCTATATCCTTGAGGTTTCCTCCAACTAATATTGTAGGGTCATTGTTTGAGACTTTAAATATTACAGAAGACATAGACGTTGTTGTAGTCTTTCCGTGGGTACCTGAGATGGCTATTGAATTTTCATATTTACTCATTACCTCACCAAGGAAGGTTGCTCTGTCCATTATATTAATACCAAGTTCTAAAGCTCTTTGAAGCTCTTCGTTATCTTTTTTTACTGCGGCTGTATAAACCACAAGATTTATGCTCTGATCTATATTATCTGCATTATGTCCTAGATGAATCTTTGCACCAAGCTCCTCTAGCTTTTTTATAGAACTGTTTTCGGCAGAGTCTGAGCCGGTAACCTGATACCCAAGATTAATACAAATTTGGGCTAGACCGCTCATGCTAATTCCGCCTATTCCGATAAAATGAATATGCATATATTTACACCCCTTAATATACTGCTCTCGACTAAATTATAATTATAGCATAAATTATATAAAAATTCCCAGGAAATTTCGTGTACCTACTTTTAAAAAGCTAACAAAAATGATATATTTATCTATAAATGTACGTCAATATCAAGAAAAAAATAGATAAACAATATAAGAATATGGGGAGATAACTATATGAAGCTAAAAAGAAACGAACGAATAGGGGCTATAGTAAAAATTCTTTCTGAACATCCCAACAAAACTTTCACTCTTAGTCATTTCACCGAAAAATTCAATACGGCAAAATCCACTCTAAGTGAAGATATAATGCTTGTAAAAGGAGTATTTGAGAAGCTTAACCTTGGAAAAGTAATCACTATTCCGGGAGCATCTGGAGGAGTAAGATATATCCCTTTTTTATCAAAAGCTGACTCTATGGAATTTCTTGAAGGAATAAGCAAAAAAATAGAGGATAAGGAGAGAATGCTTCCAGGCGGTTTTCTTTACCTTATTGACGTTATTTATGACCCAGATATAGTAGCCACTATTGGAAAAATATTTGCATCAATTATAGATTATTCCAAGGTTGACTATCTAGTAACTATAGAGACAAAAGGTATACCTATGGCTCTTATGACCGCGAAGGCTATGAATATACCTCTTTTAATTATAAGGAAAAACTCGAAAATATCTGAAGGCTCATCCCTTGGAATCACATATGTTTCTGGGACAAGTGGAGCAGTGCAGAGCATGAGTCTTCCAAGGAGAAATATAAAAGAAGGCTCAAAAGTCATACTTATAGATGATTTCATGAGAGGTGGAGGAACCATAAAGGGAATGCACGACCTCATGAAGGAGTTTAGAGCGGAAGTTGTTGCAACTGGAGTACTGATATCAACAGTAAAACCTAAAGAAAAAATGATAGATAATTATATCTCTTTACTTGAGATAGAAGAAGGCAATGGAGAAAATATAGTAAGACCTAGCATGAGCTTCCTTGAGAAAATTTCTGAAAATTTGTAATTAATTAGCAGGAATTTTCAGATTTTAGTAGAACTAAGACTATTAAGACTAAAATATCAAAGCTAAAAGGAGTGGATCCACATGGAAATTACAGATGTTAGGGTAAGAAAACTCTCTGAGGAAGGAAAAATGAGGGGGATAGTTTCTGTTACCTTCGACAATGCTTTTGTTGTCCATGATATCAAAATTATAGAAGGGCAGAGCGGACTTTTCATAGCTATGCCAAGCAGAAAAGTAGGAGAAGGTGAATTTAGAGATATAGCCCATCCGATAAACTCTGAAATGAGAAAATCCCTTCAAGATGACATCTTAAGAGCTTATGAAGAAGCGAAAGTAAGAATGGAAGTAGAAGAAGACACAGATTATATACCAGAAGAAGTATAAAACCTTTTCAATCAATAAAGATTAACAGGCGAGCCTTGCTTAAGGAAGATTTTTCATAAGCATAAGGTTCGTTTTTTTGCATATTATTATTTTATCTTTCTATACTTTTCTTATAAAAAGTGCTATCATATTACATGTAAAAGACGAATATAGCTATAAAAAAATAATATAAAGTGAGGGTATGTCATGAACTTGAAGGTAGTAATCCTTGCTGCAGGACAGGGAACTAGGATGAAATCCAAACATCCAAAGGTTTTGCACAAGGTAATGGGTAAAGCCATGCTTGATCACGTTATTGAGGAATGCAAAGACCTTAGTGATAGTAAACCTGTAGTTGTAATAGGTCATATGGCAGAAGCTTTAAAAGACCATCTAAAGGACAGTGCTGACACCGTGATTCAAAAAGAGCAGCTTGGAACAGGTCATGCCGTAATGATGGCTGTATCCCATATTAAAGATGAAGAACCTGTCTTGATACTATGTGGGGACACACCACTAATTAAAAAAGAGACACTATGTGCTATGGCTAAGCTAAAGGCCGAGGGATATAGTGCTGTTGTCATGAGCTCGATTATAGAAAATCCTAAAGGCTATGGCAGAATCCTAAGAGATACTGAAGGGGAATTTTTAAGAATCAAAGAGCAAAAGGATGCTGATGAGGAAGAACTTAAAATTAGAGAAATAAATGCAGGAATGTATATAATAGATGGAAAATCCCTAAAGGAAAATCTTCAAAAGCTAAGCTCAGATAATGCCCAAAATGAATATTATCTCACAGATGTGCTTGAGCATATTAAAAAAGAAAATAAGAAAATAGGGATTTTTATAGCAAATGAAAATGAGATACTTGGAGTAAATAGCAGAGTACAGCTTGCCCAGGCAGAGATGGAAATGAAAAAGAATATAAACACTTTTCATATGGAAAATGGTGTAACATTAATAGATCCAGAGAATACATATATAGATAAAGAGGCTGTTATAGGAAGAGATACAATTATTTATCCTAATGTTAGAATAATAGGAAAAACTATAATAGGTGAAGACGTAACTATAAGAGAAAATACTACAATAGAAAACTCTAAAATAGAAGATAATGTAGTAATAAAGAGCTCTACTATAACAGAAAGCGTTGTTGGAGAGAACTCTACAATCGGCCCTTATGCCTACTTAAGACCAAAGAGCATTATTGGAAAGAATGTAAAAATAGGGGACTTTGTGGAAGTGAAAAATGCTGTAATTGGAAATGGTTCAAAAGCATCCCATCTTTCATATATTGGAGATGCAGATGTAGGTCAAAATGTAAACATAGGCTGCGGAGTAGTGTTTGTAAATTATGATGGAAAAAACAAACATAGAAGTACAGTTAAGGACAATGCATTTATTGGCTCTAACTGTAACGTCGTAGCTCCTGTAATTATAGAAGAAAAAGCTTATATAGCTACAGGCTCTACTGTCACAATTGATATTCCAAAGGATTCACTGTGTGTAGCAAGAGCAAGAGAAGTAATAAAAGAAGGATGGACAAGTAAAAAAGGTATTCTTAGCAAATAAAATTAGGAGGGTATAATAATGAATACTAGTGGCAGTGAGATTAAAATTTTTTCAGGCAATGCTCATAAAGAATTAGCGCAAGATATAGCTAAAGAGCTAGGAGTTCCTATAGGTTCTGCTGAAGTAGGGAGATTTAGTGACGGTGAGATATCTGTAAATATAAGCGAAACAGTAAGAGGGGTAGATGCTTTTATAATCCAGCCTACATCATCTCCTGTAAATGGAAATATAATGGAACTTCTTATAATGATAGATGCTTTCAAAAGAGCATCCGCAGGAAGGATTACAGCTGTAATTCCATACTATGGGTATGCAAGACAAGACAGAAAAGCTAAGGCAAGAGATCCAATCACTGCTAAATTGGTTGCAAATCTTATAACTGCAGCAGGTGCTGATAGAGTTCTTACAATGGACCTTCATGCAGCTCAGATTCAAGGATATTTTGATATTCCTCTTGACCATCTTTTAGGAGTACCAATACTTGCCCAATACTTCAAGAAAAAAAATATAGAAGACCTTGTAGTAGTTTCTCCTGACCTTGGAAGTGTTACTAGAGCAAGATCATTTGCAGAAATATTAAATGCTCCTCTTGCTATCATAGATAAAAGAAGACCAAAGGCAAATGTATCAGAGGTTATGAACATCATAGGAGATATAGAAGGAAAAAATGTAATCATAATAGATGATATGATAGATACAGCAGGGACTCTGACAAATGGGGCGGAAGCTCTTATGAAATTTGGAGCAAAAGAAGTGTATGCTTGCTGCACTCATCCTGTACTTTCAGGACCTGCCATAGATAGACTTGAAAAATCCTGTATCAAAGAAGTAGTAGTACTTGATACTATACCTCTAGATGAAAGCAAAAAAATAGACAAAATAAAAGTAGAAAGTGTAGCTCCAATATTCGCATCGGCTATAAGAAAGATTTTTGACAATGAATCTGTAAGTAAATTATTTGCAGACCCGAAAAAATAAAAAACTTGTAACTACTAAGAGCCTAGTTTTAGGCTCTTTTTGGTCGTTTTAAAATTATTATACTTAGGAAGTGATTTTATGTACGTAATTGTAGGGCTTGGGAATCCAGGCAACAAATATGAAAGAACAAGACATAATGTAGGATTTATTGCTATAGATTTAATTGCAGCTAAGCATGGAATAAAGGTCAATAAGTTAAAGTTCAAGGCTCTAGTTGGTGAAGGATTTATTGGGAATGAAAAGGTGCTTCTTGTAAAGCCTCAAACCTTTATGAACTTAAGTGGAGAGTCTCTAAGGGAAATATGTAAATTTTACAAAGTAAAAAACGAAGAGATATTTGTCCTTTATGATGATATTGATCTTGATGTGGGACGCCTGAGAATTAGAAAAAAAGGAAGCTCTGGTACTCACAACGGAATGAAAAGCATAATATATAGCCTTGGTTTTGATGATTTTCCTAGATTTAGAATAGGAGTTTCAAAACCACAAAATGGTCAGGATTTGGCTAGCTTTGTACTGTCTAAATTCAGAGATGATGAAATCAAGGATATATCTAGGGCTATAGACAGTTCTGTAGAGGCTGTGGAAGTAGCTATCAAAGAAGGCATCGAAAAATCTATGAATTTGTTTAATATTTAAGAAACTCAAAGGAGAAACAATATGGAAGATATACTTCTTCTCAATCTAAAAAAACAAAAAGAGTTTTCTGCATTACTTGAAAACATAAAAAGTAAAAGATCTCCCCTTCTTGCAAATGGGCTTCTTACAGTTCAAAGAGCTCATATGGCATATTTTTTGAAGGAAAACCTCAATAAAAAAATAGTGATTGTAACTCCAAACGAAATAGAAGGGGAGAAGCTTTATGAAGATCTTTCTTTTTATACAAAGGGAAGAGCCCTTTTCTTAAAGAACGAGGAGACAAGGTTTTATTCTATTGAGGCAAAAGACAGAAAAGAAGAAACAAGGAGAATCAACACATTAATCACTTTAGCTTCAAATGATTATGATATCTTAGTACTTTCAGTAGAGACTGCTATGAGAAGGTATATACCTAAAGAGGTGTACCTTAACTCTATATTTAATATAACTCTAAGTGACGTTCATGAAATGGATGCACTAATCAAAACCCTTGTGAAAAACGGATATGAAAGAGAATCAAGAGTAGAGAGCAAGGGGCAGTTTTCTGTAAGAGGGGGAATACTTGATATTTTTACTCCAACTGAAGAGTTTCCTTTTAGAGTAGAGTTTTTTGGGGATGATGTGGATTCTATAAGGATATTTGACCCTTTGACTCAAAAGTCTCTAGATAAAGTAGAAAAAATTACAGTATCTCCTGCAAGAGAGTTTATAATGACAAAGGATTACAAAGAAGCAGGGGAAAAAATAAAAAAAGATTTAAAGGAAAACTCCAGCGAAGATATAACCTATGATATAGATAGAATAAGCCAGGGACATTATTTTGAAGGCATACAAAAATACATCAACTATATGTATGAAGGGAAAGACACCAGTATATTTTCATATATAGATAAAGATGCTATTTTTATAGTCAATGAACCAAATAGAATTATAGAAAAATCGATGAACTATTTTGAGGAGTTTATCGAAAACTATAAATCAGCCCTTGAAAAAGGATTTGCACTTTCAGGAGAAGGAAATCTCCTTTATACAATAGATGATTTGAGACATAAAATGGAAAGTCATTTTATAATACTCAATTCATTCCTTCCAAAATCTGTAAAGGGATTCAATACATCGTCTATAATAAACTTTGAAACTAGAGAGCCGATATCCTTCCAAGGGAAAGGACAGGCCCTTTCAGAGGAAATAGATTATCTAAAAAAACAGGGATACACGGTGCTTCTTGTTGAAAGAGATGAAGATACTGTGAGGAGTATTTATAAATCTCTACATGACTTTGGTATAGATGTAAAGTACTTTAAGGAAAGACAATCAGATATAGACTCAAATGTAGTGGGTCTTGTAAAAGGTAAGCTTTCAGAGGGTTACGTTTACTCTGCAAGCAAGCTAGCTGTTTTTACTGACAAAGAGATGTTTGGAGTATCTAAAAAAGGAAAAAAACAAAAAGCTGCAAAAAAATACAAAGGAAAAGCTATCGAAAGCTTTGTAGAGTTAAGTGTTGGAGACTATGTAGTTCACGAAAATTACGGAATAGGTAGATTTGCAGGTATAGAGCCTAAAAAGTTTGATGATATCAGAAAAGACTATATCAAAGTGGTTTATAGCGGAGGAGACGCTCTTTATGTGCCTCTTTCTCAAATGGACAAGGTTCAAAAATATATAGCTGGGGGAAACCAAGATACAGTAAAAATGAGTAGGCTTGGGACTCAAGAGTGGAAGAAGGCTAAGGCTAAGGTAAAAAAAGCAGTAGATGAGATTGCCCATGACCTTATTGAGCTTTATGCTCAGCGTAGAGATGCAAAAGGGTATAGCTTCCCTAATGATACAGTTTGGCAAAGAGAGTTTGAAGCACTTTTTCCATATGAGGAAACTAAAGATCAGCTAAAATCCATTGAAGATATCAAAAGAGATATGGAAAATATAAGACCTATGGATAGACTTATTTGCGGAGATGTAGGGTATGGAAAGACTGAGGTGGCTATAAGAGGAATATTCAAATCCTGCATGGCATCAAAACAGGTGGCGTTTCTTGTACCTACCACGATATTGGCCCAGCAACACTATAATACACTTAAAGAAAGATTTGGAAACTACCCTATTAGAATAGAGGTTGTAAGTAGATTCAAAACAAAAAAACAGCAAGAGCAGATACTGGAAGATGTGAGAAAGGGGCTTGTTGACGTACTTGTTGGAACCCATAGGCTTTTATCTAAAGATGTAAAATTTAAAGATTTAGGTCTTCTTGTTGTGGATGAAGAGCAAAGATTTGGAGTGAAACACAAAGAGGTTTTAAAGAAGATAAAAAATAATGTTGACGTAATTACTTTGTCTGCAACTCCAATTCCAAGAACTCTTCATATGTCTCTTTCTGGAATTAGGGATATGAGTCTTCTTGAAGAACCACCAGAAGATAGACATCCAATAATGACATATGTAACAGAAGCAAGAGAAGGAATAATTCAAGATGCTATAGAAAGAGAGATTGCAAGGGGAGGACAAGTATTTTTTGTATACAATAGAGTACAGACTATAGAAAAGATGGCTCAGCTTATTAAAAGACTAGTTCCAGATGCAGAGCTAGCGGTTGCTCATGGCCAGATGAGTCCAAGAAAACTAGAGAATATAATGTTGGGTTTCTTGGAAAAAGAATATGACATACTCTTAGCTACAACTATAATAGAAACTGGTATGGATATATCAAATGCAAATACAATGATAATATATGACTCAGACAAGATGGGTCTATCTCAGCTTTATCAGCTCAGAGGAAGGGTAGGAAGATCCTCAAGGCAGGCGTACGCATATTTTATGTACGAAAAGGATAAAGTTCTTACAGAAATATCTGAAAAGAGGTTAAAGGCTATAAAAGAATTTACAGAGTTTGGAAGTGGATTCAAAATAGCTATGAGAGACCTTGAAATAAGAGGAGCTGGAAACATCCTTGGAGAAAGTCAATCTGGACATATGGGAGAGATTGGTTATGACCTTTATGTGAAGATGCTTGATCAAGCTGTAAGAAAGCTACAAGGACAAGAAATCAAAGAAGAGATAGATACAGAAATAGAGCTTGATATAAATGCTTATATACCAGAGAGCTATATAGAAGATGAAATGACAAAAATAGAAATATATAAAAAAATTGCAGCTATAGAGAGTAAAGAGGATTATTTTGAAATAGAGGAAGAAATAGAAGATAGATTCTCTGATATACCTGATCCTGTGAGGAATCTTGTGATGATTTCTTATATCAAATCCATGGGCAAAAGACTTGGAATTAAAAAGATAAAACAGGAAAAGTCAGTAATCCATTTTATTGCAGAAATTCCTAAAGATAATATAAAACGTGACTTTAGAGAAAGTGAAGATTACAAGTTAGTTACAAAAATAGCTTCATTTTTAGAAATGATGTTATAATGACATTATTGAAATTTAGAGGAGTTGATTTAATAGTGAAAAAATTTTTAAGCGCAGTGCTTATGTTAGTTATATTAGTGACTGTAGCTGGTTGTTCAAATGAGAAAGCTGAAGAAAAGTATGTAGCAAAGGTTAATTCAGAGCAGATAAGCCTTACAGATTATGAGAAAAACCTTGCTATATTTAAAAAACAGATAGAAGCAACAGTGGGAGCCGACATATGGACGCAAGACGCTGGAGAAGGAAGGACTTACAATGATCTTTTCAGAGAGCAGATTCTTGAGAAGATGATAGAGGAAGAGGTTATAATACAAGATGCAGAGTCAAAAGGACTTTCTGTATCTGATGAAGAGGTAGAAACTCAGTTTGCAAACTTTAAAGAGCAAGTTAAAAATCTTCCTGATTATGATCAGTATCTAAAGGACAACAACATATCAGATGACTTTATAAAGATGCAGCTTAGAAAAGATGCCCTTATAAAGGTTAGCAAGGAACATTTTTTATCTGAAAATCCAGTTGAAGAAGCTGATGCACTTGCCTATTATGAAGAGAATGAAAGTGAGTTCAAATCTGAAGAAGTAGAAGCATCTCATATTCTTATTAAAACTGTGGATGACAATTTTGTAAGTCTTTCAGAAGAAGAAATTGCAGAGGCTAGAGCTTTAGCTGAAGATCTTTTAAACAGAGCAAGAGCTGGAGAAGATTTTAGTGAGCTTGCCCTTACTTATTCTGAGGACTTTGCATCTGCTCAAAATGGAGGCGACTTAGGATACTTCAAAAGAGGTGTAATGGTCAAAGATTTTGAAGATATGGCTTTTTCTATGGAAGAAGGTCAAATATCTGATTTAGTAGAGACTCAGTATGGGTTTCATATTATTAAAGTGACTGGAAAAAGAGTGGAATCTTCTGAGTTTGAAAGCGTTAAGGACATGATACTTAGCAGAATATCTGAACAAAGATATACTGAGTACGTTATGGCATTAAAAGATAGTGCAGAAATAGAAAAAAACGAAGAAGCCTTTAAGACTCAGGACTAAAGAAAATTTAAGATTAAATTTATTTAAGCTGAAGCTATTTTTTAAATGGCTTCAGCTTTTCAATATTATAAAATAAATTTCTGTGAAAGTATTTTGAAGTTAATATGTTCATTATATTGTAACTTTAATATAAGTGCTTTATTATGCTATAATCTTTAAGTTAAATAAAAGAAGAAGAATTAGGAGGAACAATCATGAGTAAGAACTCATTTGTGAAGGGAGCCTTTATACTAGGATCAGCTGGACTAGTTGTTAAGATTCTTGGAGCATTTTTCAGAATTCCATTAGGACGACTTATTGAAGGAGAGGGAATGGGTTATTACCAAACCGCCTATCCTATATATGTATTACTTTTAGCAATATCAACATCAGGATTTCCAATTGCCATATCAAAGATGGTTTCAGAAAGAAGAGCTCTTGGAGACTACAAAGGTGCCCATAGAGTTTTTACTATTACATTTAGAATATTGCTCGTACTTGGGATTGTAACATTTTCCATGTTTTTCTTTGGTGCTAATTTTATTGTTGGGACCTTATTTAAAAACCCAAAGGCATATTATTCCATGCTTAGTTTAGCGCCAGCACTCCTATTTGTTCCAATAATGGCGGCTTTTAGAGGGTATTTTCAAGGAAGAAATAACATGACTCCTACAGCGGTCTCTCAGATTATTGAACAGGGAGCACGTGTAGGATTTGGACTTGTTCTTGCATACATATTGATGCCAAGAGGAGCTGAGTATGCAGCAGCGGGAGGATCGTTTGGAGCCACTGCCGGAGCTATATTTGGTATGATTTTTATAATATTTGTATATAGACTCAACAAACCTAAGATAGACAAAGAATTAAAAAGAAGTGAACATTTTCCTGAGGAGCCAGTAAATGAAATTATTAAAAACCTTCTTATTATAGCAATACCTATAATTATTGGAGCTTCTGTGCTACCTATAATGAATATGATAGATGTGTCTATAGTAATGAGAAGACTTATAGCTTCAGGATATACTCAAGCAGAGGCTAACACTTTATATGGACAGCTTACAGGGATGGCGGCAACACTTATAAATCTTCCTCAGGTTCTTACAATGTCAATTGCCATGAGTATTGTTCCTATAATTTCTCAGTCACTTGCCGTTAATGACATAGACGAAGCCAGAAAAAATGCAAAGCTTGGAGTAAGGATGGCTATACTTCTAGGACTTCCTGCTGGTGTAGGACTTATGGTGCTTGCAACACCGATTATGCAGCTGCTTTATCCTTCAGAGCCTGCCTCGGTAGGTAAGATTTTATTTGTAATGTCAATTGGAGTAGTTTTTTTAAGTCTGATTCAGACATTAACAGGAATACTTCAAGGAATGGGAAAATCATCAATCCCTGTGATGAATCTCTTTATTGGTGCTATATTTAAATTTATTGCTACATATACACTTACATCTATTCCTTCTCTAAATGTAAGAGGAGCTGCTCTTGGTACGGTTATAGCTTATATTGTGGCTGGCGTACTTGATCTATACTGGGTTAAAAGGCTTCTAAAAATAGAATTTGAGATGGCTGACTTTGTAGTTAAACCTCTTATAACAGTATCTCTAATGGGCGTTGTAGCAAAAGTATCTCATATGATTCTAGTTTCTGCTTTAGGAAATTCATTAGCCACTGTGATAGCCATATCATTAGGGGCTATGGTTTATGGAGTGACCTTAGTATTAATTGGAGGAATTACTAAAGAGGAGATTGAAAGACTTCCAAAAGGTAAGAAAATAAGTAAATTTATTCCTGATAGAAAATAGGATTGCTATATTTTGGTTAAACCTATATATATGTATAAGTGAATTCATCTTTATGAAAGTAGAATATTTAAAATAAATTCTAAATAAATTATATAGTCTTAAAAATTAGGAGATTACTCAATTAAGAGTCTTTCTCCTATTTTTTATTGATAAAATGAAGTAATGATATTAAGGTATGAAGAAGAGCTTTACTTCTTTAACTAGTTACTTTTGCAAAAGAGTTATCAACAAGCGAATGTGGAAAAAAATGAATTACTTGCAAAAACACGGATTAGGGAGTTTTTTTATCTGTGGATAATGTGGATAGAAAAAAGCTTTGTTTTTTATAAAAACTTTTTTCAAAAAGTGTTGACGGTTTTTTATCCCCGTGATATATTAATACATGTCCTCAGCAGAGGAAAGCAAAACGGCCAAGCGGCCGAGAGTATGAACCTTGAAAACTGGATAGTAAACCATAAATAGCTTCTTAATTGAAGCAACACCATTTATGAAATAAGTCAGTTAATTTTAACTGAGTTTTA
>NZ_JAGGLI010000021.1 GCF_017874355.1 Acetoanaerobium pronyense
TTAATTTGCTGCCTTTTTTTTATATTTTTTTAAGAATTAAAAAAAGCGACAAAGTCGCTTTTTAGAAAGGGGCTATTTCCCGACAGCCCCTTTTTCATGATATTATATTGCTTCTAAATCAAGTTCCGGAGCATCTTTCCATAATCGTTCTAAATTATAGAATTCTCTATCTTCATTTTTGAATATGTGTATTATAAAGTCCCCATAATCAAGAAGCACCCAATTACATGTATTTGTACCTTCTTTTCCTCTAACAAAAAGACCATTTAACTCAAGCTCTTTTTCTATATTATCAGCTATAGCCTTAACCTGTCTCTCATTTGAAGCTCCAGATATTATAAAATATTCTGTAAGAGACGATATTTCACCTATATTTAGAACTTTTGTATCTTCCCCTAGTTTATCATCAATTGCCTTGTATGCTAACTTTATATATTGCTCTATTGTCATCAAATTCCTCCTTAAAAATCTTTTCCAACTATCACTAAAACATCAAAGTCCACTCCATTTATCCTGTTTGATTCTTGTATTAATTTTCCTTTTCCAAGAGCTTTTTTTATGCCTTGAGCAGTTTTTTTATCTTCCTTATAGTAAATAAGGGTTTCCTCATAATTAAAGTTATCGGCATTACCAGTTCTTGTAACCTTTATATCTGAAATTTTTACAAGGTCAGAAGCTCTTGTAGCAATACCATTTCTTCCAGAACCATTTAGTATTATAATATTCGATGCTACTTTTTCAGAAGATTCATTCGTATGGCTTACCGGGTTAGCTTTTTGTGCCTCCTCGGTTTTTTCTGTTCCCACAGATTCTTCTGTCTCACCAGAAATTTCCTCTTCTTTCAAATATTTTCCTGACATCAGATATCCTACCATTTCAGCTAGCTCGCTTTCGTTTATCTGATAATAAGATATTCCACTTATCATGGTAGATTTTCCTGGAATAGTATGCTTTTCTATTTCTGATGGCTTTATTTTTATTGCTTCTCTAGTAATATCAAGCATATCTTTTTTACTCATATCTGTATCAACATAAGTATAAAGTGTATCTATATACTGTGGTACTCTTATAACAGAAGCTGGGCTCATTACCTTTTCGATTAACGCCTGCAAAAACTCCTGCTGAGCGTTAATCCTTCCAAGATCTTGATTTGCATATCCTTTTCTAAATCTAAGATATTCCATTGATTTTTGTCCATCGAGTACTTGAATTCCCTTATTAATATTTATATTCAGCGGTGGGGTTGCATATGGGTCTTTATATTTCATATCCATAGGAACATCTATTTCTACTCCTCCTATATCATCTACAGTCTTAAATAAAGCCTGATAATCTACTCTGATATAGTGATGAATAGGAATTTGAAGCAAGTCTCTTGTGGTTTTTAAAGCTAAATCCACACCACCATAGGCATGGGCATGATTCACTTTATCCATTCCAGATCTGCCCCTTATCTTAACACGGCTATCTCTTGGAATAGATAAAATAAATGATGTATTGGTTTGAGGATCTAAACTTAAAAGCATCATAGTATCAGTTCTTGAACTATTTCCTTCATATTTTCCGTCAAGGGCATCAATTCCAAGCAAAAGGACATTAACTCTTTCTCCTTTTACTTCCTTTGTGTCTAATGCATCAGTTTTTTGCTCCACTTCTTCTGCTTTTACTCTATCATCATAATCTAGATAAAAATAAAATCCTGCTCCGAATATGATTGTAAAAACAAGAAAAAATGTAGTAAATATTCTAATAAAATATTTCATAATCATTCACCTCTTTGATTAGAGAGTTCTTCAATTAAATAATTTCTGGCTTCTAAGGTTCTGGGGTGTATAATTTCACCCATCTGTATTAGATGCTCTATTGTTCCATCTATAGCATCTATAAGCGCTTTGTCTAAGTTCTTAAATGAAATATCTCTCAGTTTATCAACTCCAGGAAAGCTCCTGTTTGGTTCTATATAGTCAGCTAAGAATATTAATTTCTCGAGCTTTGACATACCTCTTCTTCCAGTAGTATGATACTCGATAGAATTTAATATATCCTCATCTGTTATAAAGTATTTTTTATAAGCTATATCTCTTGCAATTCTTCCATGCATTAATTCTTTATTTGAAGATTCTATCTTATCAAAAGTGATTTCATTTTCAGCTGCATATCTAGTCATATCTTCAAAATCCATATTCTTTGAAAAATCATGAAAAAGAGCTGCTATTTCTGCTTTTTCTTGGTCTACATTCCATTTTAAAGAGAGTTTTTTAGCAGCGTCAATTACACCAAGTACATGTTTATACCTTTTGGGTTTTAATGTATTTTTCAACTCAGATAAAACTAAGTTGTTTTTATTTGAGTTTTCTAAATTTATATATATTTTGTTCCTTTTTATATAATCTTCAACCTCTTTAGGGACAAGATACCTTATACTTTGGTTTTTTTCAACCTTTTCTCTTATATGGGTCGAAGAAATTTCTATAAAAGGGGTTTTTGTTACATATATTTTGCTACAAAAGTCGTCAAATCCCTTATGTATATCCATAGTCATATTAAAACTTCTAGTTACTATAAGAATGTTTGTATATGAAAATATTTTTTCATAATCCTTCCAAGTTTTCAATTGCCTAAATGCATCTTCACCCATTATAAAAAATTTTTCATATTCTGGATACATATCATTTAACTCTTTTACAGTATCTATTGTGTATGTCTTGCCTTTTCTGTCAAGTTCTATTCTTGATATGCTAAATTTTTCATTTCCTGCTATTGCATATTTAACCATTTCATATCTATCTTCTTTTTCTGTAATTTTTAAGTTCTGCTTATGGGGGGGATCTCCTGATGGAATGAATAAGACTTTATCCATATTATACAAATTGCTAACTGTTTCTGCAATTATAAGATGACCATTATGAATTGGATCAAATGTTCCTCCCATTATCCCCATTACTGGCTTTTTCATTAGTTCCTCCAAAATACAAAAACTTATAGATTTCAAGGTTTGTTAAAAAAAGCTACCGGCATTTGTTTATTTGCTCTAAGCATATAAATACCCTTACTGCTCAGTATATGTCAAAAAAATCTCTATTTATTTACTAATTAATTACAATTATTTTGGCAACGTAATTACAGGGTTATTTTTAGATTTTTTGTAAATTGTAAAGGTAGAACCAATAGCCTGAACAAACTCAGCATTTATCGCTTCGCATACTTCATTAGCTGCTTCCTTTGCATCTATACCGCAATTATCTAAAATTCTAACTTTTACAATTTCTCTTTTTTCTATAACTTCTTCAAGTGAAGATAAAAAAGAGTCAGTAATTCCTTCTTTACCAATATGTGACATAACATCTAGGTTATGTGCTAAAGATTTTAGATAAGCCCGTTGTTTTCCTTTAATCATTAGTCTTCTCCTATTCTAATCATAAAATTCGAATTCTAAATCGTATATTCTTACTGTCTCTCCATCTTGAATTCCAATGGCTCTTAATTTGTCAAATACTCCAGTTTTTTCCATTACACTCTGGAAATACCTAATTGATTCCATATCTTCGAAATCTATAGAATAAAGAAGTTTTTCTAGTCTTCTTCCTTCTACGATATATATATCTTTTTCTTTATATACTTTAATCTCATTTGAATTATCTATTACTACCTGTTCTTCAGTAAACATTTGGTCTTCTTCAAAAAGTTCTATATCTTCTGCTTCTTTAAGCATTACAGATATTGCATTAAGTATATCTTCGATTCCGTACATTGTAGCAGCGGACATCTTAAATACCTTAAACCCATCCTTTTCAACTCTTGTTTTAAAATCTTCAAATTGCTCTTCTTCGAAAAGTATATCAGATTTATTCGCTACAACTATTTGCGGTCTTGATGCAAGTTTTTCATTGTATTTTTTTAGCTCGCTATTTATCTTTAAAAAATCATCGTAAGGGTCTCTTCCCTCAGATGCAGAAATATCTACAATATGAACCAGAACCTTGGTCCTCTCTATATGTCTTAAAAATTCATGACCAAGCCCTATTCCCTCATGGGCTCCCTCAATAAGCCCTGGAATATCAGCTACAACAAAGCTATCTCCACTTTTTAGCTGAGTAACTCCCAAATTCGGAGTAATTGTTGTAAAATGATAGTTTGCTATTTTGGGCTTTGCTTTTGAAATTATAGATAGGAATGTGGATTTACCAACATTAGGAAAACCAATAAGTCCAACATCTGCTAAAAGTCTCAGCTCAAATATCAGATTCTTTTCCTCTCCATCCTTACCTGCTTTTGCAAAATTAGGAGCTTGTCTTACTGCTGTTTTAAAATTTGTATTTCCTTTTCCGCCTCTTCCCCCTTTTGCAATAACAAAAGTCTGCCCAGGGGTCTTTAAATCAACTATTACTAAATCCGTTTCCTCGTCTTTTATTACGGTTCCTACAGGAACCTTTATTATTAGATCTTCTCCAGTTTTTCCTGACATGTTGGAGCCTTTTCCATCACCGCCTGGCTCTGCAGAATATTTTTTCTTATACCTAAAGTCCATAAGAGTTCTAAGATTTGGATCTGCAACTATTATTACATTACCACCTTTCCCTCCATCTCCTCCTGCTGGTCCTCCTGCTGGAACATATATTTCTCGTCTAAATGCTACAGCACCATTTCCGCCATTACCTGCTTTTACGTATATTTTAGCCTTATCTATAAACATTTTTTATCACCTTTTGGCTTAATTTATTTAAATGAATACTACCATTATTATAATGTATTTTTTCAAAAATACATAGTTTCTGATTTGATATATGCATAATATAAATAAAAAATTAGGAGTGCTTAGAAGCACTCCTAGTTTTTATCTATTCCGCTGCAACAGGGTATATACTTACCTGTTTTCTTTTTTTATCTTTTCTTTCAAACTTAACTACTCCGTCAACTAATGCGAAAAGAGTATCGTCTCCACCTCTACCAACATTGTTTCCAGGATGAATTTTAGTTCCTCTTTGTCTCATTAATATAGACCCAGCTGAAACCTCTTGTCCATCAAACCTCTTTACTCCTAATCTTTTTGATACAGAGTCACGACCGTTTTTAGATGAACCTACTCCTTTTTTACTTGCAAACAACTGGAGATTCATATTAAACATGAATTACACCTCCTCTTTTTTTATATATAAGTAATTATTATAATTGTTTTTTATATTCTTTAGTCCAATTAATAAAGTCTTAGTAAGGACGTTAACCTTAATCGAGTCTTCCTCAGATAAATCTTCTGGGATTTCGAAAAAAAGATTTCCATCAGAAACTTCATAGGTAATCTCGTCTTTTAAAAAATCCAAAAGCCCAAGTAGTGTAGTCTGAGTTATAGCCGAAACAGCAGCACAGACAATATCCTCGCCATGGTCAGCATAATTTGCGTGTCCATTTACTAATATGCTTTTTATAGAGTTATTTTTATACTTTATAAGTACATTAATCATAACTAAGCATTGATTGATTCTATAGTTATTTTTGTATATGGCTGTCTGTGACCTTGCTTTCTTCTATAGTCCTTCTTAGCCTTATACTTGAAAACTATGATTTTTTTTGCTTTACCTTGTGCTAAAACCTTAGCATTTACAGTAACGTTTGAAGCTTTATCTCCAGTAAGCATTTCTCCATCTTTTGATAGAGCAATAACCTTGTCAAGAGTAACACTTTCTCCTGCTGCTGCATTTAACTTTTCAACAAACAGAGTATCTCCCTCTTTAACCATGTATTGCTTACCGCCAGTTTCAACTATTGCGTACATACTGCACCTCCTCATTCCAGTCTCGCCACGAAAGGTTTTCTGAATCAGAAATTAGACCTTGCATGTGCGGCTCTTACAAAAATTAATTTTATCATGTTGTTTATCCCTTGTCAAGAACTCCTTGTAACTTTATAGTTACTTGATTAAAGGTATCTTTTAGATACCTGCTGTAGATTTGAATTTTATATTTTTCTTCCATATCCCTTAAAGCTTTTTCTATATGTTCATCAAATTTATTGGGGATATCTATGCTCATATTTGTAAGAGTATTATGAGCTATTTTATTTTCAATTTCTTGGGAAATTTCTTGAATAAGTAAATCAGTAGATATGGTTCTCCCTGTCCCTTTGCATAGGCTGCATTGCTTAGTATATCTAGATATTATATCTTCCTGATCTCTTTTCCTTATTATTTGCATAATCCCAAGCTCAGTGATTGATATCACAGAAACTCTTTTATAGTCCTCTTTTAGAAGCTTTTTCATTTTTTCAATTAGCTTGTTTTTGTTTTCTTCTTCTTTCATATCTATAAAATCAATTAAAATAATCCCTGAAAGATCCCTTAGAATAATTTGTCTTACAATTTCTGTACAGGAGCTTAGGTTTATATCTAGGGCATTTTTTTCAAATCCATAGGTATTTTTATCTCTAGTTCCATTTACATCTATAATATGAAATGCTTCCAAAGACTCTATATATATAGAATTTCCATTGCTTATTTTTACTCTTTTTTCAAAAAGCTGTTTGATAGACTTATATATTCCATAGTTTTCAAATAGAAAATTTTCATCTTTATAAATAAACTCTTCAATCTCTATTTTATGTTCAAGTTTTTCTTTAATGATTTTCAAACTATCCTTATCATTAGAGATAATCCTGTTTATCTTCAAAGGATTTATTTTCATTATGAATTTCTCATAAGGATCATATTGTCTTATTAACAGCTTTGGAGCTTTTATGGTTTTATATAAACTGGATTTTTCTTTCCATATATTTTTTAATTCTTCTATTTCTTTTTTTATTAGTTCCAAGCTTCCTAAATTAGAAATAGTTCTTATAATAATACCTGAATCTTCAAAGTCTTCTTCTTTTATTTCATTTTTTATATAGTCTAAAGTATTAGTATCTTTTATCTTATTTGAAATACTAATGCCCCTTGAAAAAGGAAGAAAAACTATATATCGCCCCACTATACTTATTTCTTTTGTTAGCTTTGGATGCTTTGAATCAATTCCAGGCCTTTTTATTTGGACAAGAATTTCCTGACCATTTTTTATTTTATCAGCCAGCTTTCGCTCCTGAAGAAATCCTATTTCCTTATTCCCTAAATCTACTAAGGCAGCATCCATCCCTGTAAGAATTTTTTTCACTACCCCTAGATATATGTCCCCTTCATATATAGATTTAGTCTTATCTATAAAATCAAACTGCTTAAGCTTGTTTTCATCAATATAGGCTATCTTATCTATATAATCTCCTTTTTCTATACATAATTCATTCATAAATTCCACCTCTTTTAAGGCTACAAATTTATATCAGATATCGCTTATTGTCTTTTTCATCAATGTGAAATGCCTCTAGCTTAATGAGCTCAAAATCAAAATCTTTATCTAATATGTTTTTTATATGTTCTATTACCGTTTTAGGATTAATACTTTTATCAGATCCGCTACAAACTGTTAGGGTGAGCTTTATAGAATCATTCGAATCAGTAATTTCTATATTCCCTATAAACTCCTTCATGTTGTATTCTTTAATTTTTCCCTTTTTTGTTTTTTTAGTGAGCATTATTTCATCTTTAGTATTTATTGAGTTAACAACTTCTTCTAGCTCCTTTATTTCTATTTCTTCTTTAGGAATTAATATTTCATATGTTGAGTGAGTGATAAAGGCAACAATTGAGTTTACTTTTCCTTCTAATATTTTTCCTTCAATAAACTCAAGACCATCTACAGAGGATTCATTCATTTTTTTGAGTATATGACTCAAGTCATAATCTTCATCTAGGGTGATATCAACAAATTCCGAAAGACTCTGAACTCCTAGCTGAAGCGCGGGAGAGAAAGAAATTTTAGGATGAGGATTAAAACCCTCTGAATATCCAACCTTTAACTTTGCTCTTCTTATTATTCTTTCAAGGAGTTTAATTACGTCTAAATGTGAGATATAGCATATATCTCCAGTCTTTTTGTATTTTAGTCTGATATTCATTAGCACATCCCCCTAGCGATATCTGTGTTGATGCCGCATCCACTACAATTTTCTCTACAGTCCGGTGTAAGATTTGCATCTATTGCTTTTTCATTTTCCCTTATTAGAAAGTCCTTAGTTACTCCGCAGTCCATGTTGTCCCAAGGAAGGATTTCCTTATAATCCCTCTCCCTAAGACTATAGAAATCTGGATTTATATTTGCCTCTTCAAAAGCTTCTAACCATTTTTTGTAGTAAAAATGCTCATGCCATCCATCAAATTTACATCCTTTATCTACAGCAATTTCTAAAACTTTCGACAGTCTTCTATCACCTTTAGCAAATACAGCTTCAAGATTGCTTGTTAAGGTATCATGATAATTGAAGGAGATATTTTTATTTCTTAATTTATCTTTTAGATACATCTGCTTATCTCTAAGCTCTTCTATTTTATTTTGACCAAACCACTGAAACGGTGTAAAAGGTTTTGGCACAAATGAAGATACGCTTACAGTTACATTCATTCTAGGACTTAGTCTTCCGTTATTGACGCTCTTATAGACATCTAGTACGCTATATGCCATGTTGATAATTCCATCCAAATCTTCATAGGTTTCAGTAGGAAGTCCTATCATAAAATAGAGCTTTATCTTATTCCATCCATTGGAAAAGGCTTTGGTTGATGTTTCAATTAGGTCCTCATGTGTAACCCCTTTGTTGATTACGTCTCTAAGTCTCTGTGAACCTGCTTCGGGTGCAAAAGTAAGACCTGATTTTTTTACCTTTTGAACTTTTTCTGCAAGCTCCACAGAAAAATTGTCCATTCTAAGGGAAGGCAAAGATATGCTTGTCATATCTTTTAGATGAGCATCATTAAGCTCGTCCAAAAGACCTCCCAAATCACTATAATCACTACTACTTAGCGAGGTTAAGGACATCTCTTCATAGCCTGTGCTATCAGAAAGCTTTTTTGATATTTCAAGAAGCTTTTCAATACTTCTTTCTCTTATAGGCCTATATATCATTCCTGCCTGACAAAATCTGCATCCTCTTGTACATCCTCTAAAAATCTCAAGCATTATTCTACTGTGAACAATCTCTATGTTTGGCACAATTAGGTTTTCAGGATAAAATGTGCTATCTAGATCATTAATTATTCTTTTTTTAATTTTTGATTTTACCCCTTCAAATTTTGGTTTAAATGAGTCTATAGTGTTGTCTTCTTTATAATTTATTTCATAAAATGATGGAACATATACTCCTTCTATATTAATAGCAGCTTCAAGAAGAAAATCATGTTTATTTAGGCCTTTTTCTTTATGTTTTTTATAAACCTCCATAACCTCTGTTATGATTTCTTCCCCTTCCCCAATAAGAATTATATCTGCAAAATCCGCAATTGGCTCTGAATTATAAGAGCAAGGCCCCCCCATCATTATAATAGGATGACTTTCATCTCTGTCTTTTGAATATATTGGTATAGAGCCTAGCTTCATCATATTGATAATATTTGAATATGATAACTCATACTGAAGAGTAAAGCCCAGAAAATCTAGCTCACTTACAGGAGTTTTTGATTCTAGTGTAAAAAGATCAATATTTTCAGCCTCCATCTGCTCCTGCATATCTGTTGCCACAGCAAAAACTCTTTCACACCATACGTAGTCAAGGCTATTTAAAACGCCATACAGTATATGAAGACCAAGATGACTCATTCCTATTTCATATAAATCCGGAAAGGCAAATCCATATCTTATTGATACATTATTCTTATCTTTAACTACACTGTTTATCTCATTACCTATATATCTTCCGGGTTTTTCAACCTTATCCAAAATTTTTCTATATTTTAACAACTTTTACCTCCTATTATTAATCTCTATTTAAATCCTATCCGAAAACAAATTATACCTTATATATCATTTTAATGTCTATAACATATAGAGAAGAACTTTCATAAGATTTGTTTTGTAAATAGCTTTTTAAAAATAAAAGATACCAGCACTAGGGCTGGCATCTTTTATTTTAAGAAATCTTATTTACTAAAGTTTACTTTACTTTTTCATGAATCATTTTTACTGCAAATGTAGCTACATCATCCGCAAATTTACCTGGACCAAACCCTGCGTCATATCCAAGCTCTTTAGCAACCTCATTTGAAATCCTTGGTCCTCCGCAAAGGAGTACAACTTTATCTCTTATTCCTTCAGCCTCTAGAATTTCAACAAGATTTGTAAGGTTTTGTATATGAACATTTTTCTGAGTTACAGTTTGAGAAACCAGTAGTACATCAGCATTTAATTCAATTGCTTTTTTTACGAAATCTTCATTTGGAACCTGACTTCCAAGATTATAGGCTTCAATCATTTCATATCTTTCAAGACCATAATGTCCTGCATAACCCTTCATATTCATTATTGCATCTATTCCAACCGTATGAGCGTCTGTACCAGTACTTGCCCCTACAATTACTAATTTACGTCCAATATTTTCTTTGATATATAAATCAGTCTCTAACATATCCATTATTTCTGAATTGATGACTTCAACTTCTATTTCATTATAGTTTACAGTGTGAGTCAAGTTCCCATATACCACGAAAAACGTGAAGTTTTCATCTAGTGGTTTGAAACTAACTACAGATGGCTCCTCTAATCCCATTTTGTATGCAAGCTGCTTTGCGGCTTCCACAGATCTTTCATCTGCTTTTAATGGAAGAGTGAAGCTTAGCTGTATCTTCCCATCGTTCATTGTATCTCCATAAGGCTTTACTCTTTCTAGGTCTAAAAATTTGTCAAAATCCTTTTTTTCCATAGAATATAATCCTGAACTCATAGCTTTCACCCCTTTATTATTTATGGTTTTGTAACATTAACTCTATAAATGGATTGTAATAATTTTCGTCTTTTTCAAGTACTCCATCTAAACCTTTTCCACCATCTTTAGGTCTTTTAACCCCTCCGAAAACTCCTTTTTCTAAGGTGTCAAATAATCCTAAGTCTCTTATTTCTTCAAGTACCTCATGGGCCTTTGATACAATATGTTTTGCTCTTTGCTGAATGATTCCATCTTTCTTAAACTCTATTTCTTCATTCATGGAGTTCATATTGTTGAATATATAACTTGCATTTTCTATCGAAAGAGCTCTATCCGACATAAAAGGTGTGTGTATAGCTTCTGTAAGCATTCCCAAAAGATGTATTCTTTGATTAGTCATTATAGTGATCATATTGAATAACGTATCTTGTACATGTCCTTTAAATATATCTCCTGTTTTAAATTTTGTTGGAGGCATATACTTAAGGGGCGCTTTAGGGAAAATCTCTTTTGCCATTTGAGCCTGAGCAAGTTCGTATAGGAATCCATCTTTTAATTCAGGATCCATCTCAAATGCATGTCCAAGTCCCATTTGCTCTTCTGGAAGGCCTGCTAGTAAAGCAAACTGCTCGTTTATGTATTGTGATGCAAGTACAGTATGTGCTTCTTCAAATGCATCTGCAGTTGTAAGATAGTTATCTTCTCCTGTGTTGATTATAACTCCAGCAAATCCATTGATTATTCTGGAGAAGTTCTGGTCTACCATAGTTCTTTTCATATTAATATCTCTAAATAATATTCCGTAAAGAGCATCATTTAGCATCACATCTAATCTTTCTATTGCTCCCATAGCTGCTATTTCAGGCATACAAAGACCTGAACAGTAATTACAAAGTCTTATATATCTACCAATCTCATCTCCAACTTTGTCAAGAGCCTCTCTCATTAGTCTGAAGTTTTCTTGAGTAGCAAATGTACCTCCAAACCCCTCTTCAGTTGCTCCATACGGAACATAATCAAGAAGTGACTGTCCTGTCGTTCTGATTACTGCAATTACATCTGCTCCTTGTTTTGCAGCTGCTACAGCCTGAGTTATATCCTCATAAATATTTCCTGTTGCAACTATAACATATAAAAGAGGACCTGATTTGTCTCCATATTTCTCAAAAAGATTTTCTCTATGTTCTCTATTTTTCTTGATTTTTTCCACGGATTCCTTTGCCATTGAAAGGGCCTTCATTTTCACCTCAAACAAATCTCCCATTGGTATAGCTACAAGATTTAACTGCCCTTGGGAAACCATCTGTGCTATCTCTTGAGGAGTTTTTCCTGTGTGAAGCGCTGCATTAGCTATATACATAGCTGCTCCAATTGCAAGACCGTTTTCTTTTTTCAGGTGGTCAACTATTATATTTGGAAGGGGAACATCAAATTCATCTACCCCATCTATTCCAAGAAGTCTACATACTGATCTTTCTACAGTTGTTGTTGTATGTTTTTCAATAAATTCCTGTGTTTCAACTGCAATCTCTTTTGCAACCTCTTTAGATTTTGATACAAGTTCAAAATCCAGATTCAGCTTACTATTCATTGCTTTTCCTCCTTATAGTACTGCTCTATTAAATTAAATAATTCTTCATTAAGACCTAAAAAATTACAGATATTGAGTGCATCTTTTGGAACTTCACTACTTTCACTTAGTTCAAGTCTGTAATCCATCAATTCTTGAAGCAGTTCGCTTGGATATACCTTATAACCTTGATATTTTAGTCTTACTTCTTCAAAGTCTACATTCTTAAGACCAATAACTCTATATTGTTTGATTCCCTTTAGATCAACTCCATCATAATGAGTACTTATTATAGAATACGAGGGTTTGTCGTTTAAATATTTTAAGGTTGCATTAACTATAGATCTTCCTTCTTTAGGGTTTGTTCCTCTCGCAAGCTCATCTATTATAATAAGTCCTTTGTATGAATTCGCAGCCTCTATTGCCTTGTGAAGCCCTTTAATCTCTGCACCAAAGCTACTAAGCCCTCTATTAACAGATTGCATATCATCTGATATCATAAATATAAAATCAAGCAAAGGCACTTTCATTTTTTTTGCAAAACAATAAAATCCTAATTGGGATAAGGCAATATTTAAACAGAGTGTCTTTAGGGTTAGGGATTTCCCTCCCATGTTCGCTCCTGTGATAACTGTAGAACCGACTTTTAATGAAAGTGAAATTGATACATATTCTTTTCCTTTTAAAGAAAGGATCTCTCCAAAATAAGGATTATGCATGTCTATTATCTCAATCTCATCATTTGAGTCTAATAATCTAGGCTTATTGCATTTATTTTCTATTGCAAACTTTGCTTTTCCTAATAAAATATCAATATATGTAATCTTTTTAAGATTGTTAGAAAGGTTAGTAATGCTTGAATAAAGCTCTTCGGAAAGTTTCTTTCTAATTTTTGCTTCATTCGATTCTTCTTGATTTACAAGCTCTCTTCTAGTTTTTAGCATGTTTTCATATTCCAAAGAATTTGATTCTTTATACATAAGTTGTTCAATATCTCTTTTTTGAGACCTTATTTTTCGTAAATCCTGGGAGTATGAATCATATATCATAAATGTTGGAAGCCTCAAATTTTCTGGGTCAAGAAGAGAATACTCTTTAATTAATCCTTTAAGCTCTATTTCATCTATATCTATCTTCCATAGTTCAAAGAAGTTTATTAATTCGTTGCTATAATAGCAAAAAAGCTTTATTTCATGGAGCTCAACCATATCTAGAACCTTAGAGTTTTCTAAATTTTTTATAGAACCTGATATATCTTTTATCTTCCCTAAAATACCTGCTATTTTAGGATAAAAACCTTTATTGTTTATTATATAATCTGATATTTTTTCAATATTGTCATACTCTCTTTGAAGTAAATCTTGGTTTTGACTTCCCAAAAAGTCTAATTTTTTAATCCTTGCCCTTGCCATAGATGTAAAAAGTCTGACATTATTGAAAACATATTCAAGACCTATTTCCCGGATTTGCTCTGTGCTTAAATAATTCATATTAAGCTCCTTCTAAAACATTAACTATTTTTAATGGAATCTCTTTTTCCAAGAGCATCTTAAATTCATTATTGTCGAACAGATAGCCATCATACGAGTATGGGTTATAGCAAAGTAAATTCATAGCTATTTCATCTTTGACATATAATTGGACGTTGTTTCTACTTAGTTGCTCAAAGATTTCTTCTGAAATAAATGATTTGGTTCCATCTTCAATTATTAAATCTATAGTCTTTTTAGTGTTTTTTATGGAAACTATTTTCTTGCAGAGATTTTCAGAAAGCACTCCCTTTATTGAAATTGCTTTTAAGTCGTCATCAATATAATCCTGAATTTTTTCAGAAAGTTCGAGGGCAGTTTTGCAATCTAAGTTTAATATTTTATTTTCATAAAAAAACAATGCTCTTTTGTCTTCATTTTTCCTTATATAATCTAGTACATTAACATCTTTGAATTTTGAAAGAGTAAGCATTTTTACTACATGGGAAGTTTTTTTCGTTACCTCTATCATATTTTTGCTAAGAGAAGCCCCAGTACATAAGATAGCCTCGTCTACAATAGAAGGTGAACATTGAGTCATCCTTGATATTGCCCCATCAACCAAAATAAGATCTGCTCCCCATTTTTTGAGCTTTTTTACGATGATTTTCATTTGCTCTGTTACAGAAGGACCTGCAATTTCAACAAATCCGTCACTTAGTGCTCTAATTATTATTATTTTTCCCATAGGGGTATTCATATCTGTGGTTTCAAGTATTTCTTTAGTAATATCTGACTGTTCAAGACACTGTCTGGATGTCCCTATTATTGTATTTTTTCTAACATATATTTGAGGTTTATATGTCTTTGTTACTCTGTCTTGACTCTCTCCATCTCTTCCAATTGAAGTAAGACCAAGGATTTTAGAATCCTCAGTCTTACTAATTATATGATTCAAAACTGTGGTTTTTCCTACATTTTTATCCATACCTATTATAGCTATAGATCCACAGCTTCTTATCAAATTAAGCATGGCTTGAGTGGCCTCTTTGTTTACGCTCAAGACCTTCTGGCTCCATTGTAGCAACTTCTCCATTTAAAAGTCCTGCTACTCCTACCTTATGTCCTGTTTTTTCTCCAGTGCATACTTCACAGTCACATTTGAAAGTATAGTGATCTGGCTCATCATAAGTAGTTATTACCCCTTCAAAGTTTCTAAGGATTACCTTATTATGATTTTGAGATATTACATAATTTGGCATTACAGGAGTCTTTCCACCTCCACCAGGAGCATCTACAACAAATGTAGGTACGCAGTAGCCTGAAGTATGGCCTCTTAATCCTTCTATTATTTCTATTCCCTTAGCTACTGGAGTTCTAAAATGCTCAATTCCCATAGAAAGGTCACATTGATATATATAGTAAGGTCTTACTCTTATTTTTACTAGGTCGTTAACTAGTTTTTTCATTACATGCATACAGTCATTTACTCCAGCTAAAAGAACACTTTGGTTTCCAAGTGGAATTCCAGCATTTGCTAGGAGCTCACAGGCCTTTTTAGACTCTTCAGTGATTTCACTTGGGTGGTTGAAGTGAGTGTTAAGCCAAATTGGATGATATTTTTTAAGCATATTTACAAGATCTTCTGTGATTCTTTGTGGCATTACAACTGGAACTCTACTTCCAATTCTTATAACCTCAACGTGAGGAATCTCTCTTAATCTTTTAATAGTATACTCAAGCTTATCATCTGAGATTAAAAGTGCATCTCCTCCAGAAAGCAGTACGTCTCTAACTTGAGGAGTATTTCTTATATATTCAATCGCTCCATCTATTTGACTTGTGCTAACCGCAGCATCAGTTTGTCCTGCAAATCTTCTTCTTGTACAGTGTCTGCAGTACATAGAGCATTGATCAGTCATAAGAAGAAGTACTCTATCTGGATATCTATGAGTAAGCCCAGGTACTGGAGAATCTCCATCCTCGTGAAGTGGATCTTCTTGATCAGAAGCTGATCTATGAAGCTCTAAAGATATAGGAACTGCTTGTTTTCTTATTGGGTCATTAGGATTTTTTTCATCCATTAGAGAAAGGTAGTATGGAGTAATTGACATTCTTAATGTCTCAAGACATCTTGCAACTCCATCTTCCTCCTCTTTTGTAAGAGGTATGTATTTCTTTAATTCATCAACACTCTCTATTCTGTTTCTTACTTGCCATTTCCAGTCATTCCAGTCTTCCATGCTTACAGTTGAAAAAAACTTATCTTTTAAACTCATATTTTTTCCTCCTAAATATTTTTAAAGTTTTATATATACATTTCCTCGAAAACTTTTCTAACTATTTCAGATTCTTTTAGAATTGCAAGTGTGATTTCAGCATGTCCTTTTGTGTATCCGTTTCCTATTATCATATTGATATCTTTTCCTACACCTTCAGCTCCAAGCGCTGACTTTGTAAAGCTTGTAGCCATAGAGAAGAAGTAAACCGTTCCCCCATCTTTTACAGGAAGGATTGAAGACATTTCTGTGTTTTCTACATTTACGCAGTTTATAGATATGTCATATTCTTCACCTTTGTTAGCATTTAAGCTCATCTCCATAACCTCAACAGGCATCTGAGCATTTGCAATTATTACATCATCAACTACTCCAAGTTCCATTAGTTTTCTTTTGCTTTCTTCATTTCTTACAAGACCAACAACTCTTCCTGTAGGGCCCACCCTTTTCTTTGCTTCATAGCAGCATAACATACCTGATTTACCAGCTGCTCCAAGTATTAGTACTGATTCACCTGGTTTTACTAGTTTTGCTGTTTGAGCTGGAGCTCCTGCAACGTCAAGAGCAGCAAGTGCTAATGTTTCACTCATATCATTTGGAAGCTTTGCATATATTCCACTTTCAAATAATACTGCCTTCCCTTTTATTTCTACCCTATCTATATCCATTTTAATATCTATAATTTCATCTATTTTAAGTGGAGTCAGTGAAAGGGAAACAAGAGTAGCTATTTTATCCCCAACTTTTAAATCTATTTTTCCCTCTAAATCTTCTCCTATTTTTTCGATTGTTCCAATTAACATTCCGCCAGATCCTGTAACTGGATTTTGCATTTTACCTTTCATTTCAACTATTTCTTTTATTCTTGAGGCTATTTTTTCTTTGTCTCCATTTACTTCATTTTTGATTTGAGTGAAGCTTGCTGAGTCAACGTTAAGAGCCTGAACATCTATAAGTATCTCATTGCTGAAAATATTCATGTCATTTGATATTTTGTCTGCTGGTTGTGGAAGTGTTCCTTTCGGCTCTATTACTCTATGTGTTCCGTATTTGCATCCTTTCATAATTCATAACCTCCTAAGTATGTTTTTTTATTTTATTTTTTTAGTCCAAGAATTCTCCTAGCATCTTCTGGAGTAGCTATTTCTCTTCCAAATTCAGTTGCAAGTCTTACAACTTTTTTTACAAGCTCTCCATTGCTTTTTGCAAGAACTCCTTTTTCAAGATAAACGTTGTCCTCAAATCCAACTCTAACGTGACCACCAGTTATAATAGCCATTGCTGCCATTGGGAACTGGTTTCTTCCCAGTGCAGATATAGTAAAGGTTGCATCATGAGGTATACTATCTCTCATAAATAAAAAATCTCTTGGTGTTGCAGTAATCCCACCATTTACACCTAAAACAAAATTGAAGTGAAGAGGTTCTTGTATGTAGCCCTTTTTAGTCAGTCTTAATGCCATATCTATCATACCTTTATCAAAGACTTCGCACTCAGGCTTTACTCCATGTTCTATCATTTTTTGAGAGAAATTAATAATCATATTTTCTGTATTTATAAAAATTTCATCTCCTCCAAAGTTACATGTTCCGCAATCAAGTGATGCCATTTCTGGAGATAAAAATACAGGCTGAAGTCTTTCATCATCTGTCATCCCTACAGCTCCTCCAGTGGAAGGCTGAATTATTGCATCTGGACATAATTCTTTTATAGCATCCATGCAGGCTTTGAACCTCTCTTTTGATTGAGTAGGTTTTCCATCATCTTCTCTTACATGAAGATGAATTATACTTGCTCCAGCCTTATAGGCTTCATAAGCTTCTTTAGCTATTTCTTCTACGGTATACGGAATGCTTGGATTATGCTCCTTTGTAACCTCTGCTCCGCATATTGCAGCTGTTATTATTAATTTTTCCACTCTATTCACCTACCTTATTTTTTTCTTTGCTTATCTTTAGGCACAACGCAGGTTCCTATAGCTCTACAAACTACTACAGGCTCCTCTAAAACATCACATGCCGAATCATTTAAGTCAGGTCTTGGAACTATTGTTTTTCTAGCCTCAAATTTCATTTTTCTTGATGAGTTTCCTTGCTCAATTATTTCTCCTTCTATCTCTATGTATTCTCCTGCATATACAGGAGCCATAAACTCAACCATTTCATATGCTTTAAATAATCCTTCATCACCATCATTCATTATTAAAAGCTCTGTTGCTACATCTCCAAAAAACTGAAGCATTTTTGCTCCGTCTACAAGCCCTCCACCATAATGTGCATCATGGGAACTCATTCTAACTTTTAATATACTCTTCATTACTTTCTTCCTCCCTAATTAATGATGTAATTTTGTGAAATCTTATTGTTAGCAATAAAAAAACGCCATCTGGTCAATTTATTTTCGACCAAATAGCGCTCCATAGTTTTTCTATGGCAGTGATAAGTGCTGAACATTATCACCAAAAAACCAACCTAAGAACAGATAGATTTTTTTCGGCAACAAAGACATTCCTATAATGTATTGGATGTTCTTATCCTTTGCACCATTACAGTACCTTCTTGTTGCACCTCTATTTTGCTAATATTTTGTTATATTTTTAATTAATTATATTCCTTTGAAAAGTAATTTGTCAACCATGTATTATAAATAAATATTTATAATACATATTTATGCATTATTTCTATAATCCAGTTCGCCTCGTTCTATGGCTTTTATAAATATTTCCGCAGATGCTAGATTTGTTGCAAGGGGAATCTGGTGTACATCACAAAGTCTCAAAAGGGCCTGTACATCAGGCTCATGGGGCTGAGATGTAAGGGGATCCCTTAAAAAGATTACAAGATCCATTTTTTCTTCAGCTATTTTAGCTCCAATCTGCTGATCTCCACCAAGAGGACCTGAAAGGAATTTGAAAACTGGAATTTTAGTGTTCTCCTCCACCAGCTTTCCTGTTGTTCCTGTAGCAAAAATCTGATGTTTGCTTAAAATATGTTTGTAAGCAATTACAAAATTTACAAGCATTTCCTTTTTCTTATCATGTGCGATTAAAGCTATATTCATATAATTCCTCCAAATAATTGCATTATTTCATTCTTTTTATTGGAATATTGGCTACAAGGGCAGGTACAAATTCGCCTCCATCTTGGCTTTTAGTTTTAATCATTTTTACATCTATATTTTCTTCGTCAACTTCCATATAATTATCTATCACTTTTAAAATATCTACTCTCAGACTTTCAAGAACTGATGGAGAGTAGTTGCCTTTATCATGTATAAGAACCAGCTTCAAACGTTCTTTAGCTACATTTTTACTGGCTTTTTTATCATTAGAAAAAAACTTAAATATATCCAGCATAAAAATCCCTCCATAAATTATTTTAGTCCAAAAATATTTTTTAATTTACCTAAAAATGTCACTTGGGTATTGAGCTCTAAAAACCCTACCTCTTCCCCCTGAATTCTTTTAGCAATATTTATATAGGCTTGGGCAGCAAGAGATTTTGAATTTTCTACTACTGGTTCTCCTTTGTTAGTTGATATTACTATATTCTCATCATCTGGTACTACACCTATAAGATCAATAGCTAATATATCTATTATATCATCTATATTCATCATATCTCCACGCTGTACCATATCAATTTTAAGTCTATTTATTATTAGTCTCGGGTTATAAATCTCACTTGCCTCTAAAAGACCTATAATTCTGTCAGCATCTCTTACTGCTGATACTTCAGGAGTTGTAACAACAATAGCTTCATCTGCACCTGCTATAGCATTTTTGAATCCATTTTCAATACCAGCAGGGCAATCAATTATTATGTAATCAAAATCCGTTTTTAGACTTGCACAAAGTTCCTTCATTTGCTCTGGAGTTATGGCATCTTTATCTCTAGTTTGAGCCGCTGGTATCAGATAAAGATTTTCATATCTTTTATCTTTTATCATAGCCTGCCTAGCTTTACATCTTCCTTCGATTATATCCACAACGTCATAAACTATTCTATTTTCAAGACCCATCACAACGTCTAGGTTTCTAAGACCGATATCGGCATCAATAACCACTACTTTTTTTCCATCTAGACTAAGAGCTGTTCCTATATTGGCTGTTGAAGTGGTTTTACCTACTCCACCTTTACCTGATGTTATAACAATAACTTTGGACATTAATTTGCCTCCTTAAATCTTTTTCTATTCCATTATTTTCACTCTAGTTTGGTACGACTCTATCACTATTATGTTTTCACTGATAAAAGCAATTTGTGGCTCTGTCTTTAGACTGGTTTCTTCCTCAGGAGGAATTGCTATAAAATCTGATATTCTAAGCTGAATTGGGCTTAGCTTGTTTGCAGCCACAAAGGCATTGTTGTCTCCTTTTGCTCCTGCATGAGCAATTCCTCTTAATGCACCCATTACAACTATATTTCCAGTAGCTATAAGCTGAGCTCCTGGATTAACATCTCCAAGGACCACAATATTGCCTTCGTAATCAATAAAACTCCCAGATCTAATTGTAGTTTTTACAAATTTTGTAGGAAGGTCTTCTGACATAGATTCTTCTTTTTCATCTTTAGCTACTGTCTCTTCCTTTTGAGTATAACTTACCTTTTTATGAGTAATATCCACAAATTCTATAGCACATTTTTCTTTAAGATGATTTATTATTTCCTCAGTGGTTTTTTTATCTAAATTGTCAGAATTAATCCCTATAAATTTTGCTCCTTTAAAAAATTCTATATTTGAGTTTAACTTATTTATTAGTTCTGACTTAACTGCATTAATATCAAAATCGCCTTTTATATTAATCAAAAAACCATTTTTTGTGCCTTTAAATTCGATACTTTCATGTAAATTTCCCATATACAGACCTCCAGATTAACTTATATATATTAATTCGTGACTTTTTCGTAATATCCTTCAAAAGTCTCTAAAAATCTGATGTTGAATCCGGATCTTCTTCTAGTAGTTCTTCTTCCTCATTAAGCCCAAAATACTGGGCCATTATATCTCTAGCAACAGGACCTGCATAGCCTCCACTACCTCCTTGGAAAATAAGAGAAACAACTGCGATTTCTGGATTATCGTGAGGGGCATATGAAACAAACCAAGCAAAGTTATCGTAAGTCTCTTTAAATCTATTTATCTGAGTATCTGTTAAAGATGGGTTTAAATCTTTAATAGCTCTTCTTATATATCGATGCTTTGGAAGATTTTCATTAGACTCTTTTTCTAATTCCTCTGCACGCTCAAGTACTCTAGCTTGATTTAAATTGAAATCTCTAAGGTGTCTAAGTAAATATGCCTCCTCATCAGCCTCAGGGATAGTACCTGTTTTTTGAGCTGTTCCAGTCTTTGAAGCTACTTTGATTGGAAACTTTTCAAAAAGCTGTTTTGCTGTTCCCTCATCAGATACGTCAATCATACCTCTTCTTAAATATTCTAGATTACCATAATTATTTAGTGGAATTCTTTCAGATTCTCTTGGGATTTCGTTTATTTGCTTTTTATCATATGATTCTATTTTATCCACGACTGTAACTTTATTAAGATATCCATCATTTGCTATAGCAGAAATATAATTAGCCATTTGTATAGGAGTATAGGCATGCGCTCCCTGTCCTATGGCTAGGTTGAAGGTATCTCCTTGATTCCAGTTTCCTTGAGTGTAATAACTATATTTCACATGATCAGTAATTTCTTCAACCAATTCTTTTTTTACATTTAGGTCAGTCATTCTTCTCATAAGCTCACTTCTTGAAGGATTTTCCTGAGTCCATCCTACTATTTCATTTATTCTATCTTCATAGGTTTGAGAATTTTGGGTTATATCTGTAAAGTGATTAGCCATTCTATTGTAGATATCAAAATATAAAGATCTTCTTGTTTCAATAAGTTTTTGATCTGGATTTGGAACCCTTCCAGAAATCTCTTCAATCTGAACACCTGTAAGGTTGTCTAGCCCAAAGAGCTTTGACATCTCAAGAATATCCTGTGAACCCATCTTAACAGGAAGTGGTTTGTCCTTTGAATAATCATATCCTACACTTATAGAATAAAAATAATAGTTACAAGAATCCCTAAGTGCTCCTATCAGATCTTCTTCTCCATGCTTTTGCCTATAGACATTCCATAGCCAGCATCCAAAGGTTCTTCCTCCAAGTTCTATATATCCTTCATCTTTAATTTTATAATTTGGATCTAAACCATTTTCAATAGCTGCAAGTCCAGTAATCATTTTAAAGGTAGATCCTGGCTGTACTGCAGTCATAGTAGCGATATTATAAAGAGGCTTTGGCGCTAGAGGATCATTCATATTGGCTGGCATTAAATTCGCCATATCCTCAATAGATATACCTGTTGCAAATAAATTTGGATCATAATCCGGATAACTTGCCATTGCAAGTATCTCTCCAGTTCTTACATCCATAGCAACTACAGCTCCTGAAGTTGCCTTGTTGTATACTCTTCTGTTGTTTCTAAGCCTCATATTGCCCCATTGACTTTCGTAAATTCCTCCAACTTGAATTGTTTCAAGGGTCTTTTTCAGGGATTCTTCAGCAACCTTTTGAAGCTTTGAATCTATAGTAAGGTAAACAGTATCCCCAGCACTTGGTTGAGTCGTTTCAATATTTTCGATTAGTCTTCCGAAAGCATCTACCTGTACTCTTCTATATCCGTTTTCTCCCCTTAGTACATCCTCAAAATGTTTTTCAATCCCAGTCTTTCCTATCATATCCGATCTATTGTAACCTAAACCTGTAACATATTTTTCAATTTCATCCTGGGAAGATATTCTTCCAATTTGTCCAAGGATATGAGATGCGAAAGCACCATTTGGATAATATCTAATAGGCTCTACATCTACAGAAACTCCTGGCAATTCTAAAGAAAGCTCTTCTATTTTGGAAACTGTGGTCTTTGAAATATCCATTGCCACAACAGCCGGTTCATATTGGAAATAACCTTTTGACCTTAGAAGGTCTTTGATTACCATTATATCTCTCGCCTTGTCATCACTGATATTTTCATCTATATTATGAAATGTTTTTAATCTTTTAAAAGCTTCTTCTGCAGTTATATCTTCCTGTCTAATCCTATATCTCAAAAGCCATTCCTGCTTTTTAATAAATTCAGTAAACTCCATCTTTGAAATTGATATAGGAGGATAGAAGCCTGCCTGATTTATTTTTCTTTGAATCTCTAAATCTGAATCATCAGGATTAATTTTTATAATTCCTTGATCATTGAGATTTCTTGCTACGGTTCTAAAACTTTCTTCAGCATTTTTTGATAAATCTATATTATTTTGTATTTTCCAATCCCTTACTTTTTGCTCATAGGTAAAGGCATATCCATTTTCTGTAAACACTATAGGAAACTCATCTATGTATGTTTCTTGATTTTCTTTTAATATATTCATAAGTAAGCTGGCAGTTTCATTAACCCCTTCTTGATTGAGCTCATTTTGGGATATTGATACTGTAAAGCTAGGCTTGCTTCCTGCTAATAGTACTCCATTTCTATCTCTAATCTCACCTCTAGGAGCTTGAGTTTCAATATTTCTATATACTTTGTTTTCTGCTATTAAATAATAATCTTCTCCTTTAATAGCTGTCATATATACGATTCTCGCAAATAATAATATAAATAAAAAACATATAGCGGTATAAACTATTTTAAATCTATTTTCTGTATTATTAGACATATTCACCATCAGCTTTCAATCTTATTGACAATATATTTTATAGGATAGTAGGCGATTATTCCTAAAAATATATTCATAACCATTATTTCTATTATCCGCATTCCATTTTGATACAAATTCAAGCTATTAAAATTAACATTGCTAATTAAAGTCATAACAAAGCTATCAATCATCACTGCAAGAATTAATAAAATAATGGGAGCAAAAACTCTATCTTTAAAGATTTTATCCTTAAATGTTCCATATAAAAGACCCAGCAGAAAAAAAAGTAGACCGTTTAGTCCAAAAAATCTACCTACGGAGACATCTAATACAAGCCCTAATATAAGACCAATAATAGATGATCTCTCACTACCTATAAATATAGAAAGATAGACTATATATATGATTATAATATTGGCCTTATAATTAAAAATAAGGGGTTCTCTAAAATTCAAAACAGCACTTGATAAAGAAACCAAAAAAAGACCAATTACTAAATATAAAATATTTTTCATTTTTCACCTCTTTAATTGATTTCCCTAGGATTTAATATAAGTAATTTGCTTAAATTTCTAAAATTGACATAAGGTCTTATCTTTACGTATTTTAAGAGGTTGTTTGGATCTTCTATTACTTCATATATTTCCCCTATCTGGATTCCTCTTGGATACATCCCCAGCCCAGATGTGATTATTACATCGCCTGGTACAACATCATAGTTTATATCAAACATATAACCCTTAATAAAACCCTCAAAATCAGTTTCAGAATCTATGTTTATATTCTGACTTGCAATTCCTGTATACTCATTATTTCTTAGGACTTCAAAGCTTACAGAAGATTTATTATCAAGGATTGATATAGCTTTGGAATAGTTGGCTGATACTTCATATATCCTGCCAACTAGGCCTTTTCCTGCAAGCACAATACTATCTTTTTTCACCCCATCATTTTCTCCTGCAGAAAGGGTAAATGTAGTGTAATAATTTCCATCATTTTTTGCAACTATTGATGTGGTAATATAATTTTGCTCGTATTCATCTTCTATAAAATTTAGAGCTCCTTTAAGCTCTCTAAGTTCTATCACATCTCTTTGAACTATAAAATCATGAATTTGCTTATCTCTTAATTCTGCAACTTGATTTTCTAGTTCCTGTATTTTTATATCTTTTTGTCCATTTGGAAAAAAACTAGAAATCAAATTTGAAAATCCACCTCTTGCCTCACTAATCTGACCGTTTACTGGTGAAGTTGTTTCTAGTATTGCTTTGCTTGCTATATTATTGTTTCCATTTTTTATAGAGAAAAAAAGAGTTAATATTAAAATTCCCCCTGTTACAATAAAAAACAGGGTTTTCTTTTCCATTTTTCTTGGGTCTTTATAAAAGTTCATGTTTTTCACCTTATATAGTTAAATTTATAGTCTTTCGTCTTCTTTAAAGCTGTAAAATTTATGGTTCCCGATAATTACATGATCCAAAACTTCAATTCCAATTATTTTCCCAGCTTCTACAAGTCTCCTTGTTATTGCTTTATCTTCACTACTTGGCTCTATGTCTCCAGAAGGATGATTATGTATTAGAATTATCTTATTGCTGCTTTTTTTTATAGCTTCAATAAATACCTCTCTAGGATGCACTATTGAAGCATTTAGAGACCCTTCTGAAATTATTTTGTCTGATATTATTTTATTTTTAGTATCTAAAAGTACGATTTTAAATATTTCTTTTTTCAGATGCATCATTTCATCCATATATATATTTCCTACATCTTGGGGAGAGGATATTTTAAATCCCTCTTCTTTAGATGCTACAGCTACTCTTTTTCCAAACTCTAGGGCGGCTATAATATTTGATGCCTTTGCAAGCCCTACTCCTTTTATAAGAGAAAGCTGCTCAACTGAAATATTGGATAAATACTTTATCCCTCCAAAAGTCGTTATTATCTCATTTGCAAGGTCTATAGATGATTTTTTCTTGGTTCCAGTACCAAGGATTATAGCAAGAAGCTCAGCATTAGAAAGATATTTTTCTCCCTTTTTTAATAGTCTTTCTCTAGGTCTTTCATCTTCTGAAATATCTCTTATAAATATATTTTCCCCCATAGAAAATACCTCCTTGATATGAAGCATCTAAAATACATCAAAATCAAAATGCGTCTTTAATACATCAGCTACTTTGCTTATGGGAAGTCCAACCACGTTAAAATAGTCTCCTGTAATTTTTTCAACCAGTATGCTACCCATTCCTTGGATACCATAAGCACCAGCTTTGTCTAAAGGCTCTCCTGTATTTACATATTTACTTATCATTATATCATCAAATTCTTTGAACATTACCTTTGTCTCAACATAATCCACATATTTTTTTGTGTCCGATAATATTGCAAATCCAGTAATTACGCTGTGACTTTTTCCAGAAAGAGACTTCAGCATAAAAACTGCCTCATCCTCACTTTTTGGTTTTAAAAGTATTCTTCCTTCAAGCTGAACTATAGTGTCTGCAGCAAGTACAATGCAGTCTTTGTTTTTGTTTTTAATATCTGCTCCTTTGATATAGGCATTATACATTGAGTTTATTTGAGGAGAAAAACTCTCATTTATGGATTCTTCAACGTTTGAAATTTCTACATCATATCTTAAATTAAATAGATTTAATATGTCCTTTCTTCTGGGAGATCCTGAACCTAAAATCAATTTCAAACCTATCTCTCCTTCCAGTGTCAACTTTGCATTTTAAGTTTATCATTACAACCAAAAAAAAACAATAAGACTAAGAAAAGCCTTATTGTTTTTAAGCTTAAATCATTTTAATTGCATCTTTTGGGCATTTTTTGTAACATACGCTACAACCAATGCATTTTTCTTTATCCACTTTATGGATTGCTTTAAGCTCTCCTTCTATTGCATCTACAGGACAGTTTTTAGCGCAAATAGTACAACCTATACACTTTTCATCTATTACCTCAGCTTTTTTTCTAAGAGATAAATCTCCCCTTATAGCCTTAGTAGGGCATTTTTCTACACATATCATACACTGGGTACATTTAGAGTAGTCTATTTTTGCAAGATTATTTTCAAAACCTATCGCTTCAAAAGGACAAGCCTTAACACAAATTTGACACCCTATACAGCCAGTTGAGCATTTGTCTTTAACTTCTTTTCCCTTATCATTGCTATTACAATCAATAGATACTTCTTGAGAATAAGGTATCCATTCTATGACATTTTTCGGACAGGCTTCAAGACATTTCCCACAGGCTACACACTTCTCCTTATCCACATGAGCTATCCCATCTTCAAGGACATGAATAGCATCAAATGGACATACTTTTTCGCATGTACCAAATCCTATACAGCCATATGTGCAAGATTTCGGACCATTAGACACCATAGTGGCCGCCTTACAGTCTAATATTCCGCTATACATTGATTTATCTTTTGCGTTTTTATTTGTTCCATTACATATTACATTTGCGATTTTTCTTTCTCCCGCACCTGCATTTACTCCCATTATATTTGCTATTGTTTCAGCAAGCTCTGGGCCTCCAACTGGACATGCATTCGCTGGCGCTTCTCCCTTTGCTATAGCAGCTGCTAGTCCTCCACATCCTGGAAAACCACATCCTCCGCAGTTTGCCCCAGGCAGACTTTCAAGAATAGCCTCTTCCTTTGGATCGATTTCAACTGCAAATTTCTTAGATGCATATGCAAGACCTGCTCCAAAGATTAAACCCATAGCGGAGAGACTTGCAACAGAATTAATTATTGAGCTCATAAAATCCCTCCTAATTTTAAACTAGTCCACTAAATCCTAAAAATGCTATTGACATAAGTCCCGCTGTTATAAGAGCTATAGGATAACCCTTAAACACCTCAGGAACATCTGAAATTTCAAGTCTTTCTCTAATTCCTGCAAATAAAACTATTGCTAAAGTAAATCCTATTGCCGCTCCAAGTCCATTGAAAATAGTCTCTACTAGAGTATAGTTATTTTGTATATTAAGAATTGCAGCTCCAAGAACAGCACAGTTAGTTGTTATCAGTGGAAGATATACACCAAGTGCCTGATAAAGAGTAGGACTAGTCTTTTGGATTACCATCTCTACAAATTGTACAAGTGATGCAATAACAAGAATAAATGCTATTGTCTGCATATACTGTATCCCCATTGGAACAAGCACAAAATTTTGTATAAGGTATGTAATTATAGAGGCAAGAACCATAACAAAGGTAACTGCCATTCCCATTCCAAGAGATGTTTCAACTTTTTTTGAAACTCCAAGAAAAGGACATATCCCCAAAAATCTTGAAAGTACAAAGTTATTAACAAAAATCGAGCTTATCATTATTATAAAAATCGATTGCACCTTTGACCCACCTCCTAGCTAGCAGCTTTAATTTCTTTATTTTTTTTAGAACTGGTTACCTTTTTAAATACAGCAAGCATCATACCAAGAGCTAAAAACGCCCCTGGAGGTAATATCATTATAAGAGCAGGCTTAAAGCTTTCTCCAAACAATGAAACCCCAAATATTGATCCCGCTCCTAGTATTTCTCTTATAGATCCAAGTATAGTAAGGGCAAGTGCAAAACCAAGCCCCATAGCTACTCCGTCTACAGTAGACTCTATAGGATTGTTCTTAGATGCAAAGCTTTCCGCTCTTGCTAGTATAAGACAGTTAACAACTATAAGCGGAATAAATAATCCAAGTGCTGCATCTAAAGCTGGAAGATATGCCTTAAGGAGCATTCCCACAATAGTAACAAAAGTTGCAATTACAACAATAAAAGCTGGTATTCTTATTTTAGAAGGAATTACCTTTCTAAAAAGAGATATAACAAGATTTGACATTGTAAGCACTGCAGTTGTTGCAAGCCCCATCCCCATACCATTTATAGCTGAGGTAGTTACTGCAAGTGTTGGACACATTCCAAGTACCTGAACAACTATAGGATTTTCATTTATAATTCCGTTTTTGAAAATCTTAATTAATTTCATCACTCCTACCTCCTATTCTAATGATTCTTTAAATATTCTAATGGCCTCGTTAACACCTCTAGTAACTGCATCAGATGTAATTGTAGCTCCAGAAATTGCTACTATTTCATCATCAGAAGGCTGACCGCTTTTAATTACATTTATAAAGCTATCAACGCTCTTTCCAACATATTGACTTAAGTAAGACTGTTCAGTTATTTTAGCCCCAAGACCAGGAGTCTCCGTCATTACTCCTATAGATACCCCAGATATGTTTCCATCTAGGTTTATTCCCGTAGTAACCTCTATCTCTCCACCATATCCTTTGGGCATGGTTTTGATAGTATACCCAACTACAGATGAACCACTTCTCCCTTCATAAACTTCCTCTACATCTGGTCCAAAATCTCTATCTATAAGCTCAAATGAGTCAGCCTCTGGAAGTATATCTTGTCTTGCTTGATTATTAGCCTGCTCGATTTGATTCTCAATAACAGGGGATGTAACTTCGTTTACAACTCCAAGTAAAAAAGCAGCTATTGCAGTTATAAGAAATAAAATCAAGCCTAGTTTAAGTATGTCATTTTTCATTATTTAGCCACCTCCCCAAAAACTCTAGGTGAAACATATTTGTCTATAAGAGGAGTAGCTACATTCATAAGAAGTATTGAGTAAGAAACTCCTTCCGGGTATCCTCCATAGTATCTAATAACAGCCGTTAAAAGACCACATCCAATTGCATATATTATTTGGCCCTTTTGATTTACAGGGGATGATGAATAGTCTGTTGCCATAAAAAATGCTCCAAGTATAAGTCCACCTGCAAAAAGATTATAGCCAACCATAGAAACATCAAAACCAGAAAATAAAAAGCTAAGTACAGCAACTGTTCCAATATAGTATGTAGGTATAACATATGTAATTACACCTCTATATATTAAATAAAGGCCTCCTAGAATCAGAAGAATAGCAGAAGTTTCTCCAATAGATCCTCCTACATTTCCTATTAAAAGATCAAATATAGACGCACTAGAAGCTCCAGCTTCTGCACCCTTTAGTACAGCAAGGGGTGTAGCCGCCGCTATAGCATCAGGACCTGGTGCAACCCAATTTGTCATTTCTACAGGCCAAGAAGCTAAAAGCACTGCTCTTGCAGCAAGTGCAGGATTAATAAAATTATGTCCTAGTCCTCCAAATAGCTGTTTTGCAACTGCAATTGCAAAAATCGAACCGATTAGAGTCATCCACCAAGGAAGTGTTGCTGGAACGTTAAAAGCTATTAGAAGTCCAGTAACAACTGCACTGAAATCTTTAATTGTAACTTTTCTTTTGAGAAGCTTTTGGATAATAAATTCTGTAGCTACTGCACCTATAACTCCTACAATCATATTTATAATTGCACCAGTTCTAAAATAATAAGCTCCTGCTAATGCGGCAGGCAGTAAAGCTATTACTACATCTCTCATTACAGAAGAAACATCTTCTTTCGAGCTCACATGAGGAGATGAGGATAGCGTCAACTTAGGCATTTCCATTAAAATTTCCCTCCCTATTTTGATTCTTTTCTTCTTTTAGCTAGTATTTCTTTTTTTGCTACTCTGATTGACTGAAGTAGCGGTCTGCCTGATGGACATATAAATGAACATGATCCACATTCAATACAGTCTAATGCCCTATAAGAAGCAGCTTTTTCGTAGTCATCATTAAGAGAATATGCACTAATAAAAAGTGGCTGTAAGCCGGCAGGACATATATTCACACACTTTGCACATCTCATACAGTTTTGAGTTTCTTTTGGCTTCACTTCGTCTTCTGTTACACATAATATCCCTGAAGATCCTTTATTTGATGGAACCTCTAGTGTAAATTGAGATATTCCCATCATAGGTCCTCCACTTATAACCTTATATGGTGGAGTAGAAAAACCTCCGCATTCCTCAATTATCTCATTATAAAGTGTTCCAATTTTTATTAATAGGTTTTTAGGGTTTTTGACTGCACTTCCTGTTACAGTACAGATTCTATCTATAAGAGGCATACCTGTTCTTATAGTTTTAGCAAGCTGAGCCGCAGTTGCCACATTATTCACAACTACTCCTACATCCATTGGAAGTCCACCAGAAGGAACTTCTCTTTTTGTACATGCATAAATTAGCTGCTTTTCTGCTCCTTGTGGATATTTAGTTCTAAGTCCAACAACCTCAACGCCTGCTTTTCCTTCAGCTGCTTTAGAAACTGCTTTAATGCAATCTGGCTTATTGTCCTCTATTCCTATGTAACCCTTTGTAACATTTAAGGCTTTCATTATAGCTAGTAAGCCTTCAACAACATCCTCAGGAGTTTCAAGCATCAGTCTATGGTCAGCCGTCAAATACGGTTCACACTCTGCGCCATTAAGTATAATTGTGTCTATTGGTTTTTCTTTTGGAGGGCTTAGCTTTACAGCTGTTGGAAATGTCGCTCCACCCATACCTACAAGACCTGAATTTTTTACAATTTCTAGAATTGCAGATGAACTTAAATCCTCAAATTTTCCATATGGTTTTATTTCTTCAAAGATTTCATCTGTAAAATCGTTTTCAATGACTACGCACTGAGTCATCTGCCCACCTGGTGAAGTCATCATTTTTATTGCTTTTACTTTACCGGAAACAGAAGAATGAACAGGAGAAGATACAAATCCTTGAGGTTCTCCAATCCTTTGTCCGACCTTTACTTCGTCACCGACTTTTACAAGGGGACTACAGGGTGCTCCTATATGTTGAGACATTGATATGTATACAACTTTAGGGCTGTTAGCTTTTTCTAACGGAAGATGCTCTGTAGCCTCTTTGTTATGGCTAGGATGAACTCCTCCTTTAAAGGTTAAAAGCTTCATTAACGTTACTACCTCCTTTAAAATGTATAATTATAAATAGATTTTTATAAAACTCTGTCCAAAAAAATAAATGGTCAGGGTATAATTGACATCCTTATTAAGTATACTACATTTTCATCAAATGATAAGTTTAAATAATAAATTAACAATATGCAGTGTTTAATGCAAAAAACTAACCTAAAATTAGGTTAGTTTATTATTCTAGTTGCACCAAGATATCCATTTTTATAATGTCTTTCATTTAGCGATGATACTACTACTTGTCTTACTTTTCCCGATGACGCATGTATAAATTCATCATTTGATATGTATATCCCTACATGTGTGACTTTACTTCTGCCTCCTGTAGTATCAAAGTATACTATATCTCCAGGCTGAAGTTCCTCTCTTGAAACTTGAGTACCTGCCTTACTTTGACTTGAGGATACTCTTGGAAGCTCTATATTTAAAGCATTCTTATATGTATATTGCACAAAGCCTGAGCAGTCAAATCCGCTACTGCTTGTTCCCCCAAATTTGTAAGGAGAGCCAAGCTTTGAATAAGCAACCTCTAAAATCTTGTCCGAACTTCTCATATCACCCCTATTGGTGGTGGTATTTTCTTTAGTATTTACAGTTAAAAGTTCGTTAAAAACATAACCTTCCTTATCTTCAAATCTTATTTTGCTCCATTGAGCTTCTTGACTTACTACTTGAACCATGCTGCCTACTCCCATAATTGTAATTACATCACTTTCTGTTGTAGGAAACATCCTAAGATTAACTCTATCTTTATTAATAATTCCTGTTTTTAAAACTTTCATTGAAGAGCTGTCTATATATCCTTCTATCCCTGCACCAAATTTTATTTTTGACCAGTTTCCATTTTCTTCAAGAATTAGTACCTCTTGTCCCATTGCTACCTTTGAAATAACAAGAGATGTTTCTGCTGCTTCCTGTTTTATATCTTGAATAGGAACAATGATTTCTGCTGTTTTATATGCATTGGCATGGGATATTCCTGTCATAGTAAAGAAACTGCTGGCTATCAGAGCACATGAAATTAAGACTTTTTTCATGATTAGTACCTCCTATGCTAGTTAATTTAATTTGCATTTTTAAAATGAAAGCTAATTTTTGATTACATATTTAGTCTATCTGTTAAATTCTATTTAATTATACTATAAGGTTTTAAAGTGTGCAAATATTTCAACTATATCTATAAATTTCTAGTTTTTTCATTTTACTAATATCGTTTGTAATAATTTTAATATGATAATTGTATACCAAAAAATCTTCAGTATCATTTTCAGGACTTTCATTCACTTTTATATTGAGCTTATTATAGATTCCTAGAGCATTTTTACTAGAAATTTCTTTTTTCATTGAGTTAATTATGCTAAAGTTGTGAGCAACTTCATCCATAAGAAATAAAATTCTCATAACATCTTTTTCAACTAATATTTTTTTTTCATTTTGTATAAATTCTGATTTGTAAATATCAAAAAGCTGGGACAAGGCTTCAAGTTTTTCTTGAATATCTTTTACATTTAACTCCGTATCAGAAAGCAGATAAGACTTAAATTCTAAATAAGCACTATCAATTAGCTCCACAGCATTTATATATATTTTTTCCTCATGTTTTGGAGGGGAAATCACAGTGTTGATTACAAAAGCAATTATAATTCCAAGAGTTGTATCTATAACTCTAAGTGCAGAATTGAGAACAACATCTTGTCCATAGCTCATCATAATCGAAGAAAAAACTATAAGAGATATAACTAGTGACTTTGACCAGTTCATCTTATTATTTATTGTTATTAAAAGAATAATCCCAAGGCCTGTAAGAACTATGTTATTTGGACTTATATTAAAAAATATAATTCCAATTACAGCCCCTACAATTGTTCCTAGTATTCTATTGAGGCCGCTTTGAAAGGATTCATTTAGGCTACTTTGCATAGATACAATAGCCCCTATTGTAACGAATAGAGGATAGTTAACATTGAGTCTCATAGAAACAATAATAGAAATCATTACAGCTATAGCAGTTTTTATAGTTCTCATACCTACCAACAGACTCACCCTGACTCATCTATTATATTTTAAAGATTAAAAATCTATTTTCTAAATATATAATAACATATTTGACTTAATTTATCATTTTTGGGATATATATAATTACAATGGAACTAATTAAAGTTTGACTAAAAGTTTTTTTTATAATATAATCCATAACCTGTGAAAAAATAAAAAAAGGAGTGATTTAATGATTTTAGAAAATTCACTGCTGTTTCTCACTATAACTTCTTTTTTCTTATCTCCTTCATATGCAGATTTTCAAACTGCTAAAGAGCATAATAGACCAGTAATCCAGCTGATGGACACATATAACACCCATCCTTATATAATTGAAGAAAAAGATACTCATCCCATATATGATATCCCATTGTCTGAAGAACTTCAAAAATACGTCTACGAAATATCGCTTGAGTACGAAATCGACCATAAACTTCTTCTTTCAATTATGTGGGTAGAGACTGGCGGAACCTTCAAATTAGATTTAATCAGCAAAACCAATGACTATGGATTGATGCAGATTAACAAGTCAAATCACAAGTGGCTTTCTAATGCTGGCCTTGATGATATGCTTGATCCTTATGATAATATAAGAGCAGGCGCTATTATTCTTGGAGGACTTGTTGAAAAGTATGGGAATTCACATCAAGCCCTAATGGCATATAACTTTGGAGAAGGCGGAATGAAAAAAGTAATGAGAAATGGACATCAAAGCAGCAGATACAGCAGAAGGGTCTTTGAAATTAAGAAGACTCTATTTAATGAAAGTCTAACATTTTTAGAGACAGAAATATTTTACGAAAAAAATAGTAAGCTAAAATTTGCAGATAAAGTAAAAGACCCATCTATAATAGATGGGTCTTTTACTTTATCTGTGGTGCGAGAGATGGGACTTGAACCCACACATCCTAAGATACACGCCCCTCAAACGTGCCTGTCTGCCGATTCCAGCACTCTCGCTTATACGGGCAAAACTAAATCACAGTTCACCCGAGAAAAATAATATCATTTATTGAAAACCCTGTCAATATGTCTATTTATAATTAATCTAACTCTTCGTACAGCTTAATATATGAAGATTTGAATTCATTTACTTTATAGATGTAACTCTTTGTTTCAGGAAAAGGAATATCCCACTTAGTAAAGTCTTCTCCATCAAGCCTTCCTTGACTTATCCAGTTTTGAACATTGCCTGAACCCGCATTATAGGCGACTATTGCAAGGTTTTCATTTTCAAACTCTTTTAAAAGTGCAGAAAGATACCAAGCTCCCACCTTTATGTTATAAAAAGGGGAATATATGCTAGAGATATTTGCACCAGTTTCATTACAAGCCCATTCCCATGTGATTGGAGCTATCTGCATAAGTCCTTTTGCATTTTTTCTGGACTTTGCATAAGGGAAAAAACCGCTTTCAGCTTTCATTACAGCATATATAAGATAGGGGTCTACATTATATAATTCTGCGTTTTCATAAACTATAGTTTCATATCTTAATGGATATTTTAACCTTTCAGTAAAATTTAATTTATTTTCAGCTAAAAAAGCTAAAATTATTATTAACGCCATTAGGATATATATATTTGACTTGTTTTTTTTCATATTCTATACCTTTACAAGCTCTTGTAATATAATTTCCAGGCTTTCAAATAACTTTTTTCTGCTTTCATTGTTTTTTAAAATGAAATCTGCAAAAACTCTTTTTTCCTCAAAGCTCATTTGAGCATTAATTATTCTCCTAGCCTTAGTCTCATCTATATTATCTCTTTTTATGATTCTTTTAATCTGTATATCTTCATCAGCTGTAATAAGAACTACTTTGTCTACATTTTCATAAAGCTTAGTCTCAATCAATAAAGGAGCGTCTATAAAAACAATAGCCTCCCCTTTATTTTTATAGACGTTTTCTAGTTCACTAATTTTGTCTATTATAACAGGATGAAGTATAGAGTTGAGCTTTTCTAGTTTTTCTTTGTCAGAAAAAACTATCTTTGAAAGTTTTTGTCTATCTATATTTTCTTCTTTATCAATTATTTCCTTTCCAAAGTAGTCTAACAGTTTAAAGTACCCTATCTCTCCTTTTTTTACAACATCCCTTGATATCTTATCTGCATCTATTACCTTATATCCTCTTTCTAAAAGGTATTTTGTAACAGTTGATTTTCCTGTCCCTATCGAACCAGTAAGCCCTACCGTAATCATTTCACTCTCCTACTTCGTATCAAACCATGATTTTCCAGATTCAATATCCGCTTTTAACTGTACATTTAGTTTAACTGCATTTTCCATCTCTTCTTTTAGGATTTTTATTGCAATTTCCTTTTCATTTTCCGGGGCTTCTACTATAAGCTCATCATGTACTTGAAGAATTAATCTAGATTCTAACTTTTCTTTTCTTATTCTTTGCCATACTTTTAGCATAGCTATTTTTATAATATCTGCGGCTGTCCCCTGGATTGGAGTATTCATTGCCAGTCTTTTACCAAGTGATTTGACAACAAAATTCTTCGAGCTAATTTCAGGAATATATCTTCTTCTCCCTAAAAGCGTGGATACATACCCCTTTGTTTCTCCATCTTTTACTACGTCTTCCATATATTTTTTTACATTAGGATACTTTGCAAAATAACTCTCTATATATTCCTTTGCTATCTTTACAGGAATTCCCAAGTTGTTTGAGAGTCCAAAATCGCTAATTCCATAGACAATCCCAAAATTCACTGCTTTTGCGGCACTTCTTAGTTCCTTTGTTACATCCTCAATAGCAACATTAAAAACCTCCGATGCAGTTGCTGTATGGATATCTATATTTTTAGAAAAAGCTTCTATAAGGTTTTTATCATCTGATATATGAGCAAGAACTCTTAACTCTATCTGGGAATAATCCGCATCCACTAATATACTCTCTTCTTTTGAAACAAATACCTTTCTAAGCTCACGTCCAAGCTCTAATCGTACTGGTATATTTTGAAGGTTTGGATCTGTAGATGAAATCCTCCCTGTCGTAGTAATAGTTTGGTTAAATGAAGAATGAATCCTCCCAGTATCTGGGTTTATAATCTTTGATAGCCCTTCTACATATGTGGATTGTAGCTTAGTATACTGTCTATAAAGGGTTATTTTCCCAATTATTGGATGCTTCTCCTTTAAGGCTTCAAGCACTTCCGCATTTGTAGAGTATCCAGTTTTTGTCTTTTTTATTACCGGAAGCTCAAGCTTATCAAAAAGTATATGACCAAGTTGTTTTGGAGAATTTATATTAAATTCTTCCCCTGAATAAGAATAAATATCTTTTTCTAGTAATGATATTTCAATAGAGAATTTTTCCTTGAGATTATCCAGTACATCCTTTCTTACCATGATTCCATGGTACTCCATATCTCCCAGTACCTTTATAAGCGGTATTTCTATTTCAAAGAAAAGATTTTCCATTTCATTTTCTTTGATTAGAGGCATCATAATATCTTTTAATCTTTCCGTTGTTTCAAGGACATCCCAATAATAAAGAAATAACTCTTGCTCAGGAATTTCCATAAGATTTTTCTCGGATTTTCCTTTTCCAAAAAAATCTTCTTTTGATTTTATGTCACCAGCTCCATATTTCTTTGATAATATGCTCAAATCATTATTGGTTCCTGATGAGTCAATCAAGTACTCCCCTATCTCAACGTCGAAGTATATCCCATCTAGCTCAATTTCATAAGGTAAAAGCAAAATATAATCCTGCTTTAAATCGAATCCAGATTTTTTAATGCCTTCATCCTCTAAAATATCTTTTATAAGAATTACATCATCTTCTTTAAAAAGGTATAGTTTATCATCTATTTTTATAAACAAGCTACTTATTTTTCTATGTCTTATATTTCCTTTATGTGCTGATGCTTTAATAAAAATTTCCTTACTTTTATTTGCACTAATTTTAAAAGCTTCAAGATTATCTTTATCAACTTTTATAAGCTTCATTTCCCTAGATATAATTTCAGGATTTGGAGTAGTCTTTATTTTGCTAAGTAAAGTATTGAATTCAAATTCATTGAATAATGCACAGAGCTCTTCAATATTTTTTTCTCTAAGCCTAAGTTCATTCAAATCAATTTCGATAGGCATATCAGTAACAATCGTTGCTAGCCTTTTACTTAAAAATGCCTGATCATAATTCTCTTCAAGCTTTTTTTTAAGCCCTGCACTTAAGCTATCACGGTTTTCATATACATCTTCAAGACTACCATAATCAAGTAGAAGCTTGAGTCCTGTTTTTTCTCCAATCCCAGGAACACCCGGTATATTATCAGACTTGTCTCCCATAAGACCCTTTAGGTCAATAAATTGAAGAGGCGTGATTCCATATTGGTCCTTAAGAGCTTTTTCATCATAAATATCAAGCTCTGAAATTCCTTTTTTAGTAAGTAATATCTTCGTTGTATCAGATGCGAGCTGAAGAGCATCCTTGTCTCCAGTTATTATATATACATCTATATTTTGCTTTTCATATACCTTGGCAACTGTACCGATTATATCATCAGCTTCATACCCCTCAAGCTCAAGTCTGCTTATACCAAAGGCATCAATAGTTTTTTTGAGTGGCTCTATTTGCTCCCTTAGCTCATTTGGCATCCCTTTTCTATGGCTTTTATAGCCTTCATACTCTTTATGTCTAAAGGTTGGAGCCTTAAGATCAAATGCTATAGTAAGGTAGGTTGGATTATATTCTTCTAATATTCTAAAAAGGATGTTTGTAAATCCATAAATTGCATTGGTATGCTGTCCTTTTTTATTCATAAGCTCTGGAAGTGCATAAAAAGCTCTATTTACTAAACTATTTCCATCTATTATTACTAACAATTCTCTCATCATGTAATGCCCCCTCAATATATAGGTGTACTATAAACTTACTGTCATCAAATTATATCAGAAAGATTAATAAGTTCCAACTCATTAAAGTATTGATTTGATAATGCTTCTATGCTATTATATTTTGGTAGGCGGGCGTGGCGGAACGGCAGACGCAGCGGACTCAAAATCCGCCATAGGTGACTATGTGGGGGTTCAAATCCCTTCGCCCGCACCAATTTATTTAAAAAGTTCTCTCCAAAGTTCTCTCCAAATATTTTTAGGCTATTAACAATTAGCTTTAGAAATTGCATTTGATATGACAGAGGCGGTATTATTTTTAGAAGTGGAGTCTAAATGGACGTATATGTTTGCAGTTGTTGAATAATCACTATGACCTAACCATAATTGAATTTCTTTTAAACTTATTCCATTTGCAATAAGTATACTTGCACAACTATGTCTTAAATCATGAAATCTTATCATTTTCATTTTGTTCTTTTTTAGGAATATATTAAAATGTTGAGTAATATAATTAGGCTTAGTACGAATTCCCAATTCGTCTAAATAAATGTAACCAGCAAATTCATCGTGATAGGATGACTTTGCTATTTTTTTATTCTTTTCCTGATTTTTCTTGATTTCAAGTAAATATTCTTCAATTTCAGGAAGAAGAGGCAAAACTCTATAACTCCCCTTATTCTTAGTTCTATTTTTTTCAACTTCTTTTACTTTTCCATTTTCTTTAATTTCTGTTACTGTATGCTTTATTGTAATTATTTTTTTATCAAAATCTATAGCTTCCCATTTCAATCCTAATATTTCACTTCTTCTAAGCCCATAGTATACTGCCATTTTAACAGCATATTCTATTTTTAGTCCTTTTACTCTCTCTAACAATTCTGATATTTCTCTATCGTTGTAATAATTATATATCACTTGTTGCTTTTTAGGTTTCTCTACTAAATCGGCCTCATTGACAGTTACTAATTTTAATTTCAAAGCATATTGTAATGATTTTCTAATATTAGCATGATACCTTATCAATGTAGTATTTGATAAATTATACTTTGATTGAGCATATTGATAAAATTTTTGTATATGATAAGCCCTAATCTCAGAGACAGTTATTGAATATTTTTCAAAATAAGGGATTATCCTTTTATGAATAATGTACTGATAGGACGAATAGCTGGTTTTTTCTAAATTTGGCTTTACCAGCTCTAACCAGTCTTTAATGAAATCTGTAAATAATAAGTCTTCAACTTTCTTTTCATCAGCTTTATTAGATTCAGTATTAATATTTCCATTTAGTATCGTGTCATATTTTATTTTATAATCAGTTAAAATTTGTTCTGCTCTCTTTTTATTATTTTTTATTGGTAGCTTAGTGGATATCCATTTAGTTTTTCTCTTATTTTGATTATCTTTATAGCTTAGTACTACATAATAAAGACCCTTCTTTTCTTGTAGATGACCTGCTATCATTTTACCCTCCTGTGTTATTTAGCATGTACACCTAATTGTGATACTTTTATATTAGGTTATACAGTATATGAAGTCAATATCTTTAGAAAAGTAAAGATGCTGACTTTGGATTAATTTTTTTTATATAAAAACTCAATTACATAGATTTTAGGAATTTTATATACTCGTCCAATCTTAATATATTTTATTTTGTTATTTCTAAGCAAACTATATGCAGTCTTTTCACAGATCCCTAGCATATTACTTAATTCACTTACATTAACAACATCTGGAAAATTTTCAAACATATTTACTCACCTACTTTTAACTTATAATAAGGTAGTAATTCAAAATATTTAATAGTCTATCTAAAATAATTATTGTGATTTAATTTTTATTAATATAAATACTTTAAGCTACTTATGATTAGTAAGTATCATAGGCTCTTCGCCTCTCCCACATTATGCGAGCTGCTCTCCATACGATGAGTTAGGACTAAGCAGAAGTATCATTATTTTCCTGCGCAGGTTATGGCAATCGAATTTATCAAATTCGTTTTGAACAGAAATTTATCGCTCAGCCCAAAATATAATTTTTCATTATTATTTGAGTTTCTTGGCGTTTCCTTCATGTTGCTTAAGGGTTTGTCCCTATGCACAGTAATGTACTTAAAGTACTTAGTATTCTTTTTTCAAGGAACATAGGAGGGCTTAGAAAAATGCCCTCACTATATAGCCTTGAGAAAGGATAAAAAGGGACAAAAAAATTAAAAATTTTTATTTTAAATCTTTTCTTAATTTGGCAAGTGCTCTTTGATGTCTTTTTTTAGTTGATTCATTATTAAGGCTGAGCTTTATTGCAATTTCATTAATAGATAGACCAAACCTATATTTGAGTTCTATTATTTCCAAATCTGATTTAGTTAGCTTTTTTAAGGCTTTTATTAGGTGTTCATTACTAATAGCATCTATAAATGCCAATAATGCCTCTGCTTCTTTTTCTACATCAGAATCGCATTTATAGTTTTCTACTTTTAAAGGAACAAATTTTTTCTCTAAATACTCTAGTGAAATATTATGTCTGTAATATCTCCTGTCTTGATTTTTGTCTTTTTTCTCCTGCTCTTTTAAAAACTCATGAACCATTTCTAAGCTTTTCTTTTCTTTTGACATTTGAAACACCCCTTTCTAAACGAAAAAAGGAGCCACACGAAATGTGCGACTCCTTCTTTAAAATATGGTTATTAAATTGGATTTTAGGCATAAAAAAACCCCTGAAACTTCACGAGTTTCAGGGGCTCATTTAATGCATATTAATCCTATTGTATCAATGCTATCATTATTAAAATTTTATGTCAGTACCAATAAAGTATCTATTTAGTATCATGAATGTATCAAGCCTATATCATTATTTTCATCTAATAGTTCTGGGATTAGGTATCCCCAAAGAATAGTGCTAAATATAGTTATAGCTTTTTTCTTTTCTCTAAAATAAGTCGCTCTAGAGCAACGTAGGAAATCAATAATATCATTTTCATTGCATTTTTCAGGTGTTATATATGCCTTATATATTATCCAGTAATACCTTTCTTCATTATCAGGATATGATTTTAGCATAATCAGAGCTTTATCTATTAACTTTATAATCTCTCTACTATCTTTTATTGATTGAAGTCTACTTTCTAGTCTTGCTTCAGATACAAACATTTCTGCATCTAATAAATTATCTACTAATTCATCCATCTTTTTTCCAGTAGTATAACTGCACTCATCCTCTATGATTTGAAAATTATTGTTAATCCTCCAAAGAACTTTGTTATATAGCTTTAGTAAAAGTTTTGTATTGTGGTAATGCTTTGGATTAATTTCATTATTTTTCATTATCTGCAATTGCTTTTGCTTTCTATTATTAATTTCATTAAAAAACAGGTCCATAATTATGCACTCCTTTCTGCTTATAGCATTGACATAACCTCTGTTCTAATATTAAAATATATTTAAGTACTTTCGTTCTATTTTAAAGTATATATCGTTTTAATAATTTAGTCAATATCAAAAAGAACATATGTTCGTTTTTGTGTTAAAATATACTTAACTGGAGGAATTCAAAATGAACTTTGGAGAAAAAATAAAGGAATTAAGAAAGAAAAGAGGATTTTCACAATCTGAACTAGCTGAAAAAATTGGTGTTACTCAGAAAACTATTTGTAACTATGAAAACGGAACTAGATTTCCAAAAGGTCAGAAAATAATCAATGGATTTGCAGATATTTTTGATGTGTCTATAGATTATCTATTAGATGATACAGAAATAGATTCTAATAAACAAAATATTAAAATTGAATATAAAGATGAGTTTATATCTACTGCTAAAGAAAACTTTGGTTATAAGGGGAAAAAAGAGGCAGAAAATTTACTAGAAAAAACAGCAGCTATATTTTCTGGTGGAAGTCTTTCGGATGAGGATAAAGATGCTTTCTTTCAATCAATAACTGAACTTTATTTTGATGCAAAATCAAAATCTAGAAAAAAATATGGGAAAAAGGGAATTGGGGAACCTAAAAAATAGAGAGGGAATATATTATGATAAGTAGAATACTTGAAGAGGTAGACAAACTTACACGAAAGTATAAAACTAGAGATCCTTTTGAAATTGCCAAGGGCCTTAATATAGATATCATATACCATGACCTTGGCAACTTAAAAGGGTATTATTACTATCAGTCTAGAATGAAATATATAGTTATAAATAAAAACATTTCAGAAGATTTAAAGCCAGTGATTTGCGCCCATGAACTTGGCCATGATAGGCTTCATCTTCATTTTGCCAAAAACTTTGCTATAAGAGAATTTGGCTTATTTGACATGTCTTCAAAACCAGAACGTGAAGCTAATATTTTTGCTGCTGAGCTTTTGATTGATGAACCTAAGTTTTTAGAATTGGTTTTAGCAGGCCATACTTATTCAGATATAGCTTCTGAGCTTTGTGTCCCTATTCATCTTGTTAAAAATAAAATAGATATATTGAAAATAAAAAAATGTTAAAATAATAATTGAACATAAATCAACTATTAACTTCTTACTTTTATTTCATTTCTTTATATCCATATCATCTTTATCTTCAATACATTTCAATTTTTCAAGGTAAATAACTTCCATGTTATTCCAAAAGCTTACTGGAATACCTAAAACAGATTCTAATCTCAATGCAACATCTTGAGTCAACTCTACTTGTCCATTAATCAATCTACTTATATGATTTTCTGATAAACCCATTCTTAGAGCAAACTCTTTTTGCTTCATTCCTCTATTTTCAATCTGCTCTCTTATTGTCGCACCTGATGGAATATCAATAGTGTAATTACTATACCTCATAACTCATTCCTCCTAGCCGCATCCATTTAGCGGCAATACTATATAAAGCATTTAATTTTTATTAATCCTCACATAATAAACTTTTCGGTTCATTTTTTATTCTCTTCCAGGTTTTTATCTCTCCAGAACAAAGACGACTATCATCGATCGATCTTATGCCAATTCTAGACACTTTCCAGAAAAGGGTCTCATCAACTAAACAGTTTCCGCAAGTACGAGGACCTAAAATTCCAAAAGTCCCCATTTTAGGAGGATAATCCCATCCTGTATCTTAGGCCATGTCAGCAGTAATAAACTCTTTGTTCCCACATATTTCACAAGTAATTCCAATTTTTCTGCTATTCATACTTTCAATAAGTTTCTTTTCATAAGTATGCTCTTTTCTAGCTTAGTAAATACTTCCAATTTAATTTTTAATAGTGAATACCCATGGATGAAATTGTTCCCACTTTTAGTTAATTTATCAATAGACACAATTGATTTATGGTGTTAATATTTATATAAACTTACGCTAGTCAGTTTAAAAAAGGAGTTATTAAAAATGACTAAACAAAGGTTGATGAATTGCACTTTTAAGTATTTTTCAAAAAAAGGATATAATGCTTCTCTATCTGAAATATCAAAATGCTGTGGTATAAAAAAGCAATCTATATATAATCATTTTAAAAATAAGGATGATCTTTTTTATCAGGTTATTGATGAGGAGGTATCTACCTTTTTTAAAGATAAAATAGAGGAGTTTTCTAATTTACAAATTGAGTCTCCAGAAGAAAAGCTTAAAGCTATTTTTTTCTCATTCATAAATTACTACAAAGACATAGAGAAATTAAGATTCTGGAGATTCATTCTTTTTATTGAATCAGAGGAACTATTTCTAAAATCTAGAGATTTAATTAGAGAAAAAGAGATTGAATTTGCTAAAAATATAATTGGAGAGTTCGAAAAAGTATTATCAAAAAACAATCCGGAAGTGGTTCTTAATAATTCTATTGCAGCTACTCAAACTTTTATGACTTGTATCCACGGTATTTTAGATGGATTTATGCTTTATAGGGGTGTTTTTGACATTGATATACTTGCCAACAACGTATGGAATCTGTTTTGGAATGGTGTAGAGAGGACTAATTAATGATAAGATTTCCTAGATATATAAATAAAGGTTCTATATTTAAAGCTTTATTAATTTTCATCTTAGTTTTCTCTCTTTTTCTTTTTACTGCCTTTGTTGAATTTCAAAGGGAAGTTGAGAAAAAAAAGCAAAACTTAAAGGATGAGCTTTTAATTACTCAAACAAATATAGAAAATACAATAACTTCAAGAATATCTAAGCTATATGGATTAGTGACCTATATAAAAATCAATAGTTATTTCGATCAAGATCAATATGAAAGATTTGTATATGATGTATACAGGTCTAGGGATGATCTAGTTCAAAGAATTTTTTATTTAACAGATACTACAGTAACCCACATCTTCCCTTACGAACAATACAAAGAGGTAATAGGTAAAGATCTTTCACTAATACAATCCCAAAAGGATTTAGTAATGTATGGTAAAAATAACCTAAGGACAGTTTTTGCTGCACCTGTTAATCTTGTTGAAGGTGGTGACGGAATAATAGTTAGAATACCTGTAGATATAGATGGGGATTATGTAGGGCAGTTGTCAATAGTATTTGATTATGAAAAGACATTAAGTGCAAGTGGTGTTTATGATAAAGGGTTAGAAAACTTTATATCCTTAAGTTCTGTAGATCCTCTTACAGGAAATATGTATTGTGTATGGTCAAATGATCAGAATGGTTATTTAGATTTAAATAAAGTGGAGATTGATTTTAATATTTATGATACTCCCGTATTTTTAAGGGCAATATCTAAAAATGGGTTTTCTGGAAATTCTAATCTATTTTATATAATACTTTCAACTGGTTGGGTCATATCTTTTTTCTTAGCTTTTACTTCCTACAAATTCTTTGAAACCAACTCTAAATTAAAATATAGCAAATTAAAACTTCAAAAAACTCAAACAAAACTTATAGACTCAAATCAAGCTCTTACAACAACAGTGAACAAGTTGCTTTTAAGTGAACAAGAACTGGAAGCTAAATACGAGGAGATTAAGGCAAATGAAGAACATATACTTTTTTTAGCTGAAAAAGATTTTCTAACAGGATTAAAAAATAGAATGAAATTCTCTCAAGATTTAGAGTATAGACTAAAAAATAATTTAAGTGGAGTTATATTGCTTATAGATATTGATAACTTCAAGGATATAAACGACACAATTGGACACATCTATGGAGACAAAGTCCTGATTCATATAGGTGAACTTATAAAAAAAGCCTTACTTGAAAATTCGGAAGCTTATAGAATCGGTGGAGATGAATTTATTGTTCATATGGAAGATGCTGTTAATGAAGATATTATAAATCTCTTTATTTCAAAGCTTTTAGAATACTTTAAGAAATATAATGCTATAGATGATATAAATAACTATATAACTGCAAGTATAGGAATATCAAGATATCCACAAGATGGTTCAACTGTAAATGAATTAGTAATGAAATCAGACATTGCAATGTATGAAGCAAAAAGAGCTGGCAAGAATCGATACTGCTACTTCTCTATTGATATGACTGATAAGATTGATGAAAAAATGAATGTAATAAGCATCCTCAGAAAATCAATTGAAGAGGATCAATTTAAACTTCTTTATCAACCTATATATGATTCAGTTTCTAAGAAAGCATCTTCTTTTGAAGCTCTTATTCGTATAAAAGATTCTAGTTTAAGTCCTGGTGTTTTTATAGATATCGCAGAAGAAACTGGCCTTATAGTGCCTATAGGAAGATGGGTTTTACAAGAGGTTTTTAAGCAATTACAGTTTTGGCAAGATAGAAACTTTGATTTAATTCCTGTGGCAATAAATATTTCTCCAAGGCAAATTAGAGATGACAACTTATTTGATTTTATTAAATTTCTTTTAGAAGAATATGAAATTTGTCCTTCCCTTATAGAGTTAGAAATAACCGAGAATATGCTTTTAGAAGATAAGGATGACAACTTAAAAAAACTAAATAAAATCAAATCATTAGGCATATGTATATCTTTAGATGATTTTGGAACAGGATATTCATCATTGAGTTATCTTTCTTATATGCCTATAGATAAAATTAAACTTGATAAATCTATTAAAGATAAGTTTTTAGACCGTAAAGATACAGAGGTTATAAAAAGTTTAATTTCAATGTTTCATGGTTTAAATCTTAAAGTTGTGGCAGAAGGTGTAGAAACGGAAGAAGAATACATCCAGCTTTTAAGTCATTCTACAGACTACATCCAAGGATATTTATTTAGTAAGCCACTTAATCCTGAAGATGCAGCTTTGATTTTAAAAACTAATCAATAAAAGTTAAACAAACTAATGTAAAAAGGAGTGAATTATTTGAAAAAGGGATTAGCACTTAAGATTGCAGTTTATATCGGTATATTTGTAATATCTATAGCTCTTATAACTGGTAGTGTATCTGTATTTATGAGCCGTAACTATATGATTAGGGAAGCTGAAATCGGTATGTCCCAAGTAACACATTTAGGAGCAGAAAAAATAGAACTAGCTATTAAATATAGATTAGATATTCTTAATGAGATTGCTGAAAGAGATAGAACCCAGACTATGGATTTTGATATTCAAAGAGAATCCTTACTAGATGATGTAAAAAGACTTGGATACCTTGATATGGCAATCGTTGATTTAAATGGTCAGGCAAGATATATCCTTGAGGATAATATAGCTGATTTATCTGATAGGGACTATATCAAACGAGCATTATCTGGAGAAGCTACAGTTTCAGATGTTTTGATAAGTAGAGTTACAAATAGTGCAGTTCTTATGTACGCTGTTCCCATAAAAGAAAATGGCAGGGTTTTGGGTGTCTTACTGGCTAGAAGAGATGGTAATGCCCTTGCTGATATTACAAATGAAATGGGCTACGGTGAAACTGGTTACGCCTATGTAATCAACGATAAAGGTGTAACTGTTGCCCATCCAAATCGTGAACTTGTAATGGAACAATTTCAACCTATTGAAGTAGCAAAGACAGATTCAAAATTTGCCCCTGTTTCTGATTTATTTAATAAAATACTATCTGAAAGGCAGGGCATTTCATCATATACCTTTGATGGAGCAGTTTTATATGCTGCTTTTGAGCCTATAGATGGGACAAACTGGTTTTTAGTTATTACTGCAAACCAAAGCGAGGTTCTTAGTGGAGTTTTAAATCTTACTAGAGTACTTATATATATAATACTTGGGCTTCTTACTTTATCTATTTTCATAGCTTTTGCCCTTGGAAAATCATTGGCAAAACCAATAATAAGTCTTACTGAGATTGTAAAACGTCAATCGAATCTTGATTTTAGTGAGATAGATTCAAAATCTTCTAACTATCTAACAAAAAGGAAAGATGAAATTGGCCTTATGGCAACTGAGCTTATATCAATGTCTAAAAATGTAAGAGACCTTCTTATAAATGTATCTGATACATCAAGCAATGTTTCTGCTACATCAGAAGAACTAACAGCAACATCACAGCAATCTGCAAGCGCATCTGAAGAAGTTGCCCAGGCTGTTAATGAAATTGCAAAGGGCGCATCAGAGCAGGCAGGAAATATATCAGAAGCCTCTTCATCTCTTGACTCCCTTGGACAAGACATTGAAAGCAACAAGGTTAAAAGTAATGAACTTCTTGAATCCTCTAATGAAATTTCAAACCTTGTAAATTCAGGAATAGAAGTTGTTACTGATCTTGGAGAAAAAACCAAAGACAATAGTAATGCTGCAAAAGTAGTGTTTGAAAGTATTCTAAAAACAAGGGAAAGCTCCCAGAAAATAGGAGAGGCTAGCTCCCTTATAACAAGTATATCGGATCAGACTAATCTTCTTGCCCTTAATGCATCTATCGAGGCTGCAAGAGCTGGTGAACATGGCAGAGGCTTTGCTGTTGTGGCAGATGAAATAAGAAAGCTTGCCGAACAGTCAAGAAATACAACCACAACAATAGACGATATGGTTGAAAAACTAAAAGTTGATGCTGAGGTTGCTGTTCAAAAAATGGAGGAAGCAGGAAAGATTGTGAAACTTCAGGAAGATAGTGTTGTTAAAACAAGAGAAACCTTTGAAGGAATATCCTCTGCAATAAAAAATTCAGAGCTTATAGTAAATGAAATATCAGGTTCCGCAAATGATATGAACCTTAAAAAAGAAAATATTATGTCAAATATCGAGATGCTTTCAGCAGTTTCTGAAGAAAATGCCGCTTCCACTGAAGAAACCTCCGCAGCAATAGAAGAGCAAACAGCAGCAGCCCAAGAAATTGCAAACGCCAGCTCAGAGCTTTCTGAAATGGCTCAAAGTCTGCAGGATATGATAAGAAGATTTACATTTTAACCAAGTAATATTCGAGTAGTATGTAGATAATTATTTTAACTACCAATTTCTCCCCCAAGCTATATCTTTCTGTACTTGGCTATTCATTAGGAACCAATGTATTAACTGATAGCGCTTACTAATACTTTTATACCCTAGTTTTTCTAGGTGAGTATTGGTAAGCGTTGTTTGCAAATAGGACTTTTGGATATTCTTGAATAACCTTTATATAAAAAAATTCTAAAATTTTATATTTAGAATCTAAAATATTGATTTATTTATATTAAATTATTAAGAATTATGTTTCTTTATCCAATTAAGTAAATCATTATCATCAATACTTCCATCAGCCAGTCCTAATCCTAGCTCTATAATTTCATTATCTGTTGCATTAATTTTTATATTATTAATCTCAAGATATACTAGGAATAACAATACTCCTATTCTTTTATTACCATCAACAAATGGATGATTTTTCACTAAATAATATCCTAGCTTTGCAGCTTTTGTTTCTATTTCTGGATAAAGTTCTTGGTTATAAAAGGTTTGAAATGGTGAATTGATTGCTGATTCTAAAAGCTTGGAGTCTCTTAATCCTTTGCTTCCACCAGTTTCATTTATTAATAGATTATGCATCTTTATTATTTGGCTCTGAGTTATTTTTTTCATTTTGCTAACTCCTCAAAAGCTTTTATATATTTCGATAAAATATTTTTTGAAATTAATTCTACTTCTAAATCATCAGCATACACTATATCTTCATTGATATTATTTAATGTAATATTGTTATCATTACTCAACTTATTACAGGGAAAATTATTATCTTTTTTATCCATTAAAAACCTCTCTTTACTAAAAAACCACTAGACATTTGTCCTGTAAAAATTCTGTAGCCTTAAAATAGTTATTAGTTTCATAAAAATCAGATAGAATTTCATTAAAATCATTTATATATTCATCATTAACTATTAATAAGCCTTTTCCTTTAGATAAAAGTAATTTATTTGCTGCCAAAATGCTGGTTCTTTTATTTCCATCCCAAAATAACTGACTTCGGCATCCCCATAGCATCAATCTTAATGCTTTTTCAGTTGTAGATAATTCAGAATCTAAAATTTTCGTAATATTGATTGTAACTTCATCTTCTATAGGAACTTTAGGTCTAAACTTCACACCAGAAATTCCTACTTCTCCACTTCTAAGTTTGCCCCACTCAAGACTATGATTCATTGATACATAATAGTTTATATGAGAAATAAAATCTAAATTTAGATTTAAATCTATATTTTCCAATACAAAATTCCATGCATTTTTTAAATTTATTATAACTTCTAAATCATGCTCATTTATTATTTCAGAGCTTATATTATTCTCATTTAAAATATTTTGAATGTCAAGTAAAGAAGCCTCTACACCTTCTATCTTTGCCAAGCTATATATAAGTTTAGGATATAATTTTTCGGCTAAAGATATACTTTCTTCCCTTGTATAATTAAAGCAATCTTTCATAATAAAATCCTTTCCATGGTGTCGGATTGTTACCGGCAAGCATTTTTGTATAAATTTCGGCAAATAATTTTCCCTATTTTTTGGAATATAACTTTCCCTAAAATAGGGATTTTCTATTTTCTAAGCGATAGCTTTTTCCAGTCATATTAAAGAGCTCACATTTATATGTTAACCTATCTAAAACTGCTGTAGTTAGGGCTGGATCGCCCAACAGCTCTGACCAATCTTCAAGCCCTTTATTAGAAGTGATTATTATTGAGGCTTGCTCGTG
>NZ_JAGGLI010000022.1 GCF_017874355.1 Acetoanaerobium pronyense
TGAGTAGAAAACTAAAATTAAGAACTTTTATTGTGGAATTTTCTAATTTCTGAATTAAGAGCCTAAATTATTTTTTTATGAATAATTCGGGATAAATATTTTTTTAAAAGTTAAGGGGTTGTTAATACTAAGTTAATGAACAGTTAAATATCTATTTTAATAGAATAATATAAAAAATATAGACATTAAAATATAAAACATTTTCTAAAATATTATTTTGTAATCACAAAAAGCACTTTAGAGTTTTTAAGCTCTAAAGTGCTTTTTGATAATAATATTTTTAATTAAGAAACTTTTTCTGAAGCTTTCTTTTTATATTTTACTGATATTTTTTTCCATACATCAGCATTTTTTATTCCAAGGTCTTCAGGTACGAATATTGGGTCCTTTCCTTCAGCCTTTTGCTTTTCATAATCTCTTAAAGTAGCTATACCTACTTTACTAAGCATTAATATAGCAATAATATTAAGCCACGCCATAAGACCAACACCGATATCTCCAAGTCCCCAAGCAAGATTCGCTGTACGGATAGATCCATAGAATGTCATTGCTAAAAGAGCAATCTTAGTGAAGAAGAAATAAGTCTTATGATTTTTAGAACCTTTAAACAGATATGCAACATTCGTCTCAGCATAGTAGTAATATGCAAGAAGTGTAGTAAATGCAAAGAAGAAAAGTGCTATTGCCACAAAAGCTTGTCCAAATCCTGGTATTAAAGTGTCTACAGCCATCTGAGTGTAGTTAGGACCTATCTCAACCCCAGGAATATTTTCAACTAAGAACCCACCTGCATCATCAGCAACATTGTACATTCCCGTGATTATTATCATAAAAGCCGTAGCTGAACATACGAAAAGTGTATCAACATATACAGAAAATGCCTGTACTAGACCTTGCTTTGCAGGGTGAGAAACCTCTGCCGCAGCAGCTGCCATAGGACCTGTCCCTTGACCAGCCTCATTTGAGTATATACCTCTTTTTACTCCCCAAGAAATTGCAGTACCTATTATTGCTCCAAATGCCGCATCTGCTCCAAATGCTGATCTTATTATAAGCATAAACGCATCTGGAAGTGCTGTTATGTTTACACCTATAATCACAAGAGCTACTATTATATATATTATTGCCATTATTGGTACTATTATCTCTGCAACCTTACCTATACGTTTAGTTCCTCCAAATACTACCGTAGCAAGAAGTCCTACAACTATAGCTCCAGTTAGATAAGGAGAAAGACCAAATGCCGACCCTACCGAACTTGCTATACTGTTCGCCTGTACTCCAGGAAGGAATATCCCTACTCCAAGTACTGCTGATATAGCGAAAAGTACTGCAAACCACTTTATTCCAAGACCTTTTTCTATGTAATAAGAAGGCCCACCTCTATATTCTCCATCCATTTCCTCTTTATAAACCTGTGCAAGTGCCGACTCTATGTATGCCGAACCCGCTCCAAGGAAAGCGATTGCCCACATCCAAAAGACAGCTCCTGGTCCACCGACCCCGATTGCAGTTGCAACCCCAGCTATATTACCTGTACCAACTCTTCCTCCAAGCGCCATAGCAAATCCCTGAAAAGAAGAAACTCCAGAGTCTGAGCTATCTCCACTAATCATTTGAGATACCATATCTTTAATTAATCTAACTTGTGGGAATTTTAAGATAACTGTGAAAAATATCCCTGTTCCAAGAAGTAAATAAACTAAAAAATCACTCCATATAATACCATTTAGAAAATCAACAATGACTTGTAAATCCATAAACTACCTCCTAAGTAATTTCTATCCCGAATTATAAACCATTGCATATTTTGCAATTTATTCGTTTTAACGAAAATTCAGAATATTTTTCTTAAAAGTTTATCATTGATTTTACTTATTTACAACCCAATTTAGTATAAAAATAAAATTTTATGCAAAGTCGTTAAAATATGAAATTGAAACTTCAAAAATGTTTTCTTGCTAAAAAAATAACATTATGATTATTTATTCTTTTTGAATTAATAAAAATACTTTTATTTTTTAGAATATTACTTAAAACCAATTGTAAACATTCAATTTTAAACAATTTCATTATTTCTCTTCTAGTTAAGAAGTTCCAACTTTTAATATATTATCAATGGGTACCTTCCAGTGAATTACTATATGCATAAACTTTAGGTTTGTAAAACAGAATTAAAATTCACAGAAAATTTATTTTTATAAATTACACTAGTTCTATACTAGTTCCATGAAAATATTTTTGATTCACCTTTACCGTGATATAATATTTTATATAATTATTGCCATTAAGGAGATGATAGTTTGGATAGCTTTTTATTAGAATTTATTAGCAAAGTTATATTAGCAAATCTTTGCATATATGGGATTTATTCATTCTTTGAAGAAAAAGAAAATCTATTTTCTCTTAAAAATTTAAAAATGATATTAATTTTTTCATTCCTATCATTTCTAGGCTCATTTTATCCTGAAATCTTGAAATTTTCGATTTGTTTGATTGCCCTTACTACAATAATTTATTTTTTTTACGAAGTAAATATTTTCCAGGCTTTTATTGGTTCTGCCTTAGCCACCCTAATACTTCTTCTTTCTGAAATCTTATGTATTGCCACCATATCCTTTTTCATAGATTTTGATCTTCAAACACTGGCTATGTCAAATATCGATAGAATAAAAGTTATGATAATAGTGATTTTTTATTATTCCTTAGTCACTAAACTTTTGAAAAATAGAGTTAGAAATCTAATTTTTTCAAACTCTGTTTTCAAAAAATCTCATATAAAAATAATAAACATATTTTTAATCTTTACCGTCCTCACATCTTCTATAATGCTGGCTCTTTTGAATATAAACAATAACCTCACAGAAATAAAGATATATTATTCAATGATTTTTTTAGTTGTTTTTTTGGGAATTCTTTATTTAGTTTATAAATTAGATTCAAAACTAAATGAATCAATCACGGATAATCCAGATGATATAAAGAAGGAAATTCTGCCTGGAAGGATACTTGTAAATGGAAAGCTGATTAAGCTAGCATCTTTAGATACCGATTCAGGTTATAGCCAATAGAAAAACCTCCAAGTAGAGCCCTAGTTTTAACTAGGTTATCTACTTGGAGGTTTTTATTTATAAATGTTTTTATTTATTAAGCTTTCTTCAAAGTAGCCCTTACAGCTCCTTCTCCTTTTACAAGGTCTTCAAAATACCTTTCAACCTTATCAGCAAGACCTGCTTCATAAAGATTTACACCAAATATAGTTTCATTGGAAAGAAGAGGTTTAAGGTTTTCTGAAAAAGGTCCCTTATCCCCTAGCTTTATATCCTTTACATAATCCCTTACTTCATCTAACATAGGATCAGGGCTAAGCTCCATAGGATTTCCCATATCATCTACTCCCATTAGATATCTGCACCAAGCCGCAAGTACAAGAGGGATATATTTTAGGGAAGAAGCATCAAGGTCTTCTCTCTTTATATAAGCCTTTATAGTCTCTCCAAATCTTATTCCAAGCTTTTGAGATGTGTCAGTAGCTATTCTTTGTGGAGTGTCTGGCATAAAAGGATTTGGTATCCTTACATTTATTACTTCATCTATAAATTCCTTAGGATCAAGTATCTTAGGGCCAACAACGACTGGAAGTCCTTCTTCATATCCAATCTTCTGTACAAGTGACCTTAAATCTCTATCTTCCATTTCCTTTGATATAAGGTTGAATCCAAGCAAGCATCCAAATATAGCAAGGGCTGTATGAAGAGGGTTAAGGCAGGTACAAACCTTCATTTTTTCTACCTTGTCCACAGTCTCCCTATCTGCAAATATTACCCCTTTATCCTCTATTACAGGTCTTCCGTTAGGGAAAATATCTTCAACCACAAGGTACTGAGGCTCCTCTGCATTTACAAATGATGCAATATAGGTGTTTTTTGATGTAACTATTCCCTGTGCATCCTCAAATCCATCTTTAATGAGGATTTCTTTTACGCTGTCATCTGGTCTAGGTGTTATTTTGTCTATCATGCTCCAAGGGAACGAAACCTTAGTTTCATCGTTCACATAGTCAACAAATCCTTTATCTGCGTGATTATTTTCTGCCCAGTTTTTAGCATAGTCATTTATTGCATTATATAATCTAGTACCATTGTGAGAGCAATTGTCCATACTTACAAGGGCAAGGGGTGTCTTACCATTTTCATATCTTTCATAAAGAAGGGAGGCAACCTTACCCATATAGCTTTTTGGAGATTTTGGACCTTTTTCAAAGTCCTCCTTAACTATAGCAAAGTAATTGCCCTGATTATCCTTTAGGTTGTATCCCTTTTCCGTTATTGTAAAGCTCACCATCTGAAGACTATTATTTTTAAATATGTCTTTTAGCCTGTTCCAATCAGCTTCAGACTCCGAATCTGATATCAGGGACTCTGTGATGCTAGATACAACTGTTTTTTCTATAGCTCCATCTGCTTTTAATGTCACAAGAAGACTCATATTATCATGAGGTCTATAGGTTTTTTCTATTATTTCATAGTCAAATCCCTCTGCAACTACAATCCCTATATCTGTTTTTTTATCGTTTAGGTTGTTTTGATTCACATTAGCTAAAAAAGCTCTGAAAATATTTCCAGCTCCAAAATGTATCCAATTTGGACTACTGTATGTTTTTTCATTTACAAGCTTTTGGTCAAACCTAGGAAGAATATATCCCTTTTCTTCCCAAGGGGTCTTATCCATTAAACCTTCAACTGTGAGTTTGATATGAACCACCCCTTTACTTGTTTGCTTTAGATAATTTATCTATCGCTTCCCAAAGACCGTTCAAATACGTAGCACCAAGTGCCCTGTCATAAAGCCCATAACCTGGCATAGCTACCTCATCCCAAATCATTCTTCCATGATCTGGTCTGATTGGCCCCTCCATCCCTATATCGTAAAATGCCTTCATTATTTCGTACATATCAAGAGAACCATCCGATGATAGATGGGCAGCCTCATCAAATTTTCCTGGTGCATGATGAATTAGGTTTCTTACATGCCCAAAGTGAACTCTTCCTTTAAAGCTTCTTATCATATCAGGAATATCATTATTAGGACTTGACCCTAAAGAGCCTGTACAAAGAGTAAGTCCATTATTCATTACAGGAACTGCATCAAGAATCCTTTTTATATTTTCCTTGTTATTTACTATTCTTGGGAGTCCAAACACTGGCCAAGCTGGATCATCTTGATGTATAGCCATTTTTATATTGTATTTCTCGCAAGTTGGCATTATAGCCTTGAGGAAATATATTAGGTTTTCGAAAAGTTTTTCTTCATCAACCTCTTTGTATAGCTCGAAAAGTTCCTTAACTCTTGCAAGTCTTTCAGGTTCCCATCCTGGCATTACAAATCCATTTGAATTTGAATCTATCTGCTCAAACATAGCAGTCGGATCAATCTTGTCTATAAGTTCTTGGTCATAAGAAAGTACTGTAGAGCCATCAGTTCTCATCTTTGCAAGATCTGATCTAGTCCAGTCAAATACAGGCATGAAGTTGTAACATACTAAATCTATACCAGCCTCACCTAAATTTTCAAGAGTTTCTATATAATTTTTTATATATTCGTCCCTTGTAGATGCACCTATCTTAATATCATCATGTATGTTTACACTTTCAATTCCGCTAAGCTCTAGTCCTGCCTCCTCTACCTCATCCTTCATAGCCTTTATAGCTTCTTTTGTCCAAACCTCTCCAGGCTTAGTATCATAAAGTGTAGTAATTACTCCTACACATCCTGGTATTTGCCTAATTTGCTTTAATGTAACGCTATCATGCTTGCTCCCAAACCATCTAAGTGTCATTTTCATATTATATTCACCGCTTTCATTTTTATCAACTAGTACACTAGTATACATGTTTAGATAGATGACAGAAAAAATCTGTCATCTGCTTAAGGAAGGTTATTAATCTATGATATATTCTGGGTATTTATTTCTTATAAGCTCCTCATCAAGCTTATATCTCGTAAGATGCTCAGTAAGGACTTTCTTAGCCATCTCTTTATCTCTCTTTTTTATAGCATCTATTATAGCTTTATGGTCTTCTATTACTCTATCACTTTTTATAGTTTCTATGCTCAGTCTTCTAACTCTGTCAAAATGAACAGTAGTATCTTCTACTATTTTTCTTATAAACTCCTTGTGAGCAATATTGTATAGCACTCTATGGAACTCATCATCATAATAAAATGTCTTATCATGCATATTTCTCTCTAGATAAAACTCTTGAAGAGAAACCATTTCCTCAAGCCTCATTATGTCCCTATCGGTAGCCATCTCACAGGCTAGCTCTGTAATCGAAGTCTCTACTATAAGTCTGAAAAATCTAGCTTCTTCTATAATCCTATAATCTATCTTTGATATAAAACTACCCCTTTGAGGCACTATCTCCACAAGCTTCATTTTACTCATCTCTATAAGCGCTTCTCTCACAGGAGTCCTGCTTATGCCAAGCTCTTGGGATATCTCATTTTCACTGAGCATTATTCCTGGAGCAAGGTCAAGTGATATTATATTTTCCCTGATTGTTCTGTAAGCATAATCTCTTGCAGTCTCATTAGATTCCCTTTTTAATATATTCACTTTATCTCCTCATTTATGGCAGATTTTAAACATTATAAAAATTATACCATAGGTTTTTTATCTGAAAAATCCTTCTAGAAAGTTAATACTATTTTTCGGACGCTAGGGTCTCCCTTTTCGATAAGAGCTAATGCATCCTTTACATCATTATAGTTAAAACTATGGGATACTGAACCTTCAAAGTCAATCTTTCCTTCATTTACAAGATCTATTACCTCTTGAAATTTCTTGTTTTGAAGTCTTGATCCTCTTACATCAAGTTCCTTGGCAGTTATCTTTAGCTGAGTTATAGGGGATAAATCTTCTGAAAATCCCATAGTTATTACTCTTCCTGCATTTCCAGTGACTTCAAGAAGAAAAGGAAGGGTTTCCTTAGTGCAAGCAGCATCTATTGAAACTGTAGGCCCATACCCATCTGTAATATCCCTAATTTCTTTAAGGGGATCCTCTGCCTTCATATTTATTGTATGATGAGCACCAAGTTTTCTTGCCTCTTCAAGTTTTTCTTCAAATATATCTGCAACTATCAGCTTTGCTCCGCTAAGTCTTGCAACTTTGAGTATACTGCTTCCGAGTGCTCCTGCTCCAAGTATCAACACTGTATCATCTTTAGTTACCTGTGCTCTAGATAGACATTGCACAGAAATAGTTGCAGGTTCTATCATTATAGCTTCTTCATATGATAGCTTTTCAGGTATATGATAAAGGCTAGATTCATCTGCAGTGATATACTCTCTATATCCACCGTGTACATGTACACCTCTCACCTTTAAGTCCTTGCATACATTACCTCTTCCTATCTTGCAGGCGTAACATTTACCGCAGTTCATTACCTGATCTATTATTACTCTATCTCCTTTTTTGAACTTAGTTACGCCACTTCCTATTTCCTCAACCTCACCAACTATTTCATGTCCTAGCACTCTAGGATATGTTGCAACCGCATTTGTTCCGTGATATATATGAACATCTGAGCCACATATTCCCGAAGCTTTTACCTTTATAAGAACTTCTTTTTCGGTTTCAATTACTGGTTTTTCCAAATCAACTATATCAATCTCAAAAGGTTTGTTTACAATAATGCCTTTCATGTTTTCCTCCTATTCTACATAAAGCTCGGTAACCACATTGTCACAGGTTCTACAAAAGAAACTAAAAGCAGTACAAGTAGATTCGCTATTAAAAATGGCATAATAGCTTTTGATATCTTTGCAAGACTTATTCCACCTATTTTTGATGCTACAAATAGACAAACTCCAACGGGAGGTGTCACAAGCCCTATAACTAGGTTTAATACAGCCATCACAGCAAACTGTATATCTGGCATCCCGATTGTTCTAGTTACAACTAAAAGCACCGGAAAAAGTATTACAATTGCAGATATAGTTTCCATAAACATACCTACAAAAAGAAGCAATAGGTTTATAAGTATTATAATCATGATTTTGTTTGTAGTAAGAGAAAGCATTCCATTTGCAACCATCTGAGGAATCTGCTCACTTGCAAGTATCCATGCAAATACATTTGCAAATCCTACAAGCATAAGTATGCTTGCCGAAGATCTGGCTGACTCAACAATAAGATTTGGAATCATCTTTACATTTAGTTCTTTGTAAACAAATATTCCAACAATAAAAGCATAAAGTATAGCAACAATGGCAGCCTCAGTCGGAGTAAATATCCCCCCAAGAATACCAAAGAGTATTATCATAGTCATAAGCACTGCCCAAAATGCTGATCTAAAAGATTTTAAAATTTCGATTATAGGTTTTTTCTCGCCTTTTGGATAGTTTCTTTTCTTTGAAATATAATAATTAACGAAAAACTGGAAAAGGCCTACAAGCACTCCCGGTATAATACCAGCTATAAAAAGTCTACCAACTGAAATACCAGTTAACGTTCCAGCTATTATCATAGGTACACTTGGAGGAATTATAGGCCCTATAGTGGAAGATGCTGCTGTTATCGCCGAAGCATATTCTGCATCATATCCAGATTTTTTCATAGCAGGAATCATTATTCCCCCTACAGATGCAGTATCCGCAATTGCAGTACCTGAAATTCCTGCAAATATCATGGAAGACCCTATATTAGCAAATCCAAGGCCTCCTCTAATATGTCCAAATAGATGATCTCCAAAATCAACTATCTTTTGGGTGATTCCTCCAACATTCATAAGATTACCAGCAAGGACAAAACCGGGTATGCAAAGAAGTACAAATGAGTCCATCCCCCCATACATTTTCTGAGGTATTGCAAAAAGGTCTATACCTGCACCTATTAGATAGATAAACGATGATATACCAAGTGCATAAGCAACTGGAAAACCCATCATAAGTATTATTAAGAAGGATATAAAAAGTATTAAAACCAAACTATCCATTGCTTATACTCCTCTCTTTCTTCTTTTTTAGCTCCATAAGATTTAAAACTCCCATATAAACTTGAGCTATTCCCATTCCAATTATACTGACAAGTATCAATCCATATATGTATTTCATATTAACTCTAAGACCTGGAGAAAGCTGCCTTGCTCCGAGATTCATAAACTTAAATCCAGAAGGAACAAGATATAGTAAAAAGCCAGCTATAACAAAATGTAAAAAAGAGTTGTAAATTATAAGAGCCTTTCCTTGAAGTCTTGAAATAAATAAATCTACAGCAACAAACTCATTATGTAAAACAGCAGATATAGACCCTATAGATATAAGGAATATAAATAGCATCCTTGTTACTTCTTCTGTCCAATGATAAGGTTTTGGCATCAAAGGTGTTCTTCCTATTACCTGAAGCACAACCACACATATCATTAATACAAATGATATCACTGTCAATGTATCTAAAACTTTAGTGATTGCATTTTTGATTCTCATGGCATCTCCCTCAAATTTCAAAATGATTAGAAGACAAAGCATCCAAAAAATCTAGATGCTTTGCCTTGTGAGAATTATTGTATGTTTTTAATCATGTTGTAAAGCTCAAGAAGCTCTGGAGCAAGGTTATCTTCGTAATATGTCTCAGCTCTTGAAATCATTTCTGAAGTATCAGTCTCTACAAACTCCATTCCTTTTTCATTTATTAGAGAGTTAAAGATTTCTTCTTCTGCCTCAAGGAAAAGTTGATGTTCATAATCTTGAGCAACTTTTGCAGATTCCATCATAATTTGCTGTAAGTCTTCTGGAAGAGCTTCCCACTGATCCGCTCCAACAAGCATATATATCCATCCACGTACATGGGCAGTATTATTTATGTATTTCTGAACTTCATAGAATCCGCCACTATTCATAAGGGCAAGAGGATTTTCCTGAGCCTCTATAGTATTTTGCTGAAGAGCTGTAAATACTTCTGAGAAAGCCATAGGAGTCGGTCTTGCTCCCCAATGATTCCATGTTTCTACAAACAGAGGTACATTTGGTATTCTTAGATTTAGACCTTGAAGATCGTTTATATTATTTATAGGCTTATTTGACGTAAGCATTCTTGGCCCTCTTTCAAAATAAGTAAGGACTTTAAGACCTGCTTTTTCATATATTTCTTTATCAAGCACCTGTCCAGGCTCTCCTGCTATTACAGCTTTAAGATGCTCAGAGTCTTTTATTAGATAAGGAGTAGACATTATTCCAACCTTATCAGCCCAGTTCTGAAGAGATTCTCCTGACATTACCATATCCGCTGTTCCAGCTTGAATTGCAGTTACATTGTCAATCTCATTTCCAAGCTGCTCGTTAGGATATACAGTAACCTTTATTCTTCCTTCAGATCTTGCCTCTACCTCTTCAGCAAACTTCATCGCACCCTTATGCCAAGTGTTATTTTCGTCTGCTGCGTGACCAAATTTGAATTCATAAACCTTGTCTGCATCTGCAGAGCCATTGGAAGCTGGAGCACTTCCTCCCGAACACCCGCTAAGTAACGCTGATGATAATAAAGTAAGTGCTAAGAATCCTGTCAATTTGCGAAAATTTTTCTTCATCCTTTTCACCTCAATTAATATTTTGTACTAATAAAATTAAACGCTAAAATCGTTTTCATTTTTCTGACTATTTTACTAGTATACTAGCATGTTATCACTTTAAAAATTCTCTGTCAACGTTTTCTTAAATGATTTTTTATAACACTTTTAACAAATTTTAACATTTTATCAAAAATTTCCTTTTTCTATATAGCTTATCTTTTAAAAAACTGGGTAGATAATATATGTGAACATTGATTTTTATTTTAAATAGGAGGTAAATCATGTCAAAGGATAAAAAAATATCAGAAGAACAAGAAAATAAAATAAACAAAACAAAAGATATTTGTGATGTGAATGAAAAAGATAAAAGCTCAATCCCTGCAACTGATGTTTATGACAGTGTGAAATGTCATACCCCAGATACGAATGTAGATATCCCTACCGAGGAAGCTGTAGAAAAAGCTAAAAAATGGGTAGAGGATGAAAATATAAAATAATAAAATAAACTCCAATAAATTAAATACTCTGAATACTATTAAAGACCCTGCATCAATAGACGCAGAGTCTTTTTTTGAATTAATTTAATCCCATTCCTTTATAAAAGTCTTTTTTATTTTTTTAAAATGATAGTAATTAACCGTACCTGCTTTTTCAAATCCAGCCTTCATTACATTTTTTTCTGAAGCTATATTTCCATCCATCACTATACAAGTAGCAAATTTATATCCTTTACTCTCGGCAATTTTAAGTCTAGATTTTATTGCAAAGAGCTGAACACTATTTCCTCTCATTGATTTAAAGGTATATGAATCAAATAAATAAGCCCGCTCTTCATCTTTTGGGATTTTAAAATTCATCTCTTTTTCAAAATGATTTCCAAAGCTCATGGAATAATAACCATATATATTTTCATCTTTGTCCAAAACCACAAAAGTTTTATCAGAAGAATTTTCCTCTAGGCGGGATTTTAAAACCATATATTTTTCTTCAGACAACTCTTCTTTAAAAACCTCATACATTTTATTTAATATATTTATATCAAGTGGAATAAAAAATTTGTCCTTTTCCTCAATATTTAAAGGAGTTATTCTTATTTTATATAGGAAGTGTTTTCTTAGAATTTTTTTCTGGATTCTTTGAAACAGATTATATAAATTTTGAAAATATACTTTGCTATAGTATCTATCTACCACGAAAATCACCTCCACAAGAACCTATTTATTAGCTCTATAAATATTAGTTTAGAAGTATAAAAAGCCCTTCATAACTTATATTTTTAATTATATAGTCTATGTTTACCCAATATAATCAACACTATTCTAGTATATTTTGATAATGATTTAGTAATATATTTATAAAAAATGCCTCCAAAGTAGATAGTGTAATTTTTACCACACTCTTTACTTTGAGGGCATCACATACGAAAATCTCTTAATTTCCTATACTCCCATTTCAAACCTCCAAGAATCTCTTACCATATCTTCCACCGTCCTGACGGCCTTCCACCCAAGTTCATATTCTGCCTTACTTACATCAGCGTAACAAGATGCTATATCTCCAGGCCTTCTATCAACTACCTCATAAGGAACATCAATATTATTTATTCTTTTAAATGTCTCTACAAGCTCAAGGACAGAAGTTCCCTTTCCCGTACCTAGGTTATATATATTTATGCCTTTTTCAAGCTTTTCAATCGCCTTTACATGACCTTCAGCCAAATCCACAACATGAATATAATCCCTTACACCAGTTCCATCTACAGTATCATAGTCAGAGCCAAAGATACTAAGCTTTTTAAGCTTTCCCTTGGCAACTTGAGTTATAAAAGGCATGAGGTTGTTTGGAATTCCATTTGGATCTTCACCAATAAGTCCACTCTCATGAGCCCCAACTGGATTAAAGTAACGAAGAAGAGATACCGAAAAGCCTTCATTAGCCTTAGATATATCCGAAAGTATTCTTTCGCTCATAGCTTTAGTCTCTCCATATGGATTGGTTGTTTCAAGAAGAGGCATATCCTCTTTAAAAGGTACCTTATTATCTCCATACACTGTAGCTGAAGAACTGAAAACAAACTTTGAGACCCTGTGTCTAATGCAAGCTTTGCTCAAAACCATTGTACTCACGAGATTATTATAGTAATAATCAAGGGGCTTGCTCACAGATTCTCCAACAGCCTTAAGCCCTGCAAAATGAATTACCCCATCTATATTATGCTTTAAAAATATTTCCTCAACCTTACTTTCTTCAGTTACATCTATTTCATAAAATATGATACTTTTTCCAGAAATTTTTTCAATCTTATCAATCGTCTCTATTTTACTGTTACAAAGATTGTCCGCTACAATTACATCATGTCCTGCCGCAATTAGTGATACGCATGTATGAGAACCTATATATCCAGCTCCACCAGTCACAAGTATATTCACAAAATCCCCTCCAGACTTATTCAAATTACATTGTTAAACTAATAATATCATATCTTCCATTAAAGAATATTATTTTTATAGATAATAAATAGATTTTTAACTGTCATATTTCAATACCACTAGACACAATCTTTCACTAAAGATAAAATACTTAATATATGAAAATATTGGCGCGGGAGGGAAAATAGCCTTTAGGCTTTATTATGAAAAACAATATCGAATTTAATATAGATACACTTTCAAATAAAAATCAAATATATAACTCTCTTTTTGAAATCGGAAGAGACTTCGATGCAATAGATAGTATCAGAAAAGCCTTTGTTTACTTAGATATAGACAATTTTAGATATATAAACAGTACAATTGGACATCTCAGAGGAAATCTTGTAATCTCTAAAATTCATGAAATATTGACAAATACTCTTTTATCTTGGAAATTTGGAAAAGGAAAGGCATATAGAGTTAATGCCGATGAGTTTATACTTATAATTTATGATTTTAAAAATCTCTCATGGCTAGATAGAAGTATCGGAGAAATGTTAAAAAATATAAAAAAAGACCCTTGGTTTGAAAGTCTGGGGATTTTTGTGACTCTCAGTGCAGGCATATCAATAAATAAAGTCAATGGAAGCAATATATACGACCTTCTTCCAAAGGCTGATACAGCCCTTTACTGCGCTAAAATTAGAGGAAAAGACAGACATCAGTTTTATAGTGACCATATGTCAAAATCAGTTTATGAAGAAATTGATATGAGTCATAAAATACGTACAGCTATAAATGCAAATATATTTGAAATGCACTATCAACCTATAGTTTCTACAAAACCAGGTACTCTTGTAGGCCTTGAAGCTCTTATAAGATGGAAAGATCATGAGGAGGGATATATACCTCCAGCTAGATTTATACCAATTGCTGAAAAAACAGGTCAAATGAAATCTATAGAAAAACTAGTTATAGATTCTGTATTTTTACAAGTCAAGCAATGGATAGATAAAAAAGATGCCCCCCTTTTTGTTTCTATAAATCTTTCTCCAGAAGGACTTGTACAGCAACATATAATCCCTTTTTTAGAAGATATGAAAGAGAAATATCAATTTCCACCTGAAAAGATACAGTTTGAGATAACAGAAACTGCAATGATAAGAAATGAGATTTACGTACTTCAAACTCTTAACTGCATAAAACAAATGGGTTTTAGAATTTCACTTGATGATTTTGGAACCGGTTATTCTTCAATAAATTACCTCAGAGTTCTTCCAATAGATAAGGTGAAATTAGACAAAAGCTTTCTTTTATCCATAGAAAATGACCCTAAAAATCAAGAGATTGTAGAGACTGTAATAGATTTATGCCACAAATTAAAACTTGAAGTTATAGCTGAAGGAGTGGAAACAGAGAGCCAGAGGGCCTACCTCATTGATATTGGTTGTGATTATATTCAGGGTTACTTATTTTCAAAACCACTTAACTCAGAGGAAATCTCAAAATGGATTGCAGAAACTTACTTTAAATAAAAAGATTTATCGGTACATAAAATGAGGTGAAAAAATGTTTTTTAATTTAGATAGATGAGTTGGTCATATAACTGAAAATGCTATGAAGCAGATTTCAGAAGCCTTTAGTCGAAGGCTAAAAGACACAGGAGTCACAAGAATACAGTGGATAGCCCTTTACTATATTTCAAAATACCAGCCTATATCTCAAAGAGAGCTTTCAAATCTGATGAGCGTACAAGATTCAAGTGCGGCAAGACTCCTTGAAAGAATGGAAAGAGATGGCTTAACCATAAGAACTCAAAGTGAAAAAGATAAAAGGGTTACACTTGTAAGTCTTACAGAAAAAGGCTTAGGTTTATTTAAAAACCTGCTTCCCTATGGAGATGATTTCAACAACGACCTCATAAAAGACATAGAGGAATCTGAACTTATTATATTCGAGAAGGTTCTTTCAAAAATGATTGATAATATTTCTAAAGACCAAAAATAAAGCCTAATCTTCAGAAAATCCTAGACTGTTTGATAGTTAAATTTCGAACTCTCTAGGATTTTTTATTTATTGTAGAATATTTTTTAAAATCGTTTGAAATTTATCAATTTATTTGCTATACTTAATTTATACTTGCTATAGCAAGTAAATTCAAAACTTTATCAGGAGGGCAATATGGCTTATAACGTAAGAGAAATGCTAAATAGTTTTGTAGGTGGACTTGAGAATCTTTCGGCAACAAACGGTGAACAAGTAGGAGCTTTCATGGGTCTTTTAGGAGCAGCTTACGAGCCTAAACACCTTGATTTAAAAACAAAAGAGCTAATGAGCGTGGCTATAGGATGCTACAACAGATGCGAATACTGCATAGTTTATCACTGCTACAAAGCTCTTGAAACAGGAGCTACAAGAGAAGAAATCCTAGAAGCAGCTATGGTTTCAGTTGCATTTGGCGGGGGCCCTTCTATGGCATACACTGTAACTCTTCTTAAAGAATGTATAGATGAGTTTGAGAAAGATTTTAAATAAAAGAGATTTTATTTTATTAAAGTGATATTTTAGATTACTTGTTAATGCCTAGGGGGAGAATATTCTTCCCCTATTTTTTGGAGGAAAAATCATGAATAAAGATATAATTATAGAAAAATTAAACGGTCACGATAAAGAGGCTATAGTTGGAAAATTAAATAAAAAATCAGGGGACAATATTTCAGCTGGAGAAGTGATAATGACAGTAGAGTCAAGCAAAGGAACTTTTCCCATAAAATCCGAGTTCACCGGAAAAATCCTCAACCTTACAATCAGCGAAGGGGACACAGTAAAAAAAGGGGAGAAAATTGGGGATATGGATGCAGACTCATCTTCTTCATCAAATGAAAAAAAGCAAGGCTATACCTTTGGAATAGTAAAACCAATAGACAAATCTGTGGATGTTGACCTTCTGGTTATTGGTGGTGGACCTGGAGGATATGTAGCTGCAATAAGAGGTGCTCAAAATGGTCTAAAAGTAGCTCTTATAGAAGAAGATAGATTAGGTGGTACATGCCTAAATTACGGCTGCATCCCTACTAAGGCAATGATAAGCAGCGTAAATATAATCGAAAGCATCAAATCATCAAATTCACATGGAATTACAGTAAATGATTTTGATATAAACCTTGAAAAGATGGTAGAGCGTAAAGATAGTGTTGTAGATCAGCTCATTGGAGGAATAGAGCACCTTATGAACTCAAACTCCATAGAATATATAAACGGTAGAGCTAAAGTAAATGAAGATAAGACTATAGTTGTAAATACTAAAAAATATAACTATAAATTCACTTATAAAAATCTTATACTAGCACTTGGCTCTAAAGTATCCACCCTTCCTATAGAAGGTGCAGATGACAAAGATATCCTTACAAATGAGGAACTTCTTAATCTCAAAGAAATTCCAAAATCCCTTACTATAATAGGAGGGGGAGTCATTGGTATGGAGTTTGCCTTTATATATAATTCCCTAGGAACAAAGGTAAATGTAATAGAATACACTCCACAAATTCTAGGCCTTTTAGACTCAGATGTTGCTGATGTAATAAAGGATTCTGCAAAAGAAAAAGGCATCAATATATACGAAAATGCAAAGGCGGTTGCCATAAAAAATACTTTAGATGGCTTAAAACTTCTTGAAGTAGAAATTAAAGGAACAATCCACCATATATCGTCAGAAAAATTAGCAATGGCTACAGGAAGAAAAGCAAATCTGGAAAGCCTTGATTTAAATGCCCTTGATGTAAAGCTAAATGAAAAGGGAAATGGAATTTTAGTGGATGAATTTATGAGAACAAGTGCAGAAAACATTTATGCAGTTGGAGATGTGACAAACATAATCCAGCTTGCCCACGTAGCATCCCATCAGGGAATAGTAGCTGTAGACTCCATATGCTCAGCTTCCCACAAAATAGACTATAATGCTATACCAAGTGCCATATTCGTATCACCTGAAGTGGGGCATGTAGGCCTTAGTGAAAAAGCTGCTAAAGAATGCTCTACGGATATCATAGTTAGCAAGTTTCCATTTATAGCAAACGGTAAAGCTATTGCAATGGGAGAATCTGAAGGATTTGTAAAACTTATTGCAGATAAAAACTCAAAAACTATATTAGGAGGAACCATAGTAGGTCCACACGCTACAGACCTTATGGCAGTACTTTCAAATCTAGTAGCCCAAAAAACCACTGTGGAAAAAGCTATAGATGTAATCTATGCTCACCCTACATCATCTGAATCAATCCATGAAGCACTACTTATGCTTGAAGGGAAAGGGATTCACTTTGCCTAAAAAAATCGAAATATATATATCAAATTTAAATGACGGTCCTTTAAATCTGGCACTTGAAGATTATCTACTAAGTACTTGCAGTAAAGATACTGTAATACTTTACCTTTGGCAAAATGACAAAACAATTGTCATCGGAAGACATCAAAACCCTTATAAGGAATGTGATATAGGTAAAATAAAATCTAATAGCGTAAACCTCGTAAGAAGAAAATCAGGAGGCGGAGCAGTTTACCAAGACCTTGGAAACCTAAACTTCACCTTTATATCAAGTACACAAAATCACGATATAAAAAGGCAATATAATGTAATACTAAATGCCATTGAAAGCTACGGCTTAAAGGGAGAAGCCTCAGGGAGAAATGATTTTGTAATTAATGGTGCAAAATTTTCAGGAAACGCCTTTATGGGTCATGATGACTTTCAGTGTCATCATGGAACCCTCCTTATAGACACTGACCTTGATGCACTCTCAAGATATCTTACCCCTTCTCCCCTTAAAATTAAATCAAAAAGTATTGAGTCAGTAAAAGCAAGGGTTGTTAACCTCAAAAGTTTAAATGAAAATATTAACCCCAAGGATTTATCCCTTAAAATCATAGATTCATTTAAAAAAGAATATAACCTAGACTGTGATTTGATAAATATAGATAGAGATAACTTAAACCCTATTGTTTTTGAAAAATCACTTGAATATAAAGACTGGATGTGGAGCTATGGAGCATCCCCATCCTTTGACATCCACCTTGAAGAAAAATTCAGCTGGGGAATATTTGAAATAGGTTTATCCACTAAAGACGGATTAATTAAAGATTGCTCAATAAATACAGACTGTATTTTAAATGAGGATTTTTATAAGCTAAGAAAAAAACTTATCGGAATTTATTTACAACCAGATAATCTGGTTAATTCAATAGAAAATAATCTTAATAACCCTCAAATAATTCAAGATTTAAAGATACTTTTAAACTCAAAAGGCCTCATCCATATTTAAATAAAATGGGTGAGACCTTTTAGGTATTATAGCTTAATTATCTTGTTCATTTAATATATCAAGCAGGGCTTTTACGACTTTACCATCTAACTGAGTGTCACTGCTTCTTATAAGCTCCTCTTTAATTTCTTCTTTAGTAAATACTCTTTTTCTATAGACTCTTTCGCTGGAAATAGAATCATAGGTATCTGCAACCGCAAGGATTTTTGCTTCTAATCTAATATCTTCACCTTTTATGCCATTTGGATATCCATTTCCATCTATCCTCTCGTGGTGCTGTAGCATTATATTTGCAGGCTCTTCCAGAAAATCAACTTCCTTTATTATTTCATATCCAATCATAGGGTGTTTTTTAATTACCTCATATTCTTCCATTGTCAGAGATGAAGGCTTGTTTAATATCCTATCATTTATCCCTATTTTCCCCACATCATGAAGTATACAGGCAAATCTCAAATTGTCCATTTCCCTTTCGCTTAGACCCATCTTTTCCCCTATCTTTAATGAGATTTCACCAACTCTATCACAGTGTCCCCTTGTATATTCATCAGAAGCCTCTATAGCATTGGCAAGCACTGTCACTGTCTTCAAATAGTTTTTATCCCTCTCCTTGATAAGATCTTCTATATGATCCAGCATATGATTAAAGCTATTTGAAAGTATATTAAATTCATCTTTGGATTTTGTATTTGTTCTTATTTTAAAATTTCCTCTACTTACCTCATCAGTTGCTAAAATAAGAGAGTTAAGGGGCCTTAATAGATGCCTTGAAAGTACTATAGAAATAAATATCCCAAATAAAATCACTGTACTTACTATTCCAAATATTCTATTCCTAATAAGCTTGAGCTCAGATTCTAGATTAGTTCTTGTAATTGCAACAAGCTTCCAGTCGTTAATACTAATTGGCACTGAAGAAGATACGTACTCCACAGAATCAATAGTAATAAGTTCATCAGAATTGTATGCAGCCCTTCTAACATAAGGCTTAAGCTCTGGTGGAAATTCTGAATTATGAGCTAGTATATCACCCATTTGATTAAGAAGAAAAATATATGAATGTTTTGAATAGCTAAGTTCATTTATTATCTCTGTAAATTTTTGAAGCTCTATATCAAGCCCTACAACTCCAACTAGTTCATTGTTTCTGTAGACTCCCCTAGATACAGTTTGAAGTAGCTTGCCTGATTCCCCTGCATCTATATAAGGCTCTGTCCAAAAGACATCACCATTTTCTCTTGCAGTTCCAATATACCAATCTCTTACTCTTGCATCATAGTCACTGGGCATGGTTTCATCCACAGGTGCAATAAAAATAGAACCATCTTCCTCTAGAGCATAATACATCCAGGCGATATTTTCCATAGATCTTATAATGCCTACCCACTTGCCTTGGATTTCTTCAAAATTTTCTGGAATGCTTTTCACATACCTTCCCTGTCCATTTTCCTTTTCGTAGCTAACTATATCCGAATCCTCTGCCCAAGTCTTTACAATGAACTCCATATCATATATTAGCTTTTCGAAATAATAATCGCTTATATTTCTTAGCTCAGACTGATTATTTTGTTTTAGAATATCTATGGCAAGCATTTTTGAATCAGTATAATTAGAAACCCCTAAGAACATCCCCCCCGTAATAAGCATGAAAACCATGCTAAGCACTATCTTAGTCCTTATGCTTTTAGTCATATAGCTCTCCTTTTTAAGTGTCTTATTATCTAATTGATAAATAAACTACGGAAATTGTTCAGAAAATTCTTATATATACGATTTTATCACATCTTGAAATGAATTTCTTATTTATTTTTCAGCTAAATAAATCCCAATTGAAATATTACCTTCAATGGGATTTATTTTATCCTGAATTATTCATACACTTCTTTTAAAATCTTTAAAACCATTTAAGCTTAAGCTTTACAAAGGCGTAGCCTTTTACACCTATTAGGTGAAAATACAAAAAAAATAGAAAAGGACTCAATTTCGTGTTAAAGTTTAAGTGCCTAAACCAAAACCAAACATGAGAGGAGCCTTTTCTATGTCTAGTTTACAGCAATATTCATTTAACTTCAACAAAAGTATTTCATATAATTTTCAAGGTGGTAATCTTTCTTCCGATTCTGGTCTTTTAACAATCAGGTCATTTGTTGAAAAACTTGGAGTTAAGCCGCTACTTGAAGATATTTTTAAAAGTCATTCATATAAAAAACATAGTTTTGCTTCTATCGCTGAACAACTTATTTACACTACTATTGCTGGCTATCGCCACGATTATGATTCAGATAGTTTAAGAAGTGATCCTGTATTTACAAATATCTTAGGCAAAAAAGAATTAGCTTCCCAGCCTACTATTTCTAGGTTTATCAATTCACTTGATAAAAAAGATATAGCTTCTTTAAATGATTTGCTTTTAACTTTATTTGAAAAAGGAAATACCTTTGAAACTACTGAAAATATGGTTTTAGATATAGACTCAACAAATTTTAGAACCTTTGGAAAGCAAGAAGGTAGTAACTACAACTATCATTATGCAGCTAAAGGATATCATCCTCTAATGCTATTTAATGGCCTAAATGGAGATTTAATGAAAGTAGAATTAAGAGAAGGGGGCGAGCTTCTTCCAAGAGTTACTTTTATTGCTACAACCCTTAAAAGTGAACCTGAAAATATTGTAAGAGCCTAAATTATTTTTTTATGAATAATTCGGGCTAACATAATATTTTTTTAAAAAAAGTAGTCTAAGATTATTTTGTTCATTTTGTAACAAAACCTTTTATTTATAATTTTTTATGTTATTATGAATAATACTGCTTAAAAATATTTTTTTTAGGTATATACAACTATCTATAAGTCATAAAATAAGACCAGAAGATTTTAGCGAAAGGATGATTATAATAATGAAAAGCATTACTAACAAACTTATTTTATTTGTAACCTCTATTCTTCTTATTAGTCTCATGACTACACTTGCTGTACAGATTTATGCAATATCAAATGGTATAAAAAGCTCAGCAGATAATTTACATGATGACTTAGAAGGCTTGATACATAGCACTGCCATAAATCAAATTCATGGTATAGTAGGGGCTGTAGATTCAGAACTTGATTTAATTGAACATTTTACTCATATAATCTCAACAGATCCAAATGCAATTGGAGTCTCTAATAGTCCTAGTTCTGAGAGTATACCATGGCTTATTGGAGCCATGGATAGTTTTAAAAAATCTCACGATACTATAATGGCCATTTATGTTGGAACTGAATATGGTAGTTTCATTTTAGATAGTACATCCAATACCCCTCCAGCAGATTATGACCCAAGAACTAGAGTATGGTATGAAGGCGCAAAAGACAATCCAGAATCTACATACTGGTCTGAACCTTACACAGATATGGCTACTAATGACATTGTAATTACTGCCTCAAAAGCAATACTCGGATCAAATAATCAGGTAATTGGAATTGTAGGAATAGATCTAAATATGAGACAATTATCAACCCTAGCAAGTAGCTATCACATAGGAAATACCGGAACTATATCATTGATTCATAAAAATGGAACTATTACAGGACATATAGATTCATCTAAGGTAGGTGAAAAAATAGAAATTCCCGAAATTATAGATACTCTTAGCCATGCATCTCCTAATGATGCAAAACTAGTTATTTATGAAATAGAAGAAGATAATCAAAAGAAGTCCACTGCTTCAGTGGTTAAGGCAATGCCAAGGGGTGATATGATTCTTGTTGGAAGCCTAAGCGAACGAGATTTCATAGAGGTCGTAAATCCTGTAAGATCAGAGCTAACTGCAATGGGAAAAAATGTTGCTTATACTATATTGATATCCATTCTAGTTATACTAGTAATAGCAGGTATTTTGACCCTCGTATTATCAAAGAGGTTTGTATCTCCAATAATAAAATCTATAAATGCCACTGAAAAACTTGCATGTGGAGAATTCGATTTTGAATTAGAAGTTTCTGGAAGTGATGAACTTTCCAAACTTTCAACTTCAATTAATGCCTTAAAGCAGACTCTAAGCACTATAGCCCTAAGTCTTAAAAATACGACTGATGTAATGGAGGAAGGGGTAGAAAAACTTACTAACCAATCAGAAGCATCAGCTGAGGTATCTCAGAGTATAGCTTTCGCTATAGAAGAAATAACTAGAGGTGCTGTAAGCCAAGCAGAAGAAGTGGAAAGAACACTATCTAAGTCTGAGGATTTATCCAAGGAAATCGAATTTGTTGTAGAAAACTCATCTAGATTAAATGAGTTTGTGGATATTGTAAAATCTTCTGCCCATGATGGTGATGTTAAAATAGATCAGTTATCTAGTCAAAACATTGTAACCGAAAGTTCCTTAGACAAAATTAATGAATCGATATCTAATCTTTCTATTACACTAAATGAAGTCAAAAACTTTACAGATATAATTAAAGGCATAGCAAATCAGACAAACTTACTTGCACTAAACGCTTCTATCGAAGCTGCGCGAGCTGGAGAAGCTGGCAGAGGTTTTGCAGTTGTTGCTGAAGAAATTAGAAAACTTGCAAATGGAACTGTTGATGCTAATGAAAATATCCAGAGCCAGATAGAAAATATAATGTCAGAAATGAATTCTGTACTTTTAAATTCACAGGAAATCAACGCAAATATATCTTCACAATCTGGTCTTACATCTGATGTCAAAAATGCATTTAATACACTTGAAAAAAATATAGAAAAGGCAATTGATGATATACACAAAATAGGAACTAGTGCTCAATCCATGAATTCTGCAAAAGAAGAAGTAATGGATTCAGTAAAATCTGTGGCTTCTATATCAGAAGAGACTGCAGCATCAGCAGAAGAGATATCGGCATCCACAGAAGAGCAATCTGCTTCCGCTTCCGATTTAGCTCAAAGAGCTGCCGACCTCAAAAAAATAAATGAAGATTTAATAAAAATTTCTGCTCAATTTAAAATATAGATATCTTAAACTATATAAACAATAAAAGAGGACCATATGATTAGTATGGTCCTCTTTTATTGTATGCATATTACAAAAGATATGGATCTTTCATAGGATCTATAAACGATTTTGGATCATAATCAGTCTTTATTTCTTGCCAATCTTTTTTTGACATATCCTCACTAGGTTTATCTAGCTCTGGGTGGGCATTATTGGCCTTATAGTTGTTTTCCTTGGAATCTCTCTTTGGAAGATTAAGATCTACATCTTCTATATTTATATTTAATGCTTTTGCTACTCCTTCTCCATACTCCTTGTCAGCCTGATAGCAGTTGTTTATATGTCTATGCTTGATTTGTAAAGTAGCATCTGCCATATTTCTAGCAGTATTTTCGCAAAGTACCTGCTTTTGCTCTTTAGTCATTGCTCTAAATAGCATCCCAGGCTGAGTGTAGTAGTCATGATCATCTTCCCTAAAATCATATCTGTATACATGTCCCCCATCTTGTTTAGGTTCATAGTCCCTTTCACTTTCTGTCCAGTTACCATAACTATTTGGTTCATAATGAAGCTCAGACCCTAAATTGCCATCTACTCTCATCTGACCATCTCTATGAAAAGCATGAGGGTTCTCAACGCCTTTAGGACTATTTACTGGTATTTGATGATGATTGACTCCCAGTCTATATCTGTGGGCATCTCCATAGGAAAATAATCTCCCTTGAAGCATTCTATCCGGCGAAAAACTAATCCCAGGAACCACATTGCTAGGAGCAAAAGCTGCCTGCTCTACATCTTGGAAATAGTTATCTGGATTTTTATTAAGAACAAACTCCCCTACCTCAATAAGAGGAAAATCTTTTTTCGGCCACATCTTAGTAAGGTCAAAAGGATTTGTCTGCATATTCCTTGCTTGCTCCTCAGTCATTAGCTGGACATACATGGTCCACTTTGGATATTTTTTCTTCTCAATAGCTTCATAAAGATCTCTTTGGTGAGACTCTCTATCTCCAGCAATAATCATCTCAGCCTCTTGATCTGTAAAGTTTTGAATACCTTGATTTGAACGGAAATGAAACTTCACCCATGTCCTCTCATTGTTTGCATTTATAAAAGAATAGGCATGACTGGAAAAACCATGCATAAATCTATATGAGCTAGGTATTCCCCTATCACTCATTACTATTGTCACTTGAAGTAGTGCCTCTGGAAGAGATGTCCAGAAATCCCAGTTTGTATTTGGACTCCTCATATTTGTTCTTGGATCTCTTTTTATGGCGTGATTTAAATCTATAAATTTCATAGGGTCTCTAAAGAAAAATACAGGAGTGTTGTTTCCAACCATGTCCCAGTTTCCCTCATCTGTATAAAACTTAAGGGCAAACCCTCTTATATCTCTCTCTGCATCTGCCGCCCCTCGTTCACCTGCAACTGTAGAAAATCTAGCAAACATTTGTGTCTTTTTTCCAATCTCAGAAAATATGGACGCTTTTGTGTACTTAGTTATGTCGTGAGTCACAGTAAATTCTCCAAATGCACCAGAGCCCTTGGCATGCATTCTTCTCTCAGGTATTACTTCCCTGTCAAAATGAGCCATTTTTTCCAAGAACCATACGTCTTGAAGCATAGCAGGCCCTCTTTTTCCTGCAGTTAGAGTATCTTGATTATTTCCAACTGGAGCTCCTGCACCTGTCTTTATTTCTGTAGTTTTACCTTTATGGTCGTTTTTGCTAGGTAGATTTTCTCCAAGATTGTTCTTTTTTCTAGGATCCATTTTTTTCCTCCTTTACAAAAGCTATTTTCAAGCTTCAAACCAAAGTTTTCAACATACATTTTCAAATTAATTAATACCCAAAAGAAAAATTTATATACATTCTCAAATAAAAAAAATCCCCTTTTGATTTTTATCGAAAGAGGACTGAAATAAATATAACTCTAATATTTTTAGTTGAATTTTAATTATAGGATATAAAAGAATCAAATCCGCTTTTTTTAAGCTTTTCAACTAAATCTGCTGCATTTTTTCTTTCACGAAATGCTCCTGCTTGAACCCTATAATATTTTGTGTGACTATCCAAATGCTTTTTTATTTCTAATCTAAAGCTATCCATATCCATATTATGCTTTGGAAACCAGTGCATTACATCCATATGATTAGATGCTATGGACTTCTTAAACCCCTCACTATGGCATATTATATCTTTTTCAGTTAAGCTATATATTTTACAAAGATAGACACATAGGTTTATTGCATTTTTAAATGCCCTATTAAAGTATTTTTCATTTTTATCTGCATCATATCCAATCATTTTGGTGCCAGAATATGAAAATCCTGAGGGTTCACATATCTCTATTCCTATATGGGTATTGTTAGCAGAACCTCCTGCATGCCATCCCCTATGGTCCCATGGCAGATACTGCCATATTTCCAAATCATCAACAAACGCATGTACACAAACCTGTCTTTGTATTTCTTTTTTTTCAAATGACTTGTTCCATCTTTCAAACCACATTTTAGCCATAATCCCAGGAGTAGCAGTTGAATGAATCATTATTCCCTTTGGCAGTATCTTTTTGTTTGAAGTGTAGCAGTCATTTCTAGTCATAAATCTTGTGTTTAAATTTTCTAGTTTCATAAAAACCCCCTTTTTTAATTTCATATGGATGATTTTATGAAATAGTAGGTGAATTTTTTCTACATAGATTTAACTTTGCTATTTAGATTTCTACTTATTTTTTCGTTTACTCTTTTTATTTTATTATCATCCCACTCGTATACTTTTGATATGATTTTTTTTCCTAGAATATAATGTCTTACCTGACCACTTCTTTGGAAACCCGCCCTCAATACATTTGTTTCAGAAGCTTTATTTTCCTTCAGTACCATACAGGTAGCATATCTATAGCCTCTATCCTTGGCTATGTTTAGACAAAACTTGAGCATATAAAGGAGTGACCCAGAGCCTCTTTTGTCTGCAAATATATACCCATCAAAGAAATATACCCTCTCATCACTAGCTGGTATGAATATTTTTAGAAAATCTTCATTATGATCTCCAAAACACATAGAGCAAAATCCATGAATATTTTTTTTGCCATCTAAAAGCACAAAGGTTTTGTCAGGAAAACTAGGATCTATCCTATCTTTTAAGACTGCATATTTCTCTTTGGAAACTTCTTCCTTATAGTCACTAGCCATCTTATTAAGGAGCTTCATGTCTAAAGGCAAAAAAGAAAAATCTTGGGGATTAAACTCCTGCTCTTTCACATCTATCCGATACAAAAAACTGGTTCTATATATTTTATTTAGTACTTTTTTAGGTATTTTTATTAAAAAATTGTCTTTTTGTAAATAGAATTTTTTTTTGCTTATCGCTGAGGATTCATTTGTTTTCGCTCTGGATTCTGGACTTTTATCGAATTGATGTTTAGTTGCCATATAAACTCCCCCTAAAATAATTCATACCAAAAAAATTCCTATCTTTATTTTTTACCCATTTTTTTTATTTTAAATTAAATAAGTTGATTTAAATATAAAATTTTATTTTAGATATAATTTTATATTCATTCACCTTTACTCTCTAATTCAATAGTTTCTATTTCTAAAATCCAAAAGGTGTTTAAACATTATGTTTTAAACATAGGATATGTGGAAATAATTATAAAGTATGTAATTAAATAAAGAGGGGGATTATATGGATATCTTTAAGGAAATCAAAAGCGAGCATGAGGACTTTAGAAAAATACTAGAAAAAATTAACGAAACTACAGACAGAGCAATAAAAACAAGAACTGACCTTTTTCATAAGCTTTATATTAATTTAACTGCTCACCACGAAGCCGAAGAAGAGGTTTTAGTCCCTAAACTCAAGGAAAAGAAGGAAACTAGAAAAATGGGTCTTGAAATTGTCGAAGAGCATCATGTTGTTGATGATTTGTTAGATCAGCTCAAGACTCTTTCAGTTGATGACGAAACATGGATTGTAAAATTCGGAGTTATGAAAGAAATTGTAGAGCATCATCTTGAAGAAGAAGAAAACGAAATATCAGAAGAAGCCCACAAGCAATTTTCCCAAGAAACCCTAGATAAGCTAGGAGAGGATTTTGAAAAAGAGGAGAAAAGACAAAAGGAAAAATTACTAGCTGAAGAGAAAATATAGCTGTAAGAGATGAACCCCTACACTATTTGAAAATATCTAGAGTGAGATAAATCTTGACTACCTCTTTATGTATTTAAAAAAAGAACTAAAATGGTACAAAATGTACCCTTCTAGTTCTTTTTTAGTATCATTTAATTAATTTTTATTGAAAAGCAAGCTTTAAAAGTTTTTCAAGGTCAAACTTTGTTGCCTTCTTAGGATTAGAATCTGTACAGATATCTCCTAAAGCAGAGTTTGCCATTTCTGAAATGACTTTTATAAAATCATTTTCATTGATTCCATATGCTCTAAAGGAGGACTGAATCCCCATGATCTCATTTAACTTTTTAATAAGCTCAATAAAGGCTATAATCCTTTCTTCCCTTGTAGCTAAATTAAGACCTAGTTTTTTTGCAATCTGGTCGTATTTTTCACCATAAATCTCTGTAGTTTTGTCTAAGAGTCCTGAGTTGAAAGAGATAATATGTGGCATTAAAATTGCATTTGCACGTCCATGACTTATTTTAAACCTACCCCCAATTGCATGGGCCAAGCTATGATTGATTCCAAGACCTGCATTTGTAAAAGCTATTCCAGCCATGCAAGAAGCATCATGCATGTTTTGTCTAGCTTTTACATCACTTCCTTTTTCATAGGCTGTGATAAGGTTTTTTAAGGCTAAATCAAGAGCCTTTTCTGCATATACATCAGAAAATGAGCCTGCGCTGTTTGAAACATAGGCCTCGAGAGCATGGGTTATCACATCCATTCCCGTATCTGCAGTTACAAATGGAGGAACGCTAAGGGTGAATCCTGCATCCAAAATAGCAATATCAGGGAGCATTAAAGGATCAGTCAAAGGAATCTTTGTGCTAGCACTGTAGTCAGTAATTACAGAAAAAGAAGTCACCTCTGAGCCTGTGCCACTCGTAGTTGGAATCGCTATGAAAAGAGGCTTGTGAATCTCCGATTTATGAACAAGCTCTTCCTTTGTTTTGATGCAAAAGAACATTATTGCCTTTGCAGCATCTATTACAGAACCTCCCCCAACTGCAATCAAAGCATCGGGTTTGTTTTCTATTATATGATTAAGTCCTTTTCTTACAGTATCAAGACTGGGGTCAGCCTCTACGCTGTCAAATATTCGATATTTGATGGACGCCTTATCTAATACCTTTGCAATTCTTGCCAAAGCCCCTATCTTAATCATTGTCATGTCAGTGACGATGCATACACTATTTACATTTAGAGTTTCGATATATTCAAGGGAGCCTTCTCCAGATAATATCTGAGTTTTAAGTCCAAAAGTATGCATATTTGCCTCCTGTCTACGCTTGCTCTGCCCAGTTTGCAGGATAAACTACGTAAAGGAATCTAGTAAAATCAGGTGTAGAAAACTGAATCTTTGATCCTTTAGGTATCAAGATTACATCTCCTGCTTTTCCAACTACCTTTCTTCCATCAATTAATATTTCAAGAGTTCCCTCTATAATATAATCTATTTCATCGTAGTTTAGAGTCCACTCAAAAGTAGTGTTGTCAAGCTCCATAACACCTGCTCCGATTCTTGGACTTTCATTAAGTGAAAATAAATCTGTAAGACCTACCTTGTCTCCCTCTTTACCTGTATCGAATGGCTCAGCCTTTATATTTCTTGCTTTTACACTCATAATCCCGCTTGGGTCAATATGGCGATTTGAGTCTTTAAGTTCACTTCCCATTTGCTCTGCTATTACTTTTTTTACTATCTCTTCAATAAGCTGAGAATTTATGATTTGCATATTAAGCCCCTTTCTGCATTACTTCTTTGCCCTTGTTTTTCTCAGTAATCTTTAGGAAAACCATAGCTACGAAAACTGCAGTAACTCCCCCAACAAATTTTCCTACTATCATTGGGAATATCAGTTCTCTTTCTACTCCTGCCGTATAGCCAAGGTGGTCACCAAGGATGAATGAAGCACTTACTGCAAAAGCTACATTGATAACCTTTCCTCTTTCATCCATATCCTTCATAAGACCAAACATAGGAATATTATTTGCAAGTGTAGCTACCATTCCTGCAGCTGCTGCATCATTCATTCCTAAAACCTTACCCATTTTCATAAGAGGCTTGCTTAGTACCTTTGTAATTACATGAACCATAGGGAAAGCACCAGCAAGTACTATTGCTATATGTCCTACTACCTCAAAACCTTCAGATATAGGGTCCATTCCAGGTATTATTACTATTCCTGTTAATGTCTCAATAATAATCGCAGCAAGTCCTATTGTGATTACGATTACTACCCCTTTACCAAATACCACGAATCCATTTATCATCTTGTCTGGAATTAATGCAAGTCCTACTGCTAAAAGAAGTGATACTATTATGATTGGAACAAGGTTTGAAAGTACCATCCCAAGGTCAAATCCTGCTGCAATACCTCCAGCAAGGCACCCAATAGGAATAGTAATAAGTCCCGCAAGTATACCCTTTGCTAATGCCTTATGGTCTTCTTTTCCAATTATTCCTAGAGCTACAGGTATAGTAAATACTATTGTAGGTCCCATCATAGCTCCAAGTATAATTCCTGCAAACTGACCAGCTTCAGGAGTAAGCGCAAGATTCATAGCAAGTGGATAACCACCCATATCGTTTGCAAGTAAAGTAGTTGCAAACATTGCAGGGTCTGCTCCAAGTGCAGTATATATAGGTACTACTATTGGAGACAGCCACTTCGCTAGCACAGGTGCCAGAGAAATAACCCCTATCATTGCAACTGCAAGTGCTCCCATTGCAAGTATCCCCTCTTCAAACTTTTCTCCAAGTCCAAATTTGTTTCCTATGATTCTATCTATAGCTCCTAAAATCATAAATCCAACCATGATATACAGGATAATATCATTAATACTCATAAGTACCCTCCCAGTTTTTAGTTATATTAAACTAATAGATATGTTATTTTAAATAATAGATTAATATAATTATTTTTTTAATTTTTGGATTACTGCTTTAGTTATTTTTTCAATTTTGTCCTTGTCTTTTATATTAAAGCTATCTTCCAAAATCCTTCTAACCTTGCAGTCCAAAGATTCTTCTTTTTCTTTTATATTTTCACTTACATTTTCTTTAAAACAAATAGTATAGCTGTTGTTGCGAAGATAATCCTTCGCCCCAGGTGTTAACATCATGTCTTTTTTAAGAACAAAGTTTTGACTACCAGGCACTAAAAACTCATTAATATTTTTAATCGTTACAAGTATCTTTCCGATAGTACTCACTCCTTTCTATCCCAGAGAATCCATAATACCTTGATGAGGCCTTGGTATCACTGCCTTATTGACAAGAAGACCTGATTCCATGGCTGCATCTGCTCCAGCCTCTATAGCCGCATTTACAGCACTAACATCTCCAGTTAGAGTCAAAAACGACTTTCCACCAACTGCAAACCCAAGTCTAATCTCTATAAGCTCTACATCTGCTGCCTTAGCCGCTTTATCAGCAGCTACTATTCCGCTTGCTACAGCGAAAAACTCTAAAACCCCTAGAGAATCTCCATACCCTATCTCTCCCGTCCCTGTAATAGCAGGAATGATTCCAGGATGAAGATTTGGAAGGATTAATTCATCTACTACAAATTCTTTTCCAATTTCAAGCCCTGCTTCAACAGAAGCATTTACAGCTCCTACATCTCCACTTACCATAGCAATAAATTTCCCAGGACAAATGGAGTGAGCCTTTACTAGCTCTACATTAGCTGATTTTAGCATGGCATCTGCTACCTCATATCCTCTTGCTATGCTGTTTAGTTCAATAAGTCCTAATGTTCGAATCATAACTCCTCCATCACCTTTTTTCTACTATAATATATCCTTCTTTAACAGAAACCAGACCATCTATGCTGCTATGAACATTTGCTCCAAGACTTTCTCCAATAGATGCTATAAGCTGTCCCTTAACTACATATTCCCCTTCATCTACAATAGGAGTCGCAGGAGCTCCAATATGCTGCTTCAGTGATATTATAGCTCTAGAAGGTTCATACTCTATTACATCATCAAATGAATGCTTCACATATTTTGAAAGGTCAAGTCTTCGAATCAATCTCTCTGTAGGAACTTTTCTGTATTCCCTCATATCACTTACTTCATATTCAAGTCCTTCTTTGTTTTCCCACCTTACATTTTCCTTTAAAAACTCAGTTTTTACATACTGGTTTATTGTCTTAGGGGATAATCCCATAGGACAAGCATACATCTCGCATATACCACATTCACAACAAAGCATTGCTGATTTGCAGGATTCTCCCTTAGTATCTGAAAATGCCGCTGCCCTCATTACAAGATGAGGATAAAGTGGATGTCCGTTTAGATATCTAGGACAAAGATCAGTACACATACGGCACTGAATACAAGCACTTGCCGCCCTAGATAGTATGTGCTTTATTGATAGATTATGTCTATTTATAATTGCATGATCCTCTGGAAGTACTATAATCCCTCCAAGAGTCTTGGTCACATATGTTGTTGATATATCCTCTTCATTGCATGGTTTCCCCATCATAGGTCCCCCTAAAATCACTTTAAAGCCATGTATTTTAGGTCCACCAGCAAGCTCTAGACATTCCTTAATACTTGTTCCTACAGGAACCTTTATCAAGGTTGGGCTATTTACTTCTCCAGTCACTGTAATTACTCTGTGAGTCACTGGCATTTCACTCATCACATCAAGTACAGTTGCAACATTTGTGACAACTATTCCCTTAGAAAGAGGTATTTGAGTAGGAAGTATTGTAACTCCTGCAACTTCTCTAACCAGCATCTGTTCATCACCAGCTGGATAAAAATTTCCTACTTCCTTCACTTCTATATCTAAGTTAAGATTTTGTATAGCCTCTCTTACCTTAGCTATCTCTTTTTTGTTCTTTGACTTTAGAGCAATAACTTTTCTCTTTGCAGATATTTCACTGCCTATTTTCTCAGTTCCTTTGACTAAATCTTCTGGAAAATTACGAATTAGATATTTGTCGGTTTCCAAAAGGGGCTCACATTCTATTGCATTTATTATTAAAATATCGGCTTTGGCATTTAGCTTTACATGGGTAGGAAAACCTGCCCCGCCTGCCCCAACTACGCCAGAGGCTTTAATGGTTTCTAAAAATGTCATATTACCTCCTCTTTCGCCTTCTTACTGTGAAATTTCGACTTCATCAATAATGCCAACTACAGTAGCATCTACAGCAGTCTCTGTCTTATGAAGACCTCTTCTTGCCGAACTTCCAGAAACTACAAGTACAAGGTCACCTATACCTGCTCCCACTGAATCAGCTGCCACAATCTCATGTCTTGACTTTACAAAGTCACTAGATGGAACTCCATGGTCTGAATCTATAGAGCTGTAATCAACTGGTTTTATAACAAGGAGCTTTAGACCGTTTAAAGATTCTTCTTTTCTAGTTGCCCATACATTGCCAATCACTTTTCCAATTATCATTACATCACTCCTTACGCCACTTTATCTGCATTGACCTTAATGCATCTTCTCCCAGTGGTGTGAGTATAGTATTTTGTCCTAAAACAACTTCTTTGACAGCTTCCCTTGACCAGTTTAGTACCTCTTTTTCTCCAAGGATTTTTTTGTCGTAGTATTTTAGGGAATTTGGAGTTTTATTTTCATTAACTATTGTTAGTCCGCTGCTTTTGAGAAGCTCAAGAGCTTCTATATGTTTTTTTAGAAGTGGTGAATACTCAAACAAATCTTCTTTAAATTCCAGTCTCTCTTTTTTGACATGGACCTTCACTCCTTTTAAAAGAGCATAAAGACACCAATTGCTAAGCTCATCAACTGGGATTCCTGCTGCAATGCTCATCATTTGTGAGCTGCTAAGAGCAGGTAACCAAAGTATCATATCCCTTTGAAGGTCCTGGATTTTTTCAATTGATATAGTATAACCAAAGTCTTTGAGGTCATCTTCAGGATAATCAATCCCACTTATCAAATGGGCTTTATTTAAATGTCCTATCCTAAAGAGTACTTCTTTTACTATCCCATCGATATCTAGATTCACGCTCTCCTCCTTTAGTTTTTAATCTATTTAGCTTGTTTTTCCAATATTTCTCCGTATGCATCCTTAGAAAGTCCAACTGCATTTGCCTCATCATAGTCTATATGCATACTTAATGAAAACCTTGGATTTACCCTTACAAGTACATCTTCAAATATTATCTTTCTTTCTCCATAAACCCTTACGGATACTTCATCCTTGTCTTTTAGATTAAAGGCTTTTGCATCATCAGGAGTCATATGAATATGACGCCTTGCCACAATAACAGATGATTTTGCTTCAATCATACCGTATTTTCCTTGAATCCAAAGTGTAGGACAATTTTTTATATCCCCAGAGTCTCTAACAACAGGTTTTATACCAAGGGCTCTAGCATCTGTCATAGATACCTCTACTTGAGTCATATCTCTTACTGGTCCAAGTACAGCTACCTCTTTAAAATCGCCCTTAGGGCCAATTATTCTAACCTTTTCTTTACAAAGATACTGACCTGGTTGTGAAAGTTCTTTAAGAGGAGTAAGGGTTTCTGTCCCAAATAATTTTATGGCATCCTCTTTACTCAGATGGACATGTCTTCCTGAAGCTTCCACACGAATATGCTTTTTTAAAGCTTTTATCTCGTCTATTACTTTTGACACAATAGATTCAATTAAATTTTTATCCATAATAATTTCCTCGAATTCTACACATTAATATATATGTCCCACTACTCATCCTATTTAAAGCTCTTATCAAATCTTCTCTAACTATAGTTGAGCCCTGTCTGAAAGTCTCCATAGCTACAAGCTCTAGCTCTCTTATATTGGTTCTTAGCTTATTTAAAAGCACTATCTCATATCCCATATCAGCACTTGGTAGAAAATGTTTTACCCCATAATGCTTATCTGGACTATGAGAGTGAGCTCTTAGGTTCATATCATCCAGTCCAAACAAAGTGGATATTTGATATGGTTCATCAAGGACTTCGGCTCTAAGAAGATTTCTTGAGATATTTAAAAGTTCATCTATATCTGAAAGCAGCCCACTATATTTTGTATCTTTAAGTAGATACTGAATCTCAAGTATAAGGCTTTGAAGACTGTCTATCTTCCCTCTGAAAACTATTCTTTTATCATCTTTAAATACAAGTCTGTTTCCTTTTAGATGGGTCATATATTCAGGCTTTACTTCGTAAAAACCTCCATCATAGTTGGATACAAATTTAGGTTTAAAAGATCCCTCTAGAGCTTCAAATGGTTTATATTCATTTTCAACAACCTTGTATTCAGATGATTTTTCATTTTCTATACCTTGAAATCTAATATCCTTATCTCTTTGCCTTTTAGATTCGTGAGGTCTTTTGATTTCACTTGAATTAGATGTTTTTAGTATTTTGTCAAGCTCTATGCCTTTATCTCTAAGATACTGCCTAGCAGAGGGGGTGATTACATCCTTTGCCGAGATTTCAGGTATTTCATCTGGTCTTTTTTTGAAATGTTCTCTTAATGACGCCTCGGTAATTACACTCATAGCATGACGCCTTTCTCTTAGTTTAGTTGTGAAGCGCTGCTTTTGCAGCGCTTCCTAAATAGTTTCCATTTATAAGTCACTTACCCCTAAGGAGTCTTTATGTTCAAATCGATATTTTATAGCTTATATTAGTCTTATTCTGCTTTATTGCTCTTTGGTAGGATAACCTCTACTTCGTTGTGTGGTCTTGGGATTACATGAACTGAAATAAGTTCTCCAACTCTCTCAGCAGCTGCAGCTCCAGCATCAGTAGCAGCCTTTACAGCTCCTACATCTCCTCTTACCATAACTGTAACTAATCCTCCGCCTATTTGCTCTTTACCTATAAGCTGTACATTTGCTGCCTTTACCATTGCGTCTGCTGCCTCGATTGCTCCTACTAGTCCTTTTGTTTCGATCATTCCTAATGCGTTTAAAGTTGCCATAATTAATTCCTCCTAAGTTTTAGTTTAAATTTAGATTTTTTAATTGATTTACAACAAGTTCACATATTTTATCAATATCAATAGAATCATCTGACTCTAATGAACAAACTGGTTTATCTTCCTTTTTTTCTTCTAGCCCATATGCCATCCATCTTATATTGATAAGATGAAGCGGAGTCACGTTGTCACTTGTAGCACTTCCTCCTACAGTTCCGCACCCTAGGGTAAATGATGGTGCAAGTCCTGTGCTCAGTCCTACAGCTCCATGAGTCGAAGGTGTATTTACTAAAAATCTGGATACAGGCTTTTCAAGAGCAAACTTCTTTATGATGCTCTCATCATTTGAGTGAATAGCAAGGGTATGTCCAAGTCCACCATTTTGAAGGAGCTTGTGGCATAATTCGCATGCCTCTTTCCAGTCTTCCACTGTATAAAAAGCCATAAGCTGTGTTAGTTTTTCCTTTGAAAACGGAAAGCTTCTTCCCACCCCTTTTTCATCACTTAAAAGAAGGGTGGTTCCTGCTGGGATTTCAATATTTGCAAGCTCTGCTATATATTTTGCAGTTCTTCCAACTATGTCTGGATTCATACCTCCATTTGGCTTTTCCATTATACGTTTAACCTTTTCAAGAGCTTCTCCCCTTAAGAAAAAGCCTCCCCTTTTCACTATTTCAGCCCTAACCTTGTCTTCTATGGATTTTTCTACTACAATAGCCTGCTCAGATGCGCATACTGTCCCATAGTCAAATCCTTTTGATCTAAATATCTTTTCTATTGCATCTTCTACATCTGCTGTTTTTTCTATAAATGCTGGCACATTTCCAGGTCCTACTCCAAGAGCTGGAGTCCCTGAGCTATAAGCTGCCTTTACCATAGCTGAACCACCTGTTGCAAGTATCATACTTACATCTCTATGCTTCATAAGAGCATCTGTGGCTTCCATAGTTGGCATACTGATGCAACCAACTAAATCCCTTGAAACTCCTGCTTTTGCAAGAGCACCCTTGATTACATTTACTGTTGCCATGATGCACTTTAAAGCTGAAGGATGAGGGCTAAATACTATACTGTTTCCAGCCTTTAGTGCTATTAAAGTCTTGTATATTACAGTTGATGTAGGATTCGTAGATGGTATTAGACCCGCAACAACTCCCATAGGAACACCTATTTTTACAACTTTTTTTACTGTATCCTCTTCTATAAATCCAACAGTTTTTATATCCTTCATAGATTCCCAAAGAGACTTGCTTGCAAGGACATTTTTTGCCATCTTGTCTTCCCATTTCCCAAATCCAGTCTCTTCATTTGCAAGCTTTGCTAGACCTTCTGCATTTGAAAAAGTTGCAAGGTATACTTGCTCTACTACATTGTCAATTTGACTTTGGGATAAAACCCCATAATCCTTTTGAGCATTTTTTGCACTCTCTACAAGATTTCTAACCTCCTGCACCGATGCTAAGTCTTTGTCTAAAGTCAAATTATTTTCCTCCTTTCGACTTCCTAATAGCACTTAAGAGTTCACTTTTGTTTGCAAACTTTATTTTTCCTCTGTCCATGCTATCAATCTGAAGCTCTCTTGCAAGCCTTCTTAACTGAACTACCTTAAGCCTATCTATACCGCCTTTTTTGAAAACAAAGTAGTCCTTATCTTCAAATCTTACAGTCTCATTAACATTAAACTCAGGAGATTTTGATTCGGTTTTTATTGGTTCATCGTTAAGATTAGCTAGTTTACTATCATTTTTTTTTGGCTCTATCATCTCCATTACTTCATCAGAAAGCCTTGGAATGACATGTCCTGTGACTGCTATTTGAAGGCGTTTTACCGCCTCAACCGCCGCTTCAACTGCTGCATAAACAGAGCCTACATCTCCCTCAAGGGTAATGGTTACTAGTCCTGCAGATACAAGTTCCTTGCTAATCATATTTACAGATGCCGCCTTCAAGGCTGTATCCGCTGCAACATAGCAACCAACTGCTCCATAGGTTTCTATAATCCCAATAGATTTTCCCATAAAGGCACCTAATACTTAACTGGATTGTCTGCAACCTGAATTACTGCATCTGCAAAAGCATCACAAGCTGCTTTACAAGCAGACTGAGAGCCAGTTAAAAGTCCTCCCCCAAAGTTTGTCTCAGATGGCGGGCCATAAAAAGCAACTAACTCTACATCTGCGGCTTTAAGTGCTGCATCAAGTGCATACATAGCTTCAATAGGAGGTGCTATAAGATATGCAATAGCTTCCCCTTCAGGAACTCCAGCTATATCCGAAAGATATGAACCAGTTCTTGAAACGCAGTGTGCATAGTAAGCTATGGAGTCATCATCGTTTGCACTATAAAAGCAAGCGTCATTTTCTATAAAGTCAATTGCGGCGTTTAGACCACTTTTTACCTCTGCTGGACTTGGTCCAGAGATTATTCCAATAAATTCTCCAGCTAGTTTTGTATTTGCATTTACAGCTCCTCCATAAAAGGACTTTGCATAAGCAACCTTAACTTCAGCCTTTTTTGTTGCTTCATCAAGGGCAGTGTAGCCCACATCGTCACAATCTGTGGTAATCATACCTATTGCACGATGGTCTTCATCTATTCCAAGGTGTTTTCTCATCCCTTCATCTACATTTGGGATTACCTTGACACTTAATACATTGACTTTAATCGGATCGTATCTCATTAGCTGCCTCCTATAGTTTTAAATCTACTCCACTTTTCTTTTCATCAAGGATTTTCTTAAGTATATCCGCAATATGTGCCCCTGCTTCAACTGCTGGAGTACCGTTTTTGTGGATATTACTGATTACCGTTCTTGCAGACTCTGGGGTACCTACTTTTCCCTTGTAAATCATATAGCAGCTCATGGATTCTCCAGTTGCAAGTCCTGGTCTTTCACCAATAAGTACTGCTGTAACCTCAGCTCCTGTAATTTCTGAAACGTGGTCCATGGAAGGCACACGACCATATTTTACAAAAAACGGAGTTCCCATATCTATGTTGTGATTTTTTAGTCCCATCTCGATAGCCTTTAGAGCATCATATGCGTTTGTCTCTATAGCAGTTGAAGAAAGTCCATCAGCTACATATACCTGAACTCTTGGAGCTTTTGAGTTTAGAGTTTTGAGCTTTGCCACAGATTCATCATCAAGTATTCTTCCAAGGTCAGGTCTTGTAAGATATTCGTCCTTGTCATTAATTAGGGTCTGAAGCTTTGGCCAGCCCTTTGACTCTACAAATTCATCAGGAACATCTGTAAATACAGCATCTTGAGCTACCGCATGGTCGGCTCTAAATCTTAAATAAGTATCTGTCTTGTATCTTGGTCCTGCTCTCCATATTCCAACTCTTGCAGGTGTAGATTTTTTGTAGTTTTTGTATGCATCTGGGTTCTCAGCATTTGGGACTTCAAAAAAATCTTCCATTTCATAATCAGTCACGCTTTTTCCATCATATGATTCATCTGATGATTCACTATGAAGGATTTGGCTAGTTATCCTTTGAAGATTTTTGTCATCCACCTTTGTTTCTTCGCTTCCATTAAGCTCTTTTAATACCTCTTCTATTATTGATTTTAGTTGCATTTCATTCATCTAAGCCACCTCCTCTCTATTTCATAAAGATTGATGCGTCACCAGCACGCTCAGTTAATTTGCCATCTTTTATTAATCCCATTTTTTCCATCCACTTTTCAAACTCTTTAATAGGTCTTTTTCCACTTACAGATCTTAGTGAATGAGCTTCATGATATCCAGTACACTGGTAGTTGAGCATGATATCATCTCCAGCTGGTATCGCCATAAAGTAGTTGCATCCTGCCATAGCAAGAAGTACTGCAAGGTTTTCTATATCATTTTGGTCAGCCTTCATATGGTTTGTGTAGCATGCATCAACTCCCATTGGAAGTCCATGAAGCTTGCCCATAAAATGGTCTTCAAGTCCAGCTCTAGTAACCTGTTTGCTGTCATAAAGGTATTCTGGACCAATGAATCCAACAACTGTATTAACTAAAAATGGTTTGAAATGTCTAGCAAGGCCGTAGCATCTTGCTTCCATAGTCACCTGGTCTGCACCATGATGAGCATCACTGGAAAGCTCTGAGCCTTGACCAGTTTCAAAATAAAAATAGTTAGGACCAGTAGCTGTACTATATCTTTCCATAAGCTCTTGAGCTTCTCTTAATGTATCTAAAGTAAATCCAAATGCCTCATTTCCCTTTTGTGAACCTGCTATTGACTGGAACATAAGGTCAGTTGGAGCACCTTTTTTGATAGCTTCCATCTGAGTAGTAACATGAGCAAGTACGCAGGTCTGAGTAGGAATTTCCCATTTGCGCTTGAATTCATCAAACATTTTAAGTACATTTCCAACGCTTTCCACTGTATCTATTACAGGATTTAGCCCAAGAACCGCATCCCCTGCTCCATATGAAAATCCTTCCATTAAGGAAACCATTATTCCATCTAGGTTGTCAGTAGTGTGGTTTGGCTGAAGTCTAAATGCAAGCGTTCCACTCTCTCCTATAGTAGTATTACAGTGAGCAGTAACTATAATCTTTTGACCTCCAAGAACAAGGTCAAGATTGCTCATTATTTTTGTAACTGCAGCTATCATCTCGGACGTCAGACCCCTTGATACTCTCTTTATCATTTCGTTGTCTGTGTTTTCATCAAGTATCCACTCTCTAAGCTCAGATACTGTCCAGTCCTTGATTTCATTGTAAATAGTCATATTGAGGTCATCATAAATCAGCTTAGTAACCTCATCTTCATCATAAGGAACAGATGGGTTATTGAAGATGTCCTCAAGTGTGAGATTGCTTAGTATTTCCTTTGCAGCAATACGCTCCGTTACAGTTTCTGCTGCAACTCCAGCGAGCTTATCTCCTGACTTTTCTTCATTTGCTTTTGCAAGCACTTCTTTTACGCTGCTGAACACATAAGTTTGTCCAAACAGTGACGTTTTAAGTCTCATACTTTTTCCTCCCATTACTTTATTTAGTAGCCGAAAAGCAAGGTCTTTATCACCACTGGCACGACCTGTCCTCCAGCAATTGGAACACCTATATCAATGTAGTCTCCATTGTCTACGCTGACAGAATCTATACAAATCACAGGCTTGTCCTTTGGAAGAATACTTCTAAGGCAAAGCCCCAATGATTTACCAAAATCACTTTCGATGATTACAATCAAAGGCAGATTTTGATCGGTCATCCTCTTCATACCTATGGCTATATCCTTAGCTAGTCTTTCAATGGCTTCAAAGCCATATCCTCTTTTTCCCCTAAGCCCTAGTGCCACTAAAGGGGTGTCAGACTGCTCTACAAGCCATCCTAGCCTGTCAGATAGAGCATTTTGTCTTTGCTCTTCATTTAGCCCTTCCTCATCTGCTGTAAGGTGAACTATCGGGATATTTTTAATTGGAAGCTGATTCAAATCATAGTGGATGGTGCTGCCGCTTATATCAGTAGTGTGATTTCCTGCCCCAACTACTGTGGCCCTTATTGTCTCTTCACCATATTTCAAAGTATGACTCGTCTTTTCAAAAGCCTTTTTAATAGCTCTTCCAAGAAGGATTCCAATATCTCCATATCTGAGAAAATCCTCTTCATCATTTGCCACGCAGTCTGCAACTCCACCTGATAAAAATGCTGCATCTATTTTATGGGTCATTCTAAAATCATGGTCAGTAATCAAAAGCTTGTATATACTATCCTGTGACCCCGTGTTTGCAATTTCAATAATTGTCTCTGCCATAGCAGAGCAAAATACTTCTAGGGATGAAATCGATGCTTTTTTCCCTATTTCTATATCAATATCTAATCTATTAATTAGAGCCTTTGCCTTTTCTGATAGGTAGTATACCTCCCCATCCCCTCTTAACTTAATAAGTCTTCCACCAATATCAAAGCAGGCTGTATCCATAAGCTTGCCATTTTGAAATACTGCAACGTTGGTGGTTCCTCCTCCAATATCAAAATTCATTACAGTTGCGCTATGCTCTTTTGAGTATTCAAAGGCTCCAGAGCCTTTACCTGCAAGTATTCCCTCTAAATCAGGCCCTGCAGTAGCTACCACAAAGTCTCCTGCAAAGCCGCTAAGCATCTTTAGTACTTCCTTAGCATTTTCTTTTCTTGCAGTCTCCCCTGTGATTATTATGGCTCCTGTATCTACATCCTCTGGAGTCATATTTCCATTTCTGTATTCCTTTTCCACTATCCTTTTAAGTCCTTCTGCATCTATTACTACAGGAGTAAGAAGAGGGGTGAAATGTATATCGCTTCTAAATACTACTTCTTTTCCTATTATCTTTACGGTCGGAACTGTCCATGCAGATGCCGTATTTTCTACAGTAATCTTTGAAAATACAAGCTGGGTGGTGCTTGTTCCTATGTCTATCCCAACACTAGTTAATGTTTGAGGCACAGCTGCTGCTCCTTTCCCCAAAAAAAGACGTCAAAAAACTCTCCTTTAATCAAGAGTTTTTTAACGTCTTTGTTAAAAATGAGATATACTTCATCGTATATCTTTATTATTCTTTTTTCATTCTAAAATCAAACATTGCTTTTGTTCCCTTTGGTGATGATTCAAGGGAAAATCTTCCCTTGAGTTTGTCCTCTACAATGCTTTTTACAATGCTCATTCCAAGACTACCAAGTCTAGTCTCTTTTATATCAAATCCAACTCCGTCATCCTTTACGACGATGCTTGAATACATTATTCCTTTTTCTATATTTATTTCAATCTGACCTTCTTTTCTTCCTACAAAAGCATACTGCATGCTATTTTGTACGAGCTCATTTACTACAAGGGCTATTGAGGTAGCAAGGTCAGAGCTTATCTCAAATGTTCCTCCTGTGATTTTCAAATTAATATTGCAATCCTCATATGCAATACTTACCGCATTGCACATTACTCTTTCAAGTATGGTTCTAATATCAACCTCATCTACCCCATTTTGGGCAAGTATTTCATGGGTTACAGCAATACTTATAACTCTATTAATACTTTCATCAAAAGCCTTTTTTGCCTCAGAAGAATTAATTCTTCTTGACTGAAGCCTAAGAAGACTTGCTATTGTCTGAAGGTTGTTTTTAACTCTATGGTGAATCTCCCTCATAGCCATAGACTTTGTTATAAGCTCTTTTTCTATGGCCTTTTGGTCTGTAATATCTTTGATTACCATCATTAGCCCCGATAAAGATGCGTCATCAAAGGATAGAGTTGCGTACTTTACCTTAACCGTCATCTCTCCAATACTTACCTCTGACATTTTTGAATTTACAGATTGACTCACATCTTCAAACCTGTTTCCATCAAGGGCTAGATTTTCAAATGGAATACCCACAAGCTCATCCAGGTATCCTAAGCTTCTGTACATTTGAGAGGCCACAGGATTTATCTTCTGGGAAATTCCGTTTTTGTCAAATATTACAATACCATCGTTTAGATAGGGCTGAAGTAAAATCTCTTCCTGAAGTGTGCCCATTAGAGTTTCTGATAGTTTTTCCGCTGTCTCTGTGAGCATTTTAATCTTGGCATGCTCCTGCTCTGATTTATACACGTCGCTTTCCATTATAAGGCAGCCAATTACAGATTTTTCGTCATTAAATATAGGTACTACATTTTGCCTTACCATTTGTTCCTCTTGGGTGATTGCCCTCAAATCTCTTGTTGGCATTCCTAACTCAAGTGTCCTTATGGCTGCTGGCTCATTGTGTCTATGGGCAAACTTGCCTACCACCCTTTCTTTATAGTGGGATGGACCATAAAATGGCCTTGCCTCTGCAACTACAACAGCTACTCCACTTTCCCTGCTAAGTACATCTATAAATATATCTGAACGGGTAAGGTTTGCCATAATTTGAATTTGAGAAGCAACTTTTTCAAGTTTTTTTATATCTTTATCATTTAGATTTGTATAAGTTTTACATAACTTTTTTATACTCATTTCACGCCTTCTTTGCTCATAAGAATAATGCTTGCAATATCCTTCATTGTGCATCTTTTGTCCATGCTCATCTTACGTATGTAATTATAAGCCTCTTCTTCACTCATCTGAGAGTCGCTCATTAGTATGCTCTTGGCACGATCCACAACAATTCTAGATTCTAGCCTATCATTTGTCTTTTGATGGGCTTTTTTAATATCTAGTATTTCTTTCCCTTTGTGGATTGCTATTTCTACAGCTGGTAAAAGGGCTTGTTTAGTAACTGGCTTTACAAGATAAGATAAAACACCTACGCTTTTTGCCTTTTCAATAAATTCCTTACCGCTATATGCAGTGAGTAGTACAATTGCTCCTGCCAGCTCTTCTTCAGAAATAATCTTTGCAGCCATCAGGCCATCAAGAAGTGGCATTTTAACATCAAGAATAACTAAATCAGGTTTAGTTTTTTTGCACATCTCTACAGCATCAAATCCGTCAGAAGCTTTGCCCACTACATCGTAGCCAGCCTCAATAAGCATCTCTGCTACATCCATTCTTGTAATCGGTTCATCGTCAGCGATGACTATCCTCTTACTCATATCAAACCTCCGAATTAATCAAATCTGTTTTGAAAACAGCCTCGAAATCTGCTCTATACCCTCATTGGTATAAGAGCTTACCATATATATGTGAGTCGCTCCTGCATTTTTTAGCCAGTCCTCAGAGCGTTTTACGTCAGAATCTTTATGGTCTATTTTAGTTATTATTCCCACCACTTTTTTGTTGAACATAGCTCCAAATCCTGGTGGGAAAAAGTTTTCAGATGATGTACTGTCGTGGACAAGAGCTACGAGATTAGCATCAAATGACAAGGTTATTATAGCATTATAGTATCTGGGATTTTCTAGATATTCCCCAGGAGTATCTATGATATTTGGATAATACTCAACTGCTTGAGTCTTTTTATATTCAAGCTTTTCATTAATTAGTTTTTGAATCAATGTGGTCTTTCCAGCACCCTGTTTTCCTACAAATATTATATCTTTCATTATGACCTCGTTATTCCAGTTGGAGTGAATTTCATTACATTGGTGAGCATATTGAGCACCGATTGAAGTGCTTCTTCAACACTTCCCACATCTCCTACAAGAACCAGTGAGCCGCTAAATCGATCCAAAAATCCAATCCTTACATCAGATGCCTTAGTCGCCACATCCCCTGCTATAATCGCTCCTTCACTTGGAGTGATAGTCAGTATTCCAATAGCTCCTGTCTGATCTTCTGAAAGTCCAAGCTTTTTGCATACATCCCTCCTTGGATTTGCAATAAGGTGGGCAAGGGTGACCTGTTTGCCTGGAACATATTCCTGTACTACTCTTTGCTTTTCGTTTTCCATTATGACGCCTCCTACAACAAAAAAAGCCCGCAGTTTCCCCTATGGTTAAATAGGTAACTACAAGCTTCGATGCTTCGTTATTTTCAGCACGCCATTGTACTTTTTTTAGTATATCATTTTGATTTTAAATATTCAACCAATTTTTATGAGTTTTTTATCATAACTTTTAAATGTTTTGGAAGAACCTTGATATCAAGTGGAAGATTGGGCCCTTTTTCTCCATCAATATCACTTTCCTTTTCTTCATGCTCTACAAGTCTCACATTAATATTATCTGTAGTAAAATAAATCACATTTTCAGACTCAGTTATCTTTCCAGTGACTGCAGATGGAAGTATTTTTAGAGCATTCCCTATATCAAGAGATTTTATAGCAAGGACGTGAAGCTTTCCATCATCTGGTTTAGCTTCTTTTAAAAAATCTCCAAACCCTGCAAGTGCTCCACTTAATCCTATAGCAAGAAGAGAGATTTTAAGCTCAGATAGTTTATTTTCGTACTTTAACTTCACTAAAAAGTCTTCACTATTTATCACTTCCTTTGTCCCTGCAATAAAATAAGCCAATGGACCAAGCTTTGATTTCTCTTCGCTTTCTACCTCATGAACTGCCTTTGCTATGTTTCCTACAGATACTACATTTGTAAAATATCTTTCATTTACCATTCCAATATCTATTTCTTTTTCTTTAGAATCCTTAAGCATATCAATTGCTTCCTCTGGGTCAAGTGGTATATCAAGTGCTCTTGCAAGATCGTTTACAGTTCCCATAGGAATTATTCCAAGTGCAGGTCTTTTTTTATTTGGAGCAATACCGTTTACAGTCTCATTTACTGTTCCATCTCCTCCTAAGGAAATTACAAGGTCATAGTCTTCATTTGCAGCCTCATATGCAAAGTTTTTAGCATCGTTTTTCTTCTTAGTATATTTGATATTTATTTCATCATATCTTGGTTTTAATACCTCAACTAGCTTCTCTTCATAGCCCTTAGCCTTTTCCTTGCCAGATGAAGGATTGAGTATAATAAGCGCTTTCATAAATGCCTCCTGGATAATTTTTTATAATATGTTCTGACTTTACTCTCTAAATTTTTTTAGTATGTTTTTATACTTGTCTACTAATGCCTTTACAATATAAAAAATATACCCAATTCTTATATGTATAAAATTAAATTTATATCTCTATTTTTCTTTTAACTTAATTTATTTTACGTAAAGCAGTTAATATATGTTAAAATATTTATAACATTTTTTTATCAAACCCCTATAAATTTATGCTCTATTTTATAAAGAGGAGGTCTTACCATAAACCTAACCCCTATTAAATCAAAAATTTCAATTTCACTTATATTCATACTACTATTATTGCTCCCTTTATCAGGTTGCACCTTTTCCAGCGATACAGAGATATTTCTAACAGATGAAGAGATAAGCTGGCTAAATGAACATGAAGGTCAAATAAAAATCGGATATACCACAGATTATCCCCCAATAGAATTTTTAAAAGATGGAGAGTATGTGGGTATGACAGCTGATTATTTTAGGCTACTTGAAGAAAAGCTTGGCTTCAAAATTAAAATGGTGAGATACGATGCTTGGCCTGAGCTTCTTGAAGATGCAAAAAATAAAAAAGTTTCGGGCATCACTGCTGCTTCTAAAACTGAGCAGAGTCTTGAATACTTTAACTTTACAGTTCCCTATATATTCAATCCCAATGTAATAATCACCCGCAAAAACTTCTCAGAAAAACTAACTTTTGAAAAGCTAAACAATTCAAGTATGAGCATAGTGGCAATAGAAGGGTTTTCTGTCCTTGATGAACTAAAACTAAATTATCCAGACCTAAACTACCAAACAGTAGCAAATGCCAAAGAAGGACTTAGAAAGGTTTCCTTTGGTGAAGCTGATGCAATGATAGTACAGCTTATCAGCGCATCTCTTTCTATAGATTCGGATAATATTACCAACCTTATGGTAAATTCAGAGACAACATATGACTCAAACTTATCTATAGCTACTAGAAATGACTGGCCTATCTTAAATGATATTTTCAACAAAGGCCTTGCCCAAATTACTGACTCAGAAAAAAATGCCATTAAATCTAAATGGGTTCCCCTTTATCAAAATAAATTTTATGACAATCCTTACTTTTTACCTATTCTTATTGCTATTATAGATTTCTTTATATTTCTTTTTATAATAATTTTCTTGTGGAATATCACACTAAAAAAGAAGGTTAGAGAAAAAACCGCAGAACTTGAAAAATCTAAAGAAGAGCTTTATTTTAAGTCTTATCACGACGATTTAACTAAGCTCTACAATAGAGCCTACTATAATGAACAGATAGAATATTACTCTTTAAACCCAGTCCTTCCTTTTACAATTATAATTGCCGACTTAAACGGATTAAAAATTGTAAATGATACCTTCGGACATGAAAAAGGTGATATTCTTATAAAAAAAATTGCTCGTATTTTAAAAGATGAGTGCAGGGAAAAAGAAATTATTGCAAGAATTGGGGGAGATGAGTTTGTAATCTTGATGCCACAAACCTCGTACGAAGATGCTCTAGCACTTTGCGAAAATATAAAACAGGCATGTCTAAATGCAGACAAATACCCTATAGCTCCATCTATAGCCTTGGGAGCCGCTACTCAAATGCATAAAGATGAGAGCCTTCAATCAGTATTCAACAAGGCCGAGGATATGATGTACGAAAACAAAAAAATCAATAAAGACAAAACCTATCTGACTTTTATAGATTCCTTAAAATATCAGCTAAACAATTTAGATCCTGAAGATTCGGACCAAAGAATAAAAATCCAAAACCTAGCAATAGAGCTAGGAAAAAGACTTTCACTATCTGAAAAAGAAATAAATGAACTAATAGAACTCTCCGACCTCTAGCCACTAGCCACTAGCCACGGGGACACTAGCCACTAGCCACGGGGACGTATCTATCGTCCCACTTTTTTGGGTAGCCACGGGGACGTATCTATCGTCCCACTTTTTTTAATATCAAACACTTTATTTATATATGAAAACATAAACTTTTACATTTTTATGTTTTCATATATTTGTTTAGTTTTCTATACCTACCCTAGCACTCACTCCATTATTATAATAGTGCTTAATTTCTTTCATTTCAGTGACTAAATCAGCTATTTGTATTATCTCATCAGGTGCATATCTTCCCGTCAATATGACTTCTGTCTTATCTTCTTTCAAACTCAAAACCTCTAACACTTCATCAACTGAGATAAGCTTAAAATATAGAGCTATATTAATCTCATCAAAAACTACTATATCATAATCTTTTGAAACTAGTGCTTCCTTCATTCTTTGAAGCCCTCTTTGAGCATCCTTTATATCTTCTTCTTTGGGATTCTCGTTTACAAAGCAAACACCACCAAATTGTTCTATATGAAAATTTGGGAGATACTTTACAGCATCCAGTTCGCTATAATGCTGACCCTTTAAAAATTGTCCAAAAAATACTTTCTTGCCAGCGCAAATCGCCCTCAAACAGAGTCCTAATGCTGCAGTTGTTTTACCTTTGCCATTTCCTGTGTATACTTGAATATAACCTTTTTCCATATTTATCATACTCCTAAGTTTATCTCTATAGGTTTTATATAAAAGCAACCATTACTATGGGGCGTTTTCCTTCGGAGACGGACGGGAAGCAGGGACGAGGGGGCTGTCGGGAAATAGCCCCTTTCTAAAAAGCGACTTTGTCGCTTTTTTTAATTCTTAAAAAAATATAAAAAAAAGGCAGCAAATTAATGCCA
>NZ_JAGGLI010000023.1 GCF_017874355.1 Acetoanaerobium pronyense
CATTAGGATATCTCAATTAAAAATTGGTAAGTTAAAGAAAAAAATAAATATGCTTAGACCATAAAAACTGGGTCTAAACATATTATACGAGGAGATATATTATGGTTATTGATTTTTTAACTATATTGCCAGGAATTCTTATAGCGCTTACTTTTCACGAATTTGCCCATGGAGCAGCAGCTTTTGCTATGGGAGATGACACAGCAAAGAGATCTGGAAGATTGAGTCTAGACCCACTAAAGCATATTGACCCTATGGGGTTTTTGATGCTTCTTTTAGTTAGATTTGGATGGGCTAAGCCGGTTCCTATAAATGAAAACAACTTCAAAAATAGAAATGTAGGACTGTTTTTAGTATCTATTGCAGGTATCACTATGAATCTTATACTTGCCCTTGTTTTTCATTTTATAACCTATTTTTCAATTGGAGTTATAGATGTCCCAGCTTACTACCAAGTCATGAATGGAATTGTAAGAATCAACATCATGCTTGCAGCTTTCAACCTGTTGCCTATACCACCTCTTGACGGTTCAAAAATAATATACTCATTTTTGCCTTTAAAACTTAGGTATAAATTTTACCAGTATGAAAGCTATGGCTCTATAATACTTTTACTGCTTCTTATAAGTGGTAGCATAGGTTTCTTATTAAGTCCTGTAATAACAGCTATAATTAGCTTTCTAAACTATTTGATAAACATTGTAATATAAGGAGAGACATATGTCATATCTTATAAATACATCATTTTATGAAGGCCCAATGGATCTTATATTTGACCTTATAACTAAGAAAAAACTAGATATATATGAAGTTTCCATATCTGAAATAACCCAGCAGTACCTACAGTCCATAGAAAATATTTCTCAAATGGATATGGAAATTGCCAGTGAATTTGTACTTATGGCATCAAGACTTTTAGAAATCAAGTCAAAATATATGCTTTATATATCTAGTGAAAATGAAGAAGAGGATCCTAGAAAAGAATTGTTTGAAAATATAAAGGAATATAGTAAGTTTAAAAATGCTTCAAATTTTTTAAGGGAAAAATATGGCTCTTCTCACCTTACATACAAAAAGCCTAAGGCGGAGATATATTATGAAGAATTTGTAGATATCTCAGAGATTACTTTAGATAAGCTTATTAAGGTAATTCCTCATAAAAAGGAAACAATAGAAAATGACAGAGATATAAGTTTTACGAAAAAAATTATATCAATTGAAGAAAAAATCAATGAAATTAAAGAGATACTTGTTGTTAAAAACAGAGTTTATTTTGATGAACTTGTAGAACACAACATGAAGGATGATCATGTGGCAACGATGTTATCCCTTTTGGAGCTTGCAAAGACAAGGGATGTGAGCTTGATGCAGATTAATCATTTAGATAGAATTCATATAGAAAGGCTGATGGAGGTTGGACAATTCTATTAGAGAGAATCAAGGTGGGCAGTTTTATTTAAAGCAGACAGAAAATAAAGATACTCTAAAAATGGTTTCTATTATAGAATCTTTACTATTTGCATATGGAGATCCTATTTCGAAAAAAGACTTAATTGAATATCTTCAGTCAAAGAATTTTTCTATTAAAACGAGTGAGTTTACAAGTCTTATAAATATCCTGATTAAAAAATATGAAAGCCTTGAAAGTGGAATAGAACTGATAATACTGGAAGACAGGTATCAGCTTTCCACTAAAGGGGCTAACTATGAATACATTAATGATTTCTTAAATCCAATAAAAAGAAAATCTTTGACCCAAGCATCACTGGAAACTTTAGCAATAATAGCTTATAATCAGCCTGTTACAAAGCCTGAGATAGAATCAATCAGAGGCGTGAAATGTGATAAACCAATAAGTACTCTCATTGAAATTGGTCTTATAAAAGAAGCGGGAAGGCTAGATAAAATAGGCAAGCCTATAATATATAAAACCTCAGAAAAATTTTTGGAGCATTTTTCCATAAGTTCAATCAAGGATTTGCCGCCTTTACAGGATTTTTTTGAAGAAAGCCTCAGTGACCAGTAATTAGAACGAAGGGGGAGTAGAAACCCAAAGTACTTCTGCTGTACTACTACCACTATTTACAATATAATGCTCTTTGTCTGGAGTAAAGTAAAAACTCTCCCCTTTTTTGACTTTATGTTTCTTATTTCCTATTACTACTGTGATTGAGCCTTTCATAACATATCCAAACTCTTCTCCAGGATGTGGTCTATCTATTTCTGTAACCCCCTCAGGCTCTATTTCTATAAGTATAGGCTCCATGGAGTTTTTTTGGGAATTTGGTATGAGCCAGTATATTTTTGACTTATTGTGCTCATAATATGCATCGTATATATCTTCTTTTCCATAAACAATCTTGCTGTTTGAGCTCTCGTTAAAGAAATCCTTTAAATCAGTGCCTAATGCTTCAAGTATATCAACTAACGTAGCTATAGAAGGAGAAGTTAAATCTCTTTCTAGTTTAGAAATAAAACCCTTGGTTAAGTCGCATCTAAGTGCAAGCTCCTCTTGAGTAAGATTATTGAGTATTCTAAGTCGTTTTATCTTTTCTCCTATATTCATGACAATTCTCCCTGTGAAAAATTTGTATTTATATTCAAAACAAAAAATGAAAGCTATAATTATATGTATTAAAACAAATTAATAATGATTAAAGTAGGTGTTGAAATTGAGGATAAACAAGTATATAGCACTCTGTGGAGTAGCATCTAGACGCAAAGCTGAAGAGCTTATTCTAGAAGGAAAAGTAAGTATTGATAATAAGATTATAAAGGATTTAGCTATTCAAGTACAGGATAATAATATAGTCAAGGTCAACAATAAGGTAATTAGACCTGTCGAAAGCTATAAATATTTTATATTAAATAAACCAGTTGGATATATATCCACAGCAAAAGACCAATTTGGTAGAAAATCTGTGATAGATTTTTTTGATTCTAATGATAGGATTTATCCTGTGGGAAGACTAGATTATGACAGTAGAGGGCTACTGTTAATGACTAATGATGGAGATTTAACATATAAGCTGACCCATCCAAAGCATAATATTTATAAAAAGTATGAAGTGAAGGTAGATAAACCATTAAATGAAAGTGAAACAAAGGAATTTATGTCAGGTGTAGATATAGGGGGATATATTACAGCTCCATGTAGACTCAAAAGATTATCATTCCAAGCTTTATATGAAGTAATAATAGGAGAAGGGAAAAATAGACAGATAAGAAAAATGTTCAGTTATTTTGGAAAAAAAGTTATTGATTTAAATAGAGTAGCAATAGGTGAGCTTGAGTTAAGCACTCTTAAAGAAGGCAGCTACAGGGCCTTAACAGAGAAAGAAATAAATTATCTAAAAAAAATTGCAGAAATTAAATAAAAAGGAGATAATTGCCATGATATGTTTTAGTCCATTTGAAAATAATATTCTATTGAAAGATACGATTGATATGGATGAACTAATAAAAAAACATCCCAATTCTAGTATTTTTGCTTGCACTGAAGACGAAGACATCCTAGGGGTTTGTATTTATGAAATTGAAGGCAAGATATGCAAGGTTAATTTCCTTAAAATGTTTGATGATTCCCCTTTGCTAAAAGATGGCTTAATCAGAAGCCTCATCAACTTTGTAGACCTAAAAGGCATAGAATATATTGTAGTGAAAAATGAAGGAGAAGAATCATTTTATTGCAAAATAGGTTTTAATCCTTTATTTTTTAGACATTTTATGATAGATTTAAAGGGAGAAGAATCAAATTACTTATTTTTAGATATTAAGGAATTTTTTACAAAAGGGTGTTGTGGTTCCAGCAGTAACAATAATGTTTAGGAGGATAAATAATGAAGAAAATTAAGTTTACGGACACTATATTAAGAGATGCTCATCAGTCTTTAATCGCAACAAGATTAAGCACAAAAGAGATGATCCCGATACTTGAAAAAATAGACCAGGCAGGCTATTACTCTATAGAAATGTGGGGTGGGGCTACATTTGACTCATGTCTAAGATATCTTAATGAAGATCCATGGGAAAGACTGAGAATAATTAGAAAAGCAGTAAAAAATACAAACCTTCAGATGCTCCTAAGAGGTCAAAATCTTTTAGGGTACAAGCATTATTCAGATGATATAGTAGATATGTTTGTTAAAAAATCAATAGAAAACGGAATAGATATTATTAGGATATTTGATGCACTCAACGATGTAAGAAATCTTGAGACCGCTGTAAAATCTACGAAAAAAGAAAAGGGACATGTTCAGTGTGCAATATCCTACACAACAAGTCCTGTTCATAATGTGGACTACTATGTTAAGGTTGCAAAGCAAATGAGAGACATAGGAGCTGATTCTATCTGTATCAAAGATATGGCTGGAATACTTCTTCCTCAAGATGCTTTTGATCTTGTAAAGGCATTAAAGGAAAACGTAGACCTTGAGCTAGAGGTTCATAGCCATTACACAAGTGGAGTAGCGTCAATGATGTATCTTAAAGCCATCGAAGCTGGAGCAGATATCATAGATACTGCGGTATCACCTTTTGCTATGGGAACATCTCAACCTCCTACAGAATCTATGGTAGCTACACTACTTAACTCTGGATATGATGTAGATGTAGATTTAAAGGTTGTTTCAGAAATTGCAGATTACTTTAAAGTTCTAAAAGAAAAATACGTGTCAAATGGTATGTTAAATCATAAAGTGGCTTCTGTTGATCCTAATGCTCTTATATACCAGGTTCCAGGTGGAATGCTATCAAACCTGCTATCTCAGCTTAAAGGACAAAATATGGAAGAAAAATATGAAGATGTTTTAAGAGAGGTTCCAAAGGTAAGAGAAGAGTTAGGATTCCCACCTCTTGTTACTCCTCTTAGTCAAATGGTAGGGACTCAAGCTGTTATGAATGTAGTTACAGGAGAAAGATATAAGCTTGTTCCTAAAGAAATAAAAGACTACGTTAAAGGGCTTTATGGAAAATCACCTGCAGAAATTAACGAAGAAGTAAAAACTAAAATAATAGGCCAAGATGAAGTAATTACATGCAGACCAGCTGATTTAATTGAGCCTCAGTTTGATAAAATAAAAAATGAAATAAAAGAATTTGCAACAACAGATGAAGATATTCTTTCTTATGCACTTTTCCCAGATGTTTCAAAAAAATTCTTAGAGGGAAAGTGGGCCGAGAAATATAAGATAGAAGGTACATTATATAACTCAGAAGATGTAACTCATCCAGTATAAAAAGAAATAGTATTCTCTTAGATACTTCCAAATATAGACACCCTATTTTAGTTTGAAATTAAGGTGTCTATTTGGAAGTATTTTGCATTTATGAAAGAAACCATCCGCCAACCTTCATTTTTGAGCGGCTAATCATCTTCAAACTACTGGGAAAAGGATATCTTTGCAGCTAAAATTGCAAATGAAACTTCTTTACAATCATATGAAATATAAATTGCAAAATATCTATAATTTTGATAAAATTTAATTAGGTAATTGATAAAAAATCATCTAACTATATTTTGAGGAGATGTGAAAATTGAGTAAAATTTTGGTAACAAAACCAGAGTGGTGTAAGGGATGTAACATATGTGTTGCATTTTGCCCAAAGCAAGTATTAGGATTGGAAAATGATAAAATTGCTATATTAAGACCAGAGGACTGCATCAAATGCGGACAGTGCGAGCTTAGATGTCCAGACTATGCTATATATTTGGAAGAGGTGTAAAAAATGGGTAGAAAAATAAAGTTGTTACAAGGAAATGAAGCCTGTGTTCACGGTGCGTTATACGCTGGAATGGATTTCTTTGCAGGTTATCCAATAACCCCATCAACTGAAATTGCAGAAGTATCATCAGAAATGCTTCCTAGAATCGGTGGAAAATTTATTCAGATGGAAGATGAAATTGCCGGAATGGCAACTACTATTGGAGCAGCTATTGCTGGAGCTAAGGCAATGACTGCAACGAGTGGGCCAGGATTTTCCCTAAAACAAGAAAACTTAGGATATGCAGCCATCACAGAAACTCCATGTGTTGTTGTAAACGTTCAAAGAAGCGGACCTAGTACTGGGCTGCCTACATCGCCAGCTCAAGGAGATTATATGCAGGCAAAATGGGGAACTCATGGAGACCATCCAGTAATTGCACTTTCTCCAACATCAGTTGCTGAAACCTTTGAACTTACTGTAAAGGCATTTAATTTTTCAGAAAAATATAGAATGCCAGTAATACTTTTAATGGATGAACTTATTGGTCATCTTAGAGAGAAAATAGAAATACCAGAGCCTGGTGAACTTGAGGTTATACCTAGAAAATTACCAACAGTTTCTCCAGAGGAATTCAAAGCATTTGAATATACAGAAGATCTTGTTCCTCCTATGGCAAACTTTGGAATGGGATATAGATACAATGTGACTGGATTATTCCATGACGAGACTGGATTTCCTACAAACAATACAGATGAAGCAGAAAGATTACTTAATAGATTAATGGCAAAGATTGATAACAATCTTGATGATATACTTATATATGAAGAAATAAATGCCCAAGATGCAGATGTACTTCTTGTTTCATTTGGTGGTATGGTAAGAGCATCTAAAGAAGCCATGGCTACTTTAAAAGAAAAAGGATATAATGTGGGTCTGTTTGCACCTAAAACAGTATGGCCATTCCCTAGTGCTAGATTGAATGAGCTTTCTCAAAACAAAAAATTTATATTTGTTGTAGAGATGAATCTTGGACAAATGATAGAGCCTGTAATGCTTGCAGCTCAAAACAAGGATATTGTTAAAGGAATAAATAAAGCTAATGGAGAGATAATAACTCCTGAACAAATCGTTGAAAAATGTTTGGAGGTAATTTAATGTCTAGTACAGTAATTTCAAACTCAATGAGAACAGATAGGTTGCCCCATATATGGTGTCCTGGTTGTGGTCATGGAATAATGATGAGATCAATAGCAGTAGCTATAGAAGAACTAAAATTAGATAAAGATAAAGTATGTATAGTATCTGGAATAGGATGTTCATCTAGAGCAAGTGGATATATGGATTTTAACACTCTTCACACAACTCACGGTAGAGCTCTTGCATTTGCAACAGGAGTTAAATTTGCGAATCCAGACCTTCATGTTATAGTAGTTTCTGGAGATGGAGATGCATCGGCAATAGGTGGTAACCACCTTATCCATGCTTGTAGAAGAAATATAGATATAACTACAATAATATTCAATAATAATATATATGGAATGACTGGAGGACAGTTTTCTCCAACGACTCCAATGGGGGATAAAGGGACTACTGCACCTTTTGGAAATATAGACAAATCATTTGATATCTGTAAGCTTGCTGAAGGGGCTGGTGCAACATATGTTGCAAGATCTACAGCATATCATGCGAAGCAGATGACAGATTACGTTAAAAAAGGTATACAGCACAAAGGATTTGCTCTTATAGAGGGTATGTCAACTTGCCCTACCTACTACGGAAGAAAGAACAAAAAAGGTGGAGCAGTTGAGCTTCTTGAAGGTCTAAAAAATACTTTTGTGGATATAAAGGTAAAAGATAAACTTGCCCCTGAAAAACTAGAAGGAAAGCTTTTTATGGGTGAATTTAAAAATACTATAGAACCTGAGTACAATGAACAGTATAATAAAATAATGGAAATGTTTTCTGCTGGGAGAGATGAATAATGAGAAAAGAATTAAGACTTAGTGGATCAGGTGGACAAGGGCTTATTCTTGCAGGTATAATTTTGGCAGAAGCAAGTATAAATCAGGGATTAAATGCAGTGCAAAGCCAATCTTACGGACCAGAAGCAAGAGGAGGAGCTAGTAAAGCAGAGGTAATTATAAGCTCGAATGAAATATTTTTTCCAAAAGTTAGAAAACCAGACATACTTTTAGCCCTTTCTCAGAAGGCCTATGAAAAATATGTCCATGATTTAGACGGTGATTCAATTATTGTCATTGATGATAGTATTGAAGTTGATGAAAGTGTTAAAGTGAAAGCTACTTATAGCCTTCCTATACTAAAAACTGCATCTGAAAAAATTGGAAAATCAATGGTTGCCAATATTGTTGCTCTTGGGGTATTAACAGAACTCCTTGATGGAATCGAAAAGCAGTCTGTCCTTGATGCAGTTCTTAGCAGAGTACCTCAAGGCACTGAAGATTTAAATAAAAAGGCTTTTGAAGCAGGCACTATCCTTGTACAAAATTAAGTGAAGAGGGGATTTACATATGGGGAACGACTCAAGCAAAAAAGATTTAATTTCATTGATTCAAAGCAGGTTCTCGAAACTTAGCAAAGGCCAAAAAATAATAGCTCAATTTATTCTTTCGAATTATGACAAAGCGGCTTTTATGACTGCTGCAAAGCTAGGAGAGACTGTAGGGGTTAGTGAGTCCACAGTAGTAAGATTTGCCAATGCTTTAGGCTATAGTGGCTACCCATTGTTGCAAAAATCCCTCCAAGAACTTATCAAAACGAAACTTACAACAGTTCAAAGGGTTGAAATGTCAAAGGAGTACTCTAGTGATTTTGCAATCCTAAAAAAAGTATTAAAAGCTGATGTAGAAAATATAAAAGGAACTCTTGATGAAATAAATCCTGTGTCTTTTGAAAATGTAATCAATAAGCTTCTAAGGTCTAGAAAAATATATATAGTAGGGCTTAGGAGCTCTGCAGCTATTGGAGAATACCTGAGTTTTTATCTCAACTTAATCTTAGATAATGTAGTTCTTGTCAACTATGGAATAAGTGATGTTTTTGAACAAATTCTTAAAGTAGGAGAAGAAGATCTTGTGATAGGGATTAGCTTTCCAAGATATTCAAAACGTACTTTTGAACTTCTCAAATATGCAAAAGAACAAGGAGCGGATATTGTTTCCATAACAGATAGTCATCTTGCACCAGTTGCTACATTATCAGATGAAACCTTAATTACAAGAAGCAATATGGCATCTTTTGTTGATTCACTTGTTGCTCCACTGAGTGTAGCGAATGCACTTATTGTTGCTGTGGGAATGAGAAAAAAAGATGATATCAAAAGGTATTTTGATATGCTTGAGGACATCTGGAAAGAATACAAGATTTATGATGAAAAATAAAATATTTTCCACAAATTTTATATTATAGTATAATATATAAAAAAGAGAAATAATTTTATTTCTCTTTTTTATATTGGAAAATAATAGGAGAGTACTTATGAATACATATTATATAGTAAGACATGGAAAGACTATATGGAATCAAGAACATAGGACTCAGGGACAGAAAGACTCCCCTTTGACTGAAAAAGCTAAGCAGGATATAGTGCTTTTAAGAGAACGATTAAAAAATCTTAATATAGATTTAATCTATTCTTCGGACCTGAAAAGAGCACATGAAACAGCTAATTTGTTGGAATTAGGTTTAGATATTCATCTTGAAAAAGGATTTAGAGAAATCGACTTTGGAGTATGGGAAGGAATGACAATAGATTTAATCAAATCAAACTACAGCGAACTATATGAAAATTGGAAAGAAAATCCAGAGGAAACTACTTTCATAGGTGGAGAAAATATGACAAAGGCAATGGAAAGGATACAAAAAACTTTTTGGAATATAGATCAAATGCATAGTGGGAAAAATATTCTAATAGTATGCCATGCTATGGTAATAAAGCTAATGCTAATACATTTTTTAGAGGCACCCATGAATAAGATGTTTAATATTCATCAAGGAAACCTAGCCCTAAATAAAATAAAAACAGAAAATAAAGAACCTAAAATACTTTCTATAAATGATATGTCTCATCTTGAAGATTAGAGGAATTTTATGAAAATAAGAGCGATTAGAGGAGCTACAACTGTAAAGGAAAATTCAGCCAAGGAAATAAAAAACAATACGATAAAGCTATTTGGTGAAATTTTAAATAAAAATAATATAGAAGAAGATAATATAGTAAGTATTATTATAACTATGACAAATGACTTAGACAAAATATATCCCTCAAAGGCAATAAGAGAAGTATATTCAATGGAAGATACTCCTTTTTTAAATTTTGAAGAAAAATATGTGGAGGGTTCCATGAAAAAATGTATAAGGATACTTATGTATGTTTATACTGATATTTCAAAAAAAGATATAACTCATATATACTTAAACGAAGCAAAGACTCTAAGGCCAGATCTTTGCCCATCTGAAGAAAAGATAAAATAAATTTAATAGAGGTGATTCATTTGATAATTGCCATTGATGGACCGGCAGGAGCTGGGAAAAGTACAATTGCAAAAAAAATAGCAGAGATTATTAACATAGAATATATAGATACTGGAGCAATGTATCGAGCAGTAAGTTATAAACTCCTTAATAAGGGTATAAATACAAGTGATTTTCAAGATGTAGTTAAATGTCTTTTGGAAACAGAGATTGACTTTAGAAATAATCACATATACCTTGATTCAAAGGATGTAAGTGATTTGATAAGAACAAGTGAAGTTACATCTTTGGTATCTGAGGTATCAGCTATTAAAGAGGTAAGGGATAAACTTGTTTACCTTCAAAGAAAAATAGGAGAAAGAAAATCAGCAATTTTGGATGGAAGAGATATTGGAACTGTAGTTTTCCCGAATGCAGATTTTAAATTTTTCCTAACTGCAAGACCAGATGTAAGAGCCTTAAGAAGATATGAAGAAATAAAAGATAAAGCAGAAAAAGTTAGTCTTGAGGAAATAACAAAATCTATAATAGAAAGAGATTTAAAGGATACCTCTAGGGAAATATCTCCATTAAAAAAAGCGGATGATGCTATAGAGATTGATACAAGCGATAAAGGGATAGAAGAGGTAGTGAGTGAAATAATAAGAATAGTTAAAGGAGCTTAAAATGACTTCGTTTAGATTTATGACCAATTTAGTGAAACCACTGCTTGTCAGTTTATATAGGCTACAGATTGAGGGAGATAGGAAACTTCCAGAAGGAGAACCCCTTATAGTTGCTTCTAATCATATACACAACTTTGATCCTGTTGTTTTAGCTATTGTATTTAAAAACAGAGATATTCATTTTATGGCAAAGAAAGAGCTTTTTAAGCCACGTCCTCTTGGATGGCTATTTGAAAAAATTGGAACTATACCAGTTGATAGAAATAAAAGTGATATTACGGCAATAAAAAAGGCTATTAAGGCACTTAAATCAAATGAAGTATTGGGGATTTTTCCTCAAGGCACAAGAATAAAAAGTGAAGAAGATAATACATCTAAGGCTGGCCTTGGAATGTTTGCAATAAAAACAGATGCGAAAATAATTCCTGTAAGAATAGAATCTTCATATAAGATTTTTTCTAAGATAAAGGTTACTGTATTAGATGCGTATATAGTTCCTGAGGATTTAAAAATAGCTTCACCAGACAACTATATGGAAGTTGCAAAACAGGTAATGAGTAAAATAAAAGACAATTAGGGTGATGATTATGGAAATTTTTATTGCTGAGCACGCAGGTTACTGTTATGGAGTTAAAAGAGCCGTAGATACTGCTATAAAAAATTTAGAAAAAAACTCTGCTAAAAATATTTATTCTTTAGGCCCTTTGATACACAATGACCAGGCAGTCGAAGTGCTCAAAGAAAAGGGACTAAAAGTAATTAAGGAAATAGCAGACATTGAAAGTGGAGTTGTAATAATAAGGTCCCATGGAGTTGGAAAAAGTATATATGATTATGCTGAAGAAAATTCTATTTCTCTTGTGGATGCAACCTGCCCTTTTGTAAAAAAAATTCAAAAAATAGTTTATAAAATGCATAAAAGTGGAAATAATATTATTATAATAGGAGACAAAGACCATCCAGAAATAATAGGAATAAATGGATGGTGCAATAACAGTGCAATAATTGGAAAATCCATTTCTGATTTTGAGGAGATACGCTTTAACAAAGAAAAATACGTTGTAGTTGTTCAGACAACTATGAATTTTAAAATATATGAAGAGATAAAAAAGTATTTGGAAGGAAAGATTGAAGATATAGATTTTAATAATACGATATGTCTAGCAACTCAGAAAAGACAAAGTTCTTCTATTGAGCTTTCCAAAAAAGTGGATGCAATGATTGTAGTAGGTGGAAAGCATAGCTCAAACACTAAAAAACTAGCAGATATATGTATGGTTAACTGTGATACCTATCTTATAGAAACTGTAGACGACCTAGAAATAGAAAAGATTAGTGCTTATAATTCTGTGGGAATTGCAGCTGGAGCTTCAACCCCGGATTTTATAATAAATGAAGTTATAAAAAAACTTTCAGACATATAATAAAGTATTGATTTAAAGGTTTTAATTAAGGCAATACTTTGCTAAAATTAATATGAGCAATTGTACTGGAAGTAGTTTATAATATAAAGTATGGTTGTACTGTGTTCACAAAATAAATTTAGAGGAGTTGGAGTTAATGAGTAGCGAAATGGAAAAGCTATTAATGGAAGAAGAAAAGAACTACCAAGAAGTATATAAAGGAAGCCTAGTTAAAGGAACAGTTATGATAGAAAAGCCAGATTCTTTCTATATAGATTTAAATTATAAGACTGATGGAATATTACCTAAAGATCAAATCCTTGAAGGTGAATCTATTAAAGTTGGAGATGAAGTAGAAGTTCAGGTTGTAAAGATAGATAAAAACACTGGAGATATCATACTTTCTAAAAAAAGAATTGATGAGCTTAAGGTTTGGGATGAGATTAATTCTGGAGACATTGTTGATGTTAAAATAGTAGAATCAAACCCTAAAGGTCTTATAGCTTCGTTCAAAGGATCTTTAAGAGGATTTATACCTCTTAGCCATATAGAGCTTAAGTTCATTGGAGAAGAAGTATTAAAAGGATATATAGGAAAGTCTTTTAAGGTTGAAGTTATTGATATAGATCCTAAAAAGAGAAGACTTATAATGTCAAGAAAAAATATTCTTCTAAAAGAACAAGAAAAAATGAAGAGTGAAATTATTGATACAATTGCAGAAGGCCAAGAATTTGAAGGAGTAATAAAAGATATCAAGGACTATGGTATTTTTGTGGATATCGGCGGGTTCACTGGACTTGTTCATGTTAGCGAAATATCTTGGGATAGAAATGAAAATATTAAAAACATGTTTAAGGTTTCTGATAAGGTAACTGTTAAGGTTATAAGCTTTGATAAACAGACTGAAAGACTTTCTTTAAGTATAAAGGCTCTTACTAATCATCCATGGAATGAATTCTTATCAAGAGTTCAGGTAGGAGATATAGTTGAAGGTGAAGTTAAAAATATTAAAGAATATGGTGCATTTATTAACCTTCACCCTACTGTAGATGGATTTGTTCATATATCAAACTTATCTTCTGATTTTATTAAAAATCCTAATGAGATTTTAAAAGTTGGAGAAAAAATCAATGTGAAAATTCTAAGCATAGATGAAGAATCCAAAAAAATTGAATTAAGTCTGATTCTAGAAGACGTTAAAAACGAAGAAACAGAAGTCGCAGAAGAGGAGTAAAGGGATGTCTCAATATGAGTCGTTTAAGGAAAAAATATTAAAAAAGACAGGGATAGACTTAAGCTTATACAAAGAAAAGCAGATGAAAAGAAGAATAGAATCCTTGGCCAGCAGAAATGGCTTTAGTGATTTAAACCTATACTTTAAAGAGCTTGATAAAAATCAAGATTTATTTAAAGAGTTTATTAACTATATGACTATTAATGTTTCTGAATTCTTTAGAAATCCAGAACAATGGAAGATAGTTGAACAAGAGGTTTTCGTAAATCTACTAAAAAGAAAAAAAGATATAAAAATATGGAGTGCTGCCTGCTCTACAGGAGAAGAGCCGTACACTATAACTATGATATTAAGCCAGTTGATGCCTTTAGAAAAAATTAATATAGTAGCGACAGATATTGATAAAGAAGCGATGGCAAGAGCTCAAAACGGAATATATTCTTCAAATAGCTTAAAAAATGTTCCAGCAGGACTTTTGTCGAAGCATTTTACAAAGATTACTGATAAAGACTATAGTATAAGTAAAGATATTAAAAGCAGAGTTACTTTCAGGCAGCACAATCTTCTAAAAGATAAATTTGTGGAGCACTGTGATTTAATAGTTTGCAGGAATGTTTTAATATACTTTACAGAAGAAGCTAAGGCTCAGATTTATAAGAATTTTAGCCGCTCTTTAAACCAAGATGGAATATTATTTGTTGGTAGTACAGAACAGATAATATCTCCTCAGAAATACGATTTAAAACCCATTAAGACATTTTTCTATACTAAATCCATATAAGCATAGCCTATATGGATTTGGTATAATTAAGCCTTTTTGTTTATTCATTTTTCAGAATGGAGATATTAAATTATGTTACATTTTCATGATTATTAGTGTTTAAGCAAACCATAAATGTGGTATTATCTTAGTGTAGAATTAAGAGAATATCTCTTTATATAAGGCCATTAAAGGTCTCCCATTTATACTGAAATAATGTTTAATTATTTTTAATATGGGTAAATACTTATTGGCTTTAACTAAATAAAAATTAAGGAGGAGTTATTAATGACTAAATATGTATGTACAGTATGTGGGTATGTTTATGATCCAGAGGTAGGAGATCCAGATAACGGAATCAATCCAGGTGTTACATTTGAAGATCTTCCAGAAGATTGGGTTTGTCCTCTTTGTGGAGTAGGAAAAGACCAGTTTGAAGAAGAAGCTTAAGATTACTTAAGAGATATTAACAAGAGAGAAGATTATTCTCTCTTTTGTTTTTTAAAAATATATTTAGAGGAGTTGGTTATAATACATATATATATCATATATATTATAAGCATCGTAATTATAGGAAGAGTTGTGTATAGGGCCTTCTTTGGAAAACTGGAGACAGTTCATGACTATCATAAAAGAGCAGCAAATTATGTGATTTATTTTTCAAGCAAGAGAAAAGCAATCAAAGTTCTTGATGAAGCTCTAGCAAATCCAAGTTTTAATGAAATTGAAAGAAGTAGCATTTATTTGCAAAAGGGAATTTTATACTATAGGCTAAAGAATTATAACAAATCCAAAGAAAATTTTGAGCCTATATTAAAATATCTTAAAAAAGAAAAATTTCCCTATACTAAAGAATTATCTGCTGTGATTCTTACATATTATAATTTAGGAGAAAAGGAAAAAGCTAGAGAGCTATATCATATTTTAAAAGGAAAAGAAAAATATGATAATAATTTTTCTGAACTTTCATACTTAGATAGATACATATGGAAATGATCAAACAAAAAAGTAGAGATTAGGAAATAGCCCTAAGCTCTACTTTTTTATTTGATTCAATAAATTTCACATTCAAAATTTTGCTAGTATAGATTTCAACCTAAATAATCTAATAATTAATTTTTTTCGTAGCTGAAAATCTCCTTGTCTGTAAATCTGGACTGGTTAATCAAATCCATTCTGGAATCAGGAACCACAATTGTATCTGGATTTCCATCACTTATATATCTTCTTTTAGAGCCTTTTTCGTATGAATAAAGCCAATCGTAAAGTCCAACTCCATCAACATTCATTTCACTTGCTCTTACTCTTCTTATATTTGAAAAATCAAATTCCTTATGATAAGGAGAAAAGTATGGATCCCATCCTACAAGAAGTACAGCGACATTTTCATAGATTACTCCATCGTATTCTCCTTTATACGTTAGAGTGTAATCATCGGCAGAGGGTTTTCCGCCAAATGGGAGAGCTAGAGTATTTATATCTAAATTAGGAAGCATATTTTCATATCTTTCCTTTAGGGTTGCAATTTCCTTTTGAATATTTTCGGAAGACAAATCTCTAAGGTTAGGATGACCCATTGTATGATTTCCTATAGAGTAATTGTTTTCTATCAAAAAAGTTAGTTTTTCTTTTTCAGTGGAAGAATCACCAAATGCAAGACCGTTTAAAAAGAAGGTGGCAGTCATATTAAAATCTGGATATTCCTTTTTAAAATCCTCCATTATCCCAACAGCACACTTAGGATCAATTATATTTTCTTCTCCATGTTTTATATATCTAAAATTATTTTCATTTCCATCATCAAATGTAAATACTACAGGAGTAAAGCCTGCTTCAGTAGATATATTTCCATTTGCATAATCTTCAAGGGAAATAGCCCTAAAACCAGAGTTATAGAGTGTTTCCAAATCTCTTCTAAAGTTTTCAGGTGTCCTAGTCCACGTAGCCTCTTCTTCTCCTATGTTATGGTACATTAAAACCATAACTTCTCCGCTTTCGTCAATCTTTAAATTTGCCATATCATCAAGTGAAAGGACTTCAAGTGGTTGATCTAAGTTATCTTCTATGATAGCTTCTTCAGAAGCAGGGACTTCTTCAGTGGCTAAAGTCGATTCGGAAGAACATCCAGTGAGTATAGCAGATATGGCAAAGATAGTAATAAGTATTTTTTTCAATTGGTTCACTCCATTCGCATTAGTTTTGTAGGATTATTTTGATTTAAAGTGACTCAAATAGGGAATATGTGAGCTATATAAGATATATTTTATCATAAAGATATATATTTTTGGCCATAATTCAAATTTCAATGAAAAGATTTTCCTTCTAAAGATATTTATAGTAATATATCATTAAGAAACATTGAATTTTTAACAAAAGTTAAAATATAATACGTAATATTAATTCTATTAAGCGGTTTTTGATTCAGCTAGAACGTTTTTATGAAAGGGGATTTACCTATGAAGAATTTTATCACTTCAGTGGAGCTAAAAGAATCTTTTAATCAACACATTATACTTGACTGCAGATATGACCTTTCGGATTCGAATTTTGGTCATATGAGCTATTTAAAAAGTCATATCAAAAACTCTCACTATTTTGATCTTGAAAAAGACCTTTCCAGAGAAGTAGAAAAGCATGGCGGAAGACATCCCCTCCCTTTTTTGGCTGATTTTATAAGCAAGTTAGAAAATATTGGTATTTCAAATGATAGTAAAATAGTAGTATACGATGATGATATGTTTGTGGCTCCTAGGCTGTGGTGGATGCTCAAATATATTGGAATAGAAGATGTGAAGGTGCTTGATGGTGGCTTTAAGTCTTGGAACTATGAAGAACTTATAGAAAGTAAACATAACACAAAAAAACCAAGCTTAGGGAAAATTTACGCCCAGATTAATCAGTCAATGGTAGTGAATATAGAAGAAGTCAAAAAAATGATAGATGAGTCAAATGAATACTCTATGATTGTTGATTCAAGAACAAATGAACGATATCTGGGCATAATGGAACCCATAGATAAGATTCCAGGAAGAATACCTACTTCTATTAATATATTTTACAATGATGCGTATTCAAATGGCTATTTAAAATCAAAGAAAGAACTTGAAAAGCTATACTCTAAGATTATCCCTTATAAAGAGATTGTAGTATACTGTGGCTCAGGTGTTACAGCCCCAGCCAATATAATAGCTATGGATGAAATTGGAATTCTTACAAGGCTTTATGTTGGAAGCTATAGTGATTATATTTCTTATGAAGAAAATGAAGTAGAAGTGGGTTAGTTATTGTAGGAGGGAAAAAAAATGAGAATTGGAATTATTTTTATGGTATTAATAGCAGTTCTTATAATGGCATATATCATACTTGCTATCTATAATGCATACAAACTCAATAAGAGAATTGATAGGCTAAACTTTAAAATAGAAAAGCTAATGATACCTCTTGAAAGACTTCACTTATCTGGAGGAAAAAATGAACGCTAGTTTTATAAGTCAGCTTAAAGGAACAAAGATTTTCAAATCTATTTCAGAGGAAGAAATAGAAAAAATAATAAAAGAAGTCCCTTTTAGGACTGTAGATTACAAAAAAGGAGAAGTACTTTTCTGGGAAGGTGACAAATGTACAGGGATAGGTATAGTGCTAGAGGGTGAAGTAGAAATTCATAAAGGAGCTATAATGGGGAAAAAAATCACCATTACTCAAATAAAACATGGAGATATGTTTGGGGAAGCAATAGTGTTTTCTACGACTCACGAATATCCAGCTACAGTGGAAGCACTTCTTGATTCAAAAATACTTTTTATATCAAAAGAGAACATTCTTATGATGTGCTCAAACCATGTACAGTTTGTAGAGAAGTTTATGGAGGTACTATCAAACAAAATTCTTATATTAAATAATAAACTTTCACTCCTTTCTCTAAAGAGTATAAGACAAAAAATCTTATTTTATATTATAAAAGAGTCAAAAGACAAAAAAAATATGTCGATTAATATAACAAAACAAGAATTTTCTGAAATACTTGGAGTAGAAAGGCCATCACTTTCAAGAGAACTAATAAAAATGAAAGAAGAAAATATAATAGAAATAAAAGGCAAAACCATTAAAATATTAAGCCAAGATTCTGTAGACGACTATTTATAATACAAATAAAAATAAAAAGGGTGACTTAAGGGTGAAAAAAAATATCGTTGCATTTTCTCTCGTAGCAGTAGCTTCAATTCCTAAAATTTCATGGGGATACTCAGGGGATTTGGAATCATATTTTTTTGATTTAAGGCAAGTATTGATTCAAGAAGAGCTAAAAGTATATAAGACAGACTATAAACTTGATTTATTTAGCGACATATATTTTGAAAACGAAGATGATAAATCAACTGCAATTATAAGATATGCTTTTGAAGAACTTGGAAAGCCCTACAAATTTGCAGCTACAGGTCCTGATTATTATGACTGTTCAGGATATACTTATACAATTTTCAAAAAACTTAATATAAATATACCTAGGACTTCTGAGGCTCAGGGAAACGGCGGCATACTTATAGATAGAAATAGACTTCAAAAAGGAGATTTGGTATTTTTTGATACAAGAAGTATATCAAATATCAATGATATAACAGACAATTTTGAAGAAGAAATAATTAGTTCTGAACCAAAGCCTTTTATGCCTGAAAAAGTAACCCATGTGGGTATATATATTGGCTCTGGTGAATTCATACATGCCTCATCAGGTGGAGGAGAAGTTATCATAAGCCGTTTAGATAATAAATATTATGACAGCAGATATCTTCATGGTCGAAGATATCTTTAAAAGCTCTAAAGTACCATGGAGGAGTTTATATGAGTGAAAAAAATAAAAAGTATTTATTAAATAACGACGATATAATCAAGATATTTAAGGAAAAGCTGGACTATATGATAGAGAGAAATTTTTATTGGGGCGAAGAATCAAAACTAATAACTTCTATGAAGCTTTCCTTTAAAAATAAAATTATGAAAAATTTAAATGAATTAATGGATAATATAGACTTTTCAAATAACCTATTTTTGATTAAAAATAAGAGTATTGAGTTACTGGAGCACAGTATGAACACTTGTCTATGCGCTTCAATTATGTCAAATTTTCTAAAATATTCCGAAGAAGATTTAAAAATCATAATGGCAGGATCTCTGCTTCATGATATAGGAAAAATATTTGAACAAGAGGTTTCACTTGAAGATGATTTAGAAGACACAGGTCATGTAGAAAAAGGGTTTGAACATATTAAAAATTTTTCAGATATTGAGCCAATTATAAGAAGACTTATACTTGAGCATCATGAAAGAGTTGATGGAACTGGAGAACCAAGAAAAATTACAGGAGAAAATATTCATTACCTATCTAAAGTTTTAGCGGTTTGCAACACTTATGATAACCTGATAGCAAGAAGCTACTCAAAAGGGAAAAACTCTCCTTCTGATGCAGTAGAGTATATTTTGGGTTCTGCTGGAGTTGTATTTGATTATGATGTTGTAAAATTTTTCTTTAAAAAAATCATACCTTATCCTGTAGGTTCTTTAGTGAGACTAAGTGACTCTAGAATTGGAGTAGTATCTTCGATTCCAAAGGATTTTCCATTTAGGCCTAATGTTCGTGTAGTAAAGCAGCTTGCAACAACTGTTTCTATGGAAGACATAAGTTTATTAGATAGCCCTAGCTTAATAATAACAAGTATATTAGAAGAAGTGCCTAATCCTTCTGTTCAATCTTATCTGAAACATGGCTTTAATTAAAAATAAAAATATACAAAAAAAATTATACTTATAGATTATGCTATATGGTATAATTTTTTTGTGAAAGAAAAGTCTGTATACTCTTAAAATTTAAAATATTAACAAGGGGGATTTACATATGGAATTAAAATATGAATTTAAAAACGTTTGGAAAACAATTGAAGAATCAGAATATAAGCTACTTATGGATTATGGGGACAGATATATGAGCTTTATGGATAAGTCAAAAACTGAAAGAGAATGTGCTAACGAAATTATAAGACTTGCAAAGGAAAATGGTTATATAAATTATGAAGATGTTCTTAAAGATGGAAAAATCGAATCAGGAATGAAGATATATCTAAATAATAAAAATAAATCAGTAGCTATGATGGTAGTTGGTAAAGAAAAGCTTGAAAAAGGAATGAAGATAGTTGGAGCACATATAGATGCTCCTAGACTTGATTTAAAACAGTTTCCACTATATGAAGATGGGAATATGGCCCTTTTAAAAACCCATTATTATGGAGGGGTAAAAAAATATCAGTGGACTTGTATTCCGCTTAGTATTCATGGAGTCATCTTTACCAAGGAAGGCAAGCAAGTAGATATTTCAATTGGAGAAGATGAAAAAGACCCCGTACTTTATATAAATGACCTTCTTATACATCTTTCGGCAGATCAGATGCAAAAGAAACTATCAGAAGGAATCACTGGAGAGCAGCTTAATGTTGTGATTGGGCACAAACCTTCTAGGGAAAAAGATTTGAAGGATCCTATTAAAGAAAACATATTAAAGCTGCTAAACGAAAAATATGGGATTACAGAAGAAGATTTTATGATAGCTGAGCTGGAAATAGTTCCGGCTGAAAAAGCTAGACATGTAGGACTTGATAAATCTATGATATCTGCGCATGGACACGATGATAGAGTATGCTCTTATGCTGGACTAGAGGCTATTTTAGGAATTGAATCTCCTGAAAAAACAGCGGTTGCTCTTTTTGTAGACAAAGAGGAAATTGGATCTGTGGGAAATACGAGCATGAGTTCAAAGTTTTTTGAAAATATGGTAGCTGAGCTTATAGCCCTTGAAGGAGAGTATTCAGACCTTAAAGTGAGACGTGCACTTGCAAATTCGGAAGTTCTTTCGGCAGATGTGACTGCAGGCTTTGACCCTACGTTTCCGGAAGTACTCGATAAAAGAAATGCAGCAATGCTTGGAAATGGAGTAGTTCTTACTAAGTATACAGGTTCAAGGGGAAAAGGTGGCTGCAATGATGCAAATGCAGAATTCTTAGCAAAAATCAGAAAAACCTTTGATGAACACAATATTGTATGGCAAATAGGAGAGCTTGGGAAAGTGGACCAAGGTGGAGGTGGAACCATAGCTTTTATACTTGCAGAGTATGGAGCTGAGGTTGTAGACTGTGGGGTTCCAATGCTTAGCATGCATGCTCCTGTAGAACTTGTGAGTAAAGCAGATATATACATGACCTTTAAAGCATATAATGCATTTTTAAAATAAAAAATATTTAAAATAAGTAAGATTTTTAAATAGTAAAGTATTTTAAAACTAAAAAGAGCTGCCCATTAAAATAACCTTAGATTATTTTAATGGGCAGGCTCTTTATTTATTAGGAAATAAGTTTTCAATAAAATCAATAAAGCTTTTTTCTAAAGGGGCTAGAATTCTATCCTTGGAATATACAAAATAGAAATTTCTTATAAGATTCAAATCTTCAATTTCATATATATCAAATAAATCAAGCTTCTTTTCCTTCTCTATGGCCTTGCTTGATATTATAGAGCAGCCTAAGCCTTCTTCAACCATAGCCTTTATTGTTTGAGTGTTCTCTGCAAATGCAATTACATTAAATGAATCAGATTTGATTTTATTTTTTTTTAGCTCTTTATTAAAGAGATTTAGAGTACCTGACCCTTCTTCTCTTAGGATAAGAGGAACCTGCATTACCTGCTCAATCATTAAAGAACTAGATGAAGAACTTATATAAGCCTTTGGAGTTATAAGCACTAGTTTATCCTCTATTATAGGGACATAATTTAGGTCACTGTCCTTCAGATAGGTACCTGTAAATCCATAATCAATCTTACTGTTTTTTATATTTTCGATTATTTGAAGAGAGTCTCCGTGATTGATTTTATAATTTACCTCTGGATATGTTTTGTTAAACTCTCTTATTATTTTAGGAACAATATATTGCTCTGGGATTGTACTTGCACTTATTTCAATAGTTCCTTCTATTTTTCCCACAAATTCTCCCATGTTATATTGGGCATTTTTTTTGAGATTTATTATTTTGTTTGCATAATCATAAAAAATCTCCCCCGCCTTTGTTAGGGTGATATCTCTATTTGCTCTATTTAAAAGAGATGTTCCGATTTCTTTTTCAAGAGTTTGAATGTGATTGCTTATTGTAGGCTGGGTCAGATAAAGTTCCTTAGCAGCCTTGGAAAAGCTTTTATTTTTTGCAATTGCTATGAATGATTCGAGTTGTCTGAAATCCATAAGAACTCTCCTTTTTGTTTATTATATATTGATTATACACTTTAGTTAATTTAAAGACAAAGAAAGTTAGATAGAAAAAATTTATATAATCTATAACATGAGTTAATTTATTACAAAAATAAAAACCTTAGCCCAAAGGTAAGGTTGAAGTTATAGACTCAATTTTAAATTTATATATCAAAAATAAATATACTCGAAATCAATAAAATATAATAATAACGTGGTGCGGGCGAAGGGATTTGAACCCCCACATAGTCACCTATGGCGGATTTTGAGTTTCTTATAACCAATGGAGTATATAAAACTGTAACGGAATTCAATGGAGTTTTAGAGACCTATAATTGAGTGTTTTCAGTTAATGCAACTATTTGAATAAGCATTATCAACTACTACAATATTTTTCAAAAAAACGCGTTTAGAAATAAAATGAGAGAACTTGGAGAGAACTTTTATAATTTTTAATTTGTTATATAAATATAATCTAGGCGTTATACCTAATTGTGATGAAAAAAGACTATTTTATAATTAGTCTTTTTTTGTTTGAAAAAAAGAACAAAAAATAAAATTATTTAAGATTTTATGTGTTCAATAATTTCTTGAATATCACAATCTAAATAATTACATAAATCATCAATTATTTTAAGAGATATGTATTCACCCTTAGAAATTTTAGCTAGTGTTGCAGAAGACATTATCTTCATATCAACTAGCTCGTATTTATTAATATTTTTGGTTTTAAGAAGATTTAATAAAGGACTATAACTTAACATCAGAGGACCTCCATTTTTTTATATAGATAATTATACTTAGTAATTATACACAATTCAATACAAGAGATCCTATGAGAATCTGCAAATAGAAAATTAATTAAAGAATAGGAGGTAAAAATGTACAATCAAAAGAAATTTTCAGTTAATGATATATACAACAATTCATTTCATCAATTGCCAAGTTTTTTCTTTTTAGAAGATTTCCCTAAGATTTCAGATAAAGCAATTATTCTATATTCTCTTTTAAAAAGTAGGCATGAATTATCAATGAAAAATAGATGGTTTGATAAAGAAGGTAATGTATATCTAATTATGAAACGTGAAGAAATGGAAAAGACATTAAGAACCTCAGATAAAACTATAACCAAAGCCATAAATGAGTTAAAGGAATACAATTTGCTAATTGAGGTAAGACAAGGAAAAGGTAGGCCTAATCTAATATATATAACCTATCCAGATATTGAAAAAATTATAAAGGAAAATCAAGATGAAGATATATTAGATTTCAAAGAATTACAAGAAATAGGTGAAAGTGCTGAAAACCTTGATATAACATTAAACCGTAATAGTTCCGACTCACTAGATGATAATCAATTAAATCGTAATAACTCCGACTCTAGAACCGGAAATATTACGACACTTAATAAATATATAGATAACGATATAGATAAATTATATATAAATCATTCTTTCTATAATAAAAACAAAGATTATAAAGAAATTGAAAAAATGAATGAAGGAATGAAAGAAAATGAAATTTCTAATGATAAAAAGATTCTGGATAAAGAATACAAGAACTATGAAAAAATTATCAAAGAAAATATTGAATATGATTTATTAGTTAGCAAAAATGATGCGGATTTAGTAGAGGAGATAACTCAGATAATAATAGATACAGTTTCTTCAGCAAAAGAAAAATTTAGAGTTAATGGGTCATATACATCAAATAGGATTATAAAATCTAGGTTTTTAAAGCTTAACCATATGCATATTGAATTTGTAATTGATTGTTTATCAAAAAATACAACTCAAATTAAAGACATAAGATCATACATAATTACAGCGCTATATAATGCTCCGTCAACTATGAATCTTTATTATACATCTAAGGTAAATCATGAGTTATTTTCAAGTGAATAACTTTATTTAAAATATTTAAAACTTTAAGGAGGATTTTTATATGTTAATATATTTTGTTTGGAGAGTTCCACCTTAATTATCAATTTTTTAAAAAGAGAAAGGATGGTGATTTTATGAATCAGGAAGATACTCTTAAGGACTCAGTCAAAACAGTCGAGGATGTCTATAGGGCTTCTAAAAAAACTAATGAAATAATAAATAAAACTGGAATGACGATAGATAAATCTACTAAAAGATTATATGGATTAACCTTAAATTCAACAGAAATTGTAGCATCTTCACTTATCAATTTATTTGAAAACTTGTTTAAAAAAAATATTTCCTGGAAAAATGATTCTAAAAATCTTAAGACTTTATATAGCAAGGGACTTCCACTTTCTAGCAATGATTGCGATATAAATGATCTTAGATTATTTCAAAAAATAATGAAACACCATGAAGTAGAATATTCATTAAAAAAAGATTGTTTGATTGAGGGTAGATATAACATATTTTTTCTAGCCAGAGATTCTGAACTAATAGAACAAGCTTTAAAGAGATTTATAAGGGCAGATAGATTTAAAGACATTGAAGAATTTAAACATGAAGATAATCAAAATAAATTAAAAAAAACTGAAAAAGTAATGCCAGAAAATCATGAAAATGATAAAAAAAGTACTCTTGAAAAATTAGAAAAAGCTAAAGAGAAAGCAAATTTAAGCAACAAAAATAAAGAAAAAGTAAAAGAGAAAAAGCAGGAATTGATAAGATGATGGACTATAAAAAGATTCTTCAAGTTGTAAGGGTTGATACCACAAATAAGTTAGCGTATATAGACAAGAAAAAAGCTATTATTTCTAGTCTCCCTTATATTCTAATTTTCTATTTTTCAAATAAAATTAGCTATTTTTCAAGAGTAGATGATAAAGGAATTTTTTATGCAATTTTGAATTTCCAAGAAGCTTTTTCTTCAATACTTCTGAGTTTTAATTCCAAAGATTTATTAAATGGAGTTATAGCGACAGGAGTTTTTTTTATGATTATTTATCTTAGGAAATTAGACAAGAAAAAATTTAGAAAAGGTCAGGAATATGGTTCTGCTAGATGGGGAACTAAAAAAGAAATTCTGCCATATATAGACTTAATCCCTAGAAAAAATATTCTACTAACAGAAACAGAAAAGTTAACAATTAGGCCCTATGCTGTACCTGGTCATCCACATCATACTGCCAGAAATAAAAATATTTTAGTTATTGGAGGTTCTGGGTCAGGTAAAACTAGGTTCTTTGTAAAGCCTAATATAATGCAAATGCATAGTTCATATGTTGTAACTGATCCTAAAGGTACAGTACTTCTTGAAACTGGAAAAATGCTTTCAAAAGGACGAGTTAAAGAAGATGAAAAAGGAAGAAAAGTGACAAAAAACAATAAACCGGTATATGAACCATACAAAATAAAGGTACTAAATACAATTAACTTTAAAAAATCAATGAGATATAGCCCTTTTGCCTATATAAAAAAAGAAAAGGACATTTTAAAGCTAGTTAATACAATAATTTTAAACACAAAGGGTGAAGGTGAAAAAGCATCTGAGGATTTTTGGGTTAAAGCTGAAAGACTTCTATATACAGCCTTAATTTCATACATTTTTTATGAATCACCAAAAGAAGAAAAAAACTTCAATACGCTTATTTCAATGATTGATTCTTCTGAAACACACGAAGAAAATGAAGGCTTTGTAAATGGAGTAGATGTACTTTTTAAGGAACTTGAAACAGGGAGGGATTATATAACAGGAGAAATAATTGCAAAGCCACAGCCTAATCATTTTGCAGTAAGGCAATATAAAAAATATAAACTAGCAGCAGGGAAAACAGCAAAATCTATATTAATTTCATGCGGAGCAAGACTTGCCCCTTTTGATATTGAAGAGTTAAAGGAAATGCTATCAGATGATGAGCTAGAACTTGATAAGCTAGGGGATAAACTAACGGCACTTTTTATTATAATCTCAGATACTGATTCCACCTTTAATTTTATTGTTGCAATGCTCTATACTCAGCTATTTAATCTACTTTGTGAAAAAGCAGATGATGAGTATGGAGGGAAACTACCATATCATGTTCGTTGCCTTTTAGATGAGTTTGCAAATATTGGCCAAATTCCTAACTTTGAAAAATTAATAGCCACAATTCGTTCAAGGGAAATATCAGCATCAGTAGTACTTCAGTCAAAGAGTCAGCTTAAAGCAATATATAAGGACCATGCAAATACGATTGAAGGAAACTGTGATACTACCTTATTTCTAGATGGAAAAGAAAAAGATACTTTAAAGGATTTAGCTGAGATTCTTGGCAAGGAAACAATAGATCTTTACAATACATCAGAAAATCGAGGGCAGCAACAAAGCTATGGAATGAACTATCAAAAGGTTGGAAAAGATTTAATGAGTCAAGATGAGATAGCAATATTAGATGGGGAAAAATGTATTATGCAACTTAGAGGTGTAAGACCCTTTTTATCAAAAAAATATGACATTTGTAATCATGAAAATTATAAAATTCTTTCTGATTATGACAAGAAAAACATATTTGATGTAGAAAAGTATATCAAATACGAAAGACAAACTAAAAAGAAAGAAAGTATAAGACAAGCTCAATATGAAATAGGTGCAACATCCACAAAAAAGTTTGAAATTTTATTAAAAAGCATATAATAAGGAGAGGATATTTATGGAATTTTTTAATAGTGCAATAGAAGCCTTAAAAACACTAGTAACAGCTTTAGGAGCTGGACTTGGAGTATGGGGAGTAGTAAACTTACTAGAAGGATATGGTGGGGATAATCCTGGAGCAAAGTCACAAGGGATAAAACAACTTATGGCTGGGGGAGGAATAATACTACTAGCCCAGCAAGTTATTCCTAATCTATCCAATCTATTCTAAAGTAAAAATTTTACTTGATTGACCTTATAGTCTTATATTTGATACGATGTAAACAAATATAAGACTAGGGGGAATTATAATGGAGAAAATGATTAATGAGAAAGGCTACTATTTTGATGGGGGACTCTTACAGTTAATAGGGTGGAATCTGCTAGGCATACTTGTAACAGTATTTACACTGGGAATATGTTATCCATGGGCTATAACGATGATTTATTCTTGGGAAGCTAAACATACAGTTTTAGATGGTAGAAGGCTTCATTTTAAAGGTACAGCATTAGGATTGTTTGGCCAGTGGATTAAATGGCTGCTTCTAAGTATAATCACATTAGGTATTTACTTATTTTGGGTAAATATTTCCTTGAAAAAATGGAAAACAGCAAATCTTGAATTTATAGATTAATAAAAAGCAACCAATTTGGTTGCTTTTTTTGTACTAGGATGGTGAATATATGTGGGTAATAGATCAAATAATAGAGTATATAAGGAATATGCTAATAGAATGGGTAATAATCAATACCACTGGAATGTTTGATTATTTTAATGAAACACTGGCAAATGTTGCATCTAATGCTGGAGTCTCCCCTTTAACTTGGAACTCAAATGCATATAGTTTAGTTAGAAGTGTATCTGATAATGTAATTCTTCCAATTGCATCCTTAATTATTACATTTATTTTGTGTTATGAACTAATACAGATGGTTAATGAAAAAAACAATATGCATGACATAGATACCTTTAATTTTTTTAAGTATATATTTAAAGCAGCAATAGCTGTTTATCTACTCTCCAATACGTTTAACTTCGTAATGGCGTTTTTTGATTTAGGGACAAACTTAACATCAAGTACACTTGGGATTGTATCATCTACAAGTACTGTTATCCAAATCGAGTCTTCTGAATTTATTGAGTCTTTAAAAGAATTAAAAGTAAATGAATTAGCAACATTATTAATTTTAACCTGGATATTTAGAGGTATATTTGGTGCATTATCTATTGGAGTATATATAATACTTGCAATAAGAATGATAGAAATATATTTTTATATTTCACTGGCTCCAGTACCTTTTTCTACATTTGGTAATAAAGAATGGTCTAATATAGGAATAAATTATTCGAAAGTTATATTAGCTTATGCTCTTCAGGGGGTATTGATAGTTATAGGGTTTGGAATCTACTCTGAACTTGTAAAAACCTTTTTATCAGAGATTGGAGGTGGGGCATTTGATTTTACAAAAAGTTTAGGATTTTTAATAGGAATATCTGTGGTTTTACTAGTTTCACTTATTAAATCTAATAGTGTTGCTAAATCAGTTTTAAATGCCCATTAAAAACTTTTCTTAATTAACATTTTAATGTTATAATGTTAATATACTATAATGTTATAACTTTATAATAAGAAAAGAGGGTAGTTATGGATGAGAAAATAGAAAATAAACTAAAATACATGAAGGAAGGGTCGATGCCCCTTAGAATTTTAGGAAATTTACTCTTTATTCCAATAAAAATATTGTTCATCCCATTAATTGCTGTTTTTTATATAATATCTATTAGCTTTAACATTTTAGGCAACTATCTATTAACAATTTTAAGTGTTATTGGAATTGCTGTAGTTATTATTGGTATAACATTAATAATCAATGATCCTAATATGAGATTAATGAATATTTCGATTTTACTCTTATGCTCTTTTGTTTTTACAACAATATTTTTTATAATAAAAATAATGCCACAAGCTTTTGCTATATTCTCAGGGACATTAATATATTTCCTAAAAGTATGGCTATAAGTAAAATATTTAAAACTACTCAAATGAGTGGTTTTTTTTATTTACAAATTTCAATAAAGAGGATGGTGATCAAATGGCATTTGTGCCTGTTCCAAAAGATTTATCTAAGGTAAAGACTAAGGTGGCTCTTAACTTAACGAAAAGGCAGCTAATTAGTTTTTCTTTAGGGGGAGTTATTGGATTTTTAATTTATATCAATGCTAAAAACTTATTTCCAAACGATATAGCCCTTCTTATTATGATGGCTGGAGTAATGCCGTTTTTCTTTCTTGGTATATATGAAAAAGATGGCCTTACTTTTGAAAAGCTAATTAAGTACTATTATGAAAGTAAAATAAGAAATCCAGAAGTTAGGATATATAAGAATTCAAACTCGTATGAAGCTTTAGTGAAAGGAGCTGACTTACTTGCAACAAAATCAAAAGCAAAAAAAGCAAATAAACAAATTGCAAAAAAGCAAAGCAGAGTTTCAGCGTAAAGATAAAATTTCTCTAGCAAAAGATAGGTCAGATTCAAATGGAATATTTTCAAATCTTTTTAAGAAAAGAAAACCACCTATTCAAACAGTTCAAGACACGATAGTGTATAAAAGAATGCTTCCAGATGGAATTTGCCACATAGGTGATAAAAAATATAACAAAACTATTCAGTTTTTTGATATTAATTATCAACTTGCTCAAAATGATGATAAGACTATAATATTTGAAAACTACTGTGACTTTCTAAACTACTTTGATTCATCAATAGAGTTTCAGTTATCCTTTATAAATCAAAAAGGAAATATTGAAGATTTTAAGAAAAATATAGAAATGCCCCACTCTACTGATGAATTTAATGAAATCAGAGAAGAATTTTCAAATATGCTAAAAAACCAGCTAAGTAAAGGAAATAACGGTCTTATAAAGACTAAGTATATTACCTTCACCATTGAAGCTGATAATCTAAAAATGGCAAAACAAAGACTAGAAAGAATAGAATCAGACATACTAAACAATTTCAAAGTATTAGGAGCAAGAGCTATAGCTTTAGATGGAAAAGAAAGATTAGAACTTCTTTTTAATATTATGAACCCTGATTCTCAGAGTAAATTCAACTTCACATGGAATAGTATCAAAAAAGGTGGAATGTCTACAAAAGACTATATAGTTCCATCTTCTTTTAATTTTGGGGATAGAAAAGTTTTTAGAATGGGAGATATGTATTCATCAATATCTCATATAGTAATTAATTCCCCAGAGATGAATGATAGGATGCTAGCGGATTTACTTGATATAGATGAAAATATCTCTATAAATTTTCATATCTATTCAATAGATCAAAACAAGGCTATCAAAATGATTAAAAGTAAGCAATCTGATTTAAACAAAATGAAAATCGAAGAACAAAAGAAAGCTGTAAGAGCTGGTTATGATATGGATATCATTCCTTCAGATATTCAAACATTTACAAAAGAAACCGAGAACTTCTTAGACGACCTGCAAAATAGAAATGAAAGAATGTTTGTTACTACCATAACTGTTATGAATACTGCTTTAACAAGGCAAAAGCTTGAAAATACAATAGCTCAAGTCCAATCAATATGCACCAAATATAATTGCATGATGAAAAGACTAGATTATCAGCAAGAAAGAGGATTAATTTCTTCCCTTCCCCTTGGGAAAAATAAGATAGAAATTAAAAGAACCTTAACAACCTCTAGCACAGCTATCTTTGTTCCCTTTACCACTCAGGAACTTTTTATGCCTGGAGAATCCCTTTATTATGGACTTAATGCCCTAAGTAATAACATCATAATGGTTGATAGAAAAGCTCTTAAAAATCCTAACGGATTAATTCTAGGAGTACCTGGAGCCGGTAAATCCTTTGCTGCTAAAAGAGAAATTACAAACTCTTTTTTAAGAACAAGTGATGATATCATAGTTGGAGATCCAGAAGGTGAATATGCTCCACTTGTTAATACTTTAAAAGGACAAGTAATTAATATTTCTCCTAAGTCGAAAGACTATATAAACCCTATGGATATAAACCTCAACTACTCAGAAGATGATGACCCACTTACATTAAAATCAGACTTTATCCTTTCACTTTGTGAACTTGTTGTAGGAACAAAGATGGGACTAGACGGTAAAGAGATATCCATAATCGATAGATGCGTAAGACTTGTATATAGAAACTATTTAGATAACCCTATAAATGAGAATATGCCTATACTTGAAGATTTATATAAGTCTTTACTTGCCCAAGAAGAACCTGAAGCTAAAAGGATAGCAACAGCTCTTGAGATTTATGTTACTGGCTCACTAAATGTATTTAACCATCAGACAAACATAGATATTCATAATCGTTTTGTATGCTATAACTTCAAAGAACTTGGTAAAGCCCTAAAAAAGATAGGAATGTTAATCATTCAAGATCAGGTATGGAACAGAGTATCCATGAATAGAGGGAAAAAAGCGACAAGATACTATATAGATGAGTTTCACCTTCTATTAAAAGAACCTCAAACAGCTTCATACTCTGTAGAGATATGGAAAAGGTTTAGAAAATGGGGAGGAATTCCAACTGGAATAACCCAAAATGTTAAAGACTTATTATCATCTAGGGAAATAGAAAATATATTTGAAAATAGTGAGTTTATATATATGTTATCTCAAGCCGCCGGAGATAGAATAGAGCTTGCTAAAAGACTTAATATATCAGACCATCAACTATCTTATGTAACTCATACAAATCCAGGTGAAGGCTTACTTTTCTTTGGAAATGTAACTATACCATTTATAGATAAGTTCCCTAAAGAAACAATCCTGTATAAAGTAATGACCACAAAGCCAGAAGAAGTTAGTTCATAGATAAGGAGCTGATTTTTTATGGCCAAGAAGTTTACTTCTAGGGATAAAGTAGTCAATAAAATGACTAAAGATGGCTTAGAAGAATTAAATGTTACAAAAGGCACTAAAGAAAATATCAGTAATAGAATAAAAGACATATCCCTTGAACGAAAGAAGGATAAATTTGACTTAAAAACAGATAATATTAAAAAAAATGCAAAAAATAAAAGGCAAAAAAGACAGCAGAAAATTGTAAAAAATCAATCAGTAGACTCATATTCAAAAATCAACAACCCAGGCTATGAGCAAGGGAGCATAGCAGAATCTAGGGATAAAAGTATTAAGGATTCAAAAGTTAATATCAATACAATAAATAGTGCTTCATCTTCTAATAATTCCCTAAATAAAACTACTAGCAAATCCTCTAGCTCTAAATCAAATAAAGCTAATATAGAGGACTTTTCATATAAAACTATCAGTTCTTTATCTAAAAAAAGCTCTATTAAATACTCTGATAAAAAGGATTATATAAATATTGAATCTGATTCAAAGTCAAATAAGACTAAATTTAGAGGAAGTAGAAATGCTGATGAATTAAGATTTTCAAATAGGAAGAATCAAACTAATGAATCCAGATTTAAGCTAAAAACTGAACATAGCAAAAGTGAAAATTCCTCAAGGCTAAGTAATAAGGCAATAAGTAACAAATATAGAAATAGCAATAAAAGTACTGATGATTTAGTCTATAAAAATACTAAATCTCAGGGAAAAGAATCCAGATTTAAGCTAAAAAGTGTTTCTGATAAAAAGAAGATTCATAATAAAACTGTTAGACTATCCACCTCTTCTATTAGAAGTTTAGAGCATATTCAAAGTAAAGTATCTTTAAAGCATAATAGGCTTAAATCTAGACAAAGAGATGCCTTAAGGGATAAATTTGAAGATACATTAGATTCTGATGATAATTCTCTTCAATCTGACACTTTTAAAACTGTTAGTAGCTCTAATAAAAAGCTTCAAAAAGGTATAAGGTATATAGATAATAAAAAAATAAGTAAAGAAAATATCAAGTACAAGGAAGAAATCGAAAGACATAAAAAATTAAAACAAAACTCTAAGCTAAAGTTCGAAGAACAAAATAATGCAAAAAAGCCTGTGAAATTTCTTATTGGAGCAGGAAGTCATACTGCTAAATTTTCTAAGGATTCTCTAGCAGATTCAGTTGAAAGAGAAGAAAACCTTCAAGCTGATACTTCTAAATTTCTTAGAGAAGGAACTAGCATAATTTCTTCAAAGATTAACTCTATAAGAAAGTTTAGTAATTTTGCTAAAAAAGGAAAAACTCAAAAAGATATAAACAAGAGGAAAAGTGCTTTAAATCAGAAAAATAAAGAACTTATACAGCATGATAAGAAAAGAAATTTAACTAAACTATCCACTGAAGAAAAGAAAAAAATCCAAAAGAATATGTATAAAAAACAGTACTTTAAAGCATTTAAAAGTAATGAAATGCAAAAGACATCAGAGACTATACAAATAAATCAAAACAGATTTATTGCAATGATTAAATCTTCTAAAGCAGCAATGGTAAGAGTAGTCACTGCCCTCTCATCTTTATTAAGCTTGCCATTTGTAATTTCATTACTTCTTGCTTTTATCTTTGTGATCTTAATTTCTATAACTTCATTAGGCGGAGCCGTTATTGCATCTATAATATATCAATCATCAGATGTTGAAATAACAAAAACTAACGGATATTTTTCAGAGCTTGAAGTGGACCTTGCAATTGATGTATTAGATACTGAAATAAACCACCCTGGATATGATGAATATGAATATAGCTTAGATAATATTGGACATGACCCCCACATGATAGCATCATATCTATCAGTTAAATTTTCTGATGGCTTTAAATTAGAAGACAGTAAAGTAAAATCAGAAATTGAAGATTTATTTAAAAGAATGTATACACTTGAAAGAAAGTCAAAAACAGAAACCAGAGGTTCTGGGGAAGATACTTATACTGTTACAATTTTAAGAACCACATTAAAAACAAAACCCCTTGAAGATGTAATAGATTCAAAATTTGGACTTCTTGGAATCAAAGAGAAAATTTCATATAAGATGCTTTATGAATCTAAAGGAAGCTTTACATTTATGAAAAATCCAGTTGTAGATGATTGGAAATTGGATGTTATAAAGAAGTTTGGATATAGCTTAGACCCAGATACAGGGCAAAAGACTTTCTACCCAGCTATGGATATCCAACCTATGGATAGCAAAGTTTTTGCACTTGTAGATGGTATAGTTCATTACGGAAGTGATGGTTTTGGAGAGTACCTTGAAATTAGAACCTTTGCTGGAAATAGAGTTAGATATTCTAATGTTTCAAATTTTCTATTCGAAGAAGGAGAAAGAGTATTAGCAGGAGAAGAAATTTCATCTATTTCAGAACCTTCTTTAGATAGCAATATAGTCTCTTTTTTAAGACTTCAATTAATTGACCAATTTGATAACTTCCTAGATCCATACTTCTATCTACCATCATATACAGATACCTTGTCTGATGCTTATATATTCGATTTTTCACAAAACAACAATTATAATAGTAATCCTAATTTCAACTTCCCAGAGGTTGAATTTGAAAACTATGATGATTGGGTAAAAGCACTTTTAGAAGAAGCGCAAAAGCATCTTGGTAAAAGGTACGTATTCGGTTCTAATGGACCTAATACATTTGATTGCTCCAGCTTTGTTACTTGGACATTTACCCATTCAGGTGTTAAAAATATGCCTAGAACAACAGCTCAAGGTATATATAACTCAACCCAAAGGATATCAAAAGAAGAACTAAGACCTGGCGATATAGTTTTCTTTACTGGAACATATAACGCTGGAAGACCAGTCACCCATGTTGGAATATATGTAGGTAATAAAACTATGATTCATGCTGGAGATCCTGTCCAGTATGCTAATCTGAATTCAAATTATTGGCAAAAGCATTACTATGGAGCTGGAAGGGTATTCCCTTGATTTCAAAATAATACAAAAGCACTCTATTGCTTATATAAGCATTATGGTGCTTTTTTTATGGAGGTAAACCTATGCTAAATTCTAAAAAAATAAGAGATGCAATAAAAGCTACTGAAATAAAGCTAACGAAAAGAAAAAAGTCACTTGAAAATATAAAAAGAGAAATAGAGGAATTTGAAAATGAGCTTATTAAATTAAACTCTATAATTACAGGAGAATTTCTTAATGTTATTCAAATGACCCCAAAAGATCTATTAAAAGTCTTAGAAAATAAAGAGGCAGTAACTTTAGAGGATTCCAAAATAATAATATATAACCAATTAGATCAAGAAGGGGAAAATAAAATGCTCCAAACAACTTCAATGTCACAAAGTGATTTAGAGCAATAAAGAAAATCAAAAAATTAAAAGGAAAAGAGGTATATAGATGAAACATAAATCACTTGTTTTTTTAACAGCTGTATTCATAGTATTTAGTTCTGGTATAGGATATGCAAAATCTGATGAAAACAAAGAAATGGACCCAATAGACAAAATAATATTAAATGCACAAGATGAACAAGTAAGTAATATTAATTACTCTGGGGCTAGAAACTCTAGCACTGTTGGCGGAAATGTAGAAAAGCCAAATTTTACAACTGCTACTAAGCCATCTACAACTAATGGGAACATAACAGAAAATGTTGGTGAAGATGGTAAACAATTTGACACAGATATTCCACCAAAAAGACAATTCTTATCATTTCAGACATCTACAGGGAAAGAATTTCACTTAATTATTGACTACACTAAAGATGAACAACAGGTAAGGATGCTTACAGAGGTTTCAGAATCTGATTTATTAAACTTGATTGATAAAGCTAGGAAAGAAAGTGGAGAATTCAAAGAAAATGAAGAGACAAAAGAAGAAATGAAAGCCAGATTAAAAGCTGAATTGGAAGAAGAAATTAGAAAAGAGGAGGCTGATAAATTACTTTTGGGGGAAGAAAATAATAAAAAAGGTGATCCCACTTTGTTTATTATAATTGTTTTATCGATGATTATAGGCGGCTTTGGTTACTATAAGAAAGTATATCTGAAAAATAAAAACTCAGCAGACTTAGATGAACATGAGGAAGAGGAAGAAGGTGATGAGTATACAGATGAATATGAAGAGTCTTATGAAGATGGGTACTATGGGGAAACAGAGAGCAGTGACTATACTGAAAGGTACTCAACTTCGTCCAGTACTTCAAATGAATTAGATATTGAAAAGAAAAATGACTCAGAGCTCTATTTTGAAGAGGGTTTTGAGGAAGATTTCGAAGAAGAGTTTAATAAAGAAAGATAAATATTCTAACTAAATAAAAAGTAATTTTTAAAGAGCATTATGGTGGAACTAACACTTTAGTGCTCTTTTTAATTTAAAAATTAGAATATGAGCTAATGTTTGAGAAGGGAGGTTGCCATAGAAACTTTAATGCATATGCTTAGGGTGTCTTTTATTTCAATTTCATTTGTCAATGAAAATAAGAATGAAATTAATGTGATAAGGTTCAGACTATTTCTAGGGGCTGTGCTTCATGATATAGGGAAATTCAAACTAAATAAAAAAGTTCTAAATGCTAAAAGAAAGTTGACAAAAGAAGAAATGATATATGTAAGAGAGCATGTACTTTTAGGTGAAGAACTACTGAAATGTTTAAAAAAAATATCACAAATAATTAAATATCATCATGAAAATTTTGATGGTAGTGGTTACTACGGATTAAAGGATAATGCTATACCTATAGAGTCTCAACTTATAAGACTTGCAGATGTATACGATTCCCTTACACATAAAAGACCCTATAAAGATGCATTAAGTATTTCTGTAGCATTAGAAGTAATGAAAAAGGAAGAAAAAAACTTTAATCCTATTTATTTATCACTATTTATTAAACACGTTAAATCTAAATATGTTAAATCATACTTTAATAATTTAAAGAAAGGAAAATAATTATGAGTAGAAAAAATAAATTTTCAATTTTCATTGCAGTTTTAATAGTACTCCCACTAAATTTTAATTTCCCATCAATCTCCTTTGCACAAGAAATAGATTTAGAAATAGTAGAGAATATGGAAGAAAATCTGGAAAGTACTTTAGAATCTTTGAAAGAAGGGGAAGAAGACCTTGAAAAAACATTTGAAGAGGAAGAAAAAGAAACTTTAGAATATCATGAAGAAATAATTGAAGAAGGTGATATAAAGGAACTCCAAGAGATTAAAGATGAATCTAAAGAAATTTTCAAAACACCTACAGATATAGCTTTGGAACCTGAAATAAGTGGAGGATTATTTACACCTTTTGCCACTGAATTTGAATTTTCATCAACAGATTCCGAAGATTTCTATTTTAAAATGGGATATATACAAGTTACAGAAAGTATAAATGATGGGACTTACTTTGGATCTCTCATAAGAGAATATACAAAATTTGATTATTTACCAGGAGGTTCTTACAGATTTTACTTTACCCATCATCCAGGGCTTATTCCCACTGGATATATGTTAGGCGGTTGGGATATGCCTTTACCTATATCCCAAGCAGAACTTTATCTAGATTTAGACTTAAAAGAAGTATCAGATGGTATTGGCCCTTCCCCTGAAATAAGGGTATTTTATGAACCAGCTATAGGAGCAGCTACTCCTGTTAGGATGCATGATGTTTTAGAAAACCATGAAGGGACTTCTACTATAAGAGAGTATGTTGCATATCATGAGTTCTTAGGAATGGATGATTTAGTTGCTGAGATTTATCCAGCACACTATAGAGGACTAAGGCCTATAGCTTTTAGAATTGGAAGTGGCTCTATTCAATATTTTGATAATGATTTTATACATGTTAATTTAACGTCTCTTTCAGGCTTAGGAGATTTTGATATAGAAATAATTTATGTTCCAGATGGTGGAGTTTCTGGTATTGATGATTTTTCTGCTTTGATTATAAGTGAAGTTACAGATAAAGGTGAAGAATTATCCTTTGATATTATGTTTTTTCCACCAGAGAATCCTATAACAAATGAGCTGCTAACAGAAAAAGATGTTTATCCATCACATAGAAAAGGGCTAAAACCTACAAGTTATAGATTTGTTGACAATCTTATGAATTACTCTGAAACATTTGAACTATTAACTGAATTTGTAACATTAGAATTATTTAAAATGGGTGAAGATTACTCAGAAGATGATGGGGATGGTGATGAAGAGTCTTTTATTATTTTAGGCATTGAATTTGTATATGAAGAGGAAGAATCAACAGCTTCTGAAATTAAAGTTGGCTCCTTATATATAGATGCAGAAGATCTAGACGGTAATTATAACTGGATGATTGGAGATACTCAATTAGATATTATTTATGAATTACCAACAAGTATAAAACCTAGGCATTGGGATGGCTATAAAGTAGTGAAATATAGACTTCCTGATGGAACTGAATACGATTTTGTAGGTGATAATATAGAGTTGTTCCTAGAACCAGACTTAGAAGGGGGAAATGGAACAATAACTTTTATTTATGAAGAAATTCCACCAAAAGGTGAAACGGTTATAGTAGAAGTTGAAAAGATTATTGAAGTACCAGTAGAAAATATAGTTGAAATTGAAAAGATTATTGAAGTGCCTATAGAGACTATAATAGAAAAAATTATTGAAATACCTATAGAAACTATAATTGAGAAAATTACTGAAGTTCCTGTGGAAACTATAGTTGAAGTAGAAAAAATTGTTAAATCAAGAGATAAAGTAGAGAAAATCATAGAGGTTCCTATAGAAAAGATAGTTGAAAAAATCATTGAAGTACCTGTAAATGTTTCTAAATATCCTATAGATCCATTAACAAATGAGCTTATTTTTTATGATGTTCTAAAAAGTAATTGGTACTATAACAACGTGTATACAGCTGTGATTAATGATATCACAAATGGGTTTGCAGATTTATCATATAGACCTACAGACCTTATCAAAGAGAAAGAACTTCTAGCGCTGCTGCTTAGAGCAGATGGATTTGTTGTTAATGAGTTTGTAGATGATTGGACTAAACCTTATTATGAAAAGCTAAAAAAAGATTCTTTCTTTGGAAAGGATAAGGTTTTAACTCGTGAAGAAGCAGCTTATTTTATTGCAAATTATTTTGGATTATCCACTTCAAATGATTTGGTTGAAATTCCAGATATCAATCAAATAAATCCTGAGTATAGAGAATCCATTAAAGCTTTATATGAACATAACATTATAAGGGGAGTATCTGAATCTGGGATATTTAATCCAAAAAGCAAATTAAATAAAGCAGAAGCATCTTCAATCATTAGCAACATTATTAAAAATAGACATTAAAATTAAAATTTTGTTTTTAAAGATGAAAGTTTTAAAATTATGACATCTTAAGTTTATAACGTTAAACTATTAAAACATTATATATCGTATTGTTTTAAGTTTTTTTATATAAAGAAAAAGCAAAAATATCATTTGATGAAGTTCAAATTTTCATAATTAAAGATATATATTAATTTGAGAGGAGAATTTAAGAATGAATAACAAGCTATTTGAACTCTTTGGTGTGAAAAATCATATGGAATTAATGAAATATATCAAAGAAAATCCAGATAATGAAAAAGTTAAAGAAGTTAAAGAGATACTTGAAATGTTTGATGTAAACCTTGAAGAAGGTGATGAAAATGAGTAATCTATATAATGCTTTTGGATGCGAAAATAAAGAACAATTATATAATAAGATAATCTCTGGAGTGGACGATATTCGTCCACTTCTTGATTTTTTGGATTATGCAAAGGGTAGTTTAGTTTCAAAAGAAAAACCTATACAATCAGACCAAACATTTTATGAGTATGTAAGAAAAGTAGATAAGCCTACAAAGAGCAAAGTTCAACTTTTATTTGTAAACACAAAGAATATTCCTATATACTCTACCAAAGTCTCTATAAATCATAGAGATGATATTAAAAGAGCCATATCTGAAGCTCTAAACGCTGGAGCATCAAGGGCCTTTCTAACTTATCACGACAAATCTACGAAAAAGAATGTTAGCAGAATTGATGAAATCCTTAAATTTATAGGAATTGAAATGGTAGATAAAATGAAATATATAGAAGCTGATAATGAATTTATATCATATAGAAATGAGAACACTTTCTCTGGATTATATAATTATCCTGAGTATAAAGAAACTCTATTTATTCATGAAGAAAACAATGAAATAATAGATTTTTCCAATTATGAGAACTATAATGAGTTTTCCAGCTTCCTAGCTGAACGAGAAAATCAAAACCTAAATATAATTACTGATATAGAAAAAATTAAAACTAACCTAAAGCTTGGTTTTCAACATGAAAAACAAGAAATATTTGGATGCATATTATATGATGACGACTACAAAATACAAAAGTCTATAAATATATTCAAAGGTGGAGTATCCTCTAGTATTGTTGACCCTAGAATCTTATTTCAAGAGATTTTAAAAAACGAATCTGCAGGGTTTATTGTGTATCATAATCATCCTAGTGGCACTACGAAACCTTCTAATGAAGATATGATTATAACTAAAAGAATTTCAACTATTTCTGAGCAATTAGGACTTCAGTTTTGTGACCACTTTATAATAGGAAAAGAACAAATCCTTTCTTTTGCTAAAGAAGTTGATTCAATGCTATTTAATAACATTGACTACACTATAGATGTTGTAAATGCAAAAGAATCAGATAGCATCTATAAAGGAGAATATAGAGAATTCGAAGAAAAAGAAAACATGTTTAATGAGGAGTTTGAAGAGCTTTGTGATGATCTTAAATTAAATTATGAAATAGAATATGAGAAATTTGAAAAACAATATGAAAAATTTAAAGAAACTACTCCAATATCTGATTTACAATCCTACATTGATTTTTGGGATGATTATAATTCTTCTATAAGAATAGAAAATCAATATTGGAATGAAGATAATAGTAAAGCTAGATTTGATAAAGCTTTAGATAAAAATAATATAGATGATTCAGCATTACAAAATTCAGATTTTGAAGATGCTAAAAAAAATATATCAAACATGATATATAGTAATTATGAAAATTATGTAAAAGCAGTTATTTCACTAGAAAAGGGAATAGATGATTTTAATGTTTTGGATAAAGTTTTTAAAAGATTTATGGATGATGATTCTATAACCCTTCTTGATGAAAAAATTGATTCATTAATAGAAACAGCTGAAAGACTATTTTCTAATGATAAAAAAAAGGATGTAGAAAAAGAAAATATTAATGGAAAAAATAAAAGTGATTTGAATAAAAGTGAAAAAAATCAAACTAAAGAAAATAAAAAAACAGAGATTAGTTTATAGGATTTTAATAAAAAGAAAATCAAAAAAATTCCTATATTAAAATTCTTTAAAAAATAACCATACAAGCATTTGACATTAAGACACTAAAACACTATAATGTCACTAACTAAATATAGTGTTTTTCAGGAGGGAATATATGAGTGATAAGCTGAAAAAAACTATTGAGGAACTGAAAAAAAGAAAAGTTTCTATATATTCAAGCTCTAATGAGTTTGAAAAATTCTTAGATACTGCATCAAATCTATATAAGTATTCTTTTGAAGAGCAGCTCTTAATATATGCTAAGAAACCCTCTGCAATAGCTTGTGCAGAGTACAGTTTATGGAATGAAAAAGTAAATAGGTATGTAAAAAAAGGAACAGAAGGAATTCCCCTTCTTAAAGAAGAAAATGGGAAGTTGAAATTAAGATATGTGTTTGATGTTTCTGATACAAGATCTTTAACTAATACACCTTTTAAACTATGGGAATTTGACGAAGATATCCATAAAAAAGCAATCCTTAATATAAATAAAAAATATGGAGTGCCTACTAAAACTATCCCTAAATCAGTAATTGAAATTGTATCAAAAGAAGTTGAAGGAAAAATTGATGAAATATTTACCTTTCTACATCAAGACTTAGGTTTATCTAGTAACTATGACAAAGATGCATTAAAAGAATTAATAGAAGAATCTTCTTCATATATGATATTAAAAAGACTTGGATATGAACCTTTTGACTATCTATTAGAACAAAAACTTTCATATATTACATCTTTTGATACTGAAAAATCAGTAACATATGTAAATAATCATATTCATTCAATCACAAAAGATATCCTTGTAGATATTGCAAAAGAAGTTCAAAGGATTGATTTACTTAACCTTAAAGCTCAAAGAGAAAAGGGAGGAATAGAAAATGTCAGAGAAGAAAATAGTAGAGATGGAAACAGGGAAGAAATATTATCTAGAGGACGAGATTTACACTCCGTTGGAGAAGGAGTCCCTATTCGAGAAGGACGGGGGGACATACTCTCTAGTGGGAGATTTTCTGATTCCCAACGAGTTTCTGGAAGAGGAGCAGCAGATAGATATAGGGAAATGGGGACGAATGAGACTAGAGTATATAAAGAGCAACAAGAAAGCACTTTATTCAGCACTATTTCTGGATGGGAATCTGATTCCGAAAATGGCAGAGTTCAACAAGAGCTGCGAGGAAATAGAAGAGACAATGATAGAGCAGCTCAAGAAAAAGAGAGAGATAACAGAGCATCTCAAAAAGAAAGACCAGATGCTTTGGGTACAAGAAATGAACAATATAAAGGATACAGTGGAAGAAATAATCAGGGACGAGATGGTTTACAGATAAAATCTGAACCTGAGCAAATAGGTTTTATAATAGATAAAATTAAAGCAGTAGGCATACAGCCTGCTGCTTTTTCTATGTCTCAAGATATTATTGATAAGGTGCTATCTACTGGATATAACGAAAAACAATCAACTTTTGATATCTGTGCCTTTTATAAAAAAGACTACCCATCTGAAAGAAATATTGAGTATTTAAAAGAGAAATTCAAAGGCGGTAAAGGCTTAGTTATTGATAATCAAAAAATAGCTGTTTGGTACAGCGAAGCTGGAATAGATATAGCTTATGGAAATAAAGCTTTAGTATCATCTAAAATTAGTCTTTCATGGAGCGAAGCTGACAAAAGAATCAAAGAGCTGCTTATTCAAGGAGATTTTCTACCTAAAGAAGACCTTGAAAAAGTTGATACCTATGAAATTGAGAAAATATCAAGTAAGCTATTTTTCACATATCGTGACTATTTAGAAGAAGAACCTGAGTTTTTAGGTAGTTTACTAAATAACTTCCCTAATGCTATAGAAAATATTAAGGAAAAACTAAAAGATACTGAAAAAGTAAATGACATAATATCAGACTTAGAAATAAAACTTGAAGAAGAAAAAATAAAGAATCCTAGAAAATATGACAACTATACTTCCCATAAAAACCTTGTTGAAAACCTAAAAGGACTTACTCTTACCCAACTAGATTTTTCATCAAATAAAGAAAAAGCAGAAAGAATAAAAATGTTTGTTACAGAAGATGAAATAGATAAATATTTAGTTGATAAAGTATCCACCTTTAACATTATTGACTTCTACATTGAAAACATTGACTCATCAGAAAAAGAAAAATTTATTAAAGATACATTTGGAACTGGTGGCCACAACTATGCCCTTTCTCATGCTGATAATACCTATGCAGATTACAGAAGTAATGGCTTAGTACTTTCTCGTGGCATTTTAAACCCTGATGATAAAAGGCTTTTAAGATGGAATGAAGTTATTAAAAGAATTGATAGACTTATAGATGAAAAAGCATTTGATAAATATATTGATAATATAGATATAAATGAAGAGAATTCGTTAGAGGAAATATCAAATAATGAGAACAATAAGGAAATAAATCTAGATAAGCCTATAGATTCTAAAGATATAGAACCTAAAGAAAATCTTAAAAACTATATTCTTACTGAAGATACTTCCCTATCTCCTAAAGAGCATCTAAGAAATAATATAGAAGCTATTAAGGTGCTTAAAGCATTAGAAAATGAAGAAAGACTTCCAAGTGATATAGAAAAGAACGCTTTGTCGAAATTTGTCGGTTTTGGTGGTCTTTCTGATGCTTTTGATCCTGACTCTAAAAACTATAGAGAAGAATATAAGGAGCTACTTAAACTACTCTCCCCTACTGAGTATGAAAATCTTAGAAGCTCTGTTTTAACCTCTTTTTATACTCCATCAGATGTAATCCTTCCTATATATGAAGCTCTTGAGAATATTGGTTTTAAGGAAGGAAAAATCTTAGAAACTTCTTGTGGAACTGGAAAATTTATAGGACATTTGCCTGAAAGTATGAAAAATAGCAAGTTTTATGGTGTAGAGCTTGATGAAGTCACTGGAAAAATAGCAAGTTATCTCTATCCAGAATCAGATATTCAAATAAAAGGATATGAAAATACAAGATTTGAAAATAATACCTTTGATTTAGCTATAGGAAACGTCCCTTTCGGGCAATACAAAGTAAATGATAAAGAATATAATCATTTGAACTTCTTTATTCACGACTATTTCTTATCTAAAACACTTGATAAGGTAAGGCCTGGTGGAATTGTAGCTTTAGTAACTTCCAAAGGAACACTTGATAAACAAGATAGCAAACTTAGAGAACTTCTATCTGAAAAAGCTAACCTTATTGGAGCCGTTAGGCTTCCTAATAATGCCTTTAAAAATACTGGAACTAAAGTAACTTCAGATATAATCTTTCTTCAAAAGAAAACTGATGAAGAGATAGGAATGAATGAAGGAAAGAATAACTTTATAAATCTTAAATCAGATGAAAATGGAATCTTAATGAATGAGTATTTTGTAGATAATCCCCATATGATTCTTGGTGAAATGAAGGAAATATCCTCTCAATTTGGATTTGATACTGCTTGCATTGCACCTGATGGCCAGGATTTGAAAAAATCCTTGTCGGCAGCTATTAGTTTTCTAAGTCTTGATAATGAATTTGAAAACAAAAGTATAGATGAAATTGCAGAAAATGAAGTTATAACAGAAAAAATTGATTTTAAAAACATAAGGAACTATAGCTATTTTATGGAAAATGGTGAAGCATTTTTCAAAGAAAATAATAAAGCTATACCTGTAGAGGATATAGATATTAGGAAACTAAAGTCATTAATTGATATTAGAGATACTTTAAGGGAACTAATAGAGTATCAAAAAAATGATTATAGTGAGGTTGATATACTATATAAGCAAAAGGAATTAAATGAGCTTTATGATGATTTTTCTAAAAAACATGGATATATAAATTCAAGGTCCAATAAAAAGATTTTCAAAGATGATTCTGCTTATCCCCTTCTTTGCTCTTTAGAAGAATTTGATAATGATGGAAATTATACTGCAAAGGCTGACATATTTTCTAAAAGAACTATAAAGCCACATATAGAGCCTACTAAGGCTGATAATTCTAATGAAGCTCTATATATTTCAATGACTGAAAAAGGAAAAGTAGATCTAGAGTATATGCAGAGCCTAACTTCTTACCCTAAAGAAAAAATAATCGAAGATTTAAGTAATCACATATTCTTAGACCCTACTTCAATTAATGAAAATATCTATGACAATGCTTTTAAAACTGCTGATGAATATCTTTCTGGAGATGTTAAAGAAAAATTAGATATTGTATCCGGCAGGATATCAACGGAGCTTTCAAAAGAAGATTATCCTAATAAAGAAAGGATAATTCCTCTGCTTCAAAGAAGTAAGGCAGCTCTTGAAAAGGTGCAGCCTAAAGACCTTACTGCTGATGAAATATATATAAAGCTTGGTAGTATATGGATTCCACCTAGCATTATAAAGGACTTTATAACAGATACTTTAAAGCCTAGTTATTTTGTAAAGTCTGAAATAGAGGTTTCATATAGTGAATATACTTCCAAATGGAATATATCAGGAAAAAACAAGGATTATCATAATGTTTTTGTTCATAAAACCTATGGGACAGAGCGAATAAATGCATATAGCATTATTGAAGATACTCTTAACCTAAAAGATGTGAAAATCTACGATAGAGTTGTGATTGATGGAGCTGAAAAGTCTGTACTAAATCAAAAAGAGACAATGCTTGCGAGGCAAAAGCAGGAAGAAATAAAATCTGAATTTACATCTTGGGTATGGAATGATCCAGACAGAAGGTATAGGCTCACTAAGATATATAATGATAGATTCAATAATATAGTAACTAGAGAATTTGATGGTAGCCATCTAACCTTTCCAGGAATGAATACGGAAACAAAATTAAGGGACTATCAAAAAAATGCTGTGGCAAGGACTCTATTTGGAGGAAATACTCTTTTAGCCCACGTAGTTGGAGCCGGCAAAACCTATGAAATGGTGGCAAGCGCTATGGAAAGCAAAAGACTAGGACTAACAAACAAGAGTCTTTTTGTTGTCCCTAATCATCTTACTGAGCAATGGGGAAATGATTTTTTAAAGCTATACCCTTCTGCTGAGATTCTTGTTGCTAAAAAAGAAGATTTTAACCCCCATAACCGTAAAAAGTTTTGTAGTAGAATTGCTACAGGAAATTATGATGCTGTTATAATTGGACATACTCAGTTTGAGAGAATTCCAATGAGTAGAGAGTTTCAAGAAGAAACAGTAAGAAAAGAAATAAATGAAATAACAAGTGCTATAAAAGATATAAAAGCTGAAAGTGGTGCAAGGTTCACTGTAAAGCAAATGGAAATGACTAAAAAGAAATTAGAAACAAGACTTGAAAAACTAATGTCTACAGAAAGAAAGGACGATACTGTAAGTTTTGAAGAACTTGGAATAGATAAAATCTATGTTGATGAATCCCATTACTATAAAAACCTATTTCTATACACTAAAATGCAAAATGTAGCAGGAATTACCACTACAGAAGCTCAAAAGTCTAGTGATATGTATATGAAGTGTAGATTTCTAGACCAAAAAACAGGAGGAAAAGGGATAGTATTTGCATCAGGAACTCCAGTATCAAACTCAATGAGCGAGCTTTATACAGTGCAAAGATATTTACAATATAATACCCTTCAAAAAGCTGGACTTGCCCACTTTGATTCCTGGGCATCAACTTTTGGTGAAACTGTATCGGCTATTGAACTTGCTCCCGAAGGGACTGGATATAGAATGAAAACAAGATTTTCCAAGTTTTCAAATATTCCTGAGCTTATGAATCTCTTTAAAGAAGTTGCTGACATTAAAACAGGAGAATCTTTAAACCTTCCAGTACCTAAAGCCAATTATCATAACGTTACTGTCCCTGCTAGTGAAATACAAGTGGAGCTTGTAAATCAGCTTGCTAAAAGAGCTGAAAAAGTTAGAAACAAAGTAGTAGACCCTAGTATTGATAATATGCTAAACATAACAAATGATGGTAGAAAACTTGCTATGGACCAAAGACTTATAGATGAATCTCTTCCAGATAATCCAAATGGAAAAATAGCTCACTGCGTTGAAAATACCTTCAACCTTTGGGATAAACATAGGGAAGAAAAACTTACCCAACTAATCTTTTGTGACCTTTCTACTCCTAAAAAAGAAGGTTTTAGTGTATATAACGTTATTAAAGATAAGCTACTTGAAAAAGGAATTCCTGAAAAAGAAATATCATTTATACATGATGCAAACACTGATAAAGCTAAAGATGAACTATTTTCAAAGGTTCGCTCTGGTGAAGTTAGGGTGCT
>NZ_JAGGLI010000024.1 GCF_017874355.1 Acetoanaerobium pronyense
TACATTAGATTCTAATGAACCGCCGTATACCGAACGGTACGTACGGTGGTGTGAGAGGTCGGTAGATAAAATAATTATCTACCTCCTACTCGATTCAAAAATATATTTAAAATTTTCAAAAAGTTCTTGACTGAATCTGTACGTACAGGATATAATGATTTTAATATAGGTTGTACGTACAAGATGAATTTGAAAAGGTTTTCATAATGGTATAATATTTTATTTATTAAATGTTTTGATGTCAGGAGGGAATTGTTTTGGGAAAATATACAACTGAAGTTCAAGAATTGCTAGAGTATATTGGAGGAAAGGAAAACATTGCCACGGTATCTCACTGCGCTACTAGACTACGTTTTGTACTCAAGGACAATAAAAAAGCCGATATGGAAAAGGTTGAGGCTATCAAGATAGTAAAAGGAAGCTTTACACAAGCTGGACAGTTTCAAATCATAATAGGTAACGAGGTTTCGACTTTTTATAATGAACTTATTGCACAGGCAAATCTAGATAAAGCAAGCAAAGAAGAGGCAAAAGTTGCGGCTAGGCAAAACCTTACTCTTCTTCAAAGAGTAATATCACACCTTGGTGAAATATTTTCACCCCTTATACCTGCAATTGTTGTAGGGGGTCTTATTTTAGGTTTTAGAAACGTAATTGGTGACATAAATATGATGAATGGTGGAACTCAAACCCTTACACAGGTTTCACAGTTTTGGGCAGGAGTACATCATTTCCTATGGCTTATTGGAGAAGCTATATTCTTTTTCCTTCCTGTGGGAATCACATGGTCTATATCAAAAAAGATGGGAACTACTCAGATATTAGGTATAGTGCTAGGTATCACCTTGGTATCTCCTCAGCTTCTTAATGCATACGCAGTAGCCGGTGGAGAAATACCTCCTGTATGGGATTTTGGATTTGCTCAGGTCAATATGATAGGTTATCAGGCTCAAGTAATTCCAGCTATTTTGGCAGGATTTTTACTTGCAAATCTAGAGCTTAAAATTAGAGACTATGTTCCAAGTTATGTATCTATGATAGTTGTTCCATTTCTTTCCCTTGTACCTACAGTTATTGTAGCCCATGTTGTCTTAGGTCCTATTGGATGGGTGCTTGGTGCAGCTATTTCTAACTTTGTATACTCAGGACTTACCTCAGCATTTGGGTGGCTTTTTGCAGCAGTATTTGGATTCTTCTATGCACCACTTGTAATTACAGGACTGCATCATATGACAAATGCTATAGACCTGCAGCTTATGAGCGAATTTGGAGGAACTAACCTTTGGCCTATGATAGCACTTTCAAATATTGCTCAAGGTTCGGCAGTTCTTGCTATGATTTATTTAAATAAAGAAAACGAAGAAGAAAAACAGGTATCAATACCTGCAGCTATATCTTGTTTCCTTGGGGTTACTGAGCCAGCTATGTTTGGAATCAACTTGAAATATGTCTATCCGTTTTTAGCAGCAATGATAGGCTCTTCTCTTGCGGGAGTGTTTTCAGTTGCTACAGGAGTAATGGCAAACTCGATAGGAGTAGGAGGTCTGCCTGGAATACTTTCCATACAGCCAGCATATATGATTTCCTTTGCTATCTCAATGCTGATTGCCCTAGCTGTACCTTTCGCTGTAACAGTATTTTTCAATAAAAGAAATCTTACTTTTAGTAAGGACAAGAAAAAACAAGCGGCTTAAAGCTTAGTCAACTTACAATATAAAGTCTTCCTATGGAGGACTTTATTTTATATATTACGAAATAAAAAGGAGTTTTAAAAAATGAAGGATTTTAAAAAAAGCGTGGTTTATCAGATATATCCAAAGTCTTTTATGGATTCAAATGGAGATGGCTGGGGAGATTTGAAGGGAGTAACAAGCAGGCTTGATTACCTAAAGCTTCTTGGGGTTGATTTTATATGGCTCACTCCATTTTATATATCGCCACAAAGAGACAATGGATATGATGTGGCTGACTATCTCAGGATTGACCCTAGATTTGGAACTATGGAAGACTTTGAGGAGCTTGTAGAAAATGCAAAGCAAAGAGGTATAGAAATAATGTTGGATATGGTTTTCAACCATACCTCAACCGAGCATCCATGGTTCAAAAAAGCCTTAGACAAAGATGAAAAATACAAAAACTATTATATATTCAAATCCTCAAAAGAAAACAAACCTCCCACAAACTGGGAATCAAAATTTGGAGGCTCGAGCTGGGAGTATGTAGAAAAATATGATGAATATTATCTTCACCTGTTTGACAAGACTCAGGCGGATTTGAACTGGGGAAATGAAGAACTAAGGGAAGAAATCTATGAAGTAATAAATTTTTGGATATCAAAGGGTGTAAAAGGATTTAGGCTCGATGTAATCAACCTTATATCAAAGCCAGAACTATTTGAAGATGACGATAAGGGAGACGGCAGAAGGTTTTATACAGATGGACCCAAGATACACGATTATCTCAAAGAAATGAACAAAAAATCCTTTGGAAATCATGAGGGAATAGTTACAGTAGGGGAAATGTCCTCTACAAGTATAGAAAACTGTATTAGATATTCAAATCCAAATGAAGATGAGCTTAGCATGGTCTTTAATTTCCATCATCTAAAGGTAGACTACGAAAATGGAAACAAATGGTCTGTTATGGACTTTGATTTTATGAAACTAAAAGAGATTTTAAATACTTGGCAGATAGGCATGGAAAAAGGAAATGGATGGAATGCTGTTTTTTGGTGCAACCATGACCAGCCTAGAATAGTTTCACGTTTTGGAGATGACAAAAACTACCATAGTGAATCTGCAAAGATGCTTGCCACATCAATTCACTTCTTTAGAGGAACTCCTTATATATATCAGGGAGAAGAAATAGGAATGACTAACCCTTACTTTGATGACATAAGTCTCTACAAAGACGTAGAATCTATTAACTACTACAATATTTTGCTGAAACAAGGAGTAGAAAAAGAAGAGATACTAAATATATTAAAGGCAAAATCCCGTGACAACTCCCGTACTCCTATGCAATGGGAAAACAAGGAAAATGGAGGATTTACATCGGGTGAGCCATGGATTGACCTTTCAAGCAATTACGACACTATTAATGTAAAAGATGCTTTGGAAAATAAAGACTCTATTTTTTATCATTATCAAAAGCTAATAAAATTGAGAAAAGAGCTGGATATTATAGCCTATGGAAGCTATATTCCTATTTTAGAAGGACATGATAAGATATATGCCTATATCAGAGAATATAAAGAGGAGAAAATCTTAGTTATAAATAATTTTTTCCCAAAAGAAACTGTATTTGAGCTGCCTTCTGAGTTTGATTTAAACGGATATAAGATTAAGGTACTATTATCAAACTATGATAGCTCTGGTGAGGATATTAGAAGAATCACTTTAAGACCTTTTGAATCTGTTGCTTACCATCTTGAAAAGACCCACTGTTAATGCTAGAATTATTAAAAAAGCAGACAGGTGGTAAATGTGGACAGTAAGTATATAACTATATACAATGAAATAGTTTCAAATATCGAAAATAAATTGATTAATCCAAACGAAAAACTTCCCTCAGAAAATGATTTGATGCAGAAATATGAGGTTTCTAGGGATACTATCAGAAAGGCATTAAATCTTCTTGAACAAAATGGATATATTGTAAAGATAAAGGCAAGGGGATCTTTTGTCCTTGATATTAACAAATTTGATTTTCCTGTATCAGGACTCACGAGTTTTAAGGAGCTTTCAACAAAGTTTAACCTAAAGTCAAAGACTATAGTTCAGGAATTTGACCTCATAAACCCTGATGATTATTTAATGAAGCAGCTAAATATATCAAAAGAAAATCGAGTTTGGAAGGTCATCAGAATAAGAGAGATAGATGGACAAAAGATAATTTTGGACAAGGATTTTATAAACAAAGATTATGTCCAGTCATTAACTGAAGAAATATGTAAAAACTCTATTTATGAATATATTGAAAAAAAACTAGGCCTTAAAATAAGCTTTGCAAAAAAGGAAATCACGGTTCAAAAAGCCACAGATGAAGACAAGAAACTACTAGACTTTGAAAATTATGACATGATAGTTGTGGTAAAAAACTATATATACCTTGAAGACGCTACACTTTTTCAGTACACAGAATCAAGACATAGACCTGACAAATTTAGATTTGTGGATTTTGCAAGAAGACAGCAGTAGATAAGATGTGGATTAGGGGGAGATTACTTTGGACAGGTATCAAATAACTAAAATCCTTAGCAACAATGTCTTGCTTGTAAAAAATGATAAAAACAGGTATGTGCTTGTAGGAAAAGGTCTTGGATTTGGCAAAGCCAAGGGAGATATTTTGGAAAATACAGAAGCTATAGAGCAGAAGTTCATTTCCCTAGGTTCTTTGGTGGATTTTGAATATGAAAATTTTTTAGAGTCTGTAGACCCCAAAATTATAGAAATATGTAAAAAGATAAATGAAATGATAAAAAAGGAAATTGGAGAAGACTTTAGCGAAAAAATAAATGTGGGTCTTATCGATCATATAAACTTTGCAGTAAAAAGATTGAAGGAAGGGGTTGATATAGTAAATCCCTTTCTTTATGAAACTAGACTGCTTTATCCAGTAGAGTACGAGCTTGCAAAAAAAGCAGTAGTAATAATAGAAAATGACCTAAGTGTATCTATCCCAGACTCCGAGATAGGATTTCTAACCCTTCATTTTTTTGGAGGAAGGGGAAGTAATGATAAAAACAAGGCACTGGAGCACACGAAGCTAATAAATGTCATCATATCCTTTGTGGAAAAAAAGTTTGGAATAAAAATAAACAGGGATTCCTTTGATTTCAAAAGATTCCTGATGCATCTTAGCGGCCTTATAGATAGGCTGGAAAACAAAAGCATATCTAGGGATTCCCTTACACTGCAAATAAAAGAGCAGATACCTGTAGAGTATAAAGCTGCCTATGATATCTCAAAAATCATAGAAAAAAGCCTCAAGATCAAGATGGTAGAACCTGAAATCACCTACACTGCTATTCATCTTCATAAACTAAAAGAGAAAAAAGAAAATTAAGAAAATAATTGAATTATAAAAAGTTTTTTGATAAAATGATTATAAACCAAATAAATTTTACGTGTTACTAATACGATTAGGCATGAGTAAAAGGATTAACTGCAAAGCAATTTTTGTGGTTCCATTTCTCATGTTTTTTTATTGCTGTTTTTTAGAAAGGATGAAAATTATGTTTAAAAAGCTGTTTGGCCTTGGCAAAAAGGAAAACGAATTCACTTTAGAAGAAAAAGCAAATATAGTATTTGAAGCACTTGGAGGGGAAGAAAATATAACAAATGTAGAGTCATGTATTACAAGGCTCAGAATAACTCTAAATGATGAAAAAATAATCAATAAACAAAAGCTCCATGAAATAGGAATGGAAAATATAATAGAAAAGCAAAATGAAATTCAGCTGCCTTTTGGGACAGAGTCAAACGATATAAAAGCCTTACTCGATGGAAAAATAAAGACTCCTATAGAAAAAGGTGAAATACATGAAACCAAGCTTTTTATTCCATTAGAAGGAAAATTACTGAACTTGAGTGAAGTCCCAGATGAAGTCTTCGCTAGCAAAATGATGGGTGACGGATTTGCTATAAAGCCAAGTAATGGTGAAGTGGTATCTCCAGTAGATGGAAAAATACTGAGCGTATTTCCAACTAAACATGCCATTTCAATCCTTTCAAATGAAGGACTTGAAATACTCATTCATTTTGGTATTGATACTGTAAATCTAAAGGGAGAAGGCTTTGACCTTATTGCAAATGAAGGAGATATTATAAAGCCTGGGCAAACGTTATTAAAAGCAAACATTGATACTATAGAAAAGCTTGCAAAGTCAACAATTACTCCAGTGATTTTTACTAACCTTCCTGAAGATAAAACCATAAAGTTTGAAGCAGGGATAGATGTAAAGGCTGCTGAAGAAAATATAATAACTATAATGTAAAAGGAGAAATTAACCATGAAAAAAACATTGACTATTTTAAACGAAACAGGAATCCACGCTAGACCAGCATCTATCATTGCTAAAACTACTATGAAGTTTTCCTCTGATGTCTTTATTGAAGTAAGAGATAAGAGCATTAATGCAAAATCAATAATGAATATCTTGAGCTCAGGGATGCAAAAAGGAGACGAAATCACAATATCAGCTAGTGGATCAGACGAAGTAGAAGCAGTGGAAACTCTGGTAGATTTATTTAATTCAAATTTTGGAGAGTAATGGAGGAGTAAATATGCTAATTGGAACAGGAGCTTCCCCTGGAATAGCTATAGGAAAAGCTTTAATCATTGAAAATGAACCCCTAAAAATCGAAAAAAAGCATATTGATAACATAGAAAAAGAAAAAGAAACTCTAATAAATGCACTTAATGAATCAAAGACTGAGCTTGAAAAAATCAAGACGAAAGCATTTTCTGAACTTGGAGAAGAAAAAGCATCTATATTTGAAGCTCATATCATGATTTTGGAAGATCCTGAACTAATAGAAATGACAAACACTAAAATTGAGGGAAATGTAAACGCTGCCTATGCACTAAAGAAAACAGCCGATGAATTTATTGCAATATTTGAAGTAATGGAAAACGAATACATGAGAGAAAGGGCAGCAGATATAAAAGATGTTACAGATAGGGTTTTAAGAAAAATCACTGGACAAAAGATTACTGATTTGGCTGTATTAGATGAAGAAGTAATACTGGTAGCCCATGATTTGACCCCATCAGATACAGCTATTATGGACAAAAGCAAGGTGATGGGCTTCCTTACCAATATAGGGGGAAGGACATCCCATACTGCTATTATGGCAAGATCTCTTGAAATCCCTGCTGTTGTAGGTCTAAAAAACATAACTAAAGAAGTAAAAAACAATGACTTAGTTATATTAAATGGAGAAACAGGTATTATAGAAATCAATCCAGAAGAAGAAACTATATCCAAATACAAAGAATTGAAAGAAGCTTACGAAAGAGATATAAAAGCCCTTGAAGAAATGAAGGGTCAGGAAAGCATTACTTCGGATGGCAGAAAGGTAGAAATTGCTGGAAACATAGGAACACCAGATGATGTGCCAGGACTTTTACGAAATGATGCAGAGGGAGTAGGTCTTTATAGAACTGAATTCATATATATGAATAGAGAGACTATGCCTACTGAAGAAGAGCAGTATATCAGCTATAAAAAAGTCCTTGAGGCTATGGGTGAAAAGCCTATTGTCATAAGAACTCTAGATATAGGTGGAGACAAAAAACTTCCTTATCTTGAAATTGGAGAAGAGATGAATCCATTTTTGGGATATAGAGCTATCAGACTTTGCCTTCAGGAACAGGAAATATTTAAAATACAGCTAAGAGCCCTTTTAAGAGCAAGCGTACATGGAAATCTTAAAATAATGTTCCCTATGATTTCAAGTCTTGAAGAGCTTTTAGAAGCTAAATATATCTTAAATGAAGTAAAAGAAGACCTGAAAAATGAAAATATAGAGTTTTCTCAGGATATTGAAGTAGGGATTATGATAGAGATTCCATCTGCCGCTATTATTAGTGACATACTTGCAAAACATGTGGACTTCTTTAGTATAGGGACAAACGATTTGATTCAATATACCTGTGCAGTTGACAGAATGAATGAAAAAATCGAGCACCTATATCAGCCGTTCAACCCTGGAGTACTAAGGTTAATTAAAACAGTAATCGAAAATGGACACAAACAGGGCATATGGGTAGGAATGTGCGGAGAAGTTGCTGGAGACATGAGACTGATACCATTACTTATAGGGATGGGGCTAGACGAATTTAGTATGAGTCCTATATCTATACTTCATGCGAGAAGATTGATTAGAAGTCTGAGCTATGAAAAGTGTAAGGAGATTGCAAATGAGGCCCTAGAATTAGGGACTGCAAAAGAAATTGAAGACTTCATGGCAAAGATAAGTAAAACTTTATAATCCTATAAAAATAAGCTGAAATTCAGCTTATTTTTTTCCCACAAAATTTCCACAAATTCCACTAATTTAATCCATAATTTCCTTTTATTATATTAACTAAGGAACGAGATACATCCTTACCCACCCCTTTTAAATCCGGTGCAGAATCCTTCCAGCTGCACCGGAACATGAAAATCAGATTAGTTGACAATATTGAAAGGAGAACCAATATGCAAAGCATAATAATTGAGGAGTATCCTTTAGAGGACCTTACAGAGCTTGAAAAATTCTATCCACTTATAGAATTTCAAAGAGAAGAAAGGGTATATCTTATGAAGTTACTTCAAGAGACAATTGAAAAATTGGATTCTTCAAAATCAGTAAAAAAACTACCTCAATATATAAAATCACAGGAAAATGTTAGAGAATTAAACACCAAAAAATTAGAAATACATAACTCAATCAATGTAGCCCATGAACAAAGAGATATAGTGCTTATGGATGAACTTGTAGATAAGCTAGTATCACTTAATTATTATATAAATCAAGAAATTGAAAACAGAATAGAGCTTGTGCAGTCCCTTGGCAAAAGGCCAAGTTAACATAGATACACTCCTCCTTTTAATGCTGCCTACAGGCAGCATTTTTCATATTATAAATTTATGTAGGTGCATAAGCATATATAATAAATGATTAAATAAAAGATATTTTATTATAATTATTAATATGAGCTATAGAGGATGATATAATCTATATAGTTGAGTTAAATCATGTACATAACTGTGGCCTTCGTTAAAGAAGTCTACCTAAGGTTAACTCCAAATTTAAGGCGGGTGTAATTGTGAATCACATATTTGTAGTTGATGATGAAAAGAGAATAAGGGATCTAATAGACTTATACCTAAAAAAAGAAGGCTATAAGGTAACTACATTTCCTGATGCAGAAGAAGTCCTTGAATCCTTTGAAAAGCAAAAACCTGACTTGCTGGTGCTAGATATAATGATGCCCGGTATAGATGGGCTTGACCTTTGTAAAAAAATAAGGGAAATCAGTGATGTTCCCATAATATTCGTTTCTGCAAGAAGTGAAGAGCTTGATAGAATTCTTGGATTAGAGCTTGGCGGAGATGATTATCTAGGAAAGCCCTTTAGCCCTAGAGAGCTTGTCGTGCGAATAAAAACGATATTAAAAAGAGCATATAAAGAAAAAAAAGAGTCAGATACTGAAGATATAATTAAAATAAAAAATCTAGAGCTCTTTATAGATAGGAGAATCATAAAGATAAACAACGAAGATGTGCAGTTTACTATTAAAGAGTTTGAGGTGCTTGAGTATTTGATGAAAAACACCAATATGCCCCTATCCAGAGAGCAGATAATATCTACAGTATGGGGTTATGATTATGATGGATATGATAGAAATGTGGACGATACAGTAAAAAGATTGAGAAAAAAACTTAAGGAGCATGGGTCTCAGATGAAGATATCTACAGTATGGGGCTATGGATATAGGGTTGATAAAAATGAGTAAAATAGGAAAAAAAATCATAATAAGCTATCTTATAATCATACTTTCCACCTCTATGATTTTTATGGGGATATCCAAGGTTTCTTTCAACAATATACTAAATAGGCAAACCAAAGAAGACCTAAAAAGAGATGCGGATATGATTATCAATCAAATATCTATGGCTATTGATGGACAGGTAGGAGAGGCTTTAAAATCAAACAAAGAGCCTGTACAAGGACAGATAGTAATAAAGGAAGAGCAGGGGGGAATTACAGTAGAGATATCCGAAGTCGTCCTTCCAAGGGCTAGATGGTACTCTGCAAATAGACTTGCCACAACCCACCTTCTGATACTGGATCAAGAGCGAAATATAGTGTTTCAGTCCTATAGCTCTGATGACGAGCCTATAGACCCTCTAAACATAGACAGGACACGATATTTCTTAGAAGAAAGGGGTATCAAATCAAGCTTCACAGGAGATGAGAATCTAGGATATCTTGTGATGGTAGCAAAAAAAGAGGATTTGTCTATAATCAACTCTCTAATCAATAGGTCTGCGATGCTTGGATTCGTTGTAGCATCCTTTATGGCCCTTATATTAGCGTTTTTCTTTGAAAGAGGGATGATAAACCCTGTAAATATTCTTAGAAAAAATATATCATCTTTTTCCCTGGATAAGGATATTGCATGGAGTCCTATCAGAACCAAAGACGAAATATCTGATATAAACAATGATTTTCTAAAGATGGCATACAAATTGAAAGACTACTATAGCAAGCAAAGAGAGTTTTTCCAAAATACTTCCCATGAGCTAAAGACTCCCCTCATGTCTATTCAGGGATATGCAGAAGCAATAAGAGATGGAATCATAGAGCCTGAGGATGTAGGTGAAAGCCTTGATATCATAATAGATGAAAGTAAGAAGCTAAGAGACACAGTAAACTCCATAGTATATATAAGTAAGATAGACAAAAGGATTAATGATGAAGAAATAAAAAACATTAATCTGTGGGAACTATCAGAGGAGCAAAGGCTAAGGCTTGCAATGGTTGCCTCTGGAAAAAATATTGAAATAATAAACGAGGTAGACAAGGAACTTGTAATACCATATAGCGATGAAAAGTTGGATGTCATATTTTCCAATATCCTTTCAAATAGCATGAGGTATGCATCCGAAAAAATAATCATTAAAGGTTATGTAGATGTTTTGGAAAATATTGTGATTGTATTTGAAGATGATGGAAGAGGATTTTCATCTGGAGAAGAAAAGCTAGTATTTGATAGATTCTACAAGGGGAAAAATGGAGTAACAGGACTAGGACTTTCCATTGTAAAGACTATAATAGACTCAAGCGGATGGTTTGTTGAAGCTTACAACAATATATATGGAGGAGCATCAATAGAAATAACCATACCCTCATCTTACTTCAAAAAAATAAAAAATAGCTAAATCAATTCAAATAATAACTGAAGGGATATAAAAATTGCGAGGATTAATCAGTAGATTAGTCCTTTTTTTTTATTGAAAAATACAAACAAGTAGTAAAAAAGTCATGGAAAAATGCTAAAAATGCATGAAAAATAAAGGAAGTAGTAGTGATATGTAGAATATTTATCATAGGGATGCTGAGATTATGAGCAATATAATCTTTAAGAAAAACTAAAAATATATACTAGGGGGTAGGATATGGCAGAGCTAGATATAGGCTCAATCATGACCTTTGGGGGTTATGATTGGAGAGTCCTCGATATAAAAGAAGATAGAGCTTTGGTGATAGCTGAGTACATACTAGAGCAAAAGCCTTATAATGATTGCTCGGGTGATGTCACATGGGCTAAGTGCTCACTAAGGAAATATCTCAATGAAGATTTTTATAGCAAATTTACTGATGAAGAGAAGTCGAGAATAGTTCAGGTGCAAAATAAAAATCCAGAAAATCAATGGTATGGTTCAACAGGGGGAGAGGATACTATAGATTATATATTTCTTCTAAATATTGAAGAAGTAGTCTGCAAATACTTTGGTGATAGCAGTAAAAACCTTGAAAATAGAAGTCCAAAACAACGATACTGGTTTCAAAAAAAGAACGAAAATAATATAAATAGAAGGTCTACGCTCGATGGATACGTATGGTGGTGGTGGCTTCGCTCCCCAGGACGTGACAACAAAAGAGCCGTATATATCCACGGAGACGGAAATATAGGGATACAAGGAAACGGGACTTTCAAATATAGTAGCAACACGATTCACCCTTTGACTGGGGACAACAGCGGAGGAGTTCGTCCAGCTATGTGGGTGAGGGTAGGAATTGAATAATAAGATAATCAATGTTTTGATAATAACCAAATTTTAAATACGAAATTAAAACTTAGAGGTGGAGAGATGCAAGGAGAAGATATGAAAAAGAAACTTCATGAACTAATAAAAACTGATTTTGGTGAAAAGTTAACAATATCTGAGAGATATCAGTATATACCTAAGCTAAGAGATTATTTTATAGATTTTATATTAGAGAGAAAAAGCTACTGTAATAGTGTTGAGACACTTTTTAAAGATGAGTTTACTAGGAATGATTTAATTATGAGTGCAGTATACTACATAGTTAATAATCAAAATGTAGAAAGGAAGTCAGCGATTGATGATTTTTTAATTGCCTTAAATCGTTTTTTTGAGGAGACAGTTTTTGATATATATCCAAATACTACATTAGCTAGATTAAAGCCTTTTACAAGTCTTGCGCATGAAGTTGAACGAGAAATCACTAAAAAAGGTATTGATTTAAAAGGTAGAGAAAAATATCCTCCTATAAATGATTCTCAATTTGAATTCATAAACTGTTTTATTAAAAATTATGAACCAAAGACACTAACAGTTTATGAGGGAAAAGTCATAATAAAATTATTTTTACTCTACGGGTTGAGTTTTGATAGAATTTCAGATATGAAATTATCTGATTACAATAGTCTAAAGCGCACATTAAAAATTAATTATAAAAATACAATTGAGCGATATATTTATTTAGAATTACCCTATTCTTTAGTAACAGATTTTGATGATTATCTAAGTTTTAGAAATCGAGATGAAACGCTAAACTCAGAATTCCTGTTTATTACTAAGAATAACAAATCAATTACAAATTCAGTAATTAAAACCTTGATAGATGCAATTAAAGACAATTATGAAATTACTGACACTTCAGGAAGAAATTCCTTTACTCCAACTGGTCTTCAAAAGTATGCAATTATTAATATGATTCTTGAAGGTATGAATCAATCTGCGATAATTAATTTAACTGGACATTGCGAAGGAATATTTAATGATTGTCAAAATATAGTGGATGAGAGAAAAGAACTAGATAGAAATCGATATATAAATCATATGTTAAGAGGAATTAAAACGTTCGATCTTATATAAAGTCTTTAAAAAACTGGTTAATACTTTTTATATAATTTTAAGATTAAGTTATTAGGGATCAAACGAAAATATTTTAATAATTTAATTGAAATTATTGATAAAACAAGCTATGAGACTGGCTGTGATTCGGTAATCTTGAACAAGTCAGCGTTATCTGAGGAATTTTTTGATTTAAAGACAAGTCTTGCAGGAGATGTATTACAAAAATTCATTAATTATCGTATGAAAATAGCCATCATAGGGGATTTTTCTGTATATACAAGCAATAGTTTAAGGGACTTTATCTACGAGAGTAACAAAGGAAGAGATTTATTTTTTCTATCTGATGAAAATGAAGCTATGGAAAAGATTATGCTGGCTAATTCTATATAGATATTAACTGATATATTTTCTGGCTTTTGGGCAGGAGCTAAAAAAATCCCATGCATCTATTGATACATGGGATTTCTCTATGTGAAACACCAGCCCTGGTGTAGCTCACTTATTTATTAAACTTCAGCAGTTGTTTTATATTCATTTGAAGGTTTAGCAAATTGAACATTTTTTCCTGATTGGCTATAAGCAGCATCAAATGTAGTATCTACTGTAACCCAATTTCCGTTTATTAATACTTCGTTCCAAGCATGATATTCGTCTACGTATGAAGTGTAGCCTTTTACTACTTTTGTTGGTATTCCTTGGCTTCTAAGCATTGCTGCGAAAAGTGTGCTGTAATCGTAGCATATTCCTGTGTTTGAGTTATAAGTATCTATGATGTTAGGCACATATCCTGGCTTTACAGAAGCTGCTTTTTGGTAGTCATATTTGTAGTTGTTTATTACGTAGTTGTAGATTGCCATAACTTTTTCCTGATCTGTGTTAAGGTTTTTAGTAAGCTCAGCAGCTTTTTTGATAGGAGCCATTTCAGGAGTCCAGTTTATTGTTTGTGTAGATGCTAGAAATACGCTTTGTGAAGATGTCAAGCTCACATTAACGTCCTTAGAGTATAGAGCTTTGTAGCTATTTCCAGTAGTGTTTTCCATTATTCTAATCTTATAGTTTCCGCTATCAAATGTAAGTGGGAAAGATTCTAGTTTATTTGGAGATATATCATAAGATTTTCTTTCGCCGTCTTTTTCTATAAGAAGTTTTAGTCTTGAGTTTGTTGGAGCTGTATAATTTACTTTAACAAGTCCTGTTGATGCTTGAGATACGTCTATAAATTCGTTAGTGTTAGCGTATACAGGTAGGTATGAAGTTGTAAGTATTAGAGCAGCACCTAAAGATGCAGCAAGATTTTTAAATTTCAACATTAAAAACTCTCCTTTCGGTAGCTAGGCTGCCATACCATATGGTTTAGGCCCTTGGCTTTGCGTAGCTTGATTTCTCAAGCTTTGCCTTTATCGGGGTGAGAGTTTTTCACAGATTTTCATTCGGTAGCTAGGCTGCCATACCGTGTGGTTTAGGCCCTTGGCTTTGCGAGATTAAGTTTCCTTAATTTTGCCGTTTCGTGAAAAACTCATGTAAATACTATTTACTTATTTATAATTTTACCACAAATTTAACTAAATAAACAGTTTTATTTTGAAAATTATTCCATTTTTTATTAAATCTTTGTAAAAAAACAATTTTTTTTTACAAACTTCCAGTTATTTCAGCTCAAACATGGATATAATGGATATAATACTAATAAAATTTATAGACTTAAGGAGGGAATTAATTTGCCGCCCAAAAAATTTTTTATGAAACAAATAATGATGAGAAGAGTAATATATTCATTACTTCCTATCATACTGGCTTCAGTTTATTTCTTTGGTTTTAAAGCACTTACTCTTCAGATTGTGGTGCTTGGATTTGCGATACTTACGGAATATATGTTTGAAAAAAGGCTTAACAAGCCAGTGTCAGAAGCAGTCATAGTAACCTCTATTCTTTATACCTTAACTTTACCTGTAGCAACACCATACTGGGTTGCGGTACTTGGAATCATATTTGGGGTAGTATTTGGCAAGGAAGTATTTGGAGGGTTCGGAAAAAACGTTTTCAATCCTGCCCTTGTGGGAAGAGCATTTGTGTATATTTCATTTCCAATACCACTTACTGCAATGTGGAATGAAGTGTCTACATCTTTTCCAGGAGGGTTTGCTAGGTACATGACTCCTGTGATTGATACTGTAAGTATGGCTACTCCTATGACAATTTACAGAACTACAGGAGAACTTGCTTCAATTAACGACCTTTTATTTGGAGCTGTTTCAGGTTCCCTTGGAGAGACAAGCAAGATACTTATAATACTAGCTGGGGCTTATCTTATATATACTAAGACTGCTTCATGGCAGATTATGGTTTCTGTGGTCCTAGGATTTTTAGTAAGTAGTTATGCAATGATTGCTTTTGGATTTACTCAAGTACTTAATCCAATATATGGAATGTTAAGTGGAGGGTTTTTATTTGCTACAGTATTTATGGCAACGGATCCTATATCCTCTGCATCTACTAAAGAAGGTAAGTGGATTTATGGAGCACTTATAGGTTTTGTAAGCGTTGTTATAAGAAGTTTTGCTCTATTTGCCGGGGGAGTGATGTTTGCTATATTAATAGTAAATACCTTTACACCACTTATCGACGAACTAGTAAAAATGCATAAGAAAAGACTTAAAGAGAAGGAGGCGGCTTAGATGTCAAAGGGAAAGACAAAGAAAACTCTATTTTATCCAGTAGCGTTTATGGTAGCTATGTCTATGATAATGTCTTTAGCCTTAGCCACTCTCAATCAAGTGACATACGGAATTATAAAGGAGCAGGAAGAAAACCAAACAAGAAGAAGTATTTTGTCCGCATTAGGGCTTGAGTCTACTTCCGATGACGAAATAGAAAGAATTTTTAGAGAGAATATGTCAGAGCAAATGTGGAATGAAGAGATATATTATATATATTCAGAAGGAAATGAGGAAGTGGCCTATGTATTTCCTATCCTTGGGAGTGCAGTTTGGGGCTCTGTAGAAGCTTTTGGAGCTATGGACAAGGAAAGAACAACTCTTTTAGGAGTAGACTTTGTAAGGCATAGTGAAACCCCAGGACTAGGTGGAAGGATTGAAGACGACTGGTATAAAGAGCAGTTTAGAGGTATAGATATTACTGGCGATATGCCATATGTTGTATATAGACCAGCCCCAGAAGGAAATGTAGATACTATCTCTGGTGCTACTTCAACTTCTAACGCTGTTTTAGCTCTTATAAATGAAAATATACATGAGTTTAAAAACTTTAAGGAAGAGGGGGGAGCATAATGGCTAATTTAAAAGAAACTTTTGCCAAAGGTTTTTTTAAGGATAATCCAATATTTATACAGATACTTGGAATATGTTCGGCTCTAGCAGTAACAAACCTGATGCTCAACTCTCTTATAATGGGAATAGGGCTTATATTTGTAACTGCTTTTTCAGAGATGACAGTATCTCTAATTAGAAACAGGACTCCAAAGCATATAAGAATGATGATTCAGACATTTATTATATCTTTTTATGTAATTCTACTAGATATCTTCTTGAAGGCTTATATGCCTGCTATGAGTAGAGCTCTTGGACCTTATGTAGGTCTTATAATCACTAACTGTATTATAATGGGACGATGTGAGGCTTTTGCTCAAAATAATACTGCAAAGGATGCTTTTATTGACGGTATTGCCTATGGGGGAGGATATGCCTTTGTACTTCTTCTGATATCATTTGTAAGAGAATTATTAGGTTTTGGAACATTATTTGGATATACTGTAATGCCTGCTGGATTTGTGCCTTGGACTCTTATGGTTATGCCACCTGCAGCATTTTTCTTACTAGCAATAATAATATGGGTTGCTAAAAACATCTTGCCTAAAGAAGAAAATAGTGAGGGGGCGAAGACAGCATGATAGAAATAAATCCACTAGTTATATTCTTTGCAGCGATTTTTACAAATAATATGATACTTGCCAACTTCTTAGGAATGTGTTCATTTATAGCTGTTTCCAAAGAAATAAAAACGGCATTTGGGCTAGGGCAAGCAGTTACATTTGTTCTTACTTTTACGTCTATATTAAATTATTTTATTTATTATAAGATTCTAGTTCCATTCAATCTAGAATATCTAAGATTTATAGTTTTTATTATTTCGATTGCAGCCTTTGTTCAGCTTGTGGAGATGATTATAGATAGGTATTTCCCGGCTCTTTATTATGCACTTGGAATATTCCTTCCTCTAATTACTGTAAACTGTGCAGTGCTTGGGGTTTCATTATTCATGCTTATTAGAGAGTATTCATTTATTCAATCACTGGCTTTTGGAATAGGTTCAGGAATAGGATGGACTCTTGCTATAGTTGCTATGGCAGGGATTAGACAAAAAATAAAGAATAATAAGCTCCCAAATGGACTAGAGGGACCAGGTATTACACTTATTATTACAGGGATAATGGCTCTTGCATTTATAGGGTTCTCTGGAATCGTAAAAATACAATAAAGGAGGCCTTTTATATGGAGATTGTTTTGACTGTTGGTATAATATCAGGAATATCAGGAATACTTGCATTTCTTTTGACCATTGCAAATAATACTATAAATGATTATGGTGATGTAAAAATCACAATAAACGAAAGCAAAGAGTATGATGCAAGAGGTGGATCATCCCTTCTTGGCCTTCTTATAGAAAATGAAGTGTATATTCCTTCCGCATGTGGAGGAAAGGGAAGCTGCGGATTTTGCAAGGTAAAGGTTACAGAAGGTGGAGGCCCTTTGCTTCCTACTGAAACAGGGTATGTGACTGAAGAAGAGGCAAAAGACAATATAAGACTTTCCTGTCAGGTAAAGGTAAAAAACGATATAGACATAGAAATAGATGAAGCTATATTCAATGTAAAGCAGTATGAGTATAGCGTGGTTAAAAATGAATCTATAACGCCGAGCATCAAACATCTAATACTTAGACTGCCAGAAGGCAAAGAAATAGATTTTAAGGCAGGGCAGTATATACAGCTCCTTGCTCCAAAGTATAAAGGCAATAGAGAGGAAGTATATAGAGCATATTCCCTTGCATCTTCTCCAAATCAAAAAAATGAAATCGAGCTTCTTATAGGGTTTGTGCCAGAGGGTATATGTACTACCTATGTTCACTATCATCTGGATGAGAAGGACAAGGTTACGGTAGTTGGACCTTATGGAGATTTTTATTATCAGGATAATGATAAAGAGATGATAATGGTTGCTATTGGTACAGGGATGGCTCCGATACTATCAATACTCAGATATATGAGAGAAAATAGAATCACAGATAGAAAAGTCATATTTTTCTTTGGTGCAAAAGATGAGGAAGAACTATTTTTTGATGAAGAGTTCCAAGAACTGGAAAAGGAACTTCCAAAATTTAGATATATACCTTCTATATCAAGACCTAAGCCAGATGGTAAATGGAATGGTGAAGTGGGAAGGGTTACGGATACAATTACAAAATATATAGAAAACGGTGAAAACAAAGAAGCCTATCTTTGCGGTAGTCCAAGGATGATAGATTCAGTTGTGGATCTATTGAAAGAAAAGGGACTGGAGGAAGAATCCATACTTTATGATAAGTTCTCATAAAAAGTCATAGGCAAAACTAATCAAAACTATAAAGAATATCTATTGGATAAAATTATTTGATATGAGTTATCATTAAGCATAGGGACAATTTGATTTCTAGTTTGCTAGGAGGACTTTATGATAATTGATACTCATATCCATGAAAATAGATATTCTTCAGATAGTTTTATAGATTTTAAAGATGCGGTTGATACAGCAAAGCTAAGAGGCCTTAATGGCATTTGCATCACAAACCATGAAAATAATGATTTACGAAATGAAATAGGAGACTGGGCTCTAATTAATGGTGTTCTTGTAATAGTTGGAGCAGAAGTACTGACTCATGAAGGTGATATACTTGTATTTGGTCTAAGGGATATACCCAAAGAAAAAGTGAGTGCAGAGTATCTTCTGGAAAAGGTAAAAAAAGCCAATGGAGTTGCTATGGCTGCCCACCCCTTTAGAACCAACAATAGAGGACTAGGAAATAATATAAGAAAGCTAGCACCTCTTCTTTCTGCTGTAGAATCCTTTAATGGGAGCACTCTAGCTCATCATAATCTAATGACATATTCTTTGGCTGCTGAGTATAATCTTGCATCCATAGGGTCGAGCGATGCCCATGTTATAGAAAAAATAGGGACATACTCCACAAAGTTTTATGATGTGATTCGAGATGAAAAGGATTTTATAGAGGCCATCAAATCAGGAAACTTCCATCCAGTAATGAGAAAGGATGGGGAGTTTAAAAACCTAGATTACAACTATCACATGAATACAAGAGAAAAAACAGACTCTATTTCTTCAAAATATGGAGAATCTGAGGTAGTATATGAAAGAACTTTTGGAAGTATTTAAAAAAGATGAAAAAAATTACTATGAGAGACTAAAGAGTATATATGAAAAGGTAGAGTCTGGGGACTGCGCAGGATGTGGTCTTTGCTGCAGCGAGTCTGTGGGAGCTACCTATACAGAATCTCTTAATATAATTTCATTTATTAAAAAGAACAATATAATGACGAGAAAGCTGATGGATAGTATTGTAGATTATTATCTTGATGTATATATTAAAAGAAACAAATGTCCGTTTCTTGATGAGGACAAAAAGTGTCTGATATATGATGTAAGACCTTTAAACTGCAGATTATATGGGCACTGGGTGGAAAAAGAATATGAAGCCAACTATGAAAGGCTTTTAAAAGAAAATATTGAAATATCAAAGGAACTTGAAAAAAGCTATGATTTTAAAGTTCCAAATGATTATTTGACCTTTAAGATACCATATTGCAAAGATTTCAAAGGAAAAATAATGAAAAAACCTCAAAGGGATGCTCTATATGACCTTACTCTTAAGGAAGACAATACTCTTATATTGAAAAATGATATAAACATAGAGTATGAAGATATGGGTATTGTAGAGCATATCTTAGGCTACTTATTGAATAAGGATATTATTTTAAATCTCAAGTTAAAGGGTAAGCTTAATAAAAAAATGAGAAACAGAATTAAAAATATTGCTTGGCTAAGATGGAGTGCCCTTAGATTATAAAAATATCCAAAGATTATGATTAAAATCCTATAAATGTTTTCCGATATCTCACTTTAAAATTTTAAAGTGAGATATTTTTTTGGTCAATATTAAAATATTAGTTTCGAATGAAGGATATCAGTCTTATTTGTATTAATTTAATAAATTAATTTCAATATGACATACTATTAAATGAAAAACTTTCAAAAAAGTATAGCACTTTTTGAGGAAATGTATTACAATATCTTTGTTGGATATATAAATTAATTTTTAGGAGGCTATCATGTCAACGGTTTTCAAATTTAAAAGAGAAGATATAAATGCTAAAAACCCAATAATATCCCAAACAAGGACTACTATAGAAACTGCATTTTACGGAAATAACGTTACTGATGTAAAAAATCTTAAGGAGGCTTACGAGCTTGCTTTTAATGCACTTGGAACAGTAATTACAGATATGCCTGTATACAAACCAGAAGCTATCGGACTTGAGGAAGGCTCAAAGGTATTACTATTCAATGATGGAGATGTAAGTGCCAGATGTGCAGATGCAAGAAGGATATTAGGATGGCCAGGAGTATCTGAAGGAGATTATGCAGCAAAGGTTAGAGAAGCGGTTTATATGGCGAGATATAAAAAGCTATATCATCTTCAGGCTTATATAGGACTTGATAAGGATTTTATGGTCAAAGCACATCTTTTAATACCTCAGGGACATGAAAATATAGCATACAACTGGATGCTAAACTTCCAATATATAAATAGTGAATATATAGATATGTATGAAGCGTCAAAGCTTATGGAAAATGAAGGTGACATATTTGTGTTTTCTGATCCTGACTGGAAACATGAAGAACACCCAATGGGTCTTACTTTATTTGATCCAAACCACAACTGCGCTGCACTTCTTGGTATGAGATATTTTGGAGAGCATAAAAAAGGAACCCTAACTCTTGCTTGGGGATGTGCCAATAGAAATGGCTTTGCATCATGTCATGCAGGACAAAAAAGATACAATCTTAAAAACGGAAGAAAATTTGTTGCAGGAGTATTTGGACTTTCTGGTTCTGGGAAATCCACTATCACTCATGCGAAACATGACAATAAATATGATGTTACAGTGCTTCATGATGATGCTTTTGTAATATCAACAGAAAACGGCTCTTCAGTAGCTCTTGAGCCTTCGTATTTTGACAAGACTCAGGATTATCCTACTAGCTCTGAAGACAATAAATATCTTCTTACTGCTCAAAACTGTGGAGCTACAGTTGATGAAAATGGCGACGTAGTACTTGTTACAGAAGATATAAGAAATGGAAATGGTAGAGCAATAAAATCCAAATTATGGGCTCCAAATAGAGTAGACAAATTTGGAGAACCAGTAAATGCAATATTTTGGATTATGAAGGACCCTACTCTTCCTCCAATTTTAAAAATTGAAAGCTCTACTCTTGCTGCGTCAATGGGAGCTACCCTTGCAACTAAGAGAAGTACTGCTGAGAGATTAGCACCTGGTGTAGATCCAAATGCACTTGTAATAGAGCCTTATGCAAATCCATTTAGAACTTATCCTCTTGCTGATGATTTTGAAAAGTTCAAGAGCCTTTTTGAAAACAGAGGAGTTAGCTGCTATATATTAAACACAGGATTTTTTATGGACAAAAAAATACCTAAAGAGGTTACTTTAGATGCAATAGAAAAGGTTATAGAGGATAGTGCAGAATTTAAAAAATGGGGACCTTTCAAAAATATCTCTATAATGGATATAGAAGGATTTGTTCCTGATATGAACGACAAAGAATATCTTAATGAATTGTTTGATAGAATAAATGACAGAGTAAATTTCATATCAAAGAAATCCACTGAAAATCAAGGTTTTGATAAACTACCAAATGAAGCTCATGAATCAATGCTAGAGATTATGGGAGAAATTGCAAAGCTTAGTGGAAGAGATACTCTTGATATAAACGCTTAGGTTTTAGATTTCAAAAATTCACTTACATATGAACATATCTTAAATGTTAGACTTTTTACGTTTAGGGTAATTCATATTTAAGTGGATTTTTTTAATTTCAAAATATTAAAAAATCAATGGAAGATATAGGTCTTTAATAGTATAATATTTTGAGTACTTAAATCCAATGAAAGAAGTGGTTAGGTGATAGTTACAAAAATTACGGATATTGCTAAGCTATTTTGGAAAGAACACATAAATGATAGGGATATAGTCCTTGATGCTACGCTGGGCAATGGAAATGACAGTTTATTTCTAAGCAAACTTGTAGGCAGTAAAGGAAAGGTATATTCTATGGATATACAAAAGAAAGCTCTTGATATGACAAGGGAGAAAATGGATAGTAGTATGAGTAATATAAACCTTATACTAGATTCTCATGAGAATCTTGATAAATATATAAAAGAAAAGCTCTCTTTAGTTGTTTTTAATCTTGGATATCTTCCAGGAGAAAACAATGAAATTACAACTAAATCAAAATCCACCTTGATAGCTCTCGAAAAATCGATGATGCTATTAAAAAAAGGAGGGATTGTCTCTGTGGCAGCATATAGAGGGCATGACAATGGAGAAGAATATATAGAAGTGTTTAAGTTTTTAAGTACACTTGACCCTAAAAAATATAAGGTATCTTTGGTAAACCCAATAAATCAAAGTGAAAGAGCACCTAGGCTTTTTCTTTGCCAAAAGATGAAGGAGGATTAAAGTGCATAACATACTTATAGTAGATGACATGTTATTTAACAGAAAAATGATGATGGAAATCTTGGAAGACAAGACTGAAAATAATAGATTTTTTCAGGCTGAGGATGGTGTTGAAGCCCTTGAAAAAATAAGAGAAGAGGAAATAGATTTAGTAATACTGGATCTTATGATGCCAAACAAGGATGGATATGATGTCCTAAAAGAAATAAAGGAAGATGATGCACTAAAGGATATCCCAGTAATAGTGAATTCCTCTATAAAGGATATGGACAGCATCAAAACTACCCTTGAGATGGGTGCTATGGATTACTTTACAAAGCCCCTTTCTCCGGACCAGATGGAAGTAATCATACCACTAAAGGTAGAAAATGCTCTTAAATACTATACTCAAAATAAAAAACTAAAGCAGATGAATGCAACTATAGGAAAAGAAATGAAAATTGCAGGGATGCTTCAAAAATCAATAATGTCAAAGAGTATAGATGTTAAAGACTCAAGATTTGATATGCATCTTAAATATATTCCGTGTAAAGATTTGAGCGGAGATATATTCCAGCTTGCTAAGGTTCAAGATGAAGAATGGTTTATGATGGCAGATATGAAAGGTCATGGAGCAGCGGCAGCACTTTTATCTTTTAAAATAAAGGATATGTTCAATAGCACAATACTAAAGTATAGCGGGCCTGGAAAAGTCCTTGAAGAAATAAACAGACAGTTTAGTGATCTTATGAGTGAGGCTGAGATAGTTTTTTTCACAGCATTTGTAGGTGTAATCAAAGAAGACAAACTTATTTATTCAAGTGCAGGACACCCTTCACCAGTTTTAATATCCCATGACAATTCAAAGTCTACAATACTCGAAAAAAGTGGGCATTTTATTGGAATAATGGACGATGCGAAATATGAGGACAATGAAATCATTTTGAGTCAAGGTGACGTTTTAATTTTATATACTGATGGGCTTTTCAATGAAAATATAGAAGATATAAAACCTTCTAAGGTTTTGACAAAAGGTATAAAAGTATATTCGAGTGATATGTCATCAAAGGAGCTTACAGAGGAGATATATAAAGCCTTTGTAGTAAATGAAGAACTTATTGATGATGATTTATCTATAGCGGTTTTAAAGTTAAAGTAACAAAAATATAATTATTAAAAATTGGGGGCAGAGAAATCTGCCTTTTTTATTTTATCGTGGACAAAGTTCCAAATTATGGTTAAAATATAAGTTGGTATCTCGAAATAAACTTGAAATAGTTATCGCCTAGAAATCCAAGGAGGATAATGATGAAAAAAAAATATCGTCATGCATCAAAGGTTAGAAAGAAATTTACTTTTATGATAGTTCCAAATTCCACAGGAAAAATCAGACAGTTTACAATATCATATCGTACTCTAGCTAGTCTTTTATCTGGGAGTATAGCTACGGTTTTAGTGCTAGGGTTTTTTAGCAGCCAATTTTTCTATTCCAGTCAAAATCTTAATAGTGTAAGCAAAGAGCTTGCAGCACTAAAAGACGAAAACATATCCCAAAAAAATCAGATTACATATTTCTTATCCAAATCACAGGAAGTAGAAGATAGGATAGAGCGTCTATCAGAGCTTGAAAGAAAAGTTTTGGAAGTAGTCAATATTGGGGGAGGAAGTGAGGAAGAGGTTTCTTCTTTAGTTTCAAGATCTGATTATAGAGATTTTTCAATATGGGATATGGATCAAGTGGACATAGATTATATTGATAGCATAATCAGCGGACAAAGTGAGGATATAGAATCCTTAATAAGCGGAATAGAAAATCAGCTTGAAACCCTAGAGGCAATTCCAAACCTAAGACCTGCTAAAGGAAGGATATCTTCTCCATTTGGAGAGAGAATATCTCCAGTTACTAGAAGGACAGAGTTCCATAGAGGTATAGATATAGCAAACAGTACAAACACAGATATAATTGCATCTGCAGCTGGAGTAGTGACCTTTTCAGGATATAATGGAAGCTATGGAAATATGGTGCTGATATCCCATGGAAACGGATATAGCACTATCTATGCTCACAACCACGAAAATAAGGTGGAGGTGGGGGATAGAGTCCAAAAAGGTGAGCTTGTAGCGAAAATGGGTAGTACGGGAAGAAGTACAGGCCCTCATGTTCATTTTGAAATAAGAAAAGGCGGAGAACCTATAGACCCAAAAAGCATGTTGGAAAATTAATTACATAAAGGAGATAAGATCCTATGTTTAGTAAAAAAGAAAGCAAGGCGGAAATTCAGTTTGAAAACTTTGATACCCTTATAGGAAAAAATACATCTTTTGACGGAGTTTTAAAAGCAGAAGGTAAAATCAGGATAGATGGTGTATTTACTGGCCAAATAGAAATAAAGGGAGATTTGCTAATTGGAGAAAGTTCCAAAATATCAGGTGATATTTCTGTAACTAACTGCATCGTATCTGGAGAGGTAAAAGGGAATATAAATGCAGTGAACTTAGTGAGAATCACATCAGAAGGAAAGCTAGATGGAGACGTAACTGTAAAGTCCTTTATAATAGATGAAGATGCATTTTTTGAAGGTCAGTGCAAGATGACAAATAATGAAAAAAATTCTTCAACTAAAGAAATTTCTAACGTAAAATCAAATATAAAATCAAAACAAGAATAATATTTCAATACACCTTTCAAAAAAGGCTCTATACTAATATCTTAAAGGATATTAATATAGAGTTTTTTTGGTGAAAAAATAAAATTGAGTATAAAATAAACATGATTTTATAATGTCGCTATAGCAAATTACAGGAAATGGAAATTTAAAAGATAAATAATATTTAACTTTTAACTAAAAATATCTTTTTGTTCTGTTTTTAAAATGATATAATTGGTATCAGGTGATAATATAAAATTAAAGTTCGGGATGGTGTGAAGTATATGGATGAAAAAGAAAAGATAGTAAGTGTTGGCTTTAGGCTTATGGTGCCTGTGCTTTTAATACTTTCAATAAGTATCGGAGGGATATCTGTATATTCGTTTTTGCAGCAGAAAGATATTATAGAGGAGCAAATGGAAGTGGTATCCTCTAGTGAAGTCGAAGAAATAACTGCTAGTATAGAAAACAGTAAAGAGACAATAGATACCCTCACGGAGGCTCTAAATAAAAATTTTTTGATACAAGCAAAACTTATTGCAGAGGCAATCGCACTTAACCCATCTCTCCTTGAGACTCAATCTATGATAGAGCTTGCAAAGGGAGTTGGAGTGGAAGAGATACATGTGACAGATGAAAATGGAGTACTAAGATGGGGAAATGTCCCTGATTTTTTTGGCTTTGATTTTTCAACTACTGAGCAGACAATGCCTTTTTATGAAGGAGTAAACATGGCCAATTTTGAGTTGGCACAAGAGGCATCAGAACGAGGAACAGATGGAAGATATTTTCAATATATTGGAGTATCTAGAATAGATTCTCCAGGAGTAGTCCAGATTGGAGTCCTTCCAAGTGAACTTGAAGAAGTGATAAGAAGCAGTGATATTGACAACCTAGTTTCAAATGCCAACGTAGGATTTTCAGGAAATGCTTTTTTAGTTGGAGAAGATGGCATAATAAGAGCTCATACAGATTCAAGATTTATCGGCACAAATCTAAATGAAACCAGTTGGGGAGCAGATATAATTGCTCAAAAAAATGGAAACATAGATTATGAGCTAGAAAATGACAACAAATATTCTAGTTTTACTGAGATAGGGGATAATATAGTTGTTGTTGAGGTTTCAAGAGGAGAGTTTGAAGGACCACTTGATAGGCTAAAAGTAACTATAACACTGGCTTCTTTATTTGCAATAGCACTATCTGGAATTGTCATATATTTATTTTCAAGAAGATTAATAGTATTGCCTTTAACTAATATTATGAAACTAATGGAGAAAGCTGAAAAAGGAGACTTAAGGGTTAGGTCTTTAAGTATCCAAAGAGATGAACTAGGGAATCTTTCGAAAAGCTTTAATGAAATGATGGAAAAATTCGGTATATTAGTTGGGGAACTAAAAAATGTATCTGATGAAGTTTCAGAATCATCTTTAAAACTTATAAAATCTTCTGATGATTCAGCAGTAATTGGAGAGCAGCTTTCAGATGCAATCAATGAAGTGGCAAAAGGTGCAAACGATCAGGCGAAAGATGCAGAAAATGGACTTCAAAAAATAATTGACCTTTCAGGGCAGCTTGATTTAGTATCTGAAAAGGCTACAAATATGCAGATTAAATCCGATGAGGTAAGCATTCTTAATAAAGAAGGCATATTAGTAGTTGGTGAATTAAGCGATACAACGAGAGATAGTGAAGATTATACAAAAGAAATATATAATATAGTCTCTCAGCTTAGCCAAAAATCTCAAAGCATCAGAAATATAATACAAATTATCAGAGGAATTTCTGAGCAAACAAACCTACTTTCTCTAAATGCTGCAATAGAAGCAGCAAGAGCTGGTGAAGCGGGTAGAGGGTTTGCTGTAGTAGCTGGTGAAATAAGAAAGCTTGCAGATGAGTCCAGTAATTCGACTAAAAAAATAGAAGATATAATAAATGATATATCGAATGATGTTAGTAAAACTGTAGCAACAATGGAAAAAGTAAAAAATACAGTACAAAGCCAAAGTATAAGTACAGAAAAAACAAAAGAGACATTTGAAAAAATCACAGAAGCTATCAAAGAGATAGTTGAAAGTATAAATGATGTCAAAGAATCAATGGAAATTTCTATTGATAGCAAAAACTCCATAGTTTCGGTTATGGAAAATATATCTGCCATAACTGAAGAAACTGCAGCCTCAACAGAAGAAGTTCTTGCTTCTACAGAGCAACATAGTGCTACGAATCATGAACTTGCTGAACTTTCAATTGCTCTAAATGAAATTGTTAAGTCCATGAATCAAAAAATAAATCAATTCGAAATATAAAATAAAATCTTATTCACAAAATAAAGCGTATTTTATGATAAAACTCATAAAGTACGTTTTTTATTTGAAAAATATAGAATACAAATAATATTTTGGGTATGAATATTGAAGTAGAAATTAAAGAAAGGGGTGGTGAACATTACTTTTTTGAACAATGTAATAAAGCTTTTTATTGAAAGAAGGGACTTTTTCCTATCTCTTTTAATTCAGCATATTTATCTTACTTTTTTGGCTATATCCATAATCACTTTAGTAGGTATTGCTCTTGGAATATATATGACAAGAAACAAGGTAGTGGCCAGTTTTTTAATGGGCGTTGTAAATATAATATATACAATACCTTCAATAGCCCTGTTTGGATTTTTAGTTGCAGTCACAGGAATTGGAAATAAAACCGCCCTTATTGCTCTTTGTATATACGGCCTTCTTCCGATGATAAGGAATACCTTTGTAGGAATAAATGAAGTAGACCCTTTTTTGATACAATCAGCAATTGGAATGGGAAGCACAGATAGCCAGCTACTTTTTAAGGTTCAGATACCCCTTGCAATACCTGTAATATTTGCTGGGTTTAGGACTATGGTTGTAATGACTATAGCTTTAGGGGGGATAGCATCTTTTATAGGAGCAGGTGGACTTGGAGTAGCTATCTGGAGGGGAATCACTACTAATTTCCCTGTCATGACATTTGCAGGAAGTCTTCTTGTGGCTCTTCTTGCCTTTACTGTTGATTTTATCCTTGGAATATTTGAAAAAGTGATAAAAAGAAAATATTTGGGAACCTAAGGAGGATATTATGAAAAAGATTTTAGTTTCAGGTATGTTGATATTTATGCTTCTTTTTATATCTGGATGTCAAGCTGCTGCCTCAAAAACAGTTGTAGTGGCATCAAAACCTCATGCTGAGCAATATATACTAGCAGAAATGATTACTTTGCTCATAGAAAATCATACTGATATTTTGGTTGAGAAAAAGCTAGGAATAGGCGGAGGAACTTCCAATATCCATCCAGGGATGATTAATGGAGAAATAGATATATATCCAGAATATACTGGAACAGGACTTCTTTTTGTATTAAAAGAAGATTTAATCACTGATCCACAGGAGTTATATAGTCACGTAAAAGACAGATACGAAGAGGAATATGAAATCACATGGCTTGATATATATGGTTTTAATAACACCTATGCTTTAGCCATTAAGGAAGAAGTAGCAAACCAGTATAACCTTGAGACTTATGATGACCTTGCACAGATAAGTGATCAGCTGGTATTTGGGGCTGAGTACGACTTCTTTGAAAGAGAAGATGGCTACAATGGTTTAAATGAAATATATGGTTTTAATTTTAGAGATTTAAAAGAGATGGATATAGGTCTGAAATATGAGGCTATAGGTTCCGGTCAAGTAGATGTAATCAACGCATTTTCTACTGATGGACTACTTTTAGAATATGATCTTAAGGTACTTGAAGACAATAGAAATTTCTTCCCTTCTTATCAAGCGGCAACACTTATTAGAAAAGAAACACTGGAAAGATATCCAGAGCTTGAAGAAGTACTTCAAATGATGAGCGATCAGATTACTGATGAGGATATGATACAGATGAACTACTATGTAGAAAACGAAAATAGAGACCCAGAAGACGTAGCTGAAGAATTTTTAAGGGAGAAAGGATTGATTTAATGCCAGTAATAGAGTTTGAAGGTGTTAACAAATCTTATGGCGAAAATGAAGTATTGAAGGATTTTTCCATCAAGGTTGAAGAGGGTGAGTTTCTTGTACTTCTTGGACCATCTGGATGCGGAAAAACTACTATACTAAGGATGATAAACGGACTTCTTTCCCCTGATTCTGGAAATATTATAATAAAAGAAAAATCTATAAAGGATTGGAATCTTATAGAGCTTAGAAGGCAAATAGGGTATGTGATTCAGCAAATTGGTCTTTTGCCACATCTGAATATAGAAGACAATATAACCTATGTTCTTAATTTGATAAAGACTCCAAAAAATAGGCAAAAAGAGAGGGCAAGAGAGCTGATTGAGATTGTAGGTATGGACAAGTCATTTCTTCACAGATATCCTAAAGAGCTAAGTGGAGGTCAGCAACAAAGAGTAGGGGTAGCAAGAGCACTTGCAGCAGACCCTCAGATAATACTCATGGATGAACCATTTGGGGCTGTAGACGAGATTACTAGAAGAAATCTTCAAGAAGAGATAATCAGTATTCATAAGCTATTAAAAAAGACAATTATTTTTGTGACCCATGATATTGAAGAGGCAATAAAGCTAGGTAGTAGGATTGTACTTCTAAACGAAGGAAAAATAGAGAGAAATGAAAAAAAGAAAGATTTTGTTCTTTCTGAAGGAAGAAGCGAATATGCAAATCACTTTTTTCAGTCCAAGGATTTTATGGCTTATTTGAATATCCTAAAAATCAAAGATATAATTCCTAGGGAAGATGCTCCAAGGGATACTCTTCAAAACAAGTTAGCCTCAATTTATGATGATGCTTCGGTACTTGAGGGGATACAAAAATGTATTGAGCTGGGAGAGGAAAATATTCCAGTTATTGATAAAGGAGAAAATATAGTTGGAGTATTTTCTTTAAAAAAGCTTTATTCAAATATTGTTTGATAGTAACTAAAAAGCACTGTTTATAATAGAAATGGAAATGTACCGATACAATTTCTATTGAAAGCTCCCTTCTTTTTATATAAAATTAAAGTATAAGAAGGAGGGGGTTAATATGTCTAAAACCCAAAAAACAGTACTATATGGGATGTTAATTTCTCTTGTGTGTATCGGCACAATGGCTATAAAAATTCATATTCCAGTTACAAACGGATTCATAAACATCGGAGACTCTTTTATTATAGTTTCGTCATTATTATTTGGACCTGTTGCAGGGATGATAGCTGGAGGGATAGGTTCTGCTTTGGCTGATTTACTTTCTGGATATGCTCACTATGCATTATTTACTCTTATAGTGAAGGGTCTTGAGGGTTATATCATAGGATGGGTATTTCTAAAACTTGGAAAGACTAAACTAGCAGGAATATATGGTTCACTTCTAGGAGTGATTTTTATGGTGGGTGGATATTTTCTAGTAGCAAGCTTTATGTATTCCAGCTTTGCGGTAGCAGCTCAAGGGCTTATATTTGACGCTACTCAGGCACTTGCATCTTTTCTAATAGGATATCCTCTTTATGCATATCTTTCAAAGGGAGTAAAGTTTAGATTTAATGTTTAGTCCAATTATAAAATTAGCACTTTTATTTTAGAAAAATGAAATTTAAAATATGGGAATAAGATTATTATTAAATAAAAATCCTAAAGAAGCTTATTGGCTTTTTTAGGATTTTTTGTAGGGAAAATAAAGGATTTAATGATTTCTTTAAAGAATAAGATAGTTATGAAACGAAATTATATATAAAATAAAAAAGCATACGGAGGATAATATATGGAGAAGGTTAGAGCTTTAAATAGCAAACTCATGTTTTTTGTATTCATAGCTAGTTTATTATTTGTAGGATGTAGTAATCAAGAAATAGATTCTCTGGACAATCAAAATGAACAAGGTGCTACAAATTATCAGGTAGCAGAACCTTCAGAAGAAGTTTTTGTTGCATTTGAAGACGTAAATCTTATTACTATGACAGAGAATAGTGTGCTAGAAAATCAAACTGTAATCATAAAAGATGGTGTGATTTGTGAAATAGGAAAAGCAGAAGATGTTATTATTCCAGATGATGCACAACTTATTAATGGAAAAGGAAAATATTTAATGCCAGGTCTTATAGATATGCATGTACATATACACAACTATAAAGTTGACGAAGCTCTTTATTTATATAATGGAGTGACAGGAGTCCAAAATATGTGGGGAAGGCCTGAGGTTCTTAGAATAAAGAAATTTAATGACCAAAGAAAAGTAGGACTTAAAATATTTACAACAGGACCAATCATGGATGGTCTGGATCCGATATGGGAAGGAAGTCTAGTTGTAGATAGCAAAGAAAAGGCAAGAGAAGAAGTAATTAAGATAAAAGAAAATGGATATGAGTCTATCAAAATCTATGAACTTTTGGATATGGATGTTTATGAAGAGATTGTAAAAACTGCAGATGAAATCGGATTTAGGGTGGTAGGGCATGTTCCGAGGAATGTAGGTATTGAAAAGGTTCTTGAATTAGGGCAAGACTCTATAGAGCATCTAAGCGGCTACAGTAAATCTAATATAGAAAACGAAGCTAAAATGACCGCAGAAAAAAATGTATGGAACACTCCAACCTTATCTGTATCTCATATAGCTTCAATGGGAGAAGATATAGAAGGGCTTGAATACATAAATCCTGAAACTGTAGAGTTCTGGAAAGATATGACTAAGGATTTAAATAGGGATATGAATGTTAAAGTTTCTCAGGATATTTTAAGAGTCATACATGAGAAGGGGGGAAGAATTCTTGCAGGAACAGATGCTAACAATCCTTTTGTAGTGCCTGGGTTTTCCCTTCACAATGAACTATATTATCTTGTAGGAGCAGGTCTAACTCCATATGAAGCATTAAAAGCAGCTACATACAATCCAGCAGAATTTTTGGGAGAGATAGAAAGACTAGGTACAGTTGAAGTGGGAAAAGAGGCAGATTTAATATTATTATCAGCAAATCCATTAGAGGATATAAATAATACTAAAACCATAGAAGGAATTATGGTTTGGGGAAAATGGAATGAAAGGGAAAGTCTTTTAAGAAATATTGAAAGATAGGTTGACATTTTTCTTTTTAATAGCTAATATTTTTAATGGCTATTATATTATTCCCTGAAAAACTTATTGAATAATTTAAAAGGAGACTTTATATTGAATAATTTTCTATCCCCAAAAGAAATAGCATCATATACGGTAGATACTGGAATTAAAAAAGTTAAAAATTCTACAATGAACCTGCTTTTGCTGGGAATTTTGGCAGGAGCATTTATAGCTTTTGCATCTCAAGGTTCTAATATGGCATCTTATATACTTTTTTCCAAACCAGAGACTGTAGGTCTAGGAAAAGCCTTGGCAGGGGCTATATTTGGAACAGGGCTGATGCTTGTTATTATAGCAGGAGGAGAACTTTTTACAGGAAACACCCTTATTATTGCAGGAGTTCTTGACAAAAAAGTAAAATTATCTGAAATGTTGAGAAACTGGATTTTAGTATATATAGGCAATTTTATAGGGTCCTTGCTTATAGCATTTTTCATAGTAAAAAGCGGACAACTGCATACTGGAGCAAACCTTTTAGGAGGAGTAACTATAAAAATAGCATCATATAAGACATCCCTTGGTTTTATGCCTGCTGTATATCTTGGAATAATGTGCAACTGGCTAGTTTGCCTAGCTGTATGGATGTCATATGGAGCAAAGGATATAGCTGGAAAAATCCTTGCAATCTTTTTTCCAATTTGGCTTTTTATCACTTCAGGTTTCGAGCATAGCGTAGCAAACATGTATTATATACCGGCAGGGATATTAGCAAAATCAGATCCTGCACTGGCCTTGGCATCAGGGCTAGGGTTAGATGCTCTTTCAAAGCTGAGCTGGCTAAACTTTATAACTAAAAACTTAATTCCTGTAACTTTAGGAAATATTATTGGAGGCAGCCTTTTTGTAGGCGCAATATATTTCTATACCTATATAAAAACCTCTAAAGATGAAAACACTAAACAACCTTCAGTTAAAAAAATTCAATAAAAAGTACATTAAAAAACTCTAAGAGATTTTCTCTTGGAGTTTTTTTGATATAATTTATTTTAGTGGGAAGGAATGATGAATTTGAGTTATAGGAATTTTTCTGTATTAAAAAATATAGGAATAGCACTTTCAATTGGAATAACTACAAGTTTTATTTCGGTTCTTTTTAACATAATAATAGATACTGGAGTAGAAGGTGTAAGTTTGCTCCTTCGTCAGTTACCATATATGTACATTTTTTTTCCGGTATTAGCTGGAATCATTACTTTTTATCTTTATAAGACTTTTTTGAAGACAGATTCAACAGGGATTGGAATAGTTCAAGTTTTAGTAGAACTTAGTATTATAAATACTTTTTTAATGAAACCTTTAAATGTTATCATAAAAGTTATTCTGTCTATCGTTACTCTAGTTTTTGGGCTATCGGCTGGAAGATTTGGTCCTATAGTACATCTTGGTTCGTCAATAGGATCTAATATAGGATATAAACTCAAAATGGATAGTGAAACAATAAGATTAATGATAGGTTGTGGAGCAGCTTCGGCTATTGCTGCTGTATTTGGTATGCCGTTGTTTGCCTCAGTATTTGTTCTTGAAGTCTTATTTAAAAAGCAGTATATGAACTTTTTTGCACCTGTTGTATTGGGGAGTACTACTTCGTTTATTATTTCTAAAATTTTTTATGAAGGTGTAGATTACAATATAAATATAATAAATTTCAATTATATAGATATAAAAGTGTTACTATTATTTGTATTCTTTGGATTTATTATAGGACTTATATCAATCATATATATAAAATCAATAAAAATTTTTACGATTTTTTTTAGCAAATCAAAAAGTTTATTTAGGAGATTAGTTATTGCAGGAGCAATAGTAGGAATTATCGGATTTATATTTCCATTAAATTTTGAAATCCATTCTTATACTACTATTAATATATTAAAAGGAGAGTTTGGAGTATATATTCTTTTAAGTATTATTGCTTTAAAAATTCTAACAACAGGAATAACTTTAGGTTCTGGATTTGTAGGTGGGAATTTTTATCCTGGTTTAACAATAGGAGCGGCTACAGGTATTCTTTTTCAGAGTTTGTATAGTAAAACTATGATTAATGAATATGGACCTTTATTTGGAGTACTGGGAATAGGGGGAATGATTGCGGGATATTTTAATGCTCCACTTTCGGGAATTATTCTAGCAATTGAGATTTCAAAAAACTTCAATCTTATGTTTCCAGCCCTTATAGTATGTTCTATTTCGGTAAGTACTACTTTTTATCTTTATGGTAAGGATATATTTTCTGATTCATTTTTAAAAATAATTAAAGATTTGGATAAAGAGGAAATAGATATAGAAAAAATAAAAGCTTAATATAAAGGAATATTAGTTTGAGTTTGAAAATAATATCAATAAATATTTATAATAGAGATTATTTTCTTTCCAAAAGCAATGAAATGAGATATAATTTCATTAAATATATCTATATATATAAATATATGGATTATTAAAAATGATTACCAATTATATTATATGGGAGGAAAATTATGTTTTTATTTGGACCTAAAGTAGACACTATTTCGCCTGAAGAGGCGAAGCAAGAAATAAAAAAAGGAGCAGTAATGATAGATATAAGGAATGAAGATGCTTTTAAATTAGGGCATATAAATAAAGCAATCAATATACCCATTAAAAATCTTCCTTTAAAAATAGGTACTTTAGATAAGAAAAAAGAGTATTTGGTTATATGCTATGTTGGAGGAAGTAGCAAAATGGCAGCAAGTATGCTCAAAAAGGCTGGATTCAATGTAAAAAACGTTTCAGGAGGCATGCAAGGATGGGGGAGCATTTAAAGCAAAATGTGAAAAATCACACTTGCTTGAAACTTTAAACTTTGATATAATTTCGTTATTGGCAGGAAATACTTCCTGCGTACATATTTAAAAACACCATGGTTGATGTTCACTCACAATCGTGGTGTTTTTTTAGAACCAATAGTAAACGGAGGTTTATTTATGCAATTTTTAAAGGACAAAATAAGGAATCAAATATTAAAATCTGCATTAGAAGAGTTTAGCACCTTTGGTTTTGAAAAAGGTTCAATAAGGAGAATAGCTCAAAATAGTAATATATCACCGGGAAATATTTATAGATATTTTGAAAATAAAGAAGATATATTCTATCACGTGGTTCGCCCAGCTTTAGATAGGATTTTATATATAATAAAATACGAAGAAGACAAGGATGAGGATGTGGTCCTAGATGAAGCTCTTTCAATGTTTGGGGATTTATGTAAATCCCATAGAAAAGAGCTACTTGTACTTATAGAAGGAAGCGATGGAACCGAATACGATAGCTATAAAGATATGGTTGTAGATATGGTAAATGAAAGAATGAAATCAAGTTTTTTGGGAACTATGCCATATGATGAACACAAGGAATTTATCTTAAAGGTACAAGTGGAAGCTATGATAACAGGTGTTATATATATATTGAAATCAAGTATAGAAAATCAAATTTTAGGTGATTTTATAAGAAAATTTATGAAGATTCAGCTGGAAAATCTTAAGGAAAGGATGGATGAAATCCTATGAAAAAAATAATCTTTATTTTAGCCTTGATTATATCTATGATTTTTACAGCATGCACTCAGGCTCCAGAAGATTCTCTAGAAGAATCCATAAAACCAGTGATTACAAAGGAAATAGAAATCCAAACTATTGAAAATACAATAAAATACTCTGGAATCGTGACTGTAAGTGATACAAAGAATTTTGCCTTCAAGACAGGAGGGAAAATAAACTCTATTTCGGTGGAAAAAGGAGATAGAGTAAGTCCTGGAAAGGTTTTAGCAACTTTAGACACCACGGATTTGAATTTTGCTCTTCAGGCAGCAAGTGCTCAGCTTGAAGGTGCTAGAGCTCAGTATGATAAGGCTGTAAATGGAGCTACCAGAGAAGAGTTAGAACAACTTGAAATAAATCTAAAAAAAGCTCAAGATGCATATGAGTATACAGAGGATTTGTATCAAAGAATGGAAAAGCTTTATGAAGCAGGTGCTACAGCGGAAAATGACTTAAACAAGTTAAGGCTTGAAAAAGATATTAGAGAAAATGAAATGAGACAGTCAGAGATTGCATTAAGACAGGCTCAAACAGGAACAAGATCTGAAGATATAAGAGCGGCACAGTCCAATGTGAGTTTGGCTCAAAGTGATTATAATTTCAGACAAAACCAGATAAATAGCTCATCAATAGTATCGGATATGAATGGTTATGTTGTTGAGGTCTTAAACAAATCAGGAGATTTTGTATCCGAGGGGTATCCAGTTGTGGTTATAAGAGGGGAATCTCAAATAATTACTACAGGAATATCAAGGCAAGATATGGACAAGGTAAGCTTAGGCACAAGTCTATATGTTTTAGATGGAGAAGATAAATACAGAGGAAGAATAACCTATATTTCAGATATTCCAGATTCTTATACAAGAACCTATGAGGCTGAAATAGCTTTAGATGAAGGGGCTCTTCCATTAGGAAGCATAGTTGATATAAGGATAATAACTGGTCAGGACACAGGGATATGGATACCTATATCTGCTATGATGTCTGATGGAGAAGATTATGTATATATAAATCAAGATGATATAGCTCTAAGAAAAGAGATAGAGATATTGTCTACAAATGGCTCCAATGTAAAGATACTTGGTATTAATGAAGGGGAAAAACTTATAATAGAAGGGATGCGCAATATAAACCCTGGCGACAAAATTACAGAAAGGTAGATTATTATGATAATAAGTATGGTCAAGGCCTCTATCAGAAACAGAAGAATAACTATCTTTCTCCTTGTACTTGCAGCAATATTTGGGAGCTATAGCTATATTAAGGCACCGAAGCAACAGGCTCCAGACCTTAGTGCCCCAAATGTCCTCATTACATGTATATATCCTGGAGCTTCGCCAATTGATGTGGAGAGACTTGTAACTAGAAAGATAGAAGATGAAGTAACCTCTGTTACTGGGTTTGAGTATTCGGAGTCTATATCAAGAGATGATGTATCGGTTGTAGTTATCACCCTGAGCCAAACAGCTGATACCGAAAAGGCATATTCTGAAGTAAGACAAAAAATGCAATCTATTCAAAATGAGCTTCCAGATGGAGTACTTCCAATAGATGTAAATACTGATCTTACAGAAACTGCTGGGATAATAATAAGTCTTAGCGGAGCAGGATATACATATGATGAGCTTGGAAGCTATGCAGAACAGGTAAAAACAGATTTATCGAAAATAAAGGGTATTTCCAGATTTGATATTTCAGGAGAGCAAAATCAGGAAGTTGTTGTGGAAATAGACTTAAATCTTTTGAGATACTACAATCTTTCAATAGAAGATATATCAAATATAATAATGGCACAAAACATAGAAATGCCAACGGGAAGTATTGAGGGCGAAGACTCAAAGATAAACATAAAAGTAAGGGGATTATTTGAGTCCCTAGAAGAAATAGAAAATACAGTTATAGCAGTATCTCCAGAAAATGGAAGTGTGGCGAGGCTCAAAGATATAGCGGATATTAGACTCGAAACATCGGAAAACACATATAAAGTAAAAAAAGATGGACTGGAAAGTGTGATTTTAGCAGGATATTTTAAAGATGATGAAAATGTAGTTTCTGTTGGAAGAGAAGTGGAAGAGGAAATTAATAGGATTAAAAGTGAACTTCCTACAGATTTGGTTTTTTCAGAGGTAAGCTTTCAACCTAGAGATGTAGATAACCTTGTAAGACAGTTTACCTTTAATCTAATCCAAGGGGTAGTACTTGTTATATTTGTTGTTTTTATTGGAATGGGAATAAGCAATGCCCTTGTAGTATCTACAGCAATCCCTCTATCCATATTTATAAGCTTCGCTGTAATAGAGCTTATTGGAATTAAAATACATCAAATTTCTATAACAGCACTCATTATTTCACTTGGAATGCTTGTAGATAATGCAATTGTTGTCAGCGATTCAATACAGTCAAAAATAGATGAAGGGGAGGATAGATTAGTTGCCTGCACAGAGGGAACAAAAGAGGTGGCTTATCCTGTGCTTACATCAACTCTTACTACAATTGGTGCTTTTCTTCCTCTTTTAGTTTTACCATCAACGGCAGGACAGTATATCAGAAGTATTCCTCAAATTATAATAATAACCCTTACGGCATCTTATTTGACTGCAATATTTGTAACTCCTACACTGGGATATATGCTTTTCAAAAAAACAAATCATACAAACAAGCAATACAAAATAAGAAAAAAAGTGGAAAGTGTTTTGGAATCTGCACTTCAAAAGAGAAAGTTAGTTGGAGTATTAGTTCTCATAACGATTGGACTTACAGGATTTGTTGCCACAAGACTAGATTTGCAGTTTTTTCCAAAGGATGATGGAAATATACTATATATAGATATAAAATCTGAAATAGCAGCAGATATGGATAAGACAGAAATGCTTGTTGATGAGATATCAGAATTTCTGGAAAACGAAAATGAAGTCATAGAATATACTGCAGCTATAGGCGGTGGCCTGCCAAAATTTTATATTGCATTAGCTCCATATAATCCATCGCCTGATTTTGGACAAATAATGATGAGGTTAGATTTGAAAAACTCTCCAAATTTTAGAGGAAATAGAGAGTATGCAGATTATCTGCAAAAAAATATAAATCAAATAATATCTGGAGGAACCGCAGTTGTAAAGGAGCTTGAGCAGGGCTATCCTATGGGAGCACCGATTGTGATAAGACTTTCTGGAAATGATATTGAAGAAATACAGTATGAGGAAAAGAAAATCAAGGATATCATAGCATCTACCCCTGGAACCACAAATATAGAAGACAATCTTAGCCCTCAAAGCTATGAGTTTGAAGTTAGAATAAACTCAGACAAAGCTAGCATTTTAGGTATTACAAATTATGATGTCCAAAGAGAAATAAGGGATGCATTAAGAGGAAGAACTGTATCCACATTTAGAAAAGAAGCAAAGGAGCATGATATAGTCCTTAAAAGCAAAGGAAATTCTAAAGAGGATATAGAAAATATTTTTATCAAGTCTTCATATACAGGAGAGCTTGTCCCACTTAGGGAGATTGCTGAAATCGAGCTTACAAGAAGATGGACTGAGATTCGAAAATATGACAGGGAAATAAATATATCTCTTTTTTCAGATGTTACTAAAGGCTATAATGCCGTTGAGGTACAAAATCAAATAGAAGAAAAAATGAAAGGTGAAGATTTTGGAAACGTAAGAATTACATTTGATGGAGAAAGGGAAAGGATAAATGAAAACTTTGGAGATATAGGGATTTCTGCAGTAATAGCAGTCCTTCTTATATATGGAGTGCTTCTGTTTCAGTTTGGATCTTTCTCTTTACCGTTTGTGATTTTAGTTACTATACCACTTTCGGCTATAGGGTCTATCATTGGTTTATTTGTACTCAATCAACCTCTTTCATTTATGGCGCTTTTAGGGATAGTAAGTCTTTTTGGAATAGTTGTAAACAATGCTATTGTCCTTATGGACTATATAAGCACATATGTAAATATGGGAAATCCACTTAGGGAATCCTGTATTGGTGCTGTAGGAAAGAGATTTAGACCAATAGTTTTAAGTACTGTAACCACAGTCATTGGACTTACGCCTCTACTTTTTTCAAAAAGTGAGCTTTTTAGGCCAATGGCAGTCACACTTATGAGTGGACTTTTAGTATCTACAGTCCTCACTCTTATAATAATACCTACTGCCTACTATTCATTTAGAATATTTATGAAAAAAATAAAAAAAATCTAATATAAAGTAGAGAAGTCTTTAAAGACTGTAATACTGGGAAAACGATATATTTAGCTATTAAAAGACATAAAAGTGCATTTGTTATATTCTTAACACCATGTTATAATAAGACGAATGCATAAAAATTCATCATCAGGAGGAGATTTTAAATGTTTGTCAATGGACTTTTTAAGTTATCACCCGTGTTTTTACTTGCAGGAATGATGTTTGTGGGAACTGATGCACTAGTGGCCGCCCCTGTAGCCACGGTTTATGCAGCTATTGTGGCTATGATATCTGAAAAGATGAAATTTCAGGAAATAGTTGACTCTGCTGTGGAAAATGTAAAAGAGATGCAGCTTGTATTTTTTATTCTTATGGCTGCTTATGCAATGGCGGAATCATTTATGGCTACAGGAGTAGGAGCTTCTATCATAAATGTTGCCCTAAGTCTTGGACTTACAGCAAAAACTATTGCTGTTACAGGATTTTTAGTTACATCTATACTTTCAATAGCTACAGGAACTTCATGGGGAACCTTTGCAGCCTGTGCTCCGATTTTTTTATGGCTAAATCATATTGTAGGCGGAAATATAATGCTTACAGTTGGTGCTATAGCAGGTGGAGCTTGCTTTGGAGATAATATAGGATTAATCTCGGATACTACTGTTGTAAGCTCAGGGATTCAAAGAGTTGAGGTAGTACATAGAATAAAACATCAGGGCATATGGTCAATATCCTGCCTTATTGTAAGTGCTATTTTAATATTTGCAACTAGTATATTTATGGGTCTTCCGAGCTTTATGGGAAATGCAGGAGATGCAATCAATCAAATACCAGCAGAGGTTTGGGCTAATCTTGAAGAAGCAAGGCCAGCAGCTGTGTCTCTTCTTAATCAAGTTCAAGAAGGGGTTCCAGTTTATATGATGATTCCCCTTGTTATAGTTCTTATAGCTGCAATCAAGGGTCTGCCTACACTTGCATGTCTTGGACTTGGAATTGTATCATCTTTTGTATTTGGAATGTTTGCAGGAACTATCTCTAGTGCTGGAGAATTTTTAGGTCTTATGGAGACAGGTTTTTCAGATGCAGGAAGCTGGGTTATTGTAATGATGATGTGGGTTGGAGCTTTTGGAGGTATTATGGGAAGAATCAAAGCCTTTGCTCCTATATCAAAGTTTATCTCATCTACTGTAAAAAACGTAAGACAGCTTATGTTTTCAAATGGTATTCTTGCAATACTTGGAAATATGGCGCTAGCTGATGAAATGGCTCAGATTGTAACTATAGGACCTATAATGAAAGAGCTTACAGATGATAACGTTGAGGCTACAGAGGAGCAGATGTACAAGCTTAGACTTAGAAATGCAACCTTTGGAGATGCTCTTGGAGTATTTGGATCACAGCTCATTCCTTGGCATGTATATATAGGTTTTTATGTGGGTATAGCTTCGGCTGTTTATCCACTCCAAGAGTTTGGCGCTATGGATATAATAAGATACAACTTTATGGCGATGGTGGCAGTTTCTTCACTTCTTATCCTTACACTGACTGGGTGGGATAGATTTATTCCAAACTTTGCTATACCTTCTGAACCAGATGTAAAGCTAAAGAAAAATATAAATGTTAAAGAAACTGTGAAAAAAACAAGCTAAATTTATTTTAAAGTAAAATAAAAAGGAATGATTATATTGCGCAGATAGATGCAATATAATCATTCCTTTAGCTTTAACTAAAATAAAATCTATAGAAATGTAAAAAAGATTTGTTTTAATAGATTTACTATTTAATATTTTAATATTTACTCTATGTAAATAATTTGTAAGTTATTTGTATTAGTTTAGACACCAATTTTTAATATATATTTGATAAACTTTAACTATAGATTATTTTTAAATGGCTATTAGTTTAGCTAGATGAAAGGAGAAAAAACAATGAATAAAACAATGAGAAGGTTAGCAGCGGTTACCCTTGTAGGTTCATTAGCTGCTTATCCTGTTATGGGATTTGCAAATCAAGAGACGTTACCATTAAATATAGAGGATGAGGTAGTACCGATAAGACTAGAAAACAAAGAAGTAAAAAAATCTCTTTATGGGAAATTAGAAGGAGAGGTGTTCAAAGTTGAAAACCTTGAGCACTTTGACAGAATATTTCTAAATACAAAAGATGGCTCAGAGATTCATCTGAATGTTGACAAGACCCCTATCTATAGTCTTGAAAGCATGTCAAAGGTGGAAAAATCATCTATAGAAGTAGGAGATACTCTTCAGGCTTTTTATGATGTTACTATGCCTATGATATTGATATATCCACCACAATATTCTCCAAAAGTAATAGTTGTGATGGATTCTGATAGTAGATCTCTTAAAGTAAGCAAATTTGATGAAGATTTTCTATCCACAGAAAAGGATATGATAAATAATCTAAAATTAAATATTGGAGAAAATACTATTATTGAGGATTTAGAAGGAAACACTGATTTTTCAGCAGAGGATGTAAAAAATAATGAACTTATGGTTTTTTATACAGCTACAACAAGAAGCATACCTCCTCAAACATCTCCTCAAAAGATAATAGTCTTACCTGAGATAAAAGATGAAGGTCATGTAATAGTTGAAGAGCCTGTGGAAACAGAAATACCTCAAGCTGTGAAAGAGATAATTGAAAGCCAAAGTTACTATTCAAACAATAGTAGGATGGTTCCTGTAGCAAGCATAGGAAACGCTCTAGGGTATAACGTAGTATGGAATGCACAGGAAAGAAAAGTTTCCCTTACAAAATATGAAAATACTATCGAAGTACTTGTAGATACTAACCAGTATATTGTTAATGGAAGATGGATAAAAATGCCAGTAAACACAGAAATAAGAGATTCTAGAACCTATTCCGAAGAAAATTTTATAGAGTTTCTTTTAGGAAACTAATATACCTATAGAATCAGTTTGATTTTAGCTCTGAAGATAAGGACAAAAGGGAGGCGTATTTTGCTTCCCTTTTAATATATAAAAAATTATACTAAGACTTAGATTATTTTAAAGTAAAGGGGGCGCGGTATGAAAAATAAATTATTTTTAATAGGATTTATATTACTATTTGTATTTACAGGATGTTCCTCACCTGCTGAAGAAACTTCATCTAGTATGCCAATGGATACTGGCTCATATCCAAATGAAGATATAGCTAGCCAAGATAGAGCAATGGGTGAAGGTGGAGATAGTTCTTTGCTAGAAGATCAGAAGCTTATAAAGCAGGGAGATATAAGTCTAGAGGTTCAAGACGTAAAAGACTCATATATCGAAATATCAGAATTAGTAAAAGCATATAATGGATATGTATTTAGTATGAGTGAAACAAATTATGAAAACCAAAGTTATATGAATATTACTATAAAGGTTGAAAGCGAAGAATTTGAAAATCTCTTTGAACAACTAAAGACTATGGGAGAGCTTAACTCCTCAAATATATATACTCAAGATGTTACAAGGGAGTATATTGACACAAAGGCAAGACTAGATACACTCAAGATTCAGGAGGAAACTCTTCAAAATCTTTTGACTAGGGCAGAAACAGTAGAAGATTTACTAAAAATAGAAACTGAGCTACAAAGAGTAAGGCAAGATATAGAAGCAAGTCAAGGTCAGCTCAACTATCTTGAAAATGCAATCGATTATTCAGTAATAAATCTAAACCTTAGAAGTAGAAGAGGACCAAGTAATCTAGACGAAAGAGACAATATTTTAGAGAGATTGATTTTTAGTCTTAGGGATGGAATGGGTTTTTGGGCAAACTTTATAGTATCTGCAGCTGCCTTTGTACTTTGGCTTTTACCAGTTCTTATAGTAGCGGTATTTTTAATTAAGCCTTTAAAGAAATTATTGTCAAAACTATTTAGAAAAAGAGGAGATAGGGAGCATTAGAGATTAGCAGAAAAATTTAAATTCTAAAAAAGCAGGCTCTTTTATGATATATATCATAAAAGAGCCTGCTTTTATTGTAAATAAAACATTTAAGATTAGATTAGCAATTTTTTATTCTTCTGAGTCAGAGCTGTTATTGATATCTTCCTTAGGTGTATTTTCTTTTTCGTATTTATTTTCCTGTACGAAAAACTCATTTATCTTATTTTTATCAACTTTTTTTAGAGCATCCATTAGGTTATATCCAGTTAGAGCCTCTACTGTTTCAGGGAGAGTAGACATTATATCAGTCACATATCCTGTAACCTTTGAAGCACCACCACCTTTTGAATCTCCTTTTGAGCCGCTGTCTACAATGACGATTTTTTCTGTTTTTGAAAGAGGCTCTGAAATTGATTTTGCAATTTCTGGTAGCTTTTCTATAATCATTTGAGTGATAGCCGCTTCATTATAAAGCTTGAAGGCTTCCGCTTTCTTTTCCATAGTCTTAGCTTCCGCTTCCCCTTTTGCCATTATAGCCTCTGCCTCAGCGGAACCTTTTATTTTTATGGATTCAGCCTCAGCCTGTGCTCTTAGCCTAATTGCATTAGCTTGAGCTTCGGCTTCTTGGATTTCGGAATATTTTTTACCTTCAGCATCTTTTTCCTGACTATACTTTCTAGCATCTGCCTGCTTTTTAATAGTTGCATCAAGCTCTTTCTCTTTTCTTGATGCTTCTTTTTCCTGAAGCTCTATTTCACGTTCCTTTTTTATGATTTCAACCTGCATTGCAGATTCAGTAACTTCTTTCTTTACCTTATTTGCCTCGATTTCATAGGCTAAATCGGCTATTGCTTTTGAAGTTTCCTGTTCTTTTCTGTAGGATTCTATTTTCAGGTTTTTTACTTTATTTGCTTCTGCAATTTGAGTATCGGCTATAAGGCTAGCCTCTTCTCCAAGTCTGTTGTCTTCTGCCACCTTGATTTTAGTTTCTTTTCTTGCCTGTGATTCTGCAATATCAGCATCTCTTTTTACTGCGGCTATTCTTGGCTTACCAAGGGCCTCAAGATATCCATTTTTATCTCCAATATCTCTTATAGTAAAGGCTTTGATTTCAAGTCCCATAGTTGAAAGGTCAAGGGCTGCAACTTCTTGCACCTGAGATGCAAACTTTTCCCTGTCTTTATATATCTCTTCAACTGACATCTTGGAAATAATTTCTCTAAGCTTACCCTCAAGTACATCTTTTGCAGTATCTTTTATAACTTCGATAGTCTTTTGTTCATTCCCTGTATTGAACTGCTCAACTGCACAAAGAATACTTTCTTTGTCGCTTCTTACCTTAAGTACAGCTACTCCATCGGCTCTTATGTCTACCCCTTGTTCCGTAAGAGCCCCTTCTGTCCTTACTTCTATCTTCATGTTTTCAAGGGAGATCTTATCAGATCTTTCTAGCAGTGGAACAACGAAGCCCCCGCCTCCGGATATTACTCTCTTTTTAAGTCCTGTTACTACCATAGCTTTGTCTTGAGGAACCTTCTTCCACATGAGAAGAATGCTTAAAACTAAGAGTATCAAGACAACAGCTATTATTGCTGCGATTACAACACTATTCACCAAATTACCTCCTTTAAATTTTTTCTACATAAAAAAGGTTATCACGAAATCCCATAATAAGGACATAATCACCTTTTTTGATGACTGAGTTTTCAAAAGCCTTTGCCGGAGATTGATAGGTATTGTCGTTTATTTGATATATTATATAACCTACCTTGTCACCCTCCATATCAAGAGCAGCTCTTGCCTTTAATCCCACAAAATCACTCTTTGAAGCGCTTGTGGTTTCATATTTTTTTAGTTTGCTTATTACAAACCTATCTAATAAAAATCCCCCTAATAGGCCAGATAATGCTGCTAAAATAATAGTAACTATCTCAGGATAGCCTCTTTGACTTAAGATTAAACCGCTTCCTCCAAATATTGTAAAAAAAAGAACTATAATACTTGGTTTTAAAAAGCTCATAAAATTAAATCCATCAGTATCAAAGTCAATATCAGGTCCGTTAAAGTCCATAAAATCAAAAAACTGACCGAGCACAAAGGTTATTAACGTCAAAATGACTCCAAGATAAAAAGATATTTCAAACAACTTAATCATAAGGTATTCTCCTCGTATAATATGTTTAGACCCAGTTTTTATGGTCTAAGCATATTTATTTTTTTCTTTAACTTACCAATTTTTAATTGAGATATCCTAA
>NZ_JAGGLI010000025.1 GCF_017874355.1 Acetoanaerobium pronyense
TTAAAATTAACTGACTTATTTCATAAATGGTGTTGCTTCAATTAAGAAGCTATTTATGGTTTACTATCCAGTTTTCAAGGTTCATGTGTTGGCCATTTGGCCGTTTTGTTTTGCCCTCTCGCTGAGGACATGTATTAATATATCATGGCTACCAAAACACGTCAACTGTTTTTTAAAAGTTTTTTTGAGTTCTTAAACTCAGGGACTTATCCACAGTATCCACAAAGTTATCTACATACCAGTTTTTCAGTTTTCCTGAGATTTATCCACATCTATCCACAGATATATTGTTAGTAAATTATTTTTCTTATCTAAAATATAAAGTTTTGGTTTTTATACAGACTTTGGAATATATGTCCAAATTTGAGTACCTTCACCTTCAGTACTACTTACATCTATGGACCCTTGATGGGAGTCAATTATCCATTTAGCTATAGAAAGACCTAATCCTGTCCCTCCACTTTTTTTAGTTCTAGATTTATCAGCTCTATAAAATCTATCAAATATTTTAGGAATATCTTCTGATTTTATTCCAGATCCTGTATCTATTACGCCAATTTTTGCATTCTTCTCTGAGGAATCAAGCATTATTTTTATACTTCCTCCATATTCAGTATATTTAATGCTATTTTCTACAAATGCTCTAATCGCTTCTTTTATTAACCTCTTGTCTCCAAATAAAAAGACATCTTCATATATAGATTCTAAAGTTATAGTATGTTCATTATCTATCATTTTTGTTTCTTTATATATTTCCACTATTAAATCATTTAAATTAAATTTTTCTTTTTCTAGTTTTTGAGCATTCATATCGCCTCTTGCTAGAAAAAGTAACTTTTCTACAAGCTTGTTCATATGATTTGCTTCGTTTTGTATTGCTTTTACAGATTCTTCAAGGACTTGTTTCTCATCTTTGCCCCATCTTTCAAGGAGATCAGCATATCCTTTTACTACAGATATAGGGGTTCTAAGTTCATGGGATGCATCTGATACGAACTGATTCTGCTTTTCTACAGAGCTTTCTATTCTATTCATCATATTATTAAAAGTAAAAGCTAAATCCTTGAGCTCGTCTTTAGAGCCTGATACATCTATTCTCTTTGACAAATCATTTATAGTTATGTTTTTTACTGTTTTAGTCATTTGTTTTATTGGTTCTATTATCTTATCTCCAGATTTATTTCCCATAATGAGAGTAAGAAAAAAACCTAAAGTCATGCTAATTCCAAGAACAAGTGCTATTTTGGGAAAGTGAATGGCTAGTATATCTTGTGGGACTACAACTACAAATCCTATGATTATAACTGTAGAATTGAGAGCAGATACCCAGAAAAAAGTCCTCAGGTATGAAAGGGTGATTTTTAGCTTAATAGAAAATCTAAGTCTATTTGTAAGCTCATTAAAAAAAGATGAGACTACATCTGCAAGCGCTTTATATGTTGTTTTCAAAATATATATAACCATATTCACCATTTTATATACTAAAGAGGTTCTTTTCCCCATATTATTCATCCTTTATTTGATATCCCACCCCTCTTACTGTGTGGATAAGCTTGATTTTATATTTATCATCTATTTTACTTCTTATATATCTTACATATACATCCACTACATTCGTGTCACCTATATATTCATATCCCCATACTTTTTCTAGTACCTTTTCTCGGCTCAGTACTATATTTTTGTTTATCATTAAATATTTTAAAAGCTCAAATTCTTTCTTTGTAAGCTCTATTTTTTCATCTTTATATCTTACCATATATCCTTCGCAGTCTAATGTGATATCTTGAATCTTGAGAATGGAATTAGACTGTTCTCTATCTTGAAAAGAGCCATTTAACCTTTTAAAGATAACCCTAATCCTCGCAAGTAACTCTTCAATAGCAAAAGGCTTTGTCATATAATCATCTGCTCCTATATCAAGCCCCATTATCTTGTCGGTTACTTCATCTTTGGCTGTAAGCATTATAACAGGCGTCTCTATTTTTTGCCTTATACGTCTCAAAACCTCCATTCCATTTAACGAAGGTAACATTACATCAAGTATTATAAGGTCAAAATTGTTTGTAAGAGACTTATCTAACCCATCTCTTCCATCATATGCAATATCAACATAATATCCTTCATGATTGAGCTCTAGTTGAAGAAATCTAGCTATTTTTTCTTCATCTTCTATTACAAGTATATTTTTTCTTTCCATATGCGATTCACTCCTTTCTTTATTTTATAGATTTATTATATTATATTTTTGAGCTTTACAAATATTGGTTTTTTCTAAAAAAAGTCCTCCTCTTAGAATATTTCTATAAGGAAGACTTTTCATAGATTATATTTGCGTTATTATACTTTAGGATGCTGTTCATCTTTAAAAATATTGATGCCTGGTTTTACTTTATTATTTTTTTCTGTATTTTCAATTGTGATTTCATAGCCTAGTACGACTGCTACTAAAAGTCCTATTAGAACTATATGGATTGCAAGTATAGCTGCAATGATAACAATGTTTAGTGGAATACTTAAAATCTTATGATCTTCATCATGAACCGTAAGCTTGACTATATTTCCTTTGTGGATAAGAGCTTTTACTCTTTCTACAAATCTGTTTCTTCCTCTATAACCTTCATCTTTTGCTTTTCCCATTTCGTCTAGATATGCAAGAGCTCCTACCATATCTCCTTCTGCCCTTTCAAGTGCTTCTTTTGCATCTTTGTAACTAGCATTAGTTCTTTTTCTGATTAGATCAATTTCCTCTAATGTGAATTTCATCTTCTTTTCCTCCTTTTTTATGAAGATGCAATAAGTAAATCATCTTCTATAGTCTTTATAATACTCATAAAAACTTAAAGGAAAATTATACAATGATTAAAATTAGATTAAAAACTATAGCAAAGAACCTTTTTCACAAAAATATCTACAAGTTCTTTATCAAATTGTGTACCAGCACCTTTCAAAAGTTCACTTACAGCATATTCATTTGTCATTGCCTCTCTATATGATCTTTGACTTGTAATTGCATCATATGTATCGACTATTGATATTATCTTTGATTGAAGTGGTATTTCATTTCCTTTGAGTCCTCTTGGATATCCACTTCCATCTATTCTTTCATGGTGAGCTAATACGTACCTTGCCATCTCAGACATCTCACTAACTGAGCTCAGTATTCTAAATCCTATTTCTGGATGTTTTTTTATTTCTTTCCATTCCTGCTCACTTAAACTTCCTGATTTATTTAATATGCTTTCTTCTATTGCTATCTTTCCAATATCGTGAAGAAGCCCCATTACCTTAAGCTCTTTTATATTATCGTAAGAAAGCCCAAGTACTGTCCCCATTTTCTCGCAAAGCTCTGATACTCTGTGAGAATGAGCTTCTTCCCTTTTATTTTTTTCATGAAGGGTTTTAATAATTGCTGATACAGTTTTGGCTCTTACGCTAGGATTCTCAAAAAGCTTCTTTCTATACATTCTATCTTCAGCGGATTTTAAAATCTCATTTAAATCCTCTTCCTTATTAATCTTTACATTCCATCCAAATGTAAGAGTTATTTCTATATTTGAAAAGTCTTTCTTAGAGATTTTCTTTTTCATATTTTCTACCATTTTTTCAATATAAAGATTATCTGCATTAGGAAGCAATATGGCAAACTCATCCCCTCCTAGTCTCGCAACAATCGAATCTTTTTCAATGGAAGTTTTTATAATATTTGCAACTTTTTGAAGAATTTTATCCCCTTCGTTAGTTCCAAATGCATCATTTGCAAGTTTTAGTCCATTAACATCAGATATTATTACGGCTAAAGGAAGGTTACTCTCACAATCCAATTCTTTAAATTTCTTTTCAAAATATAATCTATTATAAATCCCTGTAAGTTTATCATGATATGTAATATACTCGAGCTCTTGCTGGCTTTTTAAAAGACTTTCAAAGTTTTCTCTTAACTCTTCTTCGGTGGCCTTTAGCTGATTAAGTGCGGCTTCAAGTTCTATGTTTTTCTCAGCTAACTCAAATTCATGCTTTTTCGCTCTGCTTACGTCTGTATAGATAGCATATCCCCCAGTAACAACCCCGTTTTCTTTCGACAATATCCCTCTTACGTTTACATATAATGGGTTTCCATTCTTAGAATACCTAATACCATGGATATCCATCATTCCTCTTCGAAAGAGTTCTTTCGTAGTATCTGCTGCTTCTTTTAAGGTTCTTTCATTATGTATTCCCGATACAATGATATCAAGATTTTTCCCCACGCATTCTTCTTTTTTATAGCCAAAAAGATTTACAAATGCCTGATTCACTTGAATTATAAAGTGTCTCTCGTCAAGGTATGCAATCGCATCTGGACTGTTTTCAAACAAGAGCCTATGCATTTTTTCATCAAAGCTTAAATTGTTAAGATTTTCGATAAACTCCACAGCATTCGTCACCTCTTTTTCAGTCTATTTAAAAAGTCATTTCAAAACTTTATTTTTAATATTGTAACTCTATTAATTTTACCATTTTATGTAGATTGCTACAAGATATTAGAGTTTGACGCAAAAAAGATTGAAAGCAATATTCATTTTGATTGCCTTCAATCTTTTTTTAATCATTATTATTTTGTTTTTTAGTATATATTATTCTATCAACCCTTTTTCCTTTAGCCAATTTTCAGCAACTTCTCTAGGCTCCATCTCTTCTATGTCCACTTGATAGTTCATCATTATCATAGATTCGTTATCAAGCTCTGCAGCTAATCTATTTAAAACATCTGCAAGCTCAGGATGCTCCTCTAACGTATCAGTTCTTAAAAGAGCTGATGGGTTGTATACAGGGAAAAACTGCTTATCATCTTCTAGATTTACAAAATCAAAGGCTTCAATTCTTCCATCTGTTGCAAATCCCATACCGGAATCTACTTGTCTATCTCTTAGCGTTCTATATACAATTCCTATATCCATAACCTTAAGACTATCTCCTTCAAGCTCAAATCCATATTCATCTTCAAGAGCTGGAAGCCCATCTGGTCTTGCAGTGAATTCATGATCTGCTCCAAATGAAAAACTTCCTGGATTTTGGTTTACATAATCAGCCATATCGCTTATTGTTCTTATTCCCAGTTCTTCACTTTGATCTCTGTTCATCATGATTGTATAAGTATTATTAAAAGGTGCGTAGTCCAGCCATACTATTTCGTTTTCTAAATCAGCTTCCTTAACTCTATCATATGCTTCTTGAGGATTTGTTATAGCTTCATCGTTTTGAAGATGCATCAGCCAACCTGTTCCTGTATATTCCCAGTAAACATCTATTTCAGAATTAAGAAGAGCACTTCTTACCTGCTCAGATCCAGCAACATTTGTCCTGTCTTCAACTTCAAACCCCGCATCTTCAAGTGCTAAAAGTGTAATTTGACCAAGAATAAGCTGCTCAGTAAAGTCCTTTGATCCAACTCTTATTCTATCACTAGACGAAGATGTACCTCCACATCCTGCTAAAAATCCTAAAGTTAACATGAGTACCCCAAGTAAAACAACTAATCTTTTTGCCGTTAAATTTGTTCTAACCATAAAACCACTCCTTAGTTTTTATATTATTGTTTTTTCTTCTAGTGCCGAAAACAAAGTATCTGCAACTATTGCCATCATAGCTGGAAGAGATGCTCCAAGTATTCTTATTTGCCACCTATTTATATTATTTCCAGATATTATAAGATCTCCAAGACCTCCTCCTCCAACGAAAGCTGCCAGTATGGCTGTACCTATATTTATCGTAACCGCTGTTCTTATACCCGCAACAATTATAGGAAGAGCGAGTGGCACTTCAACTTTTGTAAGTATTCTTCTTGGTTTCATACCCATACCTTTAGCCGCTTCAAGCACGGCTTGATCTAAATTTAATATACCTACCATAGTATTTCTAAGAATAGGAAGAAGAGAGTATATCCAAAGTGCAAGTATAGCTGTTCTTGCACCTATTCCTAAAAGCCCTACAAAAAGAGCTACTATAGCAAGACTTGGTATGGTCTGTCCTATATTTACAAATCCAAGTATCCTATCTCCAAATCGTTTAAACTTAGGTCTAGTAAGTAAAAGCCCCAAAGGAACCGCAGTAAAAATAGAAAGAAGACTGGAGATTAACACTATATATATATGTTCTCTCGCTGCTCTGAGTATTCTTTCATAACTTATAAATCTTTCTACTATTCTATCTTGAGGATAATTCACCACATAATAGCTTAGCCCTAGGGCAAGAGATATTATAAACACGATTATGAAAATGTCTTTTCCTTTAAGCAGAGGTGTTTTCATCTTGATCATCATCACTCACCGCCTTCAAAAGATCATCCATTGTAATTATTCCCTCAACCCTGCCTTTTTCTTTTGATACAAATATGGCTTTTCTACCTATAGAAAACATCTTAGACAGTGCATCCTGAAGAGTCGTCTTAGGTGTTACAGTTTCCTCTATATCATTAATTAACTCTGAAACCTCTTTCTCTTTGTTTTTGAAAACATCTTTATATCTTACATACCCAAGAAGCTTTTGACCGCTTTGGGTTACCAGTATATTCTTGACTTCATGCTTTAACATTAACTTTAGAGCCTCTGAAGATTTTTCTTTATAATCAATATAAGGCAGTTCCCTATATACATCCTTACACTTCATAAGATTCATCATTTTAATGGCACTATTTCCACCGATTAAATCTGATACAAAGTCATCGGCAGGATTTGATAGTATTTCTGCAGGGGTTCCAAACTGCACAAGCTTTCCATCTCTCATTACAGCTATCTTGTCACCCATCTTGATAGCTTCATCAATATCATGAGTTACAAAAACTATTGTTTTTCCTATTTTTTCCTGAACCCTAAGAAACTCATCTTGAATTTTACCCCTTGTAATAGGATCAAGAGCTCCAAAAGGTTCATCCATAAGCATCACGGGAGGATCTGCCGCTAACGCTCTTGCAACACCAACTCTTTGTCTTTGCCCTCCACTTAAATCTCTTGGTCTTTTATCCCTATACACTTCAGGATCTAGATCCATCAGTTCGAGAAGTTCATCCACTTTTTTACTGATTTTATTTTTGTCCCAGCCAAGCTCGTTCGGAACCATGGCCACATTTTCTCCTATAGTCATATGGGGAAATAATCCAGTCCCCTGTATTACATATCCGATTTTTAATCTTAGCTTTATGGGATCTAGACTCTCTATGTCTTCACCATTTACATATATTTTCCCAGATGTTGATTTTATAAGTTTGTTTATCATTTTCATTGTAGTAGTTTTTCCACAACCTGATGGTCCAACAAGCATACATATTTCCCCTTCTTTTATATGAAGGTCGAGATTGTCTACAGCTGGTCTATCTTTTTCATTATATTTTTTTATTACATTTTCAAATCTTATCATACTATGCACCCCCTATATTTCAAATTTTTTTTGAAAATATCCAAGCCCTTTATCAGTAATTACTGTAATTAGGGAAACCATTATTGCACCTATAAGTATCATCCTGTCATTTCCTCTGTTGATTCCTTGGAATATATATTCTCCAAGGCCTCCTGCCCCAATATAAGCAGCTATAGCCCCGATACCTATCCCCATAACTGTTGCAGTTCTCACCCCTGCCATTATAACTGGAAAGGCTAGAGGAATTTTGACCTTTAGCATTATCTTTCTTTTCGTGAGTCCCATACCTGTCGCAGCTTCTATTATGGATGGATCAATATTTATGATTCCCGTATATACATTTCTAATTATCGGAAGCTGTGTATAAAGGACAAGTCCCGCAATAGCCGGCGCTCTGCCTATTCCCATGATTGGTATAAGTATCGAAAAGAGAGCTAGACTAGGAACAGTCATAAGTATATTCGCAATATTTAGCACTATTTTAGCTCCAGATTTACTATTAGTGATAAGTATCCCTACTGAGATTCCTAAAAATATTGAGATTCCCATAGCTATAATGACTATTGTAAAATGATCTATGGTCATTTTCATAATAGCGTCCCATCTTGAGACAGCAAACTCTATAATATTCATTTTTACCTCCTGTTTTATAAAAATAGATAAACTAAAATAACCATTTACTGTAATTGATGGCCTTTGTAAAATTCATAAAATAATATACCAAAAAAATTATATGGATTTTTTTTAAGATTTTTTATAATTGATAGAGTTTCCTAACTCTTAAAAGACGAGCGAATCGCTCTTTAAAGGCACAAAGAAAAAGATTTTGCTTTTTCCGTAGATTGAAAAATAAATAAAATTGCGAACTATGTATTTTAAATTTAATTTGTGTTGTTTTTTCAAGAACTTATTTAGTATAACATTTAAACAACTTATTGTCAAGTTTGAAGTTGTTTGTCAAGGTAAGTATGAGTTCTATTATTGGAGTATTTAAAGATCGAGAATAGTATATTAATCTATTACGTAAAAAACCCCTAGAAGATTCTAGGGGTTTTTTATAGCTTTAATTTGCTTTTATATTATGTTTTAGTCTTATATCATCTGGCTTTGTATATTATTATGCTTTTTTAATAAGCTCCATTACTAGTTTACTACTGTTTACAAGATCTACTATATGAAGATGTTCTTCCAGTGTATGAGGCTTTCTTTCTCCTATTCCAAGGTTAACCGCAGCAATACCATTTGCATTAATTATGTTTGTGTCACTTCCACCACCTGAAGAATCTAGGAAATGCTTGATTCCAACATTTTCACATGCTCCTTGAGCAAATTTAACTATTTCAGCATCTTCTTCTATTTTAAATGCACTATACATTCTTTTTACTTCGACTTCCAAAGTAGCTCCAAATTTTTCTGCGGCTTTTTCGAAGCATTCAACCATGTGCTTGCTTTGAGCAGCTAGCTTGTCATTGTCAAGACTTCTAGATTCTGCTCTAACCATAACCTCTGGAGTAACTATATTAGTAGGTCCTCCTCCTTCTATAGATCCTATATTTGCAGTAGTTTCCTTATCGATTCTAAGAAGTTTCATCTGACTTATAGCCTCCGCAGCTACCATTATTGCACTTATTCCTTCTTCTGGAGCAACTCCAGCATGGGCAGGTCTTCCTATAACTTTTACATCTACTTTATCTTGAGCCGGTCCTTGTACTATTATCTGACCTGGGTCTCCGCCACTATCAAGAACAAAAGCCATCTTTGATTCAAATTGGCTAAAGTCCATGTTCTTAGCTCCGAAAAGTCCACCCTCTTCAAATATGCTAAACGCTATTTCAATTGGTCCATGATCTATGTTATTTTCTTTGATAGTTTTTAAAGCTTCTACTATAGCAGCTATACCTGCTTTGTTGTCTCCACCTAGTATTGTAGTTCCATCACTGTATATAGTTCCATCTTTTATTATAGGTTTTATCCCTATACTTGGAGATACTGTATCCATATGACAGCTAAAAAGTATAGGACGTCCCTCTCTAGTTCCTTTGATTTTTGCAATTACATTTCCTGTGTTGCTTCCTACTTTTTCTCCAGCATCGTCAACCTTTACTTCAAACCCTAAAGCTTCAAGCTCCCCTTTTATAAACTTTGCGAAATCAGCCTCATGCTTAGTAGGGCTGTCTATTTGTACGTATTTCATAAATTCTTGAACTATTCTTTCCTCATTTACCATTCTACTTCCTCCTTATATTAAAAAGTTGTGAAAACGTTTAACTTTATTTGTATACTTCAGTGTAGCAAATAGTTATAACAGGTGCAACCCCGCAGAATTTTCATAATATTCGATAAATAAATTCACCCAAGCAAAAAGGCGTCCTCCTGACCCGTCTTTAGATCAGCAACGCCCTTATCCTCTTAAGATTTAGCTAGTAGCTTTTTTCTTATTATATTGTTTATTCTTGTTATGGCCTGTTCTTTCGCCTTTGCCACCTGAATAGTTTCTATTCTTTGATGGGAAATTTCTGCTTCTTTCGCCATTTCTAGAATAACCGCTTCTTTGAGGTTTTTTCTTTACTCTTAGTGGTGCTTCTTCAGTAAGCTTTACCGGAGCGTTGCTAGTTTCTTTTGTCATCATCTTTAGTGCCGCTGAAACTATGTCTAATGCGTCATATTGCTCAAGTATTAGCTTTGCAGCTTCTTTAATATCTTCAGTCTGAGTTTTTTCAGATATTGATATTAGTTTTTCAGCAGCTTGCTTGTATCTAGCATTTTTAGCCTGTTCTTCTGTAGGCATAGGAACTTTATCCATAGCACGCTTTGTAGTAGCTTCTATTGCATATAGATGCTCTTTTTCTCTTGGCGTTACAAATGTGTACGATATTCCATTTTTTCCAGCTCTTCCAGTTCTTCCTATACGGTGAACATAGCTTTCTGGATCTTGAGGAAGGTCAAAGTTGAATACATGAGTTACTCCGCTTATATCAAGGCCTCTTGCCGCTACATCTGTTGCTACAAGTATTTTTATACCGCCTCTTTTAAACTTTCTAAGTACTTTTTCTCTTCTCTCTTGCTTTAAGTCTCCGTGAATTCCTTCTACCTCATAACCTCTTATGCTAAGGGCTTCCGAAAGTTCATCAACTCTTCTTTTTGTTCTTCCAAATATTATTGAAAGTTCCGGTCCGTTTATGTCTATCAGCCTGCATAGAGCATCAAACTTGTCCTTTTCTTTAAGCTCAATATATTTCTGGTCTATAGTATCCACAGTCATAGTCTTGTTTTTTACAGCTATATGCTTTGGATCTTGCATAAACTTTTGAGAAATATTTTTGATTCTTGGAGGCATCGTAGCTGAGAAAAGAAGTGTCTGTCTCTCATTTGGAACCTCTTCAAGTATTGTCTCTATATCTTCTATAAATCCCATACTAAGCATTTCATCTGCTTCATCAAGTATTACAGTATGTATAGAGTCAAGCTTAATAGTCTTTCTTCTCATATGGTCCATAAATCTTCCAGGTGTTGCAACAACTATTTGAGGTCTTTTCTTTAGTCCTCTAATTTGCTTCATTATGTCTTCTCCACCATATACTGGAAGAGCGTTTATGTTTTTGTACTTTGCAAGTCTGTTTATCTCTTCAGATACCTGAATTGCAAGTTCTCTTGTTGGTGCAAGTACTATAGACTGAAGCTCTGTGCTTCCTTCTTCAATCTTACTTAGAAGGGGAATACCAAATGCTGCTGTTTTTCCAGTTCCAGTTTGTGCTTGACCTATTATGTCCATACCTTCCATTGCAAAAGGTATTACCTGCTCTTGTATAGGACTTGCTTTTACGAATCCCATATCATCTACAGCTTTAATTATTTTGTCGTGTAACCCTAATTCATTAAATAATGTCAAAATATCTAACTCCTTTTCTACTAATACATAAAAAAAGGCATATTCCTCTTTATTGCGTGGAATACGCCTTTGATGTTTGGTTTAAATTATATTCTAGTTACGTTAGAAGCTTGTGGTCCTCTGTTTCCTTGAGTTATTTCGAACTCTACAGATTGTCCTTCTTCTAAAGTCTTGAATCCTTCTCCTTGGATAGCTGAGAAATGTACGAATACGTCATCTCCATCTTCTCTTTCTATAAATCCAAATCCTTTTTCTGCGTTAAACCATTTTACTTTACCTGTCATCATGTTTACGGCCTCCTAAAAAATTAAATTAAAGATGGAACTTGCTTAAAACACTTTACGTCCTAACACATTATTCAAACTCGATCTGATACTGAGGCCGAAAAACTGTTTTTAGATTCCAATTCTTTTTCATCTACTACTTTAGCATACCTTACTAAAAAAAGCAAACTTATTTATAAAAATATTAATTGGGTATATCGTTAGAATAATTAAATTAACATAAATATAAAAAATCCGATTATCCTAGCTCCATTTATTATTAAGAAATTTTTTACTGAAAGGGCAAATGTTTCTTTTTTACTTTGAACCTTAAAAAACTCTTCAATATTTTTGTTTACTAAAATCGCCGTCATAAATACCCCTATATTTAAAAGAGGTTCGAGTCCAAGAGATATAGAAAATCCAAGAGCAAGGTATGACGATATATATATCAGCTTAAAAAGCTTAAGACTATTTTCTTTCCCTATGTATATTGGAAGAGTGTACCGCCTGTTTGCAATATCATCCTCAATATCGCATATATTGTTTGCAAGCATTATATTACTAATTCCACCAAATACTGGAATAGAAAAGAGTAATATTTTTAAAATCTCTTTATAGTCTCCTCTAAGTTCAAATAAGCCTTCATATAAGGAAAAACTTAACATATCTGCATTCCAGATATGTATATATATAGAAAGAAATATTATTAATACTCCCATAAAAAAACCCGAAAAAAACTCTCCAAATGGAGTCCTTGAAATAGGTATTGGACCAAATGAATATACTATTCCAACTCCAAATGAAAGCATCCCTATAAGAAGTACTATTATATCCGTTTTATATACCAGTAAAACTCCTGAAGAAGTTGCAATTACTAAAAGAGCTATAATTATTGCCTTTACTATATTTTCTCTAAGTCCATGGGCTACTATGGCATTATGCTCTTCATATCCAAAACCCTCTTTTTTATGGGCTTTTTTGTAGTCATAGTAGTTGTTTATAGCTGTTGTAGCCATATCAAATGTAATTAAAGAACAAAACATGATTAATAGATTTAAAAAACTGAAACTTTCAAATCTATTAAAAGCATAAAGATTCCCAAGTATAAAGGGAATCATGCTGGCAACCTTGGTCTGTATTTCTACGAGTTTTAAAAAAGATGTAATTTTCAAGCTATATCCTCCGTTACTAGATGTCCACTACCAAATATGTCTTATCTATAATCCAAATAGAGATAAAAATGGAAGTATTACCATTATAGACGCTATCGTTATAGCAACAGCCTTTTTAGTCTTTTTACTTATTTTCATTAATTTCATTTTTTCCTCCTTATAATTAAACCCTGATAAATAAGATTTATTTTTCAATTGTTTCTTTTAATCTTTCTGCAAAGATTTTTCTAATAGTTTCAAATTCTCCAAGACCCTTTAAAATAGTCTCCACTTCATAACCTTCTTTTTCAAATATAGTTTTCCAAGAATCTTCTTCATCAGATGCCATATCATTAATAGCATGATCTCCCGCAACTATCATAAAAGGCATAAGCTTAACCTTTTTGTATCCATAGCTCTTCATCTCTTTTAGTACATCTTCAATCTCTGGATATCCCTCTACAGTTCCCATATAGCTATGAATAGTATTAGGATTTCTATCCATCAGGTACTGCATCATCACATATGCTGAGTTTGCTGCATGGTCACTTCCATGTCCCATAAGTACAAGAGCTTCATCTTTGTCTAAATCATTTGCAATCTCCTCTATAAAGCTCACCACTTCATCATAATGCTCCTTAGAATAAAGAAGAGGCCTTGCACACTCTATTTTGTTTAATCCTTCTTTATTTCTATATGCTCCATGAGTCACTTTCTTGTATTCGTGTCCCGGAATAATATGAAGAGAACTTATGTATATTTCTTCAAATCCATCTTCTTTCATCTTTTTTAAAGCTTCGTCTACATCATCTATTTTAATTCCTTCGTTTTTTTCTATTTTTTTTCTTACCATTGAAGATGTAAATGCTCTTCTTACTTCAAAATCACTAAATTTTTCCTTTATATGATTTTCAATTGCACCAATTGTCTTTTCTCTAGTCTCTGGATAAGACGTTCCAAAGCTAGTCACAAGTATTCCTTTTTTCATAATTGCCTCCTGAAATATAAATATTCTATTTTGATTTTATCATAAAACTTTTCATTAAAATAGGGATGCCTTAACATCCCCATAATTTATATCTATAGCTATTATTTATTTTTTGAACCTTTAATTATTCTAATATGATTAAAAATCTCATAACCGAATATTATAGTTAGTACAAAGGCAGTTATTCTACCTCCTAATCTGCTTGCCTCTATAATCTGTTGAGTTCTTTCCCCTCCATAAAATTCAGAAAGTACATTATAATCAACCATATTTGGATTTAATAGGAGCATCCAAAGGATTATAAGCATCCCTAAATTTAAAAATATATCTAGTATTCTTGTTTTGCTCTCCCATCTTCCTTTAACAAGAAGATATATGTTAAGAGCAAGAGAGGTAATAAGAAATATATTTATCCAAGGTATCATAGGGTTTATGACGGTGGGATTAAACCCTGGAATTATTATTTGAATGGATTCTCCCATATGAGTCAAATTCAGACTGCTATTAAACCAGTAAAGGCCTAGTATAATCAAGAATGAACTGACTATCATTTCAGTCCTTGAAATGTAGTTAGTCTCTTCAGGGGGAGACTGCAAAGTACTTAAATCCCAATTTTCTTCAATTTTTTCTTTATAGTTTGGTTCATAGTAACTTAATGCTCCAAATATAATAGTAATCATCCCTATTATCGTAAGACTAGAATTCCAAAGTTGGGCAATCAACCTTGCTAAAAGCTTTCCTGGATTCAAATCTCCAGAAATAAATGTGCTTATTGCAATACCTATAGATACACTTATCAATGCAATCTTGATTATTAAAAAATATGTGTCAATATAAGCCGGTCCAATTAGATGTCTTGGGCCTTCATTATACGCCTGAGCTACCTCTTTTGGATGACCCATAGCCCTTATAGACATTTCTATTTCTTCATCAGAATATTCTTTTACACCATAATTTTCCTCTAGATAGTCATACAAATTTGCTTTTACTTCTTTTAATACCTCTTCCCTGTTTGCAGGAGGGAGATTTTTTCCTATCGTATATAAATATTTATTAATCATGACTTACCTCCAATCAAAGCATTCATAGCCAAAGAGAGCTCGACCCATTCCTTTATAAGATTTTCTCTAAGAGTCTTTCCTTCTTCGCTGATTTTATAGTAACGTCTTGGTCTATTGTTTTCTACCTGCCATATAGATTCAAGTATGTTTTGTTTTTCGAGTCTTCTTAGCAATGGGTATAATGTGTTTTGCTCGATATTTATGTTTTTTTCATTAAGAGCTTCAATTAAAGAATATCCGTATTGAGGAGAATCCAAAAGCATTAACACCGCAAGAACTAAAGTTCCTCTTTTCATTTCCTGCTTTGTATTTAAAATTATTCTTTCCTGATCCGACATTATACTCTCCCCCTTTAATTACATTATACTGTGCAACGCACAGTACTGTCAATAAAAAATATTTTTAAGCTTTTGTATTAACAAAAAAAGGAAGGTGATTAATCACCTTCCTCAAAATAACACTTTATTTTAATCTTCAAAAGCCTCTTCTACTTTCCATGCCTTCCATACATTACCTACAAGCTCAGGTCCTGGTTTTAATACAGTTTTTCCAGGCTTCCAACCAGAAGGTGTAACCTCTGTTCCACCTGTAGCTCTTACATGCTGAAATGCTTTTATTTGCCTAATTGTCTCAGATACATTTCTTCCAACAGGAGGAGTAAGTACTTCAAATCCTTGAACTATACCATCTGGATCTATTAAAAATCTTCCTCTTGTCTCAACTCCTGCATCTTCATCATAAATACCGTACATTTTTCCTATGCTTCCATCTTGATCCGATAGCATAGGGAAAGGAATATCTTTATTTACCATCTTAGAAAGCTCTGTATCATTCCATACTTTGTGCACAAATACGCTATCAACACTTACAGAAAGAACTTCTACTCCTAATGATTTAAATTCTTCAAATTTTTCAGCAACTGCTGAAACTTCTGTCGCTCAGACAAATGTGAAGTCTCCTGGATAAAAGCAAAGTACTACCCACTTTCCTTTGTATTCAGAAAGATCTACATTAACAAACTTCCCTTGATAAAATGCTGGCGCACTAAAATCAGGCGCTGGTTTTCCTACTTTAATCATATTTTGCCCCCCTTTTTCTTCTTTCAAAGCAATTGTTTGAAAATTAGTTTCTTCTTGAGTCTTTTTTATTTCTGGTCTTTTACACCCTGCTTTAAACTCTTCAGGCATCAAATAACCCCCTTTTTGGTATAGGGTTGATATTGTTTCCACTTTGTAATTGTTCCAATTTAATCATAGTTCTTTTTACAGAATATTTCAACCCTTTTAGGCTGAGTATAAAAAATCTTTATACCTCATATAGATTTTGCATATGCTTTTGAAAATATTAAAATAGATTATCCTTATTTACTTGTAACCTCGATAACGATTATCATTAGTATTGTATTTTACTTCATACTGTTGTATAATCTACCTATTAATAGTAATTCCCAACTTTGTAGGTTTTTCAATTATATATTTGTTATTGAAAGGAGATTTCAGTCTATGCCTCTTAATATGGCTACTAGAAATCAAGAAGTTGTAATTAATGATATCCTTGCCCAAGGAGAATTGAGACAAAAATTGCTTGATATGGGTTTTACAAAGGGAGCAAAGCTATCTATAATTCAAGGTGGTAGCGCTGGATCTATTATGGTTAAAATAAGAGACTCTAAAATAGTACTCAACGCTTCAACAGCCCACAAGATACGTGTGGCTTAATATCTATACATAAAATAAGCATCCCTAGTTGAGATGCTTATTTTTTATTTTCAAGTCACATTTCTAAAATATACTACAAAGGAGATTATTGACTATGAAGTCACTTGCAGAAATGAAAATTGGAGAAAGTGGGGTCGTTGACTCTATAAATATAACCGGCATATTAAGAAGAAGAATTATAGATATGGGTCTTACTAAAGGCTCAACAGTAACAATCGAAAAGGTAGCTCCCCTTGGAGATCCTATAGATGTAAAGGTTAAAGACTTTCACATAGCTATACGAAAATCCGATGCAAAAAATATCATAATCAAGTAAGGAGAATCAACATGGCAAAAAATGAACTAGTCATCGCACTGGCGGGAAATCCGAATAGCGGAAAAACAACTCTTTTTAACGCCTTAACAGGCGCTAGGCAATATGTAGGAAATTGGCCTGGCGTAACTGTAGAGAAAAAAGAAGGAAAAGTAAAGCAAGATGGAAAAGATATAGTAATCGTTGATTTACCAGGCACATATAGCCTTTCACCATACTCAATGGAAGAAATAATTGCAAAGGATTTTGTCGTTAACGAAAAACCTGATGTAGTTGTAAACATAGTGGATGCTTCAAATATAGAAAGAAACCTGTTTCTTTCTATCCAACTTCTCGAGCTTGGTAGACCTACCGTAATAGCCCTAAATATGATGGATGTTGCAAAATCAAGAGGTTATGAAATTGATATAGCAAAGCTTTCGAAAGAACTTTCGGTTCCAATAATACCTATAGTGGCATCTAAGGGACAAGGGGTTAAAGAACTAATTTCAGCTGCAATAGTAGCATCCACTTCAAATTTTGAGCTATCAAGTGGTATTAAAAGCCTTTTGGAAAAAAATAAAGAACACGAAAAAGAATCTGCAAATCTCGAACTTGCAGATGAAATAAAAACTGATCTTACATATGAATATATAGAAGGAGTAATCAAAAAATCCGTAAAGAGACCAACAGAGTCAAAAGCAACACTTTCAGACAAAGTCGACTACTTCCTAACCCATAAATACCTAGGAATACCTATATTTGCTCTTATAATGTTTTTTACTTTTTATTTTACATTTGACCTTGTTGGAAATGTATTTAATGAAGCTATAGATGGATTTATCGCAGAAAGCCTTTCTCCAGCAGTCGAAGCAGGACTTATAGCAATCGGCGGCCAAGAGTGGCTGATATCCCTTGTGGTTGACGGTATCATAGCGGGAGTTGGTGGAGTAATTATATTTATTCCTAATGTTGCCTGTTTATTTTTTATGATATCGCTAATGGAAGACACAGGATATATGGCAAGAGTTGCCTTTATAATGGATAGATCTATGAGAAACATTGGACTAAATGGAAAGGCATTTATCCCTATGGTACTTGGACTTGGCTGTAACGTTCCAGCTATAATGAGTACAAGAACCCTTGAAAGTGAGAAAGATAGACTTACTGCAATACTTATAAATCCATTTGTATCTTGCTCTGCAAGACTTCCAGTTTACACACTCTTTGCAGCGGCCTTCTTTCCTGGAAACGAAAAATACGTGGTATTTTCACTATATCTGCTGGGAATAATGATAGCAATACTTGTAGGACTTATATTTAAAAAGACGCTTTTCAAGGCAGATGAGACTCCTTTTATAATGGAGCTTCCACCATATAGATTTCCAAGCCTAAAAAACTTGGCTCTTCATATATGGGATAGAGTAAAAGGTTTCCTTATAAGAGCTGGTACTCTAATATTTGGAGCTTCTGTAGTGCTTTGGTTCGTACTTGGCTTTAATATGTCAGGACCAGTTGAAATAAATGAAAGCTTTGGAGCAGGAATTGGAAAGATAATAGCTCCAATATTTACACCACTTGGATTTGGAAACTGGGAGGCTGCACTTTCACTTTTAACTGGTGTAGTTGCAAAGGAAGTTGTAATATCTAATATGGCTATAATCTACGGAATAGGTGAAGCTGCTGGAGATTTTGCTACAGCACTTTCAGGGACGTTTTCACTTGTGTCTGCTTATGCATTTATGGTATTCGTACTTCTTTACACTCCTTGCATCGCTGTAATAGGAGTGGTAAAAAGAGAGACCAACTCTTATAAATGGACTATATTTTCAGGTGCATATCAGCTCTTTGTAGCTTGGTTTGTGGCAATGATTGTTTATCAAATAGGAAGCTTGTTCTTTTAAGGAGATTGATAATATGTGGATTTCCATAATAATTGGAGCTATAATAGTCATCTTAGGTATATACGCCCTTGTAACTAGCATAAAAAAAGAAGTAACCGATGGATGCTACGCCTGCTCATCAAAAGATAGTTGCTCTAAAAAATCCTGCCCTTCAGAGGATTTAATATCTAAGGGATTATTAGATGAAAATAAAAAAAATTAATTTAAAGAGTTGCTAAAGGCTATGTATTAGCTTTACAGCAACTCTTTTTCATTTTATATAATATACAAAATTGCAAACTGAATTATCACCCCTATTGATATAAATGGACCAAGAGGTATAAAATCTTTTTTTCCTATTTTTTTTAACCCCATTAGAATTATAGAATATAATGCAGCGAGACCAAATCCATAAACTGTAGCGTACATTATTCCAGGAAAGCCTACATAAAGCCCCGAAACTGCTACTAGTTTTACATCGCCTCCCCCAATTCCACCCCTAGTCACTAATGCCGTAAAATAAAGTAAAAAACCTCCTATAGCGAAGCCATAGATTGCAGTATTTGAGTCTAGAATTTTAAAATAAGCAAAGGGTACCCATATAGCCATAAGGATTATAATATATTTGTTGGGAATTTTTCTAGTTTTCAAATCGACAATAGATATAATACCAAGTATTGATATTAATATTAAAAAACATGAAACTTTAATTAAATCCATAGTTTCCTCCATATAGTTAATTTATTTTATTTTATTTGGGTATATCTAAACTAAGTTCATATTTAATATACCCAAATATCTCGGAGGAATATAGCCATGAAAAAAATTAAAGAATCTAGAAAATTCGAGAGGATAAACCAAGGAATTCAGACCCAGTGCAATACCTATTATGTAGAAGACAAGCTAATTGAGGCAAACCCTCCTATAGATCTTTTAATGATGAATATATCCGAGGGAGGTATAGGTCTTGTTTCTCACGAAAAACTCCCAGTCGATTCTGTACTTATTTTAAACGTGGATTTTGGGCTTGAAACCTACAAAATAATGGCTAAAGTAGTATGGTCTAAGAAAAATGAAAATGAATTTAAAAGTGGACTGGAATTTGTCTCAATTCCTTATGCCCTAAAAGAAGCTTTGAGCCTTTATAAAAACTTAAACTAGTTTAAAAATAGAGCCTATATTGAAAGTACCCCTTCATCATTAGAGAAACTAATCTTTGAAGGTGTACTTTTTTAGGCCCTAAAACAATTGATATTATAGGATTTTTAGTTTATCGCCTATATTTACTTTAATATCAGTATTTCTATAGTCATATTCTATAACTTTTTTTGCACTTTTAACTATTGGACCTAATCTCCAGCTTTTCATGGTTTCAGGTCCTCTAATTACCATATCTTTCTCGTCTAAATAAATCACCCCTATATCAAACTTCATAAAAAAAGTGTGAATTGAGTTGCATGGCTCTAAAAGAACTGCATGTCCACTTGGAATCTCATCTTCAAACATAAGACCTTTCAGCCTTTTAGAAAAGGTATCAAATATCTTTAATTCTTCAATAATTACCTCTCCTTTAGAATCCTTAATCACCATAGGCTCACCTACAATCCTATAAGCATATTCTTAATCTGGATAAGGGCAGGTCCTAGTATTACTACAAACATGGATGGGAATATAAAGAACACTATAGGTATAATCATCTTTATTGGCGCCTTCATCGCAAGCTCCTCAGCCCTTTGTCTTCTTTTGGTTCTCATTTGAGCCGATTGAACTCTAAGCACCTTCCCTATACTAACGCCAAGCTGCTCAGCCTGAATCACAGATGATAAAAATACCCTTACATCATCAGTGTCACAACGCTGCACCATATTTTTCAGGGCTTGTCTTCTACTAATTCCCATTTGTATCTCATATACAACCTTTCCAAATTCCTTAGAAAGCTCATTACTTCCCTTTTCTGCAACCTTCGCCATTGCAGAATCAAATGAAAGTCCAGATTCAACACTTACAGTCATAAGGTCTAGTATATCTGGAAGCTGCCTTGAAAGAACAAATTTTCTTTCCCTTATCTTTTGATTGAGTACAAAGTTTGGAAAAATAAAGCAAAATCCAAAGAAAAGTACAGAATATAAAACCTTCATAAAATTAGTATAAGGTCCAATAGATATTATCATAATAAATACTATAGGAAGTACCCAGGTCACAATAGAAGATGCTATTATCCAACCACTAAGACTAAGTCCATAAGGATGCCCTGCAATTTCTAGCTTTCTTTCTATCTCCTTAGACCTTCCTTTAGGAGTTCTTTTATATATCTCTTTACTTACCTTGGATGTAAATGGTCTTATAACCCTTTCTCCAAACGGCTTTCTTCTCTCATCTAAAACTATAGCTCCTTGGTCCGAATATATATCCTCTATTTGTTTTATTCTTTCTTTTATATTTGTTACAGGTCTAAGCACAGTAGCAATTCCAAGATAAATAAAGTGGGAGATGCCTATAAAGGCTATTATCATTGTCCAGTCCATAACATCCCCTCCTTAATACCTTATATCCATGAATTTTCTAATAAACATATATCCTATAATCTGACCTGCAATTGCAAGTATAATCATAATTATCCCCAGCGGGTCTGAAAATAATGAAAGTATGTGATCTGGGCTAAAAAGAAATAGAAATACAACAAGTGCAAAGGGAAGAAACATTACAACATATCCAGATAGTCTAGCTTGGGATGTTAGTACCCTTACTTCACCTTTTATCCTATATCTCTCCCTTATGGTGGAAGAAATATTGTCCATTATCTCAGCAAGATTTCCCCCTACCTGCCTGTTTATTATAATTGCAGTAACTAAAAGGTCAAGATCTTCACTTTTTACCCTTTTTACCATATCTTTGAGTGCATCCTCTTGTTTAATTCCAAGTCTCATTTCCTTAATTGTCTTTCCAAATTCTTTGGATATAGGCTTAGGCATCTCTCTAGATATGGTTTCCATAGCTTGCATGAAGCTATACCCAGCTCTTAAAGTACCTGCCATCATATCCATAGTATCAGATATCTGGCTATTAAACATTTCCAGTGTCTTATTTTCCTTATACCTTACATAAAGTACAAATAAAAACGGAACAACAGAAACTACTATTATAGTTCCTAAAAATGAACCCGTTAAAATCATAATTAAGATTCCTGATATTAAAGTTGTGATAAGTCCTGCCATAAAAAATTCTTCAACTGTAAGCAGAATCTCAGCCTGATCAAGCCTTGTATCAATAAGGTCTCTATAGTAAGATAAATTCCCTTTTTCCTTTTCTGATTTTTCTACTTTTTCTCTATATGTTTTTTTCAAATCAACCTTCTGTCTTTTTTTCTTTGCAAGCTCAAAACCATCATCATATCTGTAATTAGATTCATTAAAATATCTATCCAGACGACTGATTGGTCTTCTTTGGTCAAGATAAAGAAAAAGGGATAGGGTCAAGATAAAGACTGTCAGAAAAGCTAAAAAAAGCGACAATACTAGCATGACCAATCCCCCCTCTATGAGAATATACTTTCATCTAAAAATATCCCTGCATCTTTAATATCCTGAAGAACCTTAGGCTTGATTCCAGTGCTTCTAAGGGATGTTTTTAATCTTCCTCTTGTGTCTTTACCCTCTATGTGAATCTTGAATATCTCCTGAAGAGTTATTATATCCTCCTCCATTCCTTGAACCTCCATCACGCTAACTACCTTTCTGGTTCCATCCTTTAGTCTTGATTGGTGAACTATTATGTCAATTGCTGATGCTATCTGCTCTCTTATAGCCTTAAGGGGAAGGTCCATGCCTGCCATAAGCACCATAGTTTCAAGCCTTGCAAGCATATCTCTTGGAGAGTTGGCATGACCTGTAGTTATAGAGCCATCGTGTCCTGTATTCATTGCTTGAAGCATATCAAGTGCCTCTCCAGACCTTACCTCACCTACGATTATCCTGTCAGGTCTCATACGAAGAGCATTACGAACGAGATCTCTAATTACTATCTCACCCTTTCCTTCTATGTTTGGAGGTCTTGACTCAAGCCTTACCACATGTTCTTGATGAAGCTGAAGCTCTGCTGCATCCTCTATACTTACTATTCGCTCATCATCTGGTATAAATGAAGAGATTACATTAAGAGTGGTTGTCTTTCCGCTTCCTGTACCTCCTGATACGAGTATATTTAGCCTTGCCTTTACTGCAGCCTTTAAAAACTCCATGAGCTCTACATTCATTGTTCCCATATCAATCAAATCTTTATCTGTATATGGATCTTTTGCGAATTTTCTTATTGTGAGAATAGGTCCATCTAAAGCTAGAGGAGGTATTATGGCATTTATTCTAGAGCCATCTGGAAGCCTTGCATCAACCATAGGGGATGACTCATCTATCCTTCTACCTATTGGTGCAACTATCTTCTCTATAACCTTCATTAGCTGAGATGTATCCTTAAACCTTACTTTAGTTTTTTCTAGTTTTCCTTCTTTTTCAATATATACATCATAAGGTCCATTTATCATTACCTCTGTTATGGCATCATCTTTTATAAGACCTGTGATTGGTCCATATCCGGTAATATCATTATAAGCTGCATTTATTGTTTCCTCTTTTTCAAGATGAGTTAAAAATATATTGTCCTCTTCCAAAATTTCTTGAAGAAAATCTTGTAATTTCTCTCTTATATCTACAGAATTCAACTCTTTTTTTTCTGTATGTTTTACCAATTTTTCCTGAAGTTTAAGGGTGACCTGATACATCTTATCACTATTATCTTCAACAACAGGAAATGGTGCTTCTTTAGACTTTATTTCTTCAAGTTCCTGTTTTTTTAGTCTATCAATAAGAGCCATTAACTATCCCCCCTTACCCACTGCCCTATCTCTGCTATGCTTTTTGATATTGGTTTCTTCGCCATATCTAGTACAAAAGGCTTCCCCTTGTTTCCAGAGGTTATCACAGTAGCACTGTCCATCGGAATAGTTTTAGATATCTTCTTTTTAAGGGTTCCCTCTACATCCTTCATGCTAACTCCATACTTCTTGTCATTCATATTAAGTATTACCCCGATCTTGTCTTCATCATAATTTAACCTTCTCATTATATCAAGACCGACTCTTGAGTTTTTTATGGCAGGAATATCTATAGTACTAACATATAGTATCTTCGATGAATGATCCATAGCAGAAAGATTTACATCTCCAAAATTTGGCCCTGTATCAACAATAATATAATCATATTTTTCCATAAGAACATTTATTACTTTATCAACACAACTGACTGACACAAAATCTGCCTGTTCAGGTGTTATTGGTGCAGGAAGAACCATTACACTTGATTCATGTCTTATCATATAATCGTCTATGATATCATAGTCAACACCTGATATATCCCTTGTAACATCCACTATAGTACTTTTGGGATTTATATCCATCATTATAGCTATATCTCCTGACATAAGGTCAAGATCAACAATAGCCACTTTGTTGTCATCTACTGAGGCTAAGTATACAGCTAGATTCACAGCTATAGTACTCTTACCTACTCCCCCTTTATTGCTAAATACCGAAATTACCTTCCCTTTTTTATCTCTCATAGCTTATCCCCTCCAGCTAACGATTGATTATATCCTGTCTTATTGTTCCACCTGTTTCTATAGTAGTTTCATCCTCAGGATTTCTAAGTGCAAGATGTATATATCCTGTTTGATTTGCAAATACAAGCTTCTCAGCATCCTTTGGCTCTAGTGATAATGTTATCTTTCTTGAATCTTCTTGAGCATTTTCCTGGGACTGCTCATCTGTAATTTCACTAGATCTGTCTACAGATAAAACAAGGACATTTTGAAGCATATCAGTAGATGCCTCGAGATTAAATATATATGTTGTTTCTGAGCTCACTTCTTTTTCAGATAGATATACAAATACATCCACAAAGTCTCCAGGTCTTATCTGATCGGCTACACCTGATACAGAATCGACTGGAATAGTAATAGCCACATATCCTAGAGGGACTTTGTATGAAAAAAAAGTCCTATCAAGATCAACAAGCCTATCATTTATTATCTGCTCACTTTCAACTATTTTCACAGCTGCATATTTTCCTACAATCTGAGCTTCATCCCTTATAGCACCAGGAAGAATATATTCATCCTGTATCCGTTCCTTTTTTAACATATCAGCAGTAATTTTAGTCCTAGCCTGTATATCTGAATTGGCTACAACTATTTCGCTATATGTGGCAGGGTCCATTCTGGAGATCTCACGTTGAATAAATGTGTATACTGCAAAAACCGTTGCAATTCCTATCAATATAGAGAGTAATATAAGCCTCTTGCTGCCCTTCATCTAAAATCCCCCTATTCTACTAGATTTACTGCTCTCACTCCGTAATCTACTGCTCCAGTGTCTCCTAACCCAAGGGTGACAAATTTTACAAATCTGCCACTTACTTCATCTTTAACTGTATTTTCTTCTTCTCTTAGTTCAAATGCAGCAAAACCAACAATAGTACTTTCTTTTTTACCATTTACGTAAAGTTCGTCTACAATGGGAACTATAATTGTAGCGGGGCTTCCCTCTGCATTAAATAAACTATCTAAACCTTGCTCTGTAGGTCCCGCCATATTTCCGGTTTCTGTATCTATTTGTTTTCCTATCCAGTAGTTACCCGTAGTTCCACTATGAATATTGTCTCTATAAACATTTGCACCATTATCACTATGTCCCTGAAGTAGACCAACTGCACCAAAGTTGCCAGGTCCTAATCTATCATTTTTATCTGCATTTTTTTTATCTCCAACCTTTAAAGTAATAAGTCCTATTTTTTCTGCATCTTCATGGAGTATGGCAAATGGTCTAAGTCCACTAACTACAGATTTTACAGGAGCATTAATTGCTGCTGCACTAACATTTACATCATTATCATTAATTCCTAGAATCCTTGCAAATGAAAATTCAACATTTCTAGTAACCTCCACGGTTATCTTTTGATTAGATTCTGAAAAAGCTATATTTGAAGTAAAAGAGTTATTTATATTTTTATTTAAATAATCTTCAGCAACTGACCTTGCAAGAGCTGTATCGAAAGGGAGCTCTTGGGCTCCTGCTAATGCTGCAGAGTCTGCTGCTGCCTGAAGTCTATTTCTATTTAGAGCCATAGCTCCTACATCTGTAACAAGAGCTGTCATACCAAGAAGCACTACCATAGTGATTGCTATAATAACTAGTATCGAGCCTCTTTCATCTAGATTCTCCTTAAGTCTAAACTCTTTAAACCTAAAAATGAATTTTTTCATATTAATCCCCTCATTCACTTTCAACTCTCATACTTGTCGCAGAATTTACATTAAGAATGCCTCCTGGAGCTATGATGGTTCTTATTATAGGAACTATGAGATTAAGATTATGATTTACCGTAACAGTAACCTCATTTCCATAGGTTCTACTTCCAGATGGATTTATTGTTACAGTTACAGCTCCAAGCGTAGATGCTTTGTCAGTAACTAAAGTATTGATTTCAGCGTTTGACTTTCCAACTGCAGCTGCCCTTGCTCCTTCTCTAGATGCATTTGATACAATTAAATAAGCATTAAACACCCTTCCAAACTCTATGGTGCCAAATACTATGAGAATCACAAGGGGAAGGACTAGTGCTGTTTCCACAAGACTCTGACCCTTTGAATTTTTTATCGGACCAAATATACCTTTCATACTAATCCCACCTAGCTAAAAGTATCTAAAATATCAAATTAGTTTTTTATTTTAAATAATCTTAATATTTCATCTAAGATTTTTAAATTAAAGTTACAAAAATATTTAAACCTTCTGAAAATGAAAATTTGCCTTGCCTTATTATAAGGCAAGGCAAATAATTATTTTTTTTATTTAATATAAATTCTCATTAAAAACCAAATTTACTCTCCTGCTCCACCTAAAGCAGTGCTTATTTTAGTAAAAACTCCATCTATTCCACCCTCAACTAACTGTAATGCTCCTACTAAAACTATAGCTATTAGTGCTATTATCAATGCATACTCAACTAGCCCCTGTCCTTCTTCATCCTTTACAAATCTCTCAATAAACGGATACAATAATGCCTTCATATAATCTAGCATCTCAAGCCCTCCTTTTAATAACCCGTAAAGTAAAGTAAACTATACCTCTTTAGTCTAAATATTGCGAAAATTCCACACCCTAAAAGACTATTTTTATGCATCTGAGGTATTATACAACTAATTGTTAATATATATATACCTAGAGAAAAGTGCATTCAAACAAAAATATTACTATTTTTTAACCAAAACTATAATGTAATTATATTTTACTAAGATTATATATTTTATCATTTGATAATTTCTTTTAAAAAATTAATTTTTTTTACTAAAATAAGGCCGCATATTTGCGGCCTTTTAAAATGGGAGTGTGCAATGCACATGAAATGATGTTTTAGTTTTATTTTAATTATTGAGTGATTAACTCTAGGTCTACTGGAATAAATGATTCTACAGATTCTCCAGCCATAACCTTTGCTGCTGTTTCTATTCCGTGAGAACCTATCATCTTAGGTTGCTGAGCTACTGTTGCAGCAAGCTCTCCAGCTTCAACTGAGCTTACAGCATCATCTGTTGCGTCAAATCCAACTATCAGTATATCTCTTCCACTTGCTTTTACTGCCTCTAGTGCTCCTAGTGCCATTTCATCGTTGTGGGCAAATACTGCATCGATTTCACTTTGAGCCTGAAGTATGTTTTCCATTACTGAAAGTCCTTTTGTTCTATCAAAGTCTGCTGCCTGCTTAGCAACAACTTCTATTTCTGAACCTTCTATCGCCTCATTAAAGCCTTGTCCTCTATCTCTTGCTGCTGACGTTCCTGGTATACCTTCAAGCTCTACAACTTTTCCAGAACCCCCAAGCTGCTCAATTATAAATTCTCCAGCCATTCTTCCACCAGCTACGTTGTCTGATGCAATATGAGATACTACGTCTCCCGATGTAGCTCCTCTATCAAGTGTAATTACAGGTATTCCAGCTTCATTTGCTGCAAGTATTGCAGATGCTACTGCATCTGAATCCGTAGGGTTGATCAGTATGATATCTACTCCTTGAGTTACAAGGTCCTCAACATTTGAAAGCTCTCTTGCTGGGTCGTCTTGAGAATCAAGAACTATAAGGTCAAATCCCATTTCATTTGCTTTTTCCGCCGCTCCATCTCTAAGATCTACAAAGAATGGGTTATTTAGTGTCGATACTACAAGTCCTATAGTACCTCCCTCAGCTGGCTCTTCTGCCTCATTGTCTGCAGGTGGTGCTGGCTCAGGTTCAGTCGTTGTGCACCCTATTAAGGATATTGATAGTGCAAAAAGCAGTGTAAATAAAAGTACAAGTTTTTTCATTTTTTAATTCCCTCCTTATTTTTCTTTTCTATCTAACAATACTGCAATCAGTATGACGATAGCCTTAGCAATCATTTGGTAGTACGCAGATACATTCATTAGATTAAGAGCATTATTTAAAATTCCTATAATTAAGGCTCCTATTATCGTACCTACGACACTTCCTTGACCTCCTGAAAGTGAGGTTCCTCCAAGCACTACTGCTGCAATAGCGTCAAGCTCATATCCTGAGCCTGCTGTAGGTTGGGCAGATACAAGTCTTGCAGTTAATATGATTCCGGCAAGAGCAGATAGCATTCCGTTTATGATATATGCAGAGGCCTTTATTCTATCCGTTCTAAGTCCTGAAAGAGCTGCTGCTTCTTCATTGCCTCCTACCGCATAAAGATGTCTACCAAAGCTTGTGTTCATAAGAAGATGCCAACATACTATAAATATAAATAGCATTACAATTATAGGTACAGGTATTCCAAACATTGCCCCTGCTCCTATATATCTAAAGCCTGAAATAGCATTTGCCCCTGCAACTGATATAGGTCTCCCATCTGTAAATACAAGGGTTGCTCCCCTAAGAAGTGTCATAGTCGCAAGAGTTGCTATAAATGGCTGTACTTTACCTTTTGTTATTATGATGGCGTTAAACAGTCCAGATAGTGCTCCAATCAAAATAGCTACTCCTATACATATAAAGAGATTATACCCAGATGCAAGAAGATAAGCGCACACTGCTGAGCTAAATGCAAGGACAGAGCCTACCGAAAGATCTATCCCCCCTGTAAGAATTACAAAGGTCATACCAGCTGCTATTATTGCATTAATAGAGGTTTGTCTCAATACATTTAAAATATTTGAAGATGTTGCAAACCTTGGACTTATAAATGATATTATTACTGAAAATATCAAAAGTCCAATTAATGGTTTGAGTTTTTCTAATATAAGTTTGTTTTTTTCCTGCATCCTTTGTGCTCCTTTATTTTTAATTACTATGAGAGAATCAGTTTCATTATACTTTCCTGATTGGCATCATTCCTTGAAAGCTCTCCTTTGATTTCTCCTTCATGCATTACTAGTATTCTATCGCTTACTCCAAGTATCTCAGGCATTTCTGATGATATCATTATTATTCCTCTACCTTCTTTTTTGAGATTATTCATAAGCTCATATATTTCGTATTTTGCTCCTACATCTACTCCTCTTGTAGGTTCATCCATGATTAGGACATCTGGATCTTTCATAAGGCCCTTTGCAATGGATGCCTTTTGCTGATTCCCTCCAGAGAGATTCTTAATTTTGTTTTGAAGACTTGATGTCTTGATATTCATTTTATTTCTAAAGGTTTCAGCAACTTCCTTTTCCTTCTTCTTGTCAATTCCAAGGGGCGTATTTACTTTATCTAGGGAAGATAGGGTTATATTGTCCTTGACACTCATTATAAGCACAAGTCCATCCTTTTTTCTGTCTTCTGATATATATGATATCCCAAGGTCGAGTCCTTCTTTTGTAGACTTTGGATTAATTTCCTTTCCTTTTAAAATAATCTCTCCACTGGATTTTGGATATGCACCGTATATGGTTTTTGCAAGCTCTGTCCTTCCAGCTCCTACAAGACCTGCTATTCCAAGTATTTCCCCTTTTTTAAGACTCAAAGATATGTTTTTTACAAACTCATTACTCACATCTTTAAGTTCCAGAAGTACCTCTTTAGAATTTACATCAATATAAGGAAACTGCTCCTTGATATCCCTTCCTACCATCATATTGATAAGGGCCTCTTCATTTATTTCAGATACAGGCTTTTCACCGATATATTTACCGTCTCTTAGCACAGTGACTTTTTCGCATATTTCAAATATTTCCTTAAGTCTATGGGAGATATATATTATTGCTTTGCCTTGTTTTTTTAGTTCATTCACTGCGTCAAATAGTTTGTCTACTTCTTTATCTGTCAAGGCATCTGTCGGCTCATCCATAACGATGATTCTCGCATCAAGGGATAGCGCCTTCGCAATTTCCACCATCTGCTTTGAGGCTATAGAGAGGTTTTTAACCTTTTCATCCGGATCTATATTTACTCCCAGCCTATTTAGCAATTCAGATGTATCTTTTTTTAGCTTGTTTTTATCTATTATTCCAAAAGATTTTTTAGGCTCTCTTCCTATAAATACATTTTCTGCCACTGTCATATTTTCCATCAGATTAAGTTCCTGATGTATTACAGAAATTCCAAAGGCTTGAGAATCATGAACAGTTGATATTTCCACCTTCTTTTCATCTATATATATATCCCCTTCATCCTTTTTGTAAGCTCCTCCAAGGATTTTTATGAGAGTGGATTTTCCGGCTCCATTTTCTCCAAGAAGAGCCATAGCCTCCCCTTCATAACCTCTAAGGGAAACATTATCTAATGCTTTTACACCCGGAAAACTTTTGGATATATTTTCTAACTTTAATATGTTCAAGATTAAAGCTCCTTTCCAATCTAAAAAGCTACTCCTGATTTAAGTATTACATTGGCATAGGGTGAAGCTTCGCCTGTCCTTACAATCGTTTTGGAGTGAAGAGTACGTTTTTTGAATTCTTCATGGGAGATAAAGTTCACCTTTTTATCCCCTAATTTTTCTTTTATAAAATCAAGGATTTCACTATTATTTTCTTTTATTTCCTCCGCTAGTACTATCTCTTCAACCTCCATCTCTAAAAGTATAGCCTCTAGAGTATCTTTAAATGTTGGAATCCCTCTTACTAGCGCAAGGTCAATTCTATTTATATCTTTTGGAATAGGAAGCCCGCAGTCTGCTACTGTTATTTCATCTGTATGTCCAAGCTTAGATATTTCATAGGAAAGCTCAGAATTAATAAGTTTTGTTTTTTTCATAATCTACCTCCAAAATTCTTCAAATTCTTCAATGGTAGGTATCGAGCTTTGAGCTCCGTATTTTGTAACAGATAAAGCAGCAGTTTTTTGTCCAAATACTATAGCTGCTTTTATATCTCCAGTTTTTAGATAATTTGCACAAAACCCTCCAATAAAGCTGTCTCCCGCCGCTGTAGTATCAACTGCTACTACTTTAAACGCGTCGTAATTTATTGATTCACTCGCGGTCACATGAAGGCATCCTTTTTCACCAAGGGTTATGATTACATTTTTTACCCCTTTTTCTATGAGGCTCTTTGCTCCTTCAATCATGCTTTTTTCATCTGTAATCTTCTGTTTGCACAAAGTCTCAAGTTCATGTTCATTTGGTATTATAAAGTCAAGTCCTTTTAGTGCCTCTAGAGATACTTCATCAGCTGGCGCTGGGTTAAGAACTGTAATTTTTCCTTTTGATTTTGCAGCAGCTAATGCATAGCTCACAGTTTCAATAGGTATTTCGTGTTGCAGCACTACTATCTTTGAGTCTTCAATTAGGCTCATGTTTTTATCTATATCTTCTTTTCTCATTTCAAAATTCGCACCAGGAGCTACTATAATAGAGTTTCCTCCATGTTCATCAACAGATATAAGAGCCACTCCTGTAGGGAGATTCTTCTCTTCCTGTAACCCTTTTATATCTACATTACTTGATGACAATGATTCTTTGAGGTTTTTAGCAAATGAGTCATCTCCCACTTTTCCTATCATAAATGTCTTGGCTCCAAGCCTTGAAGCTGCAACAGCCTGATTCGCTCCTTTACCGCCTGGAACTGTGCTAAAGTCCTTTCCAATCACAGTCTCACCCTTTTTAGGAATTTCTTTTACCCTTACTACAAGGTCCATATTGAGGCTTCCTATTACGCATATTCCCATATTCATCTCTCCTATGTGCTTTCCCTTATTACAAGCTCTGTCTCAAGTACTATACTTGTTTTTTCTTTAGAATCTTCTATTGACTCGATAAGAAGCTTTGCAGCCTCAGAGCCAATAGAATATATCGGTTGCTTCACTGTTGTAAGTGCAGGATTCAAGTATGCTGATATATAAATATCATCAAAACCCACTATTTTAACTTCTTGTGGAATTTTAAGTCCTTTTTGAATTACGGCCTTCATAGCACCAATCGCTATCATGTCACTTGCACAAAATATACCATCTATATCATTATGTTTAGTTAGTATTTCCATTGTAGCCTCATATCCATATTCACTTTTAAAGCTTCCAAATCTGCATAGCTCTTTATCAAGCTTTATACCATTTTCCTCTATGGCTTTCACATACCCTTCATATCTATGAACAGATGGAAGAGAAGATTTGGAACCAGCAATTATTGCAATTTTTTTACATCCTCTATCAATTAAATGCTTGGTACCAATATACCCTCCATTTATATTGTTTACGATTATTCTTCCCTTTAAGTTAGGTACATCTATATCTCTATCAACAAGTACAAGTGGTGGGTCCGTCTTTGATATATGTGATATAGCCACTTCAGCAGATGAAGCTGTAAAAATAATCCCATCTACCATCTTCTTTTTGAGTATATCCATATATTGCCTTTCTTTTTTTATATCATCATCTGTATTACATATCATAAGGTTGTAGCCAAGGCTATGAGCCATGTCTTCAGCACCTCTAGTAAGCTCTGGAAAAAAAGGGTTTCTTATGTCAGGGATTATTATTCCTATAGTTTTTGTCTTTTTTGTCACCATGCTCCTTGCTATTGTGCTTGGAACATAGTTTCGTTCCCTCATAATATTATTTACCCTGTCTATTGTCCCTTGACTTATATCCTTATCCTTCTTATTGATGATTTTGGACACCGTTGTTGTAGAGACTCCTGAAAGCCTAGCTATATCCTTGATAGTTGTTTTCATAAAATCCCTTCTTCTATTTTATTGTTAGGTAACCGTTTTAGTAAATCGTTTACCTTGATTCTATCATCTAAGGAAAACATTTTCAATAATAAAAAAAAGCCTTTATAAAAAAATAATTTTAAAAAGGTCAGCATACTGATATTTTCAGTATCCTGACCTTTTTTATTTTATAAATATAATTTTAGTTGATTATGCTTCCTTCTCTACCCTATCTTTTACTTTAAGTACTAGCTTTTCTATTCTTTTGTCGCTAACTGAAATAGCTTCTAAATCCACATGCTCAAATTCTGCATTTTTTATATCTTCTGGATTGCTTAAATCAGGTATTTTACCAAGTGTAGCTAGAAGGAGCCCTCCAATTGTTTCATTGGTATCTGTAGGAAGATCTATGTTTAGCATCTCATTGATATCTGATATACTTGTAAGTCCTTCAATTTCATATATCTCATCGTTGATTTTCACTATTTCTTCCTCTTCAATGATGTCATCATCCTCATCTGATATATCTCCTACTATCTCTTCCACAAGGTCTTCTATTGTTATTATTCCAGAGAATCCACCATATTCATCAATTACTAAAGCCATATGATTTCTCAGCTTTTTCATTTCTAGAAAAAGCTCATCTATACTCATATATTCATGAATAAAATACGGTTTTCTCATTAGAGATCTTATATCTATATTATCAAGGTCTCCTTTTCTTGAAGCTTCAAGAAGATCCTTTATATGAAGTACTCCTATTATATTATCTATTTCCTTCTCATAGACAGGTACTCTTGAATACCTCTCCTCTATTATTCTGTCAATGATTTCTGGTGTTTCATCTTCAATGTTTACAGTAAACACGGATGTCCTTGGGATCATAATCTCCTTAGTCTTTGTCTCGTAGAGTTTTAGGACGTTCTTAATCATTTCCTTTTCAAACAGATTCACTGCTCCTTTTTCTTCCTCTTCATCCAAAATAGTAATAAGCTCATCTTTAAGCATTTCTTCGGTATCTTCTGGATGATCTGCTTTAGCGAAAATGTTTTTTAAACTTCTTCCTCCCGAAATTATACCTAGTGGTGTTCTAAGTATGTCAAAGAAAGTCCTCCCGACGCCGTCTTCCATTCTTTTTTCCCTCCATTTTTTATGTTCTATAAAATACTATTACCATACATTATAACATCTTAACCATAAATTGAACAATTTTTTTGTCCCTTGAAATTCTAAGGTCCGTAGTATTATAATATAAAGATAAAACTTAAATTGAGGTGAGGAAATGAGCAATGTGTTTGACGTACTTAAAGAACGTGGTTTTATAGCCCAAGCTACCCACGAAGATGAGATAAAAGAGCTTTTAGGAAAAGAAAAGGTTGTTTTTTATACTGGCTATGACCCTACCGCTGACAGCCTCCATGTAGGTCATTTTCTTCAAGCAGTGGCTATGAGACACCTTCAGATGGCTGGACATAAGCCTGTGGTCCTTATAGGTGGTGGAACAGCTATGATTGGCGACCCATCTGGAAGAACTGATATGAGGCAGATGATGACTCCTGAAATTATAAAGCACAACGGTGATAGATTCAAAGAACAACTAGGAAGATTTATTGATTTCAGTGATGACAAGGCAATTCTTGTAGACAACGCACAGTGGCTTATGGGACTTACATATATACCTTTTCTAAGGGAAATAGGCCAGCATTTTTCAGTAAATAGAATGCTTACTGCAGAATGTTTCAAATCAAGAATGGAAAAAGGACTATCTTTTCTTGAATTTAACTACATGATAATGCAGGCTTATGATTTTCTTGAGCTAAATAGAAGACATGGATGCACCCTTCAGCTTGGTGGAGATGATCAGTGGTCAAATATTATAGCTGGTACCGACCTCATAAGAAGAAAAGAGCAAAAACAGGCTTTTGGTATGACTTTTAACCTTCTTACTACAGCAGATGGGAAAAAAATGGGAAAGACCATGTCTGGCGCAGTGTGGCTTGATAGAGAAAAAACTTCTCCATACGAGTTTTTTCAGTACTGGAGAAATATAGAGGATGCATCTGTGGAGAAGTGCCTTGCCCTTCTTACATTCCTTCCTATGGATGAAGTTAGAAGACTTGGAAGCCTAGAAGGTTCTAAAATAAATGAAGCTAAAGAAATACTGGCTTACGAAGTTACAAAGCTCGTTCATGGCGAAGAAGATGCAACATCTTCCCTTGAAGCCGCAAGGGCCATATTTGCAAAAGGAAATGTTTCAGATAACGCACCTACTACAGAAATCTCTTCTTCAGACCTTGAGGATGGAATAGGAATTATTGAAATCCTTAGTCTTACTTCTTTGGTTCCTTCAAAAGGGGAAGCTAGAAGGCTAATTGCTCAAGGAGGAATATCTGTAAACGATGTAAAGGTGGACTCCATAGACTACAAATTAGACTCTTCAATGATTAAAGATGGAGTAATAATGATAAAAAAAGGAAAGAAAACCTTCCACCAGGTAAAACCTGTATAAAATGACAAAAGCCAACGCATTGTAAAATTTTACACTACGTTGGCTTTATTTTTTAGTTTTTTTATATACTTTCTTTTGAGGTTATGGAAGGCATAATGATTTTAATTACAGTGCCTTTTCCAATCTCACTTTCTATCTCCATTGTTGAACTATGAATCTTTAAAATCTCATCAACAATAGAAAGTCCAAGGCCACTTCCTGGAGAATTGTGACTTACTTTATAAAATTTCTCTCTTATTTTTTCAATATTTTCTTTTGATATTCCAATTCCTGTGTCAGAAATATTTATTTCTATCTTTTCTTTATATCCTATAGCTTCAAGATGAATAGTCCCTCCTTGAGGTGTAAACTTTAGAGCATTTGCAAGGAGATTGATAAATACCTGTCTTATTCTATTTACATCACCCATTACAAAGGTCTCTTCCCCTTGGGAATTGCAGGTAAGATTAATTCCTTCTGCTCTTGGTATAAACTGCTTATAAACCTCTTCAAGTACCTTTTTAGGACTCATAGGTTTCATATTTACTCTCATGGTAGTTGATTCAAGCCTCGAAAAATCAAGAAGTTCTTCAACTATATCCTTGAGCCTATCGGTTTCTCCAGAAATTATATTAAGCCCTATATCAAGCTCACTGTTTTTTTCTATATCTCCAGCAAGTAGAGTTTCGGACCATCCCTTTATTGAAGTAAGAGGAGTTCTTAGTTCATGGGAAATTGAGGATATGAAGTCAATTTTTAGTTTGTCAGCCTTTAAAATCTCTTCTGCCATAAAGTTCATAGTATCTGAAAGCTGACCTATCTCATCATCATACATCTTAATTGCTTTTTTCTCAAAATCCCCTAGAGCCATATGCTTTGCAACTGTATTTAACTGTTTGATTGGATTTACGATAGACTTGGATATTATTATAGCCATGACCATAAAAAAGAGTATCACGGTAAACCCAAGCAAAATACCTCCAAGGACATACTGCCTTACCTCTTTATATACGCTATCAAGTGATACAGTAAATCTTATAGCCCCATCAATTTGATTATATCTGACAAGAGGCCTAGTTGCAGACATTATCCGTTCACCTGTGACTTCGCTTTTTCCTTCATATATTACAAGTCTATTTTCAAATGCCGCCTTTACATCCTCAGATTCTATAGGTACTGGATCTGAAAATCCATTTGAGTCCATTATAACTGTAGCGTTTGAATCTAGTATCTGAATCAAAAACTTAGAATCATAGGAAGACATAGAATTTTCAAAAAGGAACTTGGATTTTTCTTGGGCTGTAGAGTAATTAAAGTATCTATTTAAAAACTCTGAGGTCATAGTTACCCTATCTCTTAAAATTTGTTCTACTCCTCCAAAGTAATAGTTTTGAACAAATATCACAAAAAAGACTTCAAGAACTATAACTGTTGCTATTACTATAGCTCCAAAATTTATTATTATCCTGCTCCTTATACTTGATCTAACTTTCATCCTCTTCCCACCTATATCCATATCCCCATACAGTCTTGAGGTAACAAGGATTGGCAGGGTCCTTTTCTATTTTTTTTCTGATTCTTCTCATATTTACGTCAACCACCTTCAAGTCTCCAAAGTAATTTTTTCCCCAGATTTCATTTAATATCTGGTCTCTGCTTAGAGATTTTCCCTTATTTCTCATAAAAAGATCAAGTATTTCAAACTCCTTTGGAGTAAGCTCGATTTCTTTATCACTTTTATAGAATTTTCTATCTGATAGCTTTAGTGTAAAATGTCCACTTCTAATTTCGTCTTTTTCATAATCTACAACATCACTCAAGGAGATTCTTCTTGTAAGTGATTTTATTCTTGCCACAAGTTCTGTAGGGCTAAACGGCTTGCTTATATAATCATCTGCTCCATACTCAAGTCCTAAAACCTTATCCTGCTCTTGAGTTCTTGCTGTAAGCATTATGATTCCAATTGAAGGGCTTTTTTCTCTAAGTCTTTTAAGGACTTCAAAGCCATCTATCCCAGGTAGCATTACATCAAGTATAGCTAACCTTATATCATTATTTTTTTCAAAAACTTCTACTGCTTCTTCCCCTGTAGATGCTTCGAAAACCTCATAGCCTTCTCGCTTTAGGTTTATAGTTACAAAGCTTCTTATGGAGTATTCATCTTCTAATACTAATATCTTCAAAGGGTTCACTCCTTATTTTAAAGTCCTATTGGCTTGGTTACATTGGAAAGATTGAGTATATCTGATCTCATCCTCAAATAAAGTGCCTTATCTTCTTCATTTAAGTCTTCAGAAAAGTCTTCGACTCGTCCTCCGGTTATCTCTTCACTACTTTCAGATATTACTTGAAGGACTTGCTCTGTCTGCTCCCACTCTGATTTATTCATGATTCTTATCTCAGAAAGCAGATGAGGGTTATTTTGAGAGTCTATAAAATTAACTCTTAGCACTCTTTCTTCATCATCTTTTTCAAGAGTATATCTTGATGTGAAGCTTTCAGGTATTTCAAATAAAAAGCCCATCCTATAATCTTCGTATATCTGTTTGCTGAGTTTTAAGGTTCCTTCATTTGTTATATTATAGTAGCTTTTCACCCAAGGCTTTGAGGGTTCGTACATATTTTTCCCATCTGGAGGTAAGAATGGGAATCCTATCTCCATTATTCCATTTGAGTCCATATCTTTACTTTGAACTGGAAATACCTTTTTAGGAAGAGAAAGTCCGAGAACCTCCACACTGTCCTTTAAGCTTTTATCAGTGTAAAAAAACACCTCTGTCTTTCCTTCTTGCCCACCTATAAAGGAATCTACAAATATCGCCTTCTTATCATCATATATTCCGCTTATCTTAATAGAATATGGCTCAGTCCCTGGATATAAACCTGTTTCTGCCATCCTATTCATTTTTTCGTCTTTATAGTTCATAACTCTTAGTCTATTTTCAAGGGTTGTAGTATCCTGATATGTCACTACTACCTCGTAAAATCCATCTCCATTTATATCATATACATCGCCTGCTAGATATGGCATCTCTACTATAGGCTCAATACTATCCCCATTGAATCCAAGAATAGTAAGTTTTTTGCCATAGCTAAACTGTTCATCCCCTTGTGTTCCGATTATTATCTCTCTCTTTCCATCTCCATCAAGGTCCTTTATGCTGTACTGAAGTATCTCAAAGGATTTTAGCTTTATGTCTGCAATACTACTCCAAACACCATTTTTTTCCCTTAAAACCATGATCCCTATAAGCTTAGTGCTTTTATCTCTGTAAAATGCTATAAGCTCCTCTGTGCCGCTTCCATCCAAATCTCTCTTTGTAAAGGCATCTTCCTTTTCTATTTCGTCGAGAGCAGGAAGTACAGTAAATGTAGCATTTGCAGGGAGGAATTTTTCCATAGCATCTTTCATGCCCTTTTTCTCCAAATTAAGCTCTGGAGGATGTAGTAGCTCTTCTGGTGTAGCGACTCTTGTGCAGCCAGAGAGGACTGTCCCTAAAAAGGTCACTAAAAGAACTGTTTTTAAAAAATTTTTCACTATTAAAGCACCCTTCCATATAAGTCCCAGATATCATTATCTTAGCTTTACTCCTGTGTATATGAGTACCATCATCACAACAGGTCTTACTACACCTTCTTCAAAGCCATAGATTCCGCTTGAAAATCCAAGTATCGAAAGAGATATCTGAGAAATTAAAAAACCGTAAAACCCAATTTTTTTTCCTAGAAATAGCATACCGAGAAAAAGTACATTAATCAATGTCAAAATAATTACGGAAAATACTATGAAATTTCCTCCAAGTAGATTTGCCGCTTCAGAGAAAGAAAATACAAGGGGTAAAATCTGTATAATATTCACAATAGCAAATATAGGAATGACAATTTTTAGCCATTTATTCACTTCAAAAGCAGCTTTATGATGCTCCATAAGTTGGGGACTCCTTTCTTAAGACCTCTCCTTTAAACATAAATACAAACATTGATGTAGCTATAAGATAAAGTCCCACAGTAAAGTAATAAGGCATATTATAGCTATAGTTTTCCATTATAAATCCCCCTACAGATATCCCGAGAGCTCTAGTGAGATTTCCAGAAAGAGACATAAGACTTGAAAGATTAGCTCTGTCTAATGGATGAACCATTTCCATACCAATATTTTGTATCAAAGGAAAAGCCATATTCATAAGAGATGACCTCATAAAAAAAGATATTGCTATAAGCAGTATTCCTTGTGGAAAGGCTATCGATATCAAAAATGGTATTGATAAAAGTTGACAAAGCACTATTGCTCTATGTGCTCCTATTTTCCCTACGAGGACCGGAATAAGCAGCCCTCCAAGTACACATCCAAACTGAGAAAATGAGAGTATCGAGCCTACTATAGAATCATCTACATTTAGGGAATATTTTAGGTATACGCTAAAAAAAGGGACCACCATCCCTGCACCCATCCCTATAGTTCCATTAAAAAGAAGGAACCTGTTAGCAGACTTACTACTTATAAGTATATTTTTGTATCCTAATAGATATTCAGATACGGTTCTTCTATGTATTATTTTATTTTCATGAAGCATTAGCACTGGAATAGCTGCAATTAAAACTATAAATCCTCCCATAGAAAGGACAGCGGACAACGCTCCAACTGAACCTAGATAATTCGACAAAAAATCCGAGATAAAACCGCCCATTAGATTAGAGCTCGTCATACCCAGGTTCATTGCTGTAAAATTCATGCTAAAAGCAAGGACTCTGCTCTCTATAGGAGCGTTTTCAGTTAGAAACATTGCTTCAACTGTATTTTTTATGGCATATCCAAAGCCGCTAAGTATACCCATCATTATTATGAGGTATGAGGAATCTACTTTTACCATAAGAAGCATTCCAAAAAAAAGCCCGAAGATTCCAATCAATATGCTTTTTTTCTTTCCTATCCGCCCTACAAGATATGCTCCAAAAACTGAAAATATTGCTGTAGACAGAGTGTGAGAAGACAGCATTTTTCCTACAAAATTTTCTCCATAACCTACCTCTTTAAGATATAAAGCTGCAAACATCATAAATATCCCATATGCAAAGGATATTAGAAGATTCGCAGTGAGATAGAGGTTTATATTTTTTCCAAGCCCCTTTTTTTCTCCCTGATCCATTTTTTCCCCCTTGATTCAAATTATCAGTCTACATTTCCTTCCATAAGCTTATCATTTAGAGAATCCCCTACATTGAATTCGTCCTCGGAAAATTCTTCCTCTTCTTCAAGCATTTCTTCATCTAGGATTTCTTCCATCACTTCCTCTTCCTCTTCTGCTTCTATCCCTAATATCTCTTCTTCTATCTCTTCACTTTCAAAACCTGAATCTATGCTTGTAAGCTTTGCGCTATTTATAAGAGGGGGTAAAAAAAGTATTGCAAGTGCTAGTATTAGAGCCGTTATAATAAACTTGCTTTGTTCATCCAGCTTGTCCTCTTTTTTCATAAAATCAATTCCCTTCGTCTTCAACAGGTCTTATCCCTCTATATAAGTTCCTCATCAACGCTCTAGTTTTTTCTCTATCATGTTCAAAATACCAAGCACCATTTTCTAATCTGTCTTCTCCTGGTAGGCTATATGCATTTATATCTGTGTCATTCATATTCAAAGCTTTTGTTCCATAGTAAAGTGCTTCTGTTAATGTAAGACTTGTTTTTGTATTTTGAAGTCCCGTACTTATAACATTTGGAAGTCTTATTGGATTCATTGCTTTTTTCATCGCAACCATTACAAATTCTTGCTGCCTGCTTATTCTTCCTAAATCCCCTTCTCCCCCTGCAGCTCCAGAGTTATTTTTTCTCCATCTTAGGTATTTTACAGCATCTTCTCCATCAAGAAGCTTTTTACCCTTTTCAAATCTTATTTTTAAAGGGGGAGTATCATAAGGGTCATCATAAACCATTCTAAATGGTATATCTACTTCTACCCCACCTATAGAGTCCACAATCTCTCTAACACCTTTGTAATCCACAACAGCATAATTGTGAATAGTTACTCCAAGTATTTTTGATACTGCCTCTGCAGTTCCTTTTATTCCGCCTCGTCCTTCTGGATAGCCATATACTGAGTTTATTTTTTTCCTAGCCGGGTCTCTATATCCGTATAAATCTATATAGGTATCTCTTGGGATAGATATTATATCAAGCATATTATCTTCCTGATCGTAGCTAAGAACCATCAAGGTATCTGTCCTTACTCCATCTATTCCTACAAGAAGTATATTAACCCTTCTCGTTTTTCCGTATCTTTCGTCAAGCTCTCTTTGCTCCTTTTCCTCTGCGGTTTCGATTTCTTCTACTTCCTCTATCTCTTGCTCTTGGTATATTGCTTCAAATTCCTCAAATGAGGTAGCGTTATAGTACCTGTTTATTGCAAAAATACCTCCACCGAGGATAGCCCCAAATACCCCTAAAAAAATAACAAGATATTTCAAATACTTTTTCAAATAAACCACCTTTATCCTATTTATTATTTTTCTGTCTCATTATTCTTTTTTTGTTTTTCACTATTTTTTGTCTCTTTGCTATTTATGCTATCTTTTTACTATTCATGTTCTATTCCTATTTTACTGCTAATTAACTGTTGCGTAAATGAAAAAGGCACAATTGTAATCTACCTGTAGCAAGTAATCTAAAAACTTTATTTTTAAAATCAAAAGACAGGTACCTTAAAGATACCTGCCCTAAGTCTTTATTATATTTTGAACATTTTTAGCTTACTCATAAGTTCTCCCGAAAGCCTGCTCAGACGAGATGCGCTTTCTGCAACCTGCTCTACTGCTTCTGCCTGTTGCTGCATTGATGCTGTAACCTCTTCTGATGCTGCAGCAGTTTCTTCAGATACTGCAGATATATTTTCCATAGAGCTTACTATGGTTTCCTTTTCTGTCTTTAGGTCGTCTATCTGTCTTGTAATTGATTTTATCTTCTGAACCACATTTCCTATTGATTTTGATATTTCTATAAAAGCAAGATTCACTTTTTCCACAGATGATTCCTGCTCATCATATATAGTCTTTACCTCGCTCATTATATCTACTGTATTTTTACTATCATACTGGATTTGGTCAAGTATAACTTTTATTTCGTGGGCTGCTCTATCTGAGCCTTCAGCCAGTTTTCTGATTTCATCTGCTACAACAGCAAACCCTTTTCCTGCTTCTCCTGCTCTAGCTGCTTCTATAGATGCATTTAATGCAAGCAGATTTGTCTGGCTTGATATTGCGGTTATTGTCTCAAGTATTGCATTTATGGAGTTAGCACTTTTATCAAGCTCAACTATAGCCGCTTCTACTCTTTCTGTGGATGACTTAGTTATCTCACTTGTCTTTTTAAGTTCTTCAAGACTCCTAACACCTTCTTTATTTACCTCTATAGTGCTTTTTGCATCCTCATCCATACCTTCACTACTTAGTGAAAGCTCTTCAAATTTAAATGAAAGGGTATTTGCTACCTTTACTCCCTTTTCTGTCTCTTCAGCTTGCTCCGATGCTCCCCTAGCGATTTCCTCTACTGTGTTTGCAACCTCTGTAGATGATGCACTGGTCTGCTGAGAAAATGCCGCCAGATTTTCAGAAGCATTTCGTACCTCTTCACTAACCTGAATTGTGGATACCATAAGATCCTTAACCTTTTCTATCATCTCATTAAAGCTCTGTGATAGACTTCCTATTTCATCTTTTGATTTTACATCCATTCTAACTGTAAAATCCCCTTCTTTTACAAGGCTCATCTTATTTTCAATTTCTTTTATAGGTTTTGAAATATATCTAGATGCAAGTATACCTATACCTATTGCTATTAGAAAAGCTATTCCCCCGATAATTGTGGTGTTTAGTGTCATATCATTTGTTATATCTGTTATCTCGCTATAGGATATGCTGTTTACAAGATACCAGTCCATACTGCTAAATCTTCTAACTATCTCAAACCTTCTATCTCCAGTTTCATCGCTATAATCTCTTTGAGCTCTTTCATCTGATTTAATATGAGCTAGCTGCTCATCTGAAACCTTCTGCCCAAGCATTTCTGGGTCTTCATGTGCTATTATAGAGCCATCTGATGCTACTATATATGCCTTTCCAGACTCTCCTAACTTTAATTGCTTTACAAGCTCAGTAAAGTAGTCTAGATAAAGATCAATTGCCATAATTCCAATGATTAGGTTGTCATCTTCATTGTCGTATACAGGAATTGAAGCCGTCACTACTATAGCTCCAGTATTTGCATCTGGATATGGATCAGTCCATACAAGTTCTTTAGAACTCATTCCGTCTTCATACCAAGGTCTTGTCCTTGGGTCATATCCCTCTGGAAGACCTGGATCTGGGTATATTAGCATAGATCCTTCCTCAGTTCCTATATAAATATTGGATACATCTGGATTAACCTTTAGATAATCGTCAAAGGCATCCAGAAGAAAAAACTCAAACTCCGGATTAGAAACTATAGTTCTAGCATTGTAATTTTGGCTCACAAGCTGCAAACCTTTTCCATAACCTTCAAGTAGATTTTCAAGAGAAGCAGTCGTTGCTCCATTGATCTCATTCATAGCATTTACATATTGCTCAGTCATTACAGATTTCGTAGTGCTAGCAGTCCTATAACCCACTATAAGAAGTGGCAAAGTTATTAACAAAATAAGTCCTAACACCATTTTCTGTCCTATTTTCAGCCTCATAAATTCATCTCCCCACGTAATAGATTTTCCAAATTCTTCATTTTTAATTTTATATATAACTCTTTACATTATATATGTCTACTTATCATTTGTCATGTATGAAATTTTAATAATAATTCCAAATGAGTTTGATTTAAAATTTTAAGCTATATTATATTTCGACATTTTATGACAATCACTTTAGTATATTTAAACCAATTATTCCCGAAAAAGCCCAAGCAAACAGGACTTTTTTGCTACTAATTTTCAGTAAACTATATAACCCTTGGAAAATCTATATTTTATTTCGTAAATAAAAATATTTTAGTTTAAATTTTTTTACTTTTTATGTAATTTTTCTTTTGTTAATTTTTTGCTTTGTTATACGCATTAAAAAGGGGCTGTCGGGAAATAGCCCCTTTCTAAAAAGCGACTTTGTCGCTTTTTTTAATTCTTAAAAAAATATAAAAAAAAGGCAGCAAATTAA
>NZ_JAGGLI010000026.1 GCF_017874355.1 Acetoanaerobium pronyense
AACATTTACATTTCTGAATGTCTTTAATAATCTAGGATTTTTAATTTTTAGGGTTCATCGTTCAAAAAACGCCTTTTCCCGACAGCCCCTTTTTTTATACTTTTACATCTCTTTTTAAAACTTTTTTAATCTTTATAGAAAGGTCATCAAACAAGCTATATACAACTGGAATAAATGACAGGGTAAATACTGTAGAGAGGGTAAGTCCTCCTATTACAACTATAGCAAGTGGAGCTATAGTATTTCCACCTTCAGCTCCTCCTATAGCGATTGGAACTAGCCCAAGCACTGTAGTTAATGTGGTCATCATTATTGGTCTAAATCTGTCTTTTACTGCCTTGATTATAGCCTCAGTCCTGCTACTTAAAGCTCCTCTTGTCTGATTTATATAATCTATAAGAACTATCGCATTGTTTACAACTATCCCAGCAAGCATTATGATTCCTATAAATGCAGGAACTGATAGCGCTTTTCCAGTTATAAACAGTCCTATAAACCCTCCAGAAAGAGCAAAAGGAACGGATAGTATTACAGTAAATGGATGAAGCAAAGATTCAAACTGAGAAGCCAGAATCATATATACTATAATTATGGATAATACAAGAGCAAGTATCAGCCCTGAAAATGCCTCTGCCATCTGTTCTTGTTCTCCTGAAAAACTGTAGGTATATCCATCTGGCATAGGATATCTTTCAAGCTCTTTTTCTATATCAGATACAACAGAGCCTAGATCTCTTCCGTATATTCCAGAAGTTACGCTTATTGTCCTTACCTGACTTGATCTTCTTATTTGAGTAGGAGAGTTTCCAAACTCCACATCAGCTATTTGTCCAAGTGTCACTATTCTCCCTGTGGAAGTAAGAATTTCTATTTGCTTCATATTTTCAACAGAACTCTTTACAGATTCGTCTAGTGAAACTATTACATCTATTTCGCTATCCATCATCTTAAGGGAAGTGGCTCTTACCCCTTCTATGGAAGCTCTTAATGAGTTTGCAACCTCAGCTGCACTCACTCCATAAATAGAAGCCCTACTTCTGTCAATTACTACCCTAGCTTCGGGATCTCCATCTTCAACACCTATTGATACTTCAGATGTTCCAGGTACATTTCTCATTATATCCCTAAACTGAGTTGCTATTTCTTCAAGGGTTTCAAGGTTATCTCCCTTTATATCTATGCTTATAGGAGTCCCTCCGCCAAAGCCTCCTGACATAGCTGAGGTTTCACTTACTGTTATTTCAGCTCCTGCTATAGACTGGGTTTCTCTTCTTACCCATTGGACGATTTCTGTAGTTTCTCTTTCCCTTTCAGATATAGGTTTTAAGTTGACATTTACATTTGAAGTATTAGAAGCCGTAAGGTTAAATCCACTGCTTCCTCCTACTCTTGTAAATACTCTAGATTTTTCAGGTATTTGATTGACTATGTCTTCAACTTTTCTTACCATTTCATCGGTTTCATTTATGCTAGCACCAAATGGCATTTCTACCTGAACTGAAAAGCTTCCTTCATCTTCCATAGGGAAAAACTCACTTCCCACCATAGTAACGAGAAATAATGAAGAAATCAAAACTACAAGAGCTATAATTACAGATATTAATCTATGTCTTAAAGCTGATTTTAATAAAGAAGAATAGAAATCATTTACTCCATCAATTGCCTTGGAAAACCCATCTAAAATAATTCCAAGTCCTATTCCTTTTCTTTTTCTAGTCTTTTGCTCTCCCACTCTAAGTATTTTTGAAGAGAGCATAGGAACTACTGTTAGTGCTATTACCAGAGATGCTAGAAGTGAAAATGTAACTGTATAGGAAAGCTGTTTGAATATAATTGCAGTAAATCCTTCCACAAATACTATAGGCAAAAATACTGCAACTGTAGTCATAGTGGATGCAAAAACTGCCATTCCCACCTGTTTCGCTCCCTCAACGGAAGCCTTTTTAATATCTTTCCCCTCTTCTGCAAGTCTGTATATGTTTTCAAGTACCACTATGGAGTTGTCCACAAGAAGCCCTACTCCAAGGGCAAGTCCCCCAAGTGAAATAAGGTTGATACTAAGGTCTCCAAAATACATAAGAGCAAAGGTACTTATAATAGATACTGGTATTGCTATGGCAACAATAAATGTAGATCTGATATTTCTAAGGAACAGAAATAATATTATAACTGCAAGGAGACCTCCATAAAGAGCACTCTTTGTAACATTACTTATAGAGCTATTTATAAACTCACTTTGGTCCACTGCAATTTCCATTGTGATATCTGGAAATTCACTTCTCAGCTTTCCAATCTCTTCTATGACTCTTTGAGCAACTATTACCGTGTTTGCTACAGATTGCTTTGTGATACTTAGTCCAATGCTCGTCTCCCCATTAAATCTTGAAAGAGAACTTACATCCTTAAACTGAAGGTCTACCTCAGCTATATCGACCATCCTTATTGCTTCTCCGGTCCTTAGAGTGATTGGAAGATTCTTTATTTCTTCTATTGAAGAAAATTCTCCCATAGTTCTTATAAGGAGCTCTTGATTCCCTCTTTGAACCCTTCCTCCAGGAAGATTTAGGTTTTCGCTTCTTAATATATTTTGAACCTGAGCCACACTTATGCCGTATTGAGACATTCTCACAGGGTCAAGCTTTACCCTCACTTCCCTCTCCTGACCTCCAAAGGAATCCACAGAAGCTACTCCTTCAAGTCTTTCAAGTCTACTTATGATATTGTCCTCTATAATAGACTGAAGTCTGTCTACAGGCATATCAGCCGCCATGCTCAGCTCGATTATAGGCATAGCATTTGGGTCTATCTTAAGTACCAGAGGCGATGATGCTCCATCAGGAAGTGCCCCTTTCACTAGGTCTACTTTTTCCCTCATATCCAGGGCTGCAAAATCCATATCTGTGCCGTATTCAAACTGCACCACTATTATAGAAGTCCCCTCGCTTGAAAAGGATTCTACCATATTAAGATTGGAAACAGTTGATACTGCCTGTTCTATAGGTCTTGTTACAAGGGTTTCCATTTCCTGTGGTGCAACACCCGGATAATCAACTGTTACTATGGCAACCGGAACCTCTATCTGAGGATAAAGGTCAACTGGAAGTCTAGAAAGGGATACAAAACCCAAAAGAATCGCTATAAACATGAACATAAGGGTGGTAACAGGTCTTTTTACAGACATTCCAGAAACAAACATCTAATTACCTCCCTGACTCACTATAATTATTTTAGTTCCATCATCTAAGAAGTTTTGACCCTTTGAAATTATTGTCTCCCCTACTTCTATACCACTTAATATCTCTATATGCTCACCATCATCAAGTCCTGTCTCTACAACCTGCATTTTTGCTCTATCTCCTTCAGTAGTAAAGACAACACTTTGTCCATCTTTTATAGTGACAGCAGATGAAGGGATAGTTACGGTATTTGAGCTTACTTGAGTAGCTATACTTATCTCTCCAAACATCCCAGCCATAACCTCTGATGGTGCATTATTAACTTTTATTTCAAGGGGATATGTAAGACTTCCTTGATTAGGAGGAAGTATCACCTGAACAGTACCAGTTAAAATAACGTCAGAGGCTGATCTAACTCTTATTTGAATCTGATCTCCAACTTTAAAATAGTTGATAAGATTTTCAGGTATATTACTATCCATTATAAGTGAATCCAAATTTGATATTGTAAGTGAAGGTCCACCACTGGCAACATTTCCCTGAGTAATATTTAATCTAGTAACCACTCCTGAAATTGGAGCTCTTACAGTATAATCAGCAAGACCAGTTTGTGCGTCTAAAAGAGCTGCCCTTGCATTTTCAAGAGAAACCTGAGCCTGAAAAACCTGGGAGTTTGCAATTTCAATATTTACATCAGATGCCCCAAGCTCTGCCTGCTCAAGCTGATTGAGTGGAACTGCCCCAGCCTCATAAAGTTGCTTTGTTCTTTCAAGGTTTACTAGGGCATTTTCATGTTGCTCCTGTGTTCTTCTAAAAGAAGCTTGGGCTGATTCTACAGCTGCCTCTGCGCTTTTTATAGCAGACTCTGCATTTCTAACTGCAGATGCCACGTTTTGAGAATCTATTGTAAAAAGCACTTGATTCTTACTTACTCTTTGTCCTTCTCTCACATTTAGAGATGTTACCTTACCCATCACCTTTGGAACTACATCTACAGTATCAGATGCCCTAAAAGCACCTGTAATTGTAGTATTTAAAGAAATATCTCTAAGTTCAGATACAGTTGTTTCCACAGAAACACTCTTCTCCTCTTGCTCCTCTAAAACTACTTCATTTGAGCAACCCATAAGTGCAAGACTCATAAATACAAGGACCATAACTCCTGCGATAATTCGTTTTTTCATTTATCCATCCTCCTTATTTTTTGCCTACTCCATTGATAAATATATCAATTGTCGTTTTTATATCCCTTTGCATCTTTTCACGTGAATTTTCATTGCTATGAGCATGCTCCATAAATAGAATAAAAATCATTCCAGAAAAGCTTCTAATAGCACTATGAGAATCTATATCCTCTCTAAAATCCCCTGATTTTATATAATCCTCATAAGTACTTGAAAGTATGCTCTCTACTTTTTCGCATATGTATTTGTCAAAGAGCTCTTTTATTTCCATATGAAAGGAAAGCTCATGTATGACAATTTTAAAAAGATTTCTATACTTAACCCATAAATCATATCTATTCATAGATACTTCATACAAAAAATCTTGCCCATTTTTCTTAGCCCTTGTAAGTTCAATAAGAGGCTTTATAGCTATATCTTCTGAAAACATCTCAATTCCGTATTTTACAAGTCTCACCAGAAGCTCTTTCTTTGTACTGAAGTATCTAAATACAGTGCCTTCTGATACTCCTGCCTTTTTTGCTATCTCACTTGTAGAAGCTGCAGAATAACCCTTTTCAGAAAAAATCTCCCCAGCAGCAAGCATAATCTTTTGTTCGGTCTGCTCAGACTTTTTCATACCTCCTTGTTTCTCCTTTCAAAATATAAAAGTGAGTAAGTACTCACTTTTTTTAGGTTTCTCTATTTTATAATACATATTATCTATTTACAATATAAATTTCTATAAAATATCTAATTTTTAATCTATTTCTAATCTAGTTTTAACAAACTACTTTATAATTTAAGTACAAAAAAACCTGATGCTCTATAGCACCAGGTCTAGTTTTGCATATATTAACTTTAATTACTTTGATATATCTTTGCAAATTCCTCATATGGAACTGGAGTCATAGCTGTAGTACCTCTTCCATCTGAAGAAGTCTCTCTTAGAAATACAATGTTTCTATTGTTGTATCTTAACTCCTCAATCATAAAATTACTTTTAATAAACTCTGTATCTATTGATACTGCGTTTCCAGATACAGTATAGCTTCCTTTTCCTTCTTTTTTAGAAGTAAGGTTTTTTATATCTATGGTCATGTTATTGTTAAACTGAATTGCAAATCTTTCACCCTTCATGTTTTCAGCCACATAAATCCCTGCTATTATATTTGATTTCTGAGATGTATCTTTGGGTGGCACTGGTGAAGGCACTGTAACTATTGGGTCAAATATATCTGGAATTCCACCATTTACGGTCTTTACAGATGCTATGTAATTCACCCCATCCCAGTTTACCTCAGCACCAAGATATCTAGATACAAAAGCTAGGGGAACCATTGTTCTGCTATTTATTATTTGAACTGGAGTATCCATATTAACGCTTTCTCCATTAACTCTTGCTCCTGTTTTTCCAATAAAAAGTTCTACAGACAAATCTCCTTTTTTTCCTGTAACCTTCTGCTCAGGTTCATTCCAGTTTACCTCTTCTGCTCCAAGAGCAGTGAAAAGTACATTAAAAGGAACCATTGTTCTGCTATTTCTTATAACTGCAGGCTGATCCGTCACTAAAGGGGTTCCATCTACAAAAACCTGGACAGTAGAGGGAACTGCAAGAGATACTGTAGCTGTAAAAACACTAACTGCTGCTAAAAATCCTATAGTTATAAGACCTTGTAAAAACCTATTCATAAAAGACCTCCTAATAATCTAATCATTTATATTTAATTCATTTTGTAAACAATATTTTTTTCCCTATTCACTTTATAAATGATTATATCACAAAGTGCAGCCTTTTCTATTACAGTTTCTTAACACTCTATTCATATCTAAGGGCTTCTATCGGGTCAAGCTTTGCTGCCCTATTTGCAGGATAAAGCCCAAAAAACATTCCCACAACTGCAGAAAATACCACAGCTATTACTACTATTGCTGGAGATATTACTGGGGGAATCTTCAAAAAAAGTGATATTGATGATGAAATCGCAACCCCTATTGTAGTACCAATAATTCCTCCAGTTGCAGAAACTATCATAGCCTCAATCAAAAACTGAAAAAGAATATCTTTTCTTCTAGCACCAAGTGATTTTCTAATACCTATCTCTCTGGTTCTTTCTGTCACTGAAACCAGCATGATATTCATTATACCAATTCCCCCTACAAGAAGAGAAATTGCAGCTATAGCCCCTATCGCCATAGAAAGAGTTCCGAGTATTGAATCTATACTTCCCTGCTGACCTGCTGTTGTCTCCATCATATAAAAGCCAGGTTCTCTTCCTTTTGATCTAGCTAAAATATTAGCAATTTGATTTCCCACTTCTATTGATGATTTTTCTTCATTTATTTTCATATCTATCATACCCATATAATTTATCTGGGAAGGGAACATAGTATACGGCATATACATAGTCGTAGAATCTGATGTCATCATACTGTCAAATATAGAAGGTTCCGCTTCGTATACTCCTGAAATCATCACATCAGTAGGTACTGAATCAAGGCTCACCCTTATAGTCTGTCCTACAACATCTATACTTCCAAATATATTTTCCGCCATCCTCTTATCAACAACAGCCACAGGTCTTCTTGACTTGACATCGGAATTTGTAAGGAATCTTCCTCTTATGATATTCATATTAACCATTTTCTCGTAACCGTCTGCAACCCCGCTTATATTTACTCTACCTGTCTTTCTACCCCTTGAGATATCAGAGGAAGAGCTTGCAGAAGGAGCAAGGTATTCTATATCATCTCCAAATCTAGTTTTAATATATTCTATATCTTCCAAAGTAAAAAAATCAGAGTCCCTCATTTCTTCCGAATAAGGCATATATATTACAACTCTGTTTTTTCCAAATGCTTCAAACTCTTTTGCAATTACAGCTCTTGAAGTCTCTCCAAGGGATGCGATTGCAATAACTGATGATATTCCTATTATAATTCCTAGCATAGTAAGGAATGACCTCATTTTATTCGATTTTATACTGGAAAGAGCCAGCCTTATATTTTCAAATACCAACATTAAAGCTTTCTCTCCCTTCATCTTTGATGATTTCACCATCTTTAAATGTAATTATCCTATCTGTATATTCTGCTATATCCCTTTCATGTGTTACTATTATTACAGTTTTCCCCTCACTGTTTAGCTGCCTGAAAAGCTCCATTATTTCTTTGCTAGAGCTCGAATCAAGATTTCCAGTAGGCTCATCTGCAAGAATTATTGATGGATTATTTGCAAGAGCTCGTGCTATAGCAACCCTTTGTTTTTGGCCTCCTGAAAGTTCATTTGGAAGATGGTATATCCGGTCCCCAAGTCCAACTATTTCCAGCATAGACTTGGCTCTTTCTCTTCTTTCGCTCGAAGAAATCTTTCCATAAATCAAAGGAAGTTCTACATTCTTTAGTGAAGTAGTTCTTGGAATAAGATTGAATGCCTGAAATACAAATCCAATCTTTTGATTTCTAATATATGACAAATCATTTTCAGTCTTTTCCTTTATATCTATTCCTTCTAAAAAATATTCCCCTGCTGTAGGTCTATCTAAGCAGCCTATTATATTCATAAACGTTGATTTCCCAGAGCCTGAAGAACCCATTATTGCTATAAATTCTCCCTCTGTAATATTAAGACTAACTCCCCTAAGAGCCTTTACCTCAATATCTCCCATTTTATATGTCTTCTGGAGGTTTTCCACCTTTATAACTAAGTTTTCCATTACCTCATCTCCTGATTTGAAGCAGTCGCTACCTTCATTCCATCAATTTTCTCCATAGTAGGGTTTAGAATGATTTCATCTCCTTCTATAAGGTCATTTGAAATTATTTCCGTATTCATATCTCCCTCTATTCCTATAGCAACTTTAATCTTATTAATTATGCCATCTCGCACAGCTAAAACATAACTTTCACCAGCTTCTTCAAGAATCGTCTCAAAAGGAACTACAAAGGTATTTTCTTTTCTATCAATAAGTACTTTTCCTCTTGCACTTACACCTGCAATAAGTCTTGGATCATTTCCTTCTATATCAATTTCAACAGGAATAACCATTTCTCTTCCTCCCTGGTCCCTTGCTTCTCCAGTTGGAGATATTCTTGATACATATCCCTTTATAGAGTCAGAGCCAAGTATATCCGCACTTATTTCAACCTCCTGCCCTTCGCTAACTCTTGCAATATCAAATTCACTTATACTAACTATAAGCTTGAGATCCGAAAGGTTCTCTATGATAAACATAGGTCTATTTCCATCAGTATTTTGAGCATTTCTTCCAAGTCTTGCATTTACCCTTGTTACAGTTCCTTCTATAGGGCTTTTGATGTTTAATCTCTCAAGGTCTTCTTCTTTTTGTTTTATAACATCCCTTTTTATTTCAAGAGATTTCTCTGTTGATGCTTTTGGCCTTGACTCTTCAATTGCCTTTTCAATGTCGTGTTTTGTTTTTCGTAAGGTTTCCTGAGCTAACTCTACGGAAATATTTGCTCTTTCTAAAACGATCTCACTTTGTATAAGTTCTTCAAGAGGTATAGCTCCACTTTCATGGAGATTTTTCTTTATATTGACCTGTCTTTGAGCCTCTTCCTGCTCTAAAATACTCTGCTCTAGTTGTACCTCTTGAGCTTTTATTGAAGTGTCTATATTCCCCGTAAGTGATTCTCTGCTTTGAAGGACAGCCAGTTCATAATCCTTCTTTGCCATTTCTATCTCTCTTTTTAAATCCTTTCCATCAAGGACCGCTAGCACTTGTCCTTTACTAACATAATCCCCTTCTTTCACATTTATAGATATTATCTCATAGGAAAGAGAAGAAGATATCTCTGCACTATCCGTTCCTTTTATGGTACCTGTCACAGATAGACTTTTTTCTATATCGCCTTTTTCAAGGTTAACTGTTGATACATAAACATCCTCATCCTTACCTCTTCCAAATATACCAATTGCTAAAGCACTTATTAATGCTACTGCTAAAACACCTATTATTATTTTTTTTCTGGATAATTTTAAAAAGCTTTTTTTGTCTTTCACGATTAACTTTGCTCCCTTCACTTTTCTCACAATATATTAAGTTATGTGTGTACTATTTGTAGCAGTACACGTATATTATAACTCAGTAAATGAGATTTGTTACTTAAAGGAAGAAAGTGTAAATAATTCGTAACTATTTTAGGGTAAAAGAAAAAAATTTTTATTTTATTAATATCTTTATACCATTGAAAATACTGGTTTTTAGATAGACAGATTTTATCCTGTTACTTTTCTGTAACTAAAGCCTATTTTTAATATAAAATTTATGATATAATCTTTCAGTACCCTTACCAAGATGTACTTGGGAACATGAAACTTTCTATAAGAAAATAGAAAGAACTGGTTTTCATTAGAAAGCCTTTCAATACTAACCAGACAGTTTGGAGGAAATTTTTATGATTAAAATGTCAAAAGGGCTAAAAAGAAGGCTACTTCAAAATAGACTCTATGTTTATTCTTTAATTGCCCTTGTTGCTCTTGCAGGCTTTTTAGCCTATGTTCAGCCAGGAGTGGCCTATGAAGTAGCAGTAAATGGAAGCACCGTGGGGATAGTAAAAAGACCATCCCAAATGGAGAAACTTTTAAAAGAACTTGATAGCGAGCTTAGAGACACAAAAGGACAAGAAATTACATACGACATAAATATTGAATATATAAAAGGAAAATTAAACGGAAACGACCTTACAGATGCAGAAGACCTTAAAATAAAAACAGTTTCTTCACTGGATATCAAATCTCCAGGCTATCTAATAAAATCAGATGGCAAAGTTCTTATGGCAGTAAAAGATGAAGCTATTGCAGAAAATGTTCTTGAGGCAATAAAAGCACCTTTTTCAACATCTAAGCAAAATGCCAAGGTAGAATTTTTACAACAGGTAGATGTTCTAAAAGCTGAAAAAATTAGTGTCGATAAAATATTCAATAATCATCAAGCTTTAGCAGTAGTAAAGTCACCAATAAGTATAGCTAGTGTTTCAAGATCTAATATAAACAGAGATTCTTCAAATGAATCTACTGGGGATCATATCAAGCCTTTAATTGATGTGAAAGTTACATATGAAGAAAGTGTAAACATACCTATATATAGAGCAGAAAAAAGAGTTGCTGATTCTTCTATGACAGAGGGTACTACAAAAGTAACTTCCGAGGGAGAAAACGGTGTAAAAGAAGTACTTAGAGAAGTAATAGAAGTAAATGGAGAAGAAATTGAAAAAGTTACACTAAGCGAACAAGTAATAAAAAATCCTGAACCAAAAATAATAGCTTATGGAACAAAGCCAAAAACTCCAAGCGTTGTATCTATTGCTAGAAACTACATAGGAGTCCCATATAGATGGGGCGGAACTACTCCAAGTGGATTCGACTGTTCTGGATTTACTCAGTATGTATTTAGAAAAGCAGGAGTAAGACTTCCAAGGACATCTGCAGAGCAAGGAAGAGTTGGAACTAAGGTTTCAAGAAGCGAACTTAGATCCGGAGACCTTGTATACTTCCCTGGACACATAGGGATATATATAGGAAATGGACAATTCATACATTCTCCTAGCCCTGGAAAGAGCGTTAGAATAGATTCATTAAGCACAAGAAAAAATTTCCTTTACGGAAGAAGAGTTATTTAGTCAAAATTTAAAGACCTAATCATTTGATAAAGATTCACTCAAATGATTAGGTCTTATTTTATTTAGATGACCCGAAGGTCCATTTCTTTTGCATTATATAATTATATATCATGACAAGTCCAGTAACAAGTATCTGCCCAGTAATAGGACCTACTCCCAAAACATCTACCATAATATATAAAAGGCTAAGGTTTATCAAAAGAGCAGACAAATAAACACTTGAAAACATAAATAGGTTTTTTTTCGTCTTCTTCTCCTTAAATACAAATGCGGTATTTAAAATATAGCTGTTTAATATCCCAGCAATATATGAAATAATGCTTGCAAGTATATAATATATAGATAGCTTTACCAAAACCACGTATACGAGAAATGATATAGCTGTATTTGAGACTCCTACTATAGCAAACTTTAGAAACCTTTTATTTTCATCATTTAATATAAAGCTCTTTAAATCAGCTTTTTCTAACTTCATTGAGAAACTCCTCATAATCTCTAATGTATTCCCCAGAGTCAAATCCCTCGCTTGACAATACAAGGAGTATAGAATCACTAGAAAAATCCTTCATCTCTTTCCAGACCATGCTTTCTAGAAAAATCCCTTCATGTGGCTTATCTAGGACTACTACATCCTTATTATATCCATCATCTACAACTATGCTTACACTACCTTGAAGGTTTATAAGGACGAATTTTGAGTTTCTATTTGCATGCTGCCCTCTTATTACCTCATCCTTGGTATCATAGATATAAAATATTCTCTTTATATCAAAGGGTACATCCTTAAGACCTTCCGCAACTACAAGCTTTCCCCTAGAATCTCCAAGCTCATTGAATTTTAAAAGACTGTATTTTTTCATTTATACTCTCCAGTTTTACAAAATTAGATTTAAATTATAAAAGACTTGTTTTTAATAATTCATATCTATCATTTTACTTATAATTGTTGATTACTTCAATCACATAGTCTATTTCTTCTTTTTTCATCCCATTGTATATTGGAATACTTACAACTTCATTTGAATAAGCCTCAGCTAAAGGAAAATCCCCTTCCTTATAACCAAGATAGCTATATGCTTCACTAAGATGAGGAGGTATAGGATAATGTATCATTTTACCGATATCATTCTCCTCCATATATTTCATAAACTTTTCTCTGTTTTTTAATCTAATTACAAAAAGGTGGTATATATGAGTTGAATTTTTCATTGACTCAGGAAGTAATATCTCCTCATTTTTAATCTCAGTCAAATAGCGTTTTGCTATTTCTTCTCTTTCTTTATTTAGCTCGTCAATATACCTTAACTTGACCCTAAGAAGTCCAGCTTGAATCTCATCAAGGCGAGAGTTGTATCCAACAGTCTTATTATGATATCTTTTTTCACTTCCGTAGTTTCTAAGTACTCTTATTTCCTTTTCTATATCAGGATTCTCTGTAACTATAGCTCCCCCATCTCCAAAACATCCTAGATTTTTGCTTGGATAAAAGCTAAAACACCCTATATCCCCTATAGTTCCGCTCATCTTTTCCCCGTGCTTTGAGCCATGGGACTGTGCACAGTCCTCTACAAGATAAAGTCCATGTCTATTGCAAATATCCTTTAGAGAACTCATATCTGCACTTTGCCCATATAAATGCACAGCTAGTACAGCCTTAGTCTTTTTAGTAACTGCATCCTCTACAGCTTTTGGATCTATATTATAGTACTTGTCAGGCTCTACAAAAATAGGTGTTGCCCCATTCATTGTGATGCCCATCACGCACGCTATATATGAATTTGCGGCAACAATAACCTCATCACCACTGCCAATACCTAGCGCTCTAAATGCTATCATAAGAGCATCGAGTCCACTTGCAAGGCCTATGCAGTATTTCGCTCCAAGATATGCGGCAAACTCCTTTTCAAAGCTCTTTACTTCAGAGCCAAGAATATACCATCCGCTTCTAAGAACTTCTAAAGCCTTAGACTCATACTCCTGCTGATGAAGAAAGAACTGCCTGTCTAAAACATTAAAAGGTACCTTCATATTTTACCTTCCTTTCTAAAACTAGTCCCTATACCAGATATTCCAAGAGCCGTAATCATAGGCATAGCTATATATCCATATCTTGGCTGCATCTCAATTAAAGTATGTAGACATACAAATCCTATAAACAGTATCACTCCGAATATAAACTCCTTATCCAGTTCATTTTGATGCCAAAGCCTGTATATTTTGTATAGAATACTTAACACAATTGCACTGTAAAAAGATTGTATAAAATAAAAATGGTAGTTAAACCATACTAGCATATCATTGGTTGACTTTGGGTTACTTCGCAGTTCTAGAGTGGACCAGTAAAGCCCTCCAAAATCCCCTGCTCCCCACTGAGTTCTATACTTGCTTGAAATAAGATTCATTACCTTGTCTTTATCCTCAAGCCTCTCACTTAGCCTTCTTTTTGCCTCAATTTCTGCCTTTTCATAATCATAGCCCACATCTCTTAGAAGGTCGTAGTCGTACTGATTCCACATACCATTGCTATCGTGATTGAATCCTGCATTTATATAGAGTATGAGATTTCCTTCAGTCTCCCACGTTGCCTTTTGAAATACTCCTGTCCATATAAAAGCATAGTTTAATAAAAAAGTGGTAAGATACATACTTATTAATAAAAGAGGAAGGCACATCAGCTTCATGCTATGATTACCTCTGTTTTTTTTCTTGAATCTTAGCCCTTTATAATCCGTAAACAAAATCATATGCATCAGTATTGCAATCAAAAATATAGGCCCTACAGAGCGCATTAGGTTTCCAAGGGAAAGAAGTACTCCGCAAACAATCAGGTATAATGGGTTTAGTTTGTCCTTAAATACCCTTAGATAAATATATACACACCCATAAAATAGAGGTATAGCAAGATTTTGCGAATCAAGAATATTATTGAAAAATATAAATGGAGCATTTATAGCCATTACCAAAAATGCTAGCCCTTTTTTTCTGTTTGATATCTCATTTGCAATAAGATATACAAGTAAAGCAGATACCATAGAAAGGATAAGATTTACTATTTTCATAGCATAGATACTTCCTGAAGACACTCTATAAACCAGAGAATAAAACAGTGTAGTAAAGGCTAGGTGAGGATAGGTATATAGATATCCATTTTCCTTGAATCTCGAATAGTCTCCTTTTGCTATTTCTCCGGCACTTTCCCACATTCTTCCAAAGTCAGAAACCTGAATAGTATCCACAGAGTTAATCCAGTAAAGCCTCAGAATAAGCCCTGAAAACAATATAGCTCCAGCTATAATATAATAATATGTATTTTTTTTTTCAATATAATGGAACAGAAAATCACATAATATAAAGATTCCAATAAAAACCCCTGTCAAAAAAAGACTCTTAAGGACTGGGGCTCTAAATCCTGGAGAAGCAATATAATTTATGTAAATAAAGATAGACAAAAATAGAAAAAAACCTAATGCTAGCAGAGTTTTTCCAAAAAGTCTCTGAAATTTTTCCAACATAAAACCTCCAAATGAGTTTATATTTTTATAATAACTGGCTTTAAATTACTTTTGCATCCTATATTTACTTTAAACCCATAAAGCCCATGGGATATTTTATCATTTGCAGTTGATGGCCCTATATCAACATACGATATCCCTCTTTCCTTGTAATATTTTATGATCTCAAAAGATAGTAGCTCCATAGGTCTCATACAGGAAAACTCTTCAAGACTTCCCCAGTAGATGACTTGAACAGCATTTTCATTTATTTTAAATACTATACCTGCCGCTATATCTATATCAGATTCCTCACACCTTAATACAAATGAATCTACATTTGAGCTTGTCATGGAAGAAATGCTTTTTATCTGCTCAAAACTCATACTAAGAGGATAATTCTTTTCACTTCTATTTTTTTCTATTACCCTATAGGCCTTTTCAAGGGAAGCCTCTTTATTTATCTCCATCTTTAGATTTTGATTTTTAGCTTTTTTTAAATTTTTTCTATAGCTATGACTTTTCTCTCTTACAAAACCCTCCATATCCTCTAGATATCTAAGGTCAAAATAATTATTTATATGCATATAGTCAACCTTAAAGGAACTATCCATAAAAGATGCTAAATCCAGGGCAAAGTCTTTATAATAAATATCAGGGGGCAACATAATCCTTAAGCCCACTTTCATATTATTAGCCATCTTCATAAGGGAGCTATATACTTTTTCCCTATCACTAGTCTTTGCCTTTTTCGAAAAATAAACCTTTGAAAAAGGAGAGGAGTAGGGTATAAAGAGCATTTTTTTATTGTCTATGTTTTTTTCCCCTGCATAACAAAATCCTAGGTAAGCTTCATCTTCCATAAAGATGAGCTTATATACCTTTAGGGCATTTTTTTCATGGTAAGCATGGAATTCCTCTGAGTCAAAAAAAAGGACGTCCTCAAATCTTGAGCTGTAATCAATTTCAGGAAAATCAGAAATATATTGTACTTCAAACTCAAGAGTATTCTTTAGTTTATCTCTTCCAATAAATGCTTCTTCTTTAATATCATAGATTAACTCTATCATACTTTTGCACCTTCTTTAAAATCCATTTTCTCTATATATTCTAAAGTTTCTATATCGATTCCATGATGCTCATCAACTATATATGTAGGTCTATTTCTAGTTTCATCAAAGTTTCTCCACAGATATTCCCCTATTACTCCAAGGGTTAGCATCTGGATTCCAGAAAGAATCAGAACAGTAATCATCATTGTAGTCCACCCTTGTACAGGGACATTGTAGATAAATTTGTTTGCAACAAGAAACACCGCACTTAAAAATCCAAATATAGATATGACTATACCGAGTGTAGATATAAATCTGATTGGCACATAGGAAAAGGCCATAAAAGAATCTACAAAGAGCTTTATCTTTTTTGATAAGGTCCATTTTGATTCTCCTATTTCTCTTTTTTTCCTAACATAATATATCTTAGCAGGCTCAAACCCAGTCCAAAGAACCTGTCCAACAATAGACGAATTTTTTTCACTCATTCTTGTAAGAACATCCCTGACCTTTTTGTCTATAAGGAAACAGTCAAAGCCTCCATCTGGCATATTTGAAATAGCATATTTTTGCATAAGCTTATAATATGTATTCGAAAAAATCTTTTGAGAAAATCCATCTTCCCTATCTTTCCTCACCGCTATAACTACCTTGTTTCCCTCTTTCCATTTTTCATACATCTCTATTATTATTTCAAGTGGCTCCTGAAGATCAGCCGCTACCATAGTCATGCAGTCCCCACTTGCATGGGCAAAACCTGAAAGGATTGCAGTATGAGAGCCAAAGTTTCTAGATAATTTTACTATTTTAAACCTGCTGTCTTTTTCCCTTAGCTTAAGCAGCTCTTTATAGGAATTGTCCTTAGAACCATCATCAACACATATTATCTCAGATTCAAAATCAGTTCTTGAAAGGATTTTTTCATTAAGAGCATCATAAAGATGAGGTATATTAAGTTCATTATAATAAACTGGAATAATTATTGATATTTTATTCATCACTTTCTCCTACATCTAAAGACCTTATTTTTTTTGCTGGAACTCCTGCATATACACTATATGGCTCAACGTCTTTATTTACTACTGCCCCTGCTCCAACTACGCTACACCTTCCCACTGTCACTCCTGGGAGAATAGTTACGTTCGCTCCTAGCCATACCTCATCCTCTATATATATGATTTCATTTTTAGTTAGATTTTTTCTTACATAATCTATAGAGTTTATTTCAATGCCGTTATTGGCTGATGACTCTCCAACCAAAGTGAGATTCGGGCCAATTGAAACTCTATCTCCAATATATACCATATATCTATGATTAGACCCTATTACAGCTTTCATTCCAAGATTTGCAAAGGTTCCTTCACCCATTTTCACACCAAGTCTGTCAAAATAAAGCTTTCGAATCCTAGCATCTGTATAGTAATGGGCTATTAACTTTTTAAGTCTTGATGGCATATTATCCACAGAGGCTTCCAAGACCTTATATAAAATTTCATCTAAAAGCTTAAAAAATTTGTTGTCATATTTTTTTATATTAAAATCGTCTCCCATAAAAACCTCCAGTAATAAGACGCTTTATTTGTATTTTACTTTCTTAAAAAATCATCAATAACTCCTAGAACTATATCCATATCATCCCTTGAATACCTCTGGTCTATTGGTAGAGGCACTAGATAGGAGCTTAGGTATGCTTCAAATGAATCTGATTTCACTCTTTTAAGTACATCATTCCACCAAGTCGGCACATATATCCTGTTTGATACAAGGTGCTCTCTAAGTCCTTTTTTTTCAATAAGAAAAGGATATATCATTGGCGCTTCAAATCTATGGGACAAATCAATGCCATTTATATCCTTTAACCTTTGATGAAGATAATAAAAATTTCTCTCCCTTTTTATCTTCACCTTTTCGTAATCTATACCTTGAAGGATTCTCCTTGTGAGCTTTGACATACCCATCGCCTTAAAGTCATCAAATCTATTTTCATTATCCATGTTTTCCTTGTAGGCACTATTTGCCCCCTCTTCTATTCTTTTGAAAAGATGGGAAGCATGCTTATATGATATATCCTGAGGCAAATCCTCAATATCTATATTCCCTTTGATTAGGTAACCTCCATCACTTACGCCAAAAAATTTTCTTGGGGAATATATGTTATATGCTTTTTCTAAAGGAGGGCTATAAAAGCTTTGAGTATTGTCTAAAAGAAAATGTTCATGATTTTTGGAAATCTCATTAATATCCTCTTTTTTCCCTGTTCCAAAATAGTTTATATAAAGAAATGCCTCTTCACTAGAGGTAGAGTGAATCTCCTTTGGTCTAAACTGCTCATCCATATAATAAAGCTCCACATCTATGCCTAGAGCTTTTGGAGCCTGAAACATACTGGTGCAAAGATAATGAGGCAAATATACTTTTTTTACATTTGCTTTTTTTAGAGCATAGTATATGCAGGCTCTTCCAGTATTTAATCTCATTACCGATGAGCCTTCATAGTACTCTTTTCCAGCAGGAAGCTCTAGCTCCATATATCCACCTATTTCTTTTTGATTAGTCATCTTTCCCTCCATCTATCAGAAATTCAAATAGCGTTGGAAACTGCTTAACAAAATGCTTTATTTCAGATTTTTTCATAAAGCGAAGGAGGCTTACAACTTCAACAGTAAACCTCTTTCTCGCCTCTGTAACTCTTATATTGTTGAGTCCCAAAAGTGCTAGAGTTTTGTACTCAGGTGTATTTGAATTTTTTATACCTGATTTTGGTATTATCTCTCCAGTTAAAGAATCATAGGTAAAATGTTTGCCTGGATCATAAAAAACCGGATCAATAAACTGTTCAAAGTACCTATTTCCTTTTTTTATGCCGCATGATTCCTTTGAATTACAAGATACAATTAAGTTGGTATATTCAAGGTCAGATTTAGGAAATTGTGATTGGGGCTTTATATGCTCTATATGGGAACCATTTGCTTTATCAGAGTTTACAACTATCTCCCTTTCACAATATGCACAAAAACACCTTTTGGCTTTGCACTGCTCTCTATATGCAATATAATGCCTCAGGTCTTTTCTCATTTCTCCCCTCATATTCTTATAGCTTGCATTGGCCTTATTTTCCTTGTATTCAATTAGAAATTCCGGCTGTTCAGACTTTTTAACATTCAGCATTAAATCCACCTTTTCTTCTGGCTATCTCTATATTGATTAAAAGTATGTCTTGATCTATAGTCCCTATATTTCCTGTAACCTCTTCATAAAGCTCTTTGAATTCATCAGTATCGTAAAGATCATTTCTGACCATATCCTTTAAAGTGTCAATCATCTTTTGAACATTTGGGTGCCTTACTGTATTAAGTCCCATTATCTCAAGAAGTATTATATCTGCTGGAAGCCCATAGATTTCATCTAGGTTTTCCCCATCTATCACTGAAACTGTCTTCCCATTTTTAGAAAGTATTTTAAGAGACTCTCTTTTCACTGAAGAAATCACATGAGGTGAGTGGGTAGCTATAATGATTTGATTTCCCTCTCCTATATGCTGATAAACTTCAACTATTCTTTGCTGCCAAGATGGATGAAGAGAAATCTCAGGTTCATCCACTAAAATCAAAGCACCTACAGGATTTAAGGCTTTTAGAGAAAGTATTCTTATAAATAGCTGTTTTTCTCCTGATGAAAGTCCATTTATATCAAACTCAGCCCCTGAAGAATTTCTAAAAAGAGGCATTTTAGTAGCAGTATCCTTCATTCCAACAAGCATCACATCAAGGTCTAGTATATCAAATATAGAATTTATTTCGTTGCACACTTTGTCTATACTCTGCCCTACTGTAAGCTCATGATTTGAAAATATCTGTTTATCAAATTCATCTTTTATATATGTTGTAATATCATAGGTATTTTTGTCATCCATGCAGTATGTAAAGGATGCTTCATGACGTGGTTCACCAGCTTTAATACTTTTATATCTCACTTCTGAAGGAAGGTATATAACCCTTGGCTTTTTAGTTTTTTCCTCCTCAGTGATTTCCATATCCAAATAGACTTTATGCTCTTCTTCTTGAACAAACTTAGAAATCTCCATTTTTCTTACCGCTTCGTATATATTATTAAGAAGAGTAGTCTTACCAGAGCCATTGATTCCAGCTAACACAACCGTATCTAAAAACTCTCCTTCCTCTGTTTCAAACCTTATCTGAGCACTATCAAACAGGGCATGATTGTTAAATTTTACTCCCTTGATTTTCATAATTTCCCATCCTTTCAATGCTCTTCACTTTATTATGTAATAATGATACCATAATTTTGTTATTTTTCTTTAATGATTCTGTAACTAAATCCAAATTTTAAAAGGTTAAAATTAGATTAGAAAACCAATTATATTCCCTTGTAGAAGGGCAATGCCCGAAAATAAAGGAGAGCCTTACGTGAAAACTATAAAAAAATTTATGTTTATATCCATAGCACTATCCCTAACAGTAATATATTCAGGATGTAGTCAAGGTCCTGAGATGTATATGGATAAATCAGATGAGATTATGATGAATAAAGAAATGAATATGGATGAATCTACAGGTGCATCCGAACCTAGAATGGCTATGATGAATCTAGCTCCAAGTGTAGATATCATATCAGAGTCTGAAACTAGTGATTATTTTTCCTATGACATAGAGTATCCAGTAGTCTCCGGACTAATGGACCAATTAGTAGAGGAAAGACTAAATCAAAGATTTAAGGAACAGGTTCTTAATCACGTGGATAGCTTAAAAAAGACATCCCAATCAAGGCCAGTAGATCATTACTCTAGACCCTATAAGGCATATACGTCATTTGAGATTAAGACAGTATCTCCAGAATTTATAAGCCTTTTTGGAATATTTGGAGACTATACAGGAGGAGCACACGGAAATTACTACGCTACCTCTTACAACATAAACATGCTAACTGGCGAAAGTGTACCACTTGATTTTTTCTTTAAGGATGATTTTGACTATAAGCAGGTAATCAACGGGGAAATCTCAAACCAAATTAAAAATTCACCTGATGACACTATGTATTTTAAGGAAAAAGGTCTTAGATTTGAATCTATTGGAGAAATGCAGCAATATTTTGTAGAAGATGGAAATCTTGTAATTACATTTGGAGTATATGAAATAGCCCCATATGCAACAGGTATTCCAGAATTTATAATCCCCATGGAAAAAATAGAAAAGGGATTAAAAAAAGAGATAAGATGGATATTAAATAACAACTCCTAGAATCTCAAAACTTAATTCAATTCTTAATTGCGAGAATAAGCCTTTCATAGAAGAATTTTGGTAATATTTCCCACAAAAATGCACCTTCTAAATTAGAAGATGCATTTTTTATAAACTAATTATCTTTTTCTTATTTTAACTCCAATTGCTGTAATAAATGCCCCAAGTCCATATAACAACTCTGGTGCTATTCCAGATGTTCTAGGAAGAGTTTGAGCTCTAGCAGGAGCTGCAAGAGGCACAGGGTCTTCTTCTATTACTACTTCAGGTGCTGTAAGCGGCACTTCTTCATCTATAATTTCTTCTTCAGCATCTTGAATATTTGTTACATTCGCTACTATAGATTCAGGAGTTGGCGCTAATGGAGTTTCTTCATCATCTATAACTACTGTATCATCGTCATCATCGTCATCATCGTCGTCATCGTCTGGATCTGGATCAGGGTCTGGATCTGGATCAGGGTCTGGATCAGGGTCTGGATCTACTGGTATTTCTTCATTTATGAAGTTTACTACTTCTTCGGCCCCCCCAGAGATTGCATTTCCAACTTTAATCTGGTAAGCCAAGTGAGATCTCATTGGTGCATTATCTATATCCCAGTACATCATAGAATTCCCCGTAAGCTCAAATCCATCTTTTAGGTTATGTCCTCTAATCCAAAGCAGTCCATGACCATCTTCTGAGCCTACTGCAACCGATGTTGAATCTATTGACTTTCCATTTAACATAAGATCATTCAACATAATCCCACTATCTGACTTAGTGGCTCTAGTTCTTATGAAAATATCATTAAACTCTTCTTCTTCTGGTAAATCAAACCACATTTCATTAGTTCCTATCTTAAATACTATTCGTTGATTACCAGTTTCATATTTAAGTGAAAACTCTTCAGGGACTCCATTATTTGCCCATTCTCTATCAGCTTCTGTATAGACTTGACCGTTTTTTCCTGAAAGTTTCATTTCATATTCTGCATGTCCCCAATTGTCTCCAATTCTTCCTTCTGCCACAAATACTACATTTTGTTCTGGCATTAAAAGATTTAAGTCACCATCAGTTTCAAGGTTTATATAACTCTCTTCATAACCTTCTCCGTCTAATGTAACTTCCACAGATATTGGATTATCATCCGGGTTAGCTAACCTCCATCCTTCTTGCATTACTTCCATAACAGTGTATGTCCCAAGTTCAAGGTCTTTAAATTCAAAACGGCCATTTTCATCAGTTTCTGTTCTACCTTTAAATTCTTCACCCATCCAAAGCTCTATAGTCCAGCCTTCAAGAGGTTGTTCTTCTTCATTGAATTTATAACCATAAATTCTGTTTCCAGTTAAATTCGCATTTTCTTCAGGGTTTTCTTTAAAAGTATTTTCAATATGGATTGGAGTAGGTTCACAAGCCTGTACTACTACATATCCTTCATATCCATCACCATAATTAGTATTAAAATACTCATTATTTAGCTCTTTTATTTTATAAGTTCCTGGCAACAGATTCCCTATTTTTAAGAATCCATTACTATCAGTTACTAGTCTCGCAGGTTCCTGTGCTAACGTCTTTAGTCCTCTCATATTAAGAGCTTCCCTAGCCTCTTGTGGAATTTCTTCTACATCTATTTCTTCAACTTCAAACTCCGCTCCAGCATGTGGAACCTTATCTTCTAATGTTTTATAGATTTCTACACTTCCTACATACACATAGTTTTTAACTACAAGTATATATCCTCCAAAGTCATCATCCCACGTTGCAACTTCTGAGAGCATATCTTCATTTTCATAATAGCCATCTCCTAGACTATAATACCCTGGAGCTGTATCTTCCCAAATTTCAATCGAATTACCTTTAGGTATACTAATCTCCATTATAGGATTGCCATTATCTATAGACTGTGATTGAGTTGTCCCTTTCTCATCATCCCACTCTGCTTTTACTTCCCAGTCATTATAATATGCTTTATCTAACAATTCTCCTGTACCATTGTTGTACCATTCTTTAATTACCCTTATTTTATAAAATTCCTGCTTTTCAATTTCTATTACTTTCCATTGAACCTTAAATCCATTCCACCATGCGACTTTAAAATAATTAAATTTAGAATCAAGAGGGACCTCTCTAATTATTGAATCCTTTCCTCCTATTAAAGTAGTTTCCCAATTCAAATTTTGCAGATTAATTAATGTCACAAACATTGGAATATAATTTTTATTATAAATATTTATATTTGCAGTATCTCCATTAACTGTATGACTTACATCTGGCGCCTTAATCATGAAAAAATTTCTTGATGAAGAAGATATTTCATAACCATCTCCAGAAAATTCTTCATATTGTCCATTAATAACACCTTGAATTTCTTCATAAGTCAACTCTCTTGAACTTTCCTCTAAGTCCATTGCTTCATTTTGTTCTTCAGGATTTACCGGATTTGTAGGTTCTTTGGAATTTCCTAGATCTTCATTATCTACTGGCTCTTCCTCTGATTCTCCCAAATCCTCGTTGTCTGATGAGCCATCCCCAGGTTCTTCTGAGCCTTCATCCCCTACTGATTCTTCCGAACCTTCGTTGTCCCCTTGTTCATCTTCTGCTTCTACTTGTTCTGAATCTTCCTCTGGATTTTCTCCTAGTTCTTCTGAATCTTCCTCCACTACTGATTCTTCATCATCAGCTGGAATTTCTTCAGCCTCTGCTGGTTCTCCAGATTCTTCTGAATTCTCAGCCCCTGGTTGGTCTGCTATCTCTACTGTCTCAATTATTTGTTCTGTATCCGTTGCTTGTTCTCCATTTCCCTCTTGGTCAGCAAATGCTGCCAAAGGATTAATAAAGGAAATCAAAAACATCATTATGACAATCCACGCAGTCCTTCGTCTTATTTTCTTGCTTGCCATAAATAACACCTCCACCCTAAAAACTAATAAATAACCCTCAGCTTTTGGATGGTAGCCGGTCGACCTTAGCACATGCTTTAGGTTCCTGGCTTTGCGTCCTATAGTTTCCTATAGTTTGCCCTTTTCATTCAAAAATAAAGAAATTTTGTAAAATAATTATGTATGAATTAACTGCTGAAGCTTAGATGTCTTTATTTATATTTCTATATGTTTAATACCCTAGACCTAATAACTATAATCTAAAAATAATTCTTTTACCTTCATCCATACTTTTTTCAAAAAAGGAAAAAGCCGGAATTTTGAATATTCCGGCTTTTGTTTTAAAGTATAATTTTATTAAATATTATACTTTGTTATTTCTTTCTAATTTTTATACCTAATGCCGTTACAAAAGCTCCAAGTCCGTATAGAAGCTCTGGTGCAACACCTGAAGTTTTAGGAAGAGTTGGAGCTGCAAGAGGTACAGGTTCTTCTTCTATAATCTCTTCTACTTCTGGAGCTGATAGAGGAGTTTCTTCCTCTTCTATAATCACTTCAGTATCTTCTATATTAGTTACAGTAGCAACTATAGTTTCAATCTCTGGTGCTGGTGCTAGTGGTGTTTCTTCATCTTCTATAATTATATCATCGTCATCATCGTCGTCATCAGTTGTAGGTGGCGTAACCGGAGGTCCAACAGGAGTTTCCGGTTCATCTATAGGTTCTTCCGGGTCTGGATCTGGGTCTGGGTCTGGATCTGGATTTGGATCAGGATCTGGATCAGGATCTGGATCAGGATCTGGGTCTGGGTCTGGATCTACTGGTATTTCTTCATTTGTAAAATTAACTTCTTTGTAGTCTCCGCCTGATAATGCGTTTCCAACTTTGATTTGATAAGCAAGCTGTGATCTTAATGGAGCATTGTCTATATCCCAGTACATCATAGATTCTCCTGTAAGTGTAAATCCATCGCTAAGGTCGTATCCTTTTAACCAAAGTAGTCCATGACCATCTGATGATCCTACTGCTACAGATGTCGAGTCTATAGATTGTCCATTTAATACAAGTTCATTTATCATAATACCACTGTCTACCTTAGTAGCTCTAGTTCTTATAAATATATCATTTACTTCTTGCCCTTCTGTCATTGTATAACTTAAAACATTAGAGCCTATTGTAAATATAATCTCATTATCTGCTTTTATATACTGAAGTGAAAATGTTTCAGGAATTCCATTATTTTCCCAATCTTTATGAGATTGTTCCCAAACTTCTTGGTTTTTCCCTGTAATTTTCATTTCATGTTCTGCATTACCACTATGATCTCCAATTCTTCCTTCTGCCACAAATAATATATTTTCTTCTGGCATTAGAAGATTTAAATCACTATCAGTTGTAAGATTTACATACCCTTCTTCATATCCACTGCCAGTTAAAGTAACTTCTACAGATACTGGTGTTATATTAGTCCAGCCATCTTGCATTACTTCCATAACAGTGTAAGTTCCAGCTTCAAGATCTGTAAATTCAAAATAACCATTTTCATCAGTAATTTGTTCATCTATAAGTGTTTCTCCCATATAAAGCTTAATTGTCCAACCAGAAAGTGTAGCTTCATTTTGGTTAAATTTGTATCCGAAAATTCTATTTCCTTCTAATGATGCTGTAGTTTCTGATTTTTCTTTCAATGTGTTTTGAACAAAAATTTCAGTAGCTTCACAAGGCTGTACAGTTATATACCCTTCATATCCGTAATTAGTATTAAAGTAATTGCTATTTAATTCTTTTATTTTATATGTCCCTGGCAAAAGATGAGTTAACTTAGCAAATCCATTGCTATCAGTTGTAACTAGCATTTTGTTAGTCATTGTTTTTTGTAAAGTGAAATTAGGTTCAACTTGTTCCGGAAGTTCATCAAGATCATAAGGAGTAATTTCAAAAGTAACTCCTGCATGAGGAACTTTTTCTTCTAAAGTTTTATAAATTTCAATACTTCCAACAAATACATAATTTCTAATAGGAATGATATATCCATTAAAGTCTTCATCCCAAAATTCTGCTAAATCATTTTCTGAATAAGTTCCAGTCCCAAGTCCATAATATCCAAATTTTTCATCTTCCCAGATGCTAATTGTATTTCCTTTTGGGATTGTTATTTCCATTGTAGGGTTGGAATTATTTATCACTTTAGTATTATACTCTTTGTTTTCGTCTTCCCAACCTGCTACGACTTCCCAATCAGAGTAAAGCGCTTCATCTAGTATTTCTCCATTTCCATTATTGTACCACTCTTTTATAACCTTTACTTTGTAAGGCTCAACTGGCTGTGGATTATAAGGCTTTAATACAAAAGCAAAATGGCTTATATCTGCTATTTGTTTCTTCCCTCCACCGTGAAGACCATAATCAGATTCATATCTTTCGTTATAGCTGTAAAGGAATCCAAATGGACTATTTCCACCTTTTACATAAACTTTTTCAATATATGTGTTTTGTCCAGCTTGCCAAGAAAGATATTTGCCATCTGAGCTCACTTGCCAGTCTACGGATAGACCGTTAATATTTATGGTTCCACTATCTCCATTAGATGGATTGTCTATTTTATATCCTCCATCTAATTTGAAATTTGGAGAATTTATAGGAGTCTTATTTGCACTTCCTACATAAAATACCTCTGTGCTACCTGGCCCTCCCATTACTACAAGAGGAATTTCTTCAGGTAATAAAACTACTTCTTCTTCATTAACTACTTCTTCTTCATTAACTACTTCTTCTTCATTAACTACTTCTTCATTAACTACTTCTTCTTCATTAACTACTTCTTCATTAACTACTTCTTCATTAACTACTTCTTCATTAACTACTTCTTCATTAACTACTTCTTCTTCATTAACTACTTCTTCTTCACTGTCTACTTCTTCTTCAGTGTCTACTTCTTCTTCAGTGTCTATTTCTTCTTCACTGTCTAATTCTTCTTCACTGCCTAAGTCCTCGTCATTTAAATCCTCTTCTGTCTCTATACCTTCATCGTTGTCTAAGTCTTCTTCGTTATCTTCCCCTTCTTCGATGTCAATCTCAGGTTCTTCTTGGATTTCTTCTACTAATGTCTCTTCTATTACTGGGTCATTAGTAACTTCAATCTCGTCTGCCATTACAACTGACGGGCTAAGCATACTTACAAGAAATATAAATCCAGTTATAAATGCTGTCAAAGCCCTTTTTTTCTTCACCTTCGTTGTCATTTAAAACACCTCCACCCTAAAAACTATTAACACTCAGCTTTTGGATGGTAGCCGGTCGACCTTAGCATCTGCCTTAGGTTCCTGGCTTTGCGTCCTATAGTTTCCTATAGTTTGCCTTTTTCATTCAAAGTATTTAATATTTTGTATTGAAATTTATACCCTTATGGTATAATTTAAACCTCAAACCATTGTTAACACTTTGTCCAAATAGTATCTCTCTAAATAAAAAAAGCGCCTTATAATAAAAAGGACGCTTTTGTATAACTTTTATTAAACTTATATTATATTTTTATTTATATATTTTCCGCTAATCCACAAATTCATCTATAAATCTAATTTTTTAAGTTATAATTCTTAAAAAATTCCCCAAGCAAATACAGAAAACTTTACCATTGATATTTTTTAATCTATTTTTAAATGATTTTGTAATTTTTTTATAACTTTTCTTTTTAGCTCTTTCGCATATGGATAAGAAACATCTATTTCCAGAGCTATATCTTTCAGCTTCTTCTTTTCTATTATATTCCCAATTACAATAGTCTTTTCTTTTTCCTTGAGATTTTTTATAAGGTCTTTTAGTTCTACCTCAAAATATCCGCCCTCAAATAAAGGCTGCTGACCAAAAGCTTCATCAAATAAAATCAGTTCTGGCTTGGAGGAATGCTTTTTCTTCATATCAAAGAAATAACACCCTAGCATTCTCTCCATATATCCAATAAATCTTATATCTCTATTCATATCAAATCTCTCTATAAGTTCTATTGATTTCAAATAACCATCTTGAAGAAAATCTTCATTGTAAAACCCAAAGTAATGTCTTATTTTTTTGCAAATAAGAGGCCTTAAAAAGACGAGAAGGTTTTCCAAATGATTTTTTTTAATCTCTTCATTATCGCTCAATTTATATTTTTCAAGTTCAATCTGAACTTCCCTGTAGTCATATCTTTTTTCCATAATCCACCCCTGTTTAGAACATTTTGCGAACATATGTTCTTTTTATCAATATACAATATGTATATCAATTTGAAAAGGTAGGATTATTTTTTTCTATTTATCTTCCATCGTACATCTTATTGTAATATCTCATGTATTCTCCTGATACTATATCTTCCATCCACTCTACGTTTTCAAGATACCAAGTTATAGTTTTCTCCATTCCTTCTTCAAATTTATAGGATGGACTCCAGCCTAGCTCCTTATTTATCTTTGTATTGTCAATAGCATATCTTCTATCATGACCCAATCTATCTTTTACATGGGTAATAAGGGAATGTTCTTTTCCCAATTTATCCAAAATAAGTTTAACTATCTCAATATTTTCTTTCTCGTTGTTTCCTCCTATATTATATACTTCTCCGGATTTTCCTTTTTCTATTACTGCACTTATAGCCGAGCAATGATCCTCAACATAAAGCCAGTCCCTCACCTGCTTGCCATCTCCATATACAGGAAGCGAAAGTCCTTTTAGAGCATTGTTTATCATAAGTGGAATTAGCTTTTCAGGAAACTGATAAGGCCCGTAGTTATTGGAGCATCTTGTAATACAAACCGGCAGACCATAGGTTTCATAATAAGCTCTAACCATCATATCCGCAGATGCTTTAGTGGCAGAATATGGACTATTTGGAGCAAGGCACGTCTCTTCTGTAAAGTATCCAGATGGTCCAAGACTTCCATACACTTCATCTGTTGATACTTGGATGAATTTCACCCCTTTTTCGAATTCTTTACTGTATTTATCCGCAAGATTAAGCTTCCAATAGTCTTTTGCTGTGTCAAGAAGAGCTTGTGTTCCCATTACATTTGTCTTTAAAAATATCTCAGGATCCTCTATACTCCTATCAACATGGGACTCTGCAGCAAAATTCACTACAATTTGAATCTCAAAAGTTCTAAAGATATAATCAAGAAGCCCTCTATTTAATATATCTCCTTTAATATATGTATATCTCTTGTTTTCTGAAAGCCCTTCAAGGTTCTTTATATTTCCTGCGTATGTAAGTAAATCAAGATTTACTATATTGCAATCTTTATGTTGAAGCATATACTTTATAAAGTTAGAGCCAATAAATCCAGCCCCTCCTGTAACTAATATATTCATAAAAAATACCTCCTTCTTTTTAGATAATATAGTTAAGTTCTCACCTCATTTTTAAAAACGAAGTGAGAACTCAATAGAAAAAAATAAATTTACAAACCTCAAAGTTTACTCTTATTTTCCTTGCTTTTTATTTAAATCCTTTATTTCATTTAAATCTTCCTCTTTATCTATCCCATTTTCTACAAGTTTTTTTAAATAATTTGAAAGCTCGTCCTTAAGGTCTTCTCTTCTTAGTGCATATTCTATATTTGCTTCTAAAAATCCTTGTTTGTCTCCCACATCATATCTTCTGCCATCAAAATTATATGCATACATAGCCTCTCTAGATGCTAGCTCTTTAAGGGCATCTGTAAGCTGGATTTCTCCGCCTTTTCCAGGTTTTGTATTTTCCAAAATTTCAAATATAGCGGGATTTACTATATATCTTCCAAGTATTGCAATATTTGAAGGAGCTTCTTCAGGAGAAGGCTTTTCCACAAGATCTTTTACTTTATATACCTTTCCTTCTATATGCTTGCCCTTTACTATTCCATATTTTGAAACATCTTCATTTGGAACCTCTTGGACTCCAAGGATACTTGTCTTGTATTCATCGTAGGCATCTATCATTTGTTTTAGGCAAGGCTTCTTCGCATATACTATATCATCTCCAAGAAGGACAGCAAAAGGTTCGTCTCCTATAAAGCTTTTTGCGCATGATACTGCGTGTCCAAGTCCCTTAGGCTCTTTCTGCCTTATATAGTATATGTTTGCCATTTCAGATATTTTTCTTACCTCTTCAAGTAAATCATCTTTTCCTTTTTTTTCAAGTTCTAGTTCAAGCTCCACCGATACATCAAAATGATCTTCTATACTTTTTTTATTTCTTCCAGTTATTATAAGTATTTCCTCTATTCCTGATTCTACAGCCTCTTCTATAATATATTGAAGAGTAGGCTTGTCCACAATAGGGAGCATCTCCTTCGCCTGAGCCTTTGTTGCAGGCAAAAAGCGAGTTCCTAACCCTGCAGCTGGAATTATAGCTTTTCTTACTCTCATTAATTATTCCCTCCCGATTTCTTTTTTGTATCTCTACCCGTTTTGAGATATATCTATCAAATACTTTCCATAATCAGTCTTTTCAAGAGGTCTTGCAAGATGTAGAAGTTCTTCTTTCGATATATACCCCATCTTGTATGCAATCTCCTCTATGCAAGCTATATATAATCCCTGCCTTTTTTGAATAGCCTCCACAAAATTTGAAGCTTCAAGGAGAGATTCATGGGTCCCAGTATCTAGCCATGCAAGCCCTCGTCCCATAACCTCTACATTTAAAGAACCCTCATTTAAATAACAGTCTATAACAGACGTAATTTCTAGCTCTCCCCTATTAGAAGGCTTTACATTCTTTGCAATCTCTTTAACCCTATTATCAAAAAAATAAAGTCCTGGTACAGCATAGTTAGATTTTGGTACCTTAGGCTTCTCCTCTATGGATATGGCCTTCATATCTTCATCTACCTCTACAACTCCATAGTCTCTTGGATCCTTTACGTAGCATCCAAATATTACAGAGCCTTTTTCAAGCTTAGCGGTTTTTTTAAGTACGCTAATAAGATTAGCTCCATAAAAAATATTGTCTCCAAGTACAAGACATACAGAGTCATCTCCTATAAACTTTTCTCCTATTATAAATGCTTCAGCAAGCCCCTTTGGCTCAAGCTGCACCTCATAGGAAAATTTCATCCCAAGCTGTGATCCGTCTTGAAGAAGCTCTTTAAAATGAGGTAAATCTCTAGAAGTAGAGATTATAAGAACCTCCCTAATTCCAGATAACATAAGAACAGAAAGGGGATAGTAAATCATAGGCTTGTCATAAACAGGAAGCATCTGCTTAGATATAGATTTTGTTATAGGATAAAGTCTTGTCCCAGACCCCCCTGCTAAAATTATACCCTTCATAAATAAACCCTCCAATCATTCGCACATAATACTCTAATTGTAGCATTTTTAAAGGGTTTTATCCACTAATAGGACATAGTATATTCTAAACTTTAAACAAAATAAAAAGTAAAAATTTTAAAAAACTATTGAACATAGATTTTAAAAATGGTAATATATCAAAGTTATTAATTTTTGTGATCACAAATGCATATTGAAAACCAAAGAGCCAATGCCTATCAAGGGCGGCTCCTCAGAAGAGTCTAGTCGCCCTTAAAGGGTCACTTGACTCTTTTTTTATTGTAAGTAACACATTTTAAGATAAATGGAAAATCGTTTTTTATTATACTTTAAGGAGTGGAAAACAGTAAACAAATACATTGACAAACATGGTCATATGTGATGATATGTAGTCAAAGGAGATGATTACATATGAATACTTATAAACCAAATGAGTTTGCAGAAATGTTAGGAGTTTCAGTTAAAACACTTCAAAGGTGGGATAAAGATGGAAAGCTAAAAGCTTATAGAAATCCATCGGATAGGAGATATTATACACATTATCAGTATGTTGAATATATGGGTAAAATTGTTCAAGATGAAGATAAAAGAAAAACAATAATATATACCAGAGTGTCTACTTCGAATCAAAAAGACGATTTAAAAAATCAATTAGATTTTCTCAAACAATTTGCAAATGCAAAAGGAATTATTGTTGATGAAATCTTTGAAGAGATTGGGTCAGGTCTTAATTATAATCGTAAAAAATGGAATAAACTACTTGAAGATTGTATGTTGGGCTATGTAAAAACTATTATAGTATCTCATAAAGATAGGTTTATTCGTTTTGGTTTTGAATGGTTTGAAAGATTCTTAAAAGCCAATGGAGTTGAATTAATAGTAGTAAATAATGAATCTTTATCTCCACAAGAAGAAATGATTCAAGATTTAATTTCAATTATTCATGTTTTTTCCTGTAAGATATATGGGCTAAGAAAATACAAGAAAAAAATAGAGGAGGATGATGAGATATGCTCAGAGGATATAAAACAGAAATCAATCCCACCGAAGAACAAAAAATAATAATTCATAAAACTCTGGGCGTATGCAGATTTATTTATAACTTTTATCTTTTACACAACAAAGAAATTTATGAAAAAGAAAAAAGATTTGTTTCAGGTATGGATTTTTCAAAATGGCTTAATAATGAATTTATCCCTAATAATCCAGAATATGAATGGATTAAAGAAGTGGGAAGCAAAGCAGTTAAACAAGCAATTATGAATGCTGAAAAAGCCTTTAAGGGATTTTTTAAACGACAAAGTAAATTTCCTAGATTTAAGAAAAAGAAAAATCAAGATGTAAAAGCATATTTCCCAAAAAACAATAAGGGAGATTGGACAGTAGAAAGACATAAGGTTAAAATACCTACTATTGGATGGGTAAAACTAAAAGAAAAAGGTTATATTCTAACTAATGGAATAGTTAAAAGTGGTACATTTTCATTTAAGTCAGGAAAATATTATGTTTCTGTTCTTATTGAAGATGAAAAAGATTATACTTTTGATGAATTTAATGAAGGTATAGGAATTGACTTAGGAATCAAAGATTTAGCAATTGTTAGCAATTTAGAATCACCATTCAAAAACATAAATAAAACAAAAGAAGTTAGAAGGCTTGAAAAGCAATTAAAACGTGAACAAAGAAAACTTTCGAGAAAATACGAGAGTTTAAAAAAACAAAACAAAAATAAAGAAGGGAGAGCTACTAGGCAAAATATCCAAAAACAAATAGCCAAAGTACAAAGTATTCATAAACGTTTATCTAATATTCGAGAAAATCATATTAATCAAACTGTAAATAAGATAGTAAAAGCCAAACCATCTTATATTACAATTGAAGATTTGAATATTAGAGGAATGATGAAGAATCGTCATTTAGCAAAAGCAGTATCTCAACAATGTTTTCATCAATTCCAAATTAAACTTAAGTTCAAATGTAAAATATATGGAATTGAATTGAGAATTGTTGATAGATTTTATCCTTCGAGTAAAGTATGTTCTGAATGTGGCTTTATCAAAAAAGATTTAAAATTGTCTGATAGAACCTATATATGTTCAGAATGTGGAATGGTTATTGATAGGGATAAAAATGCTAGCATTAATCTTGCAAATGCCAAAATATACAAAGTAGCATAAACAAGCTATTGTATATGTGTACCGTTGGCTAGACGGGAATTTACGCCTTTGGAGTGTTATACCAAATGTTAGTAGGATAGATTTATCCGAAAGCAGACACGTTGAAGAAGGAATAATCTCGATATGGGTATATTTGTCCATATTTTGAGTAGCAGAGTGGACTATGACTACAAAATATGTATTTGTAACAGGGGGAGTTGTCTCATCATTAGGAAAAGGAATCACGGCTGCGTCCCTTGGAAGACTATTAAAATCAAGAGGAATATCTGTCACTATTCAAAAATTTGACCCTTACATAAATATTGACCCAGGAACAATGAGTCCATATCAGCATGGAGAGGTTTTCGTAACAGAAGACGGAGCAGAAACTGACCTTGACCTTGGACACTACGAGCGCTTCATAGACATGAATCTTTCAAAAAATTCTAATGTCACAACAGGAAAAATATATCACAGCGTAATATCAAAAGAGCGTAAAGGAGATTATCTAGGCGGCACAGTACAGGTAATTCCTCATATTACAAACGAGATAAAAGATAGAGCCAAAAGAGTTACCAAGGAAGGTCAGGTAGATGTGGTAATTACTGAAATAGGTGGTACTGTAGGAGACATAGAATCCCTTCCTTTTCTCGAAGCAATAAGACAGATGAAATATGACGTTGGTGAAGAAAACGTCATGTATATTCACGTTACTCTTGTGCCATATCTTGGAAAGTCAGGAGAATTAAAAACAAAGCCTACTCAGCATAGCGTAAAAGAGCTAAGAAGCATTGGTATTCAGCCTGATATCATAGTATGCAGATCAGAGCACCCTCTTACAAAGGATATGAAAGATAAAATCGCATTATTTTGCAACCTCAAATCAGACCACGTTGTAGAAAACCTAGATGCACAGACACTCTATGAAATACCACTAATGCTTCAAAATGAAGGTCTCGACTCTTTGGTAATCGAAAAATTAAAACTTCCTAAAAATGAGTCTAATCTGCTCGACTGGAAAAAAATTGTGGAGAAAGAAAAATCCCTTGAAAATAACGTAAATATTGCCCTTGTTGGGAAATATGTAGAGCTAAAAGATGCCTATATATCAGTTGCAGAATCACTAAAGCATGCAGGTATTGAAAACTCTGTAAAAGTTGATATTCATTGGATATCATCAGAAGAGCTGGAAAATACTCAAACTCCTGAAAAAATACTTGAAAAAATGGATGGAATTTTAGTTCCCGGAGGATTTGGTGATAGAGGTATAGAGGGAAAGGTCTTTGCCGCAAAGTACGCAAGGGAAAACAATATACCTTATCTTGGAATATGCCTAGGAATGCAGATAGCAGTAATCGAATTCGCCAGAAATGTCCTTGGACTTAAAGACTCTCACTCTACAGAGCTAAATTCAGAAACTCCATATCCAGTGATTGACCTGATGCCAGAGCAGGCAGATATCGAAAATATGGGTGGAACTATGAGACTTGGCACCTATCCTTGCAAAATAAAAGAAGATACAAAGGCATTTTCTGCTTATAATGATGAACTTGTGTATGAAAGACATAGACATAGATACGAGTTTAATAATCAGTTTAGAAAAGAAATAGAAAATGCTGGAATGGTCCTTTCTGGACTTTCCCCTGATGAACGTCTTGTCGAGATAGTTGAGATTCCAAGCCATAAATGGTTTGTAGCTGCTCAGTTTCACCCAGAGTTCAAATCAAGACCTACAAAGGCTCATCCTCTATTTAGAGAATTTGTTAAAGCCTCAAAATAAGCCAGCTAGTTTTTAAAATTAAAAAATGCTCCTGCCTTATAAAGGCCTTACGCCATTAAAAGCAGGAGCATTTTACTTTTATATTAAGCAAAATTTTATAGTTCATCTCAGTTGATGATTTTTTTTATTCTTTTGTCAGTTTATCTAAAAGATGGTTTATATCTGATTTGAGCTTTGTGCCTTCTTCTATGGAAAGTTTGGATGCACAAAACACTTTATAGGGAACCTCTTTTGCCTTTTCTTTGAGTTTTTTCCCATCATCTGTAAGGGATACTATCATAACCCTTTCATCTGATTCTGACCTATTTCTTGATACTATTCCCATTTTTTCAAGCTTTTTAAGGAGGGGTGTAAGGGTTCCAGAATCGAGAAATAATCTCTCTCCAAGATTCTTCACAGAAATATTATTTTCCTCCCAAAGCACAAGCATAGTAATATACTGAGTGTAGGTAAGACCAAGCTCATCAAGATAAGGCTTATATAGCTTTATGATTTCCTTTGAGCAGGCATATATAGAAAAACAAAGCTGATTGCTAAGCTTTAAGCTTTCATCCTGATTCATATCAATCTCTCCCTTCAGGAGAATTATAGCATTTTTGTTATATAAGGTTCAATATCCATCGGATCTACAGAGGACTCAAATCTCTCAGCTACATTTCCATCCTTGTCTATTAGGAATTTTGTAAAGTTCCATCTTATTCCATTTCCCATAGTAAACTCTGGGAATTTTTCCTTGAGCATAGAATCCAGTATCTTATTTGTAGAATTTGTCATGTCAAATCCCTCAAAAGGCTTTTCTTCAGTCAAAAACTTGTATAGTGGATGAGCAAATTTACCATTAACATCTATTTTTTCAAATATAGGAAATGTAACTCCAAAGTTTAGAGAACAAAACGACTTTATATCACTTCCAGTACCAGGCTCTTGCTCCATAAACTGATTACAAGGAAATCCAAGTATCTCAAAACCTTTTTCACTATGTCTATCATAAAGCTTTTGTAAATCTTCATATTGAGGTGTAAATCCACATTTACTTGCCGTATTTACTATAAGAACTGTCTTCCCTTTAAAATCTTCCATCGAAACCATATTTCCATCTATATCTTTAGCAGTAAAATCATAAAAGTTCATTTCGCATACCTCCAATTTATATTTTGTATAATTGTATTGTATGCAATTCAATTACCTTTGTCAACATTTTTTAAAATTTATTTATTTTTTTCAATTATTATCTCTTCTTTAAAAATTAGCCATCTTAGGGGCTTTCCGCTGCATAGCTTTGATTATTACAGAGTCTGCTTTTTCCATACCAATTACAGCTACATCTCTTAAATTTTTTATAGATTCTTCAGCTGTATCCGAAACTATTCCATTATCATCAGGGGCTACTTTTCCAGCCAAAGAAAGGAGTGCTCCCTGAATAGCAACTGAAGCAGATGTAGAGAGCTTTAGAGCGCATCCTATTTTTGCTCCATCACAAATCATACCACTAATATCCGCTATGATATTTTTTATGGTCCCTTCTATTTCTTTAGCTTTCCCTCCCATAAGCCATGTAATAGCTACGCCTGCTCCTGTACCTGCTGCAACTCCACAACCGCAAAGAGCCGAAAGCCTCCCTATATAATGCTTCACATAACTGTTTATAATATGACTCATAGCAAGGGCTTTAGCTAATCTTTCATCATCAGTCTTAAATTTATTTTTATAGGCTACTATAGGCAGTATTGCCGTAAGACCATTGTTTCCGCTTCCATTACTACTCATTACAGGAAGATTCGCTCCTGACATTCTTGCATCAGAGGCAGCAGCTGTTAGTATTTTAGCATCGTTCATCAAATCACTGGCAAGTATTCCATTTTTTACATAGCTTTGAAGAGTGAATCCCACTTCCATACCAAGAGGATTTTTTAGTCCGTAATTAGCTATTTTTTCATTCATCAAAAGCCCATCAAGCATAAAAGCAAGCTCAGAATGGGGAATTTTTTCTATTGATTCAACAATATCTTTAATATTATAAGTATAAATCTCTTTACTGCATGAATTGTTCCCACTAGAATTATCATCTTTAGAATCTTTTAAAATTATTTTATCTTTTTCTACGTAGGCTATATTATCATGCTTGCCTTTTATAATTACAGTTGAAGTACTTTTTTCTCCTTTTAAGTTTACCCTTATGTAAATTTTCTCTTTTGTGTCTTCTATATTAAGCCCTAGCCTTCCTTCACTTAAAAAAACTTTGGCTTTTTTCAATACATCCTTTTCCATAAAATCAAGTATTCCAAGCCCTTTTGAGCTATCACCAGATATAAGTCCCATTGCAGAAGCAATATCAAGACCACTTTCTCCAGTATGGGGCACTCCAACCGCAAGGCCGTTTTTATATATATTGGGGCTTACAAATACCTCTGCACTTTTTACATCTTCTCCAAGTATTTCTCTAGCCTTAGCACAGCATAGAGTAACAGCAACCGGTTCTGTACAGCCCGTTACTGGAACTACTTCATTTTTTAAAGTTGTTAAAATCATTTCTTCCAGCTTCATAAAATCGCTCCTTATATATTATTTTCAATCATTAATTTAAAATTCATAAAGTCTTTAATTTAAATTTCAATTGACTGTAAATTTATATATTATGTAAAGAGCAATCTCTATGCCAAAATACTTTAGATTTATTTAATTTTTAGTTTACTATGATTGCTTAAGGCCTTAGATATTAAAAACTCTAGTCTTTCTTTAAATAAATATTTTATATTTTGTTTCTTTAATAATATGTAAGAAGTGAGATTATAGTTGATTTCAAAAAATAAAGTCTCAAAATGATAAAAAACTTCCCATAAGTATCATTTTGAGACTAAACCCTTTATTTTTTCCAAACTTTTTCATAATTTTACATTTATTAATCTTATTTTAGTATCATTTTGAGACTAAAGATTTTCAGATCTTATTTCTATGTTATATTCTTTTATTTTTCTATATAGAGTAGCTTTTCCAATTCCTAAGAAAGTCGCCCCTTCTTTAAGAGATATGTTGTTTTCCTTGCAGTATTTGATAGTCTTTATAATCTCTCTTTTTTCAAGCTCCTGTAGATTAATTATGCCCTTATCATCCAAAGAGCTATAATCATTTTTAAGAATTCTTTTTGGAAGGCTTTGCAGTGTGATAACAGAAGATGATGACATATTGACTGCATACTCAATAGAATTTTCAAGTTCCCTAACATTTCCAGGCCAGCTATAGTTAAGTAATGCTTTCATTCCCTCATCTGATACGCCCTTTACGTCTTTTCCAAGCTTTTTATTACATTTTTTTATAAGATAATCTACAAGTATTATGATATCTTCTTTTCTTTCTCTAAGGGAAGGTATCTGAAGTGGAATCACGTTAATCCTATAAAAAAGATCGTCTCTAAACTCCTTTTCATCCACCATTTGCTCCAAATCCTTATTTGTTGCAGCAATGATTCTTATATCAATTGGTATAGGAGATTTTCCTCCTATTTTTTCTATCATACCTTCTTGAAGAACTCTAAGAAGCTTAGTCTGAAGATGAAGAGGCATATCTCCTATCTCATCTAAAAAAAGAGTCCCTGTGCTAGCAAGAAGAAATTTACCTTCTTTTCCTCCTCTCTTCGCACCTGTAAACGCCCCCTCTTCATATCCAAAGAGTTCACTTTCAAGAAGATGTTCAGGTATAGCAGAGCAGTTTAACGCTATAAAAGGCCCTTTTGACCTGCTGCTTGAAAAATGGATTGCTCTTGCAAATAATTCTTTTCCTGTACCGCTTTCACCTTGAATCATTACTGTAGATGATGAAATACTTGCCTTTTTAGCTTTTTTCTTTGTTTCATCTAATATGCTACTAGTCCCTATAATCTCTTCAAAGCTTGTAGTAATCGTTCCAGTTGACACTCTATTTACTATGGAGAGTACATCTGATATTTTACTGAAAACAAATACTACTCCTATAGATTTATTATCTATTTCTATGGGACTTGCATCAAAAAAACCTCTTATTTGATTTTTCTTATCTTTGTAGGAAAACTCTATATTGCTTAACTTGGAGCCATTTTTAATAATATTATCATATTGACTTTTACCAATGATACTTTGAATTTTCTTTCCTTTTAAGCCCTTTAAACCAAATATATCAATAGCATTTTTATTTTCCATAAGGATATTTCCTTCATTATCTACAAGAACTATCCCTTTGTCTACGCAGTCGATTACGATTTCTAGCTTTTTCGCAAGAAGCTCTATCTCTTTGGTATTCTTTGACTCAAGTAACTTGGAAGCTACTAGGTCAGCCATTCTCCCTAAAAAGTTCATAAGGTTATCTTTATTTTCCAAGATTTTATCTCTTTTTTCTTCATCAAAGGCTATGAGGCCAATTACCCCTACAACCTCTTTTTCAAGAATAATAGGACAGCACACTTCTGCAAATTCGATGCAGCTCCCCCTCACTTCGCATCTAAGACACACCTCATGCTTTCTAGGTTCTTCTATGATAAGACTTTTTCCAGTCTTTAGAACGTCTCCAAAGGCCGAATTAAAGCTTATATTTTCTCCAATACATTTTTTGTAAGAACCTGTGCCAGCAACTCTTTTAAGTATATCATCTACAACTGTGACATCTACCCCAACTACACTTGCTATTGCTTCTGATATATTTTGTACACTTTCTCTTATATTATCAAGACTCATTTACAAACTACTCCCTAGTTAAAAAATTCCTTCCTCCTCAAGCAGCTTGATTTCTTCATCTGAATATCCAAGCAGTTCTTTGATTACCTCATGGGTATGCTCTCCAAGAAGAGGTGCAGGATTTACTACTTTACCTTGAGTTTCACTCATTTTTATTGGAACTCCAGCCATTTTAAGATGTCCCGCAACTGGATGGTCAACTTCTACTATCATTTCTCTTGCTTTTACTTGTGGGTCCTCTAGCACCTTGTCAATAGTATTTATAGGCCCGTTTGGAACTCCCGCCTCATCCAAAATATTTTGCCACTGCTCTGTATTTTTTGTCTTTGTCACTTCTTCAATTAGTTCCTTTAGTTCATCTGCATGCTTAGTTCTTGAAGGGTTTGTCATAAATCTTTCATCTTCAAGCCAGCTATTCTGATTCATAACATTACACATTTTTTGGAAAAGTACATCATTTCCAGCAGCTATCATTATCTCTCCATCTAAAGTTTCAAAAGGTTCAAATGGAGTTATTGAAGTATGACGATTTCCTGCGGGCTTTGGAACCTCACCTGTAACTACATACCTAGCTATTGCATTTTCAAGTATCGCAACCTGACAGTCAAGCATAGCTACATCTACTTTTTGTCCTATTCCAGTTTCATTTCTATAGTTTAGCGCCGCTAATATTCCAATTGCACTGAAAAGCCCTGCAGTGATGTCTCCGATAGAAGGTCCTACTCTTGTTGGAACTCCCCCTACCTCTCCAGTTATACTCATTATACCACCCATTGCCTGAACTACAGCATCATAAGCCGCTCTTTTACTATATGGTCCACTATGACCAAATCCAGAAGCCGCTGCATATATTATTCTTGGATTTATTTTTTTAAGCTCTTCATATCCTAGTCCTAGTTTCTCCATAGTCCCAGGTCTATAATTTTCAACTATTACATCTGCATGTTTTACCATTTCCAAAAAAAGCTCCTTAGCTTTTTCTTTTTTGAGATTTAATGTCATACTTTTTTTATTTCTATTAAGACTCATAAAATAAGCACTTTCATGATTTATGTAAGGCCCAAAATGTCTAGAGTCATCACCAATTTTAGGTGTCTCAATCTTTATTACCTCAGCCCCCATATCAGCCATAACCATTGTAGCATAAGGTCCAGCAAGAACTCTCGTAAGATCAAGTACCTTAATTCCTTCTAAAGCTTGTTTCATAGCTTTCACTCCCTTTTTATAATTTTCCCTCCTAGATTTTATACCTAAAAAATATTTACCCAAACAGTTTAACTATACTAAAGACCTATTTTTTTTGCGTAAACCGTACTATTATATTTAAGTTCAGATTGTAATATATATTTTCAAATGATAAAATATATAGAATAACCTAAAATCGAAATGATAACTAAGGAGATTAAAATGATAAAATTAGTAGCAGATTCTACCTGCGATCTTAGCCATGAAATAATAAAATTGTATGATATTGCAGTGGCACCTCTTAATATTACTATAGACGATGTTACATATAAAGACAGGGTTGATATAGATGCTGATACTTTTTTTTCAAAAATAGCAGAATATAAAAAGCCTCCTACAACAGCTATGCCATCACCAGCTGAATTTCTTGAACTCTATGAAAAAGCATACGAAAGTGGACAAAAGGATATTCTTTGTATATGTATGTCCAGCAAGACAAGTGGTTCTTACCAGTCTGCAGAAATTGCAAAAGGCTACTTTGCAGAAGCTCACAAGGAAACCGACTGGAGGATTCATGTTGTAGATAGTACATCCATGAGCCATGGAAGCGGATGGCTTCTTATAAAAAGTGCAAAAATGAGAGAGCAGGGAGCTTCTTTTGAAGAGCTTGTTGAATTTAATGAATCTAAAAAAAGAAGTGTAAAGCATTTTTTATCAGTAGATGATCTTGATAACCTAGTAAGAAGCGGAAGACTAAGATATGGAAGTGCTTTGATTGGAAAGCTTTTAAAAGTTAAGCCAATAATGACAATGAAAAACGGCGAGGGAGCAATTGTAGGAAAAGAAAGAGGAAGAAAAAGAATCCTACAGCATTATATTACAGAGTTCAATAAAAGGGTTGACCTTGAGTATACTGATTTTGTAATAGTGGGATATACATCTGACAAGCTCTATGCTGAGAATCTAGTTAACCTTATAAAAAGCGAGACTAGCTTCAAAGGCGATATATACCTTATGCAGATGGGAGTTGCAGTAGGAAATCACGTAGGACTTGGGGGATTATCGTTTTATTTTATGGAAAAACCTCACCTTAAAGATGGACTCCTTGCAAACACCCTAAAAAGATAAAGACAACTAAAAAACCCATAGGATTTTTAAATCCCAAGGGTTTTTGTTATATTATCTTAACTTAACTTAACTTAACTTAACTTAAGAAATTTTAAAATATAAAATGTTTTTTAAAGATTTCCAATTTATTTGTTCATTAAATCTACAGCCTCTTGGGGTATATAGAAATCTTTACCATTAAATACAGATATTCCATTAAAATCTTTTTCTATACCATTTTCTATCATATAATTTTTATTTTCAGGGAATCTAAAAGTTCTCCCTTTTTTTGTAGCCACCAAAACAACATTAGTTTCATCAGATTCATCTATATTGCAATTAAATCCCAAGGAAGAAAGCCTAGAAGAACTAACGAATAGTTTTTCAGTAATGCCATCTAGGTCTATTCCAAATGCTTTTGCCGCATAAAGAGCAATATCACTATTTTGTATAGTTCCAGTCAAAGTATTATCCCAAGAAGAGGCATAAACATAAAGTACAACATCTTCCCCTGTATGACCACCAGTTGTCCATCCAATTTTTGATTTTTTGTTTACTAATTTAGAAATTTCATTAAGTGTATTATCAAACTCTTTTCCATCTTCATATTTACCTTTTGCAGATACTATAACAAGCTCCTCTTCGTCTGTTAAATCATTTATCCCTAATTGACTCATGACTTCTTTAACGTTTGATCTTTCCGAATTTATCAATGTGGATGCCTTCTCCTCTGTAATCTTTGCCTTTTTTAAGACAGAAGTAAAATACTCCATAGAGTGTTCTGGATAGGACTTTGTAGTACTTATATCTCCAATAGATATACCTCCGTTGCCATGATCAGATGCAACAATTAATAAAGTGTCTTTATTCGACTTTGCAAATTTTAAAGCCTCTCCAACAGCATCATCAAAAGCTTTAATTTCAGATATTAATCCAATAGTTTGATTTCCATGTGCTGCCCAATCAATTTGAGAGCCTTCAATCATTAGAAAAAAACCATCTTTATTTTCAGATAAAACTTCTATAGCTTTTTTAGTCATTTCAGCTAAAGAAGGTTCGTCATCACTTCTTACTAAATCTTTACTCATAGCCATCGGAGTAAATGCACCCCATATTTTTTTAGATGATGAATTAATCATTTCATTTTTATTTGTAATGAAATCATAACCTAATTCCTTTATAGCCTCCTGCATATTTTCTCCATCTATCCTAGTCTTACTTGAAGGATCTTTTGAACCATTTATATCTGGCAAAAGAAAATTCCTTCCTCCTCCAAAAACTACATCCATATTTTGATAAACTTGTTGTTCTCCTATTTGAGTATACAAAGATCTGTGGATTGCATGGGAACTAAAATCAGCCGGCGTTGCATGTTGAATCTCAGATGTTGCTATTATACCTATAGATTTCCCATTAAACTTTGCAGCTTCAAGTATGGATGCAGCAGGAGAAAAGTGTTGTTCTTCATCTACATTTCTTGCTCCAACAAGAGTTGATACTGACGGTTTTACACCTATAAGCTTATCCTGAGTTTTAAATCCAGTAGCCATAGCAGTTCCAGCTGGAGCTGAGTCAGCTATCGCAGTGTCAGAATTATGTGTCATTATTAATCCTGTAGCTAATTCATCCATATGTAAAGGATGTCCATCATTGTAAACCCATCTCGTAAGGGTAACTCCTGGATGACTCATACCATCAGGAATCATTATGATTACATTTTTTGCAAACCCTTCATTAATCTGACTTAAAGGTGCCGCAGTACTTGGAGTACTTGAAGATAATAAAAATACAGATGCAAGTGCAATTGATACATAAGACTTATAACTTTTGATTAGATTCATTTTTTCACTCCTCTTTTTTTTGCTTGCAGGATAATTATAATAATAAACCTGAATTATTCATACACTTCTTTTAAAATCTTTAAAAGCATTTAAGCGTAAGCTTTACAAAGGCGTAGCCTTTTACACCTATTAGGTGAAAATACAAAAAAATAGAAAAGGACTCAATTTCGTGTTAAAGTTTAAGTGCCCAAACCAAAACCAAACATGAGAGGAGCCTTTTCTATGTCTAGTTTACAGCAATATTCATTTAACTTCAACAAAAGTATTTCATATAATTTTCAAGGTGGTAATCTTTCTTCCGATTCTGGTCTTTTAACAATCAGGTCATTTGTTGAAAAACTTGGAGTTAAGCCGCTACTTGAAGATATTTTTAAAAGTCATTCATATAAAAAACATAGTTTTGCTTCTATCGCTGAACAACTTATTTACACTACTATTGCTGGCTATCGCCACGATGATGATTCAGATAGTTTAAGAAGTGATCCTGTATTTACAAATATCTTAGGCAAAAAAGAATTAGCTTCCCAGCCTACTATTTCTAGG
>NZ_JAGGLI010000027.1 GCF_017874355.1 Acetoanaerobium pronyense
AAAAAATTTATAATTGAAGAATTCACATTCTTATCGTTAACGTAGTTTTGTGGTATAATTTTCATAGCATGAACCTCCGGTTGGGATATTTGTTTTGTGGTAATTCAATTATACCAAAACCAGATGGTTTCATGCTTTTTTATTGTCAATTATTATTGAATTTTCAAGATTCATATATAGAATTTCATGTGCGAAGTTTTAGTTAATTATAAATACATTTTTTTATTCTCAAGTTTCCCTACTTAAACTTAAAACCCCTATTTTATGGAAAAATATATTCCAAAATAGGGGTTTAACTTTTGAATTTAAAGGCTTTAAGGTATCTATTAGCAAAACTTATATTGATAATATAATTTAGATCCTTAATTATAATTATTTAATTGTTTGATTACAACTTAGAGAATTCAACTGCTAATTGAGCTCCAACCTTAGCGTTGTTGTAAACCAATTGAATGTTTGATTCTAAGCTTTCTCCTCCAGTGATTTCTTTTACTTTAGATAATAAGAAAGGAGTGCTCTCTTTCCCTTTAATCCCTTTTTCTTCTGCTTCTATTACAGCTTCATTTATTGCTTTTGTTATTGTATCATAATCCATTTCATATTCTGCTTGAATTGGGTTGGCTACAACTAAGCCGCCGTTTAGACCTAAATCCCATTTAGCTTTTAATGCCCATGCAAGCTCTTCGGCGCTATCCACTCTATAATCTACAGAAAATCCACTTTTTTTCGTATAGAATGCAGGGAGCTCATCTGTGCCAAAACCAACAACTGGTACTCCTTGAGTTTCCAAATATTCAAGTGTTAGTCCTATATCAAGTATAGACTTAGCGCCTGCGCACACTACAGCTACATTTGTATGAGCCAGTTCTTGAAGATCTGCAGAAATATCGAATGTTTCTGGAGCTCCTCTGTGTACTCCTCCAATTCCACCTGTTGCAAACACTTTAATCCCTGCTAAATCAGCTATAATCATAGTTGTTGCAACAGTAGTTGCTCCATCTAATTTTTTCGCTACTATAAACGGGATATCTCTTCTGCTTGTTTTTACTACTTCTTTACACTTGCCTAAATATTCAATCTCTTCTGTTGTTAAACCGACTTTCAATCTTCCTTGAAGTATCGCTATTGTAGCTGGAATTGCTCCATTATCTCTTATTACTTTTTCAACATTTAAAGCTGTTTCTACATTCTTAGGATATGGCATACCATGAGAAATTATTGTTGATTCTAGTGCCACAACTGGCTTTCCTTCTTTCAAAGCTTTTGAAACCTCTGGATTAATATCTAAATATTTTTCAAACAATTTAATTCCTCCTTAGATTTGATAGATATTATTTCATTATATTTTTTATATTTTCAACTGACATATTTGGATTAATTGTGGCTTCATGAGATAATGCAAGCTCTGCAGCTGACATGGCAAATCTTGCACTATGATTTATATCAAAATCATTATAGTAGCCATAAACTAAGGCTGCTATAAAAGCATCTCCTGCTCCTGTAGCATTTACAACTTTTATTTTATTTCCCGATATATGGCTTTTATTTATACCATCGTTATAATAGAGGCCTTCTTCTCCAAGGCTTATAAAGACTCTTTTTACTCCTTTATTTAAAAAATATTCAGAACAAGACTCAAAATCTTTTTTGCTACTTATTTTTATTCCTGAAAGCATCTCCGCTTCAAGTTTGTTTGGTTTAATTGTGTGAAAATGCCCTATTAAATCTTTAACTTTCATTGCCTTTACAGTAGATACTGTATCTAGAAAAAAATCGTTTTTTTTGTTATTTGTAAGTATATATTCAATTACTTCTTTTGGCATATTAGTATCAATAACACATGCTTTTGAGTTTTCTATTAAATGTTTTTTTTGCTTAATAAAGTCAATATTAATTTTTTCAAAAATATCCATGTGGGCTATAGCAACATTCATATCTCCCTTTTCGTCAAGAATAGCCATGTAAGTTGATGTGGACTGCTGCTTTAATATTAGTGAATCCTGCATATCAAGACCAATGAGCCTTGCTTCATCAAATACCTTATGTCCATAAAGATCATCCCCAACTGCACTAATTAGTTTTGTATGAATTCCCAACTTTACTAGATTTTCTGCAATGTTTCGCCCTACTCCTCCAAATGAAATCTTAACCTTTCCAGGGTTTGAATCCATTTGAACAAGCTTCGAACTTGGAAATCCAACAATATCAACATTGACTCCTCCAACTACTGTTACAAATTCTTCATCTTTAATAATATATCCTTTTCCTGCAATATATCCTTTTTTGATTAAGTTGGTAATATGAACTGCAACAGATGAACGAGTAATACCCAAAGTTTTTGACAAATCATGTTGAGAAATCATTGGTTTTTTTCTTATTAACTCTAATATTTCTTGTTCTCGATTAGTCATCAAACCCTCCTTAACTTTTGCTTAGTTTATAAGCTTATGTTTATAAAAATAATATCATAATATTTTTTTATTTCAATAGTTACTCTATTATTTTTAATTTTTTACAATATAAAACCCTCCATCTTATATAGATGTGGGCTTTATAGAGTTACTTATCTTCTTTTTTTCTTTTTTTTAGCAACAGAATATCCAAATGTACCTAATGAATTACCAAGCTCATAATATGTTCCATGGGAATAAGAAATTGGATTAGCATCTGAAAGATTAAACTTTCCTTTTTTATCCATATATTGCTCATCAACATGAACCCCTAAAATCTCGGCTATAAACATATGATGAGACCCTAATTCTTTAATTTCAATTACTCTACATTCAATATTAACTGGACTTTCTTCTATCATTGGGGCACTTACAAAATTTCCTTTAATCGGTGTGAGTTTATTTTCTTTAAATTTATCACAGTCTCTTCCGGATTTCACACCACAAAAATCTGTTTCTTTTGCTAAATCTTTTGTTGTAAGGTTAATTACAAATTCCATACTTTCTTTAATAAGCTCATATGAATATCTAGTAGGTCTTATTGAAGCATATACCATTGGAGGATTTGTGCAAATAGTTCCTGTCCATGAAATAGTGATAATATTTCCATTTTCCATACTTCCGCAACTTAGCATAACCGCTGGGAGAGGATAAACCATATTTCCTGCTTTCCATAACTGTTTTGACATTTATAACTTCCTTTTCTGTTTATATTTTTAAGTTTAATTATACCAGACTTTATATTTTTGAAAGTTTTAAAAATATCTTTTACTTAAAATAAAAGCCGACTCCACTATAAAAAGTAAAATCGCCCTTTATATTCATCTTGTAATTTAGAACTTCTTAGACGTAAATCAAATTTTAATTAATATTTTTCTTATGCTAATTTTAATATATATTCAGAAAGTATTTTTTCTAAAACATAAGTTTCTCTTTGAATAGAATACCCCATGCTCTCATCTTTATTTTTAATAACTTCTAGGTTGTGATTAATTGCTTTTTTAATATTAACCCAAACAGGCTTAGAACCATTGCTTATTTCATATGACTCGGGATTTGCTTTACCAAGCTCTCTGTCAGCAGAGCACAAATAAAAGTATGAAATTTGATTCATACAGTCATAACCTTCTATATGCGTTGTCCTTATTTCTTCAAAAATCCCAAACTCATCTAGCACATTTACATTTTTTGCGCCCGTTTCTTCAGCTAACTCTCTTTTAAGTCCGTCTATTATAGACTCTTCGGAATCAACTCCTCCCCCTGGGAAACTATAATCATTGTACCTTTTTGTGTAAATCAATAAAATATCTTCTTTATCTATGATAATCCCACGAGCTGTAATTCGTTTTAAGATTTTTTTATCTTCTAGTTCTATATTTTTTAAGGTTTCATGTATATCCTTCTTTAAAATTTTCATAGCTACTCCTATTAGTTACTCTAAATTTTTATTTTTTTATTAACGAACAAATTTTAGTATAAACGAATATTTCCCTTATGTACAGAATTTAAAAATATGGTGTTTTGAATTCATCTACAACAAATTCCCTCTTATATACAATATTTATTTGTATTTTCCATTGTGTTAATATATAATATCTTTTAATAAGTTTTTCAAATAGTATGTAAATTTCTAATTTCAATTTGGAGTGAACATTATGATAAAATCGATTATTTCAAATCTAAATAGGCTACATCATCATCCCTAGAGGCTTGGTCTACATCTGTAGATACAGGTCTATATCTGTTTGGACCTATATCTCAAGAGATGATAATAAATCTAGTTATTTATTAGAAGCTATGTGAGATATAAATTCTCCCATAGCTTTTTTATTGATATTAAAGAAAGTTTTAACCTGCCATAAGTAATCGTTGATTGCATTGAGGCTATAGTTTCACTATACAAAAGGAGGAATATTGCTATGAAAAAAAGTTTTATTAGACCTTCAATTCTACCAGGATTTATGGAACTTCTTCCAAAAGAGCAGAGAATATTTGATGATATTGCATCCAAAATTTTGGATGTATATGAAAGAAATGGTTGTTTTCCCATTGATACCCCAGTAATTGAAAAATCAGAAGTACTTCTTGTGAAATCTGGTGGAGAAACTGAAAAGCAGGTATATGCCTTTCAAAAAGGAAAGAATAATTTAGCTCTTAGGTTTGACCTTACTGTTCCTTTTGCCAGATATGTAGCACAGCACTTAAACGAGCTTGAATTCCCATTTAAAAGATATCAGCTTGGAAAAGTTTATAGAGGAGAAAGAAATCAAAGGGGTAGATATAGAGAGTTTTATCAACTGGATATAGACGTTATTAATAAAGATAAGCTAAGCGTTGACAACGATGCTTGGGTTATAAGTCTTGCATCAAAAGCTTTTAAGGAGATATCTCTCCCAACTTACAAATTCCAAATTAGCAATAGAAAAATATTAAGCGGGGTATTTGATTATTTAAATATTGAAAATAGTTTGCAGGTCATGAACCTAATCGATAAGTTCGATAAGGTAATGCCAGATGAATTTAACAGAGAGCTTATAGATTTGATAGGCGAAGAAAAAAGTGATTTTATAAATAAAATCATGAGTTTTTCAGGTGCTCCAAATCAAATCGTAAATGAACTAAAAAAACTTGATATTAATGATATATATAGAGAAGGGGTAGAAGAACTGGCTAGGGTCATAAAAATACTAGATATTTTAAAAGTAGATAAAAAAGAGTATGATATTAATCTGAAAATTATAAGAGGTCTTGATTATTATACTGGTACTGTATTTGAAACAAAGCTTATTGGATATGAGAGCTACGGCTCTATTTGCTCTGGGGGAAGATATGATAATTTAGCCGAAAACTATACTGACACTATACTTCCTGGTGTCGGAATATCAATAGGACTTACAAGACTATTTTTTGTACTTCAAGAAATCGGCTTTATAGATAGCTATAATCTAAGTACTGAAAATGATTATTTAATCATACCTGTTGGAGACACCATAGAGTATTGCTCTATAGTTCTAGACAAACTCCTAAAAAAAGGATACAGAGCTTCAATATATTTCGAAGAAGCCTCTTTGAAGAAAAAAATGAAATATGCAGATAATCTAGGAATTCAAAATGTTGTCATTATTGGTGAAGAAGAAGTAATTAATAAAAAAGTTAAGATAAAAAATATGGTAAGTGGAAAAGAGGATATTGTAGAGATTGAAAATTAGCTACTTTTCTTTTAATGTGCCTTTAAACAACTTCAACTTCCTCTGAGTTCTGATATAAAAAATATAATCTGCAATATTGGCTATCAAAACAATCCCCAGAACAATCCTGAGAATTGGTAAAAATTCACTCGTTTCATTCTTCATCATCCCTAGTGTGACTATCAATATGCATGTTGTGACAATTAAAGCAATTATATTATTAATCAAAAAGTAATTACGCGAGTTTGCCAAGGTAATGGGAATTTTTGATGTTATCCATTCTGTAATAAAACCGATTATTAACCCTATTGTTCCGGTATTTATTAATATCAAAAATCTATATGATACCGATGCATCAGCGCTATCATTAATTTGCAGTACGATGCCGATAAATACCCCTAAAAAAAATGATTTAATGATATTTTTAAAATGAATCTTCTCCATCTTGGTCCTCCTATATTTTCAGTGTATTTCTAAGTATTTTTGAGTACATTTTTGACACTTCCAATTCAGCACCATTAGCCATCTTAAGTACATATCTTGAATTGAACCAAGGAATAATTTCTTTTACATGCAAAAGGTTGATCAATTGGGATTTATTAGCTCTAATAAATCCCTTTTCTGACCATAGCATTTCATAGTACTGTAAGGTTTCTTTCATACTATACTCATGTAAAATTGTATGAGCAACAATACAGTCGGAATTTACTTCCACAAATAAAATATCCTTTGGTTCTATCAAGACGTATTTATTTTCCCTAAACCCTGTAACCGTATCCTTGTGTAAATTGTTTCTATTACCTGAAATCAATAGCTTCACCACAGTCATATAATCAATGGCATCAAAAACAATACATAGTTTATCCTCAGGTATCTCATAGCCTCTTTCAACTAATACCAGTTCATACTCTGCATCTCTCTCAATATTATATTTGGATAACTCTACTTTCAGCTTTTCACAAACTTTTTTAGAACCCACCAATTGAATCATTGTCTCTCCTATAATCTCAATTGTTTATTTTATCACCATTCTGTCAAAAATCATTCTGATTTTGATTAACTCTTCAATACTCTTCTCCATAAATTCAATGGAGCCAAAATTGGCAATGAAATATGTGTCTTTTTCTTTATCATAAAACATATACACGCCTGTAGTACCCATGCCTCCATAAACATCTGTCATAAAGCCCAACAAAGGGGATAATTCACTAAAATCAAACCTCATCATACCCATTCCATAATAAATCCCTTTGTCATATTTTTCTTTAAAATCCGTCATCTGAGAATATACTTCGTACGATAAAAAATTACCGCTTTCCAAAGCCATCATGAACGCCAATAAATCATCCATAGTAGTTACAATACCGCCTCCGGACCAATCTAGGGATAATGCATTTTTATCACTATAATCCATTCCATCAATATAAATACCCAGTATATCAGTTTCTTCATCCTCATAAAACATTAAATAACTGTCATTCATATCCAAAGATTCAAATATTCTCTCATGCAAAATTTCAGAATAAGGTTTTTGCTCTATCTCTTCCAAAATAAGCCCTAACAAAATGTATCCAGTGTCCGAATAATGAAATTGTTCTCCAGGCTTTCCAACAGGCCTTTGATACTCTCTCGTAAAAGCAATCAGGTTTTCTGGTGTAAACATAAGGTCTGGATTCTCTTTAATCATTTCTAACATCGTTTTTCCGTTATCAACAGGGTCTTGAAAATAATCTCCTACGCCTGATGTATGGCGAAGTAAATGTTCAATAGTAACTTCACCGCTATAATCTATTCCATCTACAATAAATAAGCCTTCAAGGTCTTCTTCCAACCATGAGCTAATCTTATCCTCAAACTGTATTTTCCCTTCATCTACTAATAAACCATATATTGTAGCACACATAGTTTTACCTATACTTGCCGAATGAAATTGACTGGTCTTTTTCACTGGTTCATCTGTTGACATATTAGCTTTACCTACTGCAAACTGTCCAAAATAACCTGTCTTATTTGAAGATATTGTCATTAAAGCACTGGATAATGAATCATTATCATCCACTACTTTTGTCAGATGTTTATTAATTTTAGCATTAGCTACCTCTTCAGATATTGGTCTATTTAGATAAAGCATGAAGCTAATTGCAATTATTAAACAACTTATTATAGCTATTAATATTTTAAATCGTAGTTTCATATTTGACCACCTTTCTTTTTATATAACGGATAACCCAATATTACTTCACACTTCAAAAAAATTATATATTTATCCGTTAAGTGGTCAAAATTAAAGGCTAAGATGTCATTTACTATATATTAAAATACCCATTAAAAATATTATGATGTTATAATAGATCTTCATTAGCATATTTAGATTTTATTGAAATAAAAAATATTGGGTATGAAAACTACAGAGTTATTTGCTATGCAAGGAGATATTGTAACTGGGAAAATATGCGTAAAGCTTAATGACTTATTTTTGTAACTGTTTGAAAGGAGTGCAATAAATGTCCTATAAATATATAAAACGAATGTTCAGCTTGATTCTCTCAATTAGTATTATTACTGTATTCTCTATTAATGTTGGAGCACCTTCCTTTGCTACGAGTTTTAGTGATATAGATAATCACTGGGCAAAATCATATATAGAAACGGCTTCAACTTACAATGCTGTTTCTGGTTATCCAGATGGTACTTTTAAACCTAATAACAATATTAAAAGAGTTGAATTTATTGCAATAATTGTTAATTCCCTAGGACTTGATATAAGAGATTCATTACAAGGTGAATATTGGGGCGAGCCCTTTATCGAAGCAGCTCTAACAAACGGTCTTATCGTTTCAAATGAATATGGGAATATAAATGAATCTACGTTTAATCAAAACATATCAAGAGAAGAAATGGCAAGCATTGTAGTCAATGCATACATTAAATCAGAAGGCTCAATTAATCCTTTAATTCTAAATGAAGCAAGTTCAAGATTAAGTGATTTTGATACAGTATCGCCTAATTATTTTGAGAACTCAATTGCCTCTGTTGCATTAGAGTTCATATCAGGTTATCCAGATGGAACATTTGCTCCTAAAGAGCCTGCCAATAGGGCACAAGCCTCTGTACTTTCATATAAACTGCTTGTAAAACTAGGAATTATAACAAATCCCAACCTTGCTGAAAATATTGTACTTTCAAAAAATTCCCTTACACAGGGTGATTTATTAAAAATAACTATATATCACGCATCCAGTGCTTCAGCAATATCTTTAAATCAAGACTTGTATCCAGCTTTCAGATGGTATGAATCAGGAGGCCTTATCCAAGGGTATATCCCAACAAACTATAATACAAAACCAGGAAAATATACTCTTAGATTTACTAATTCTGAAACTGGAAATGAATCAACAAAAGACATCGAAATCCTTGCAAGAAGTTTTAAAGTTCAAAACCTAAGGGTTGATCCAAATATTGAATCTAGTACTAGAAATGATGAAGCATACGCCCAATATAGGAAATACTTCAATCCTTCTAGGTTAGTTTCATCACCTGTAAAGTATTATACAGAATCATTTCTACTTCCCACTAAAGGTAGACTTACTACTGAATTTGGAGAAAGACGTTCTGTAAATGGTTCATTAACGACTTACAGACATGCTGGAATTGACATTGCAGCCCCTCTTAATACTGATATTGTTGCATCAAATACTGGTAAGGTTACTTTATCAATGTTTCTAACCTTAACTGGCAATAGTATTGTTATAGACCATGGAGAAGGACTCTTTAGTGTTTATTTTCACCTCGAACAATTACTTGTAAACGAAGGAGATGTAATAAATCGAGGTCAAAAGATTGGAACAGTTGGCTCTACAGGTTTTTCAACTGGTCCTCACCTTCATTTTACGATGTCTTATTATGATTTTAATATTGAACCTGGTTTTATTCTTTATGGAGAAAGTATTACAAAAGAAAATTATTCATCATTAATGAAATCTTACTAAATCAAAATAAAATATATTGATAAAAGATTTATCTTTTTATAGTAATCAACCTCCTCCTTAAATTATATTCACATTTTAGGAGGAGGTTTTTAAAGTTGTTAATTATTATAATATTAAACTAGCTTTAATAAATTAAATAGTTCTAAGTCCCAAGATTTTTGCCCCTGCAACTCCTGGTTCTGTCATTTCTTTCGGCTGAAGTATTATGTCTAACTCTTCTTCTGTTAAAAAACCTTTCTTTAATACTACTTCCCGTACACTTCTTCTGGTTTCTAAAACTTCTTTTGCAATTGCTGAACTTTTTTCATACCCTATATGAGGATTTAAAGCTGTTACTACTCCAATACTATTGTCTACACGTTTTTTGCATTCTTCTTCATTGGCTAAAATTCCAACTATACATCTTTCAGTCAGTACTTTTACTCCATTTGTAAGAATTTCAATAGATTCAAACATATTTTTAAATATCACAGGTGCCATTACATTTAACTGAAACTGTCCTGCTTCTGAAGCCATTGCTATAGCATGATCATTTCCTTGTATTTGAAAACAAATTTGATTCATCATCTCTATCATTACAGGATTTACTTTCCCTGGCATAATTGAGGAACCTGGCTGAACTGCAGGTAGCTTAATTTCCATAAGACCACATATAGGACCAGAAGCCATTAATCTTAGGTCATTACACATTTTAGAAAGATTTAGTGCACAAGTGCGAATAGATCCTGATAAATGTACGTAACAATCTGTATTTTGAGTAGAATCCATTAAATGCTCTGCTAATTTGATATCCATTCCTGTAATAATTGAAAGTTCCTCAATTGCAGCCTTAATGTATTCAGGGTCAGCATTTAGACCTGTACCAACAGCTGTAGCACCCAAATTAACATTATTTAGAGATTCCATGGCTTGATTTATACGTTTTATATCTCGAGTGATTAAACGCGCATAAGCTCCAAATTCCTGTCCAAGTCTTATAGGAATAGCATCTTGAAGATGAGTTCTACCAATTGTAACAATATCATCAAATTGAATTTCTTTTTCTTTCAAAGCCCCTAAAAGTTTTTCAAGACTTTCTATAAGGCTTTGTCTCATACTTAAAACAGCTATTTTAAATGCAGTTGGAACGACATCATTTGTTGATTGAGCCATATTAACATGGGTGTTAGGGGAAATAATGTCATATCTCCCTTTCTCTTCTCCTAATATTTCTAGTCCTCTATTTGCCAATATCTCATTGACATTCATATTAATTGAGGTACCAGCTCCTCCTTGAATGGACTCCACTATAATTTCATTATCAAATTTCCCATCTATAAATTCATGACAAGCTATTTTTAATGCATTTCCAATTTCATAAGGCATACTTTTAGTTTTTAAATTGGCTTCAATGCAAGCATATTTAACTAGTCCCATACCCCAAATCAGTTTTTTATGTATTTTATGACCTGAAAGTGGAAAATTCTCCTTTGCTCTCCTTGACTGTATCCCATAATAAGCATTTTGTGGTATTTCCATTCTTCCTAAACAATCTTTTTCTATCCTCATGATGCTACTAAGATTGTTTCTATATTCTAATTCCATACTTTCTGTTATACTTTCCCCCATTTTTATTAAAGTTTCTACCACTTAAATCAACCTCCCATTATATCTCTTCAATAAGTGTTTACTAAGATTTTTTTATCTTCTATGAGTATATTGTGGCAATAACATTGGAGCTACTCTCTGGGTTTTTATATTATTCTCCTCAAGGCTTTTGTGATAAGTATTTATATGTTCAAGACTAAGACCTGTAACTTTTATATTTTTGCTTTTTTCACCTGCATGAGCTCCAGCTCTTCTTCCAAATACAAGGATATCTAAAAGAGAATTTCCCATTAACCTGTTATTTCCATGGACTCCTCCAGAAGTCTCACCTGCAACGTATAGATTTTCTACGTTTGTCTCACCATGTTCGTTTATTAAAATTCCTCCATTTTGATAGTGAAGTGTTGGATAAACTAAAATAGGTTCTTTTCTCATATCTATCCCAAATTTCTGATACATTCTTAGCATCCCTGGAACTCTTTTCTCTAATGTACCCTCTCCGTGAAGCATATCAATTAGAGGTGTATCTAACCATACACCTTCTACTCCACTAGGAGTTTTAATTCCTTTTTTTCTAATTTGACATTCTCTGATTATAGCCGATGCCTCTACATCTCTTGTTTCAAGATGATAAACAAATTGTTCACCATCAATATTCAAAGGGGTTGCTCCAATACTTCGAACTTTTTCTGTAACTAGTGCTCCAAATATTTGAGGAGGATATGCAACTCCTGTTGGATGATACTGTATAGTATCTGCAAATATAAGTTTTGCTCCTGCTCTATATCCAAGTACAAGGCCATCAGCTGTAGCACCGTAATGATTTGAAGTTGGAAATCCCTGATAGTGAAGTCTTCCAGCTCCACCTGTCGCTAATATTACAGTTTTTGCTTTTGCTATTAAGTATTCTTCGGTTTCTAGATTATATAATACAGCTCCAGCTGCTTTACCCTCATCATCCAATAAGAGTTCTACCGCTGGTGAAAACTCTACTACCTCAATATCTCTATTGATTGCTTCATCTCTAAGAACTCTCATTATTTCCGCTCCAGTATAATCTGCAGCAGCATGCATTCTTTTTATGGAAGTTCCACCCCCATGAGTTGTAATCATTCTTCCATCATTCTCTTTGTCAAACATCACGCCAAAGTCATTTAGCCACTTAATTACCTCTGGAGCATCTTTTACAAGAGCTTCTACAAGTTCGGGAATATTAGTGAAGTGCCCTCCACCCATAACGTCTATATAATGTTTTGCTGGAGAATCCTCTGGTTTATCAGCTGCCTGAATTCCTCCTTCAGCCATAATAGTATTTGCATCCCCAAAACGCAATTTTGTGGCAAGTAATACCTTCGCTCCTTTTTTAGTAGCTTCAAGAGCTGCAGCAGTTCCAGCTCCTCCTCCGCCAATTATTAAAACATCTACATCATAATTTGTTTTACTTAAATCTATATTTATATTTTCAAGTCTACTTTTAGCTTCAATTAAATCAGCCAGTTCTAAAGGAACTTTATCCCCTTTGTTTTTTCCTAGTCTTAATTCTCTAAAATTTTCCTCTTTATAATCAGGATGATTTTCTTGCAGCACTTCTTCTTTCTCCTGTGGAGTCATTCTTTCAAATTGAACGCCTAACCTTTCGCTACGGGTAGCTTCTACCTTCTTAATAAGCTCCTTCATTTGCGCCGTATACATACTAGTCCCCCCTTCTATATTTAGATATTTTATTTTTCAATCTCCCTAGTGTTGTATAACTCTTTTAACTCATTAATGCTTTTGTTCATTAGTTCTTTAATGGAATCATCATGTTTTCCTTGTCTTATCTCTTCAACTCTTTCATTTAAATACTCTGTCTCAGCTGCAATATATTTTCCTGTAAGACGTCTCGCCAAAAGACCTACTTGATAATGGGTTATGTTGGCAGGACATCTAGATGCACATATTCCACACATCACACAATCAAAAGATGAATGGGCACAATTTTCCAAATCTCCTCTTTGAGCATATGCTATATATTGCATTACATTTAAATCTTGAGAACAGCCTTTTGTACATGAATTGCATCCTATGCAGCTATAAATTTCAGGATAAAGCTTTACCATAGTATCAGCATTTGGTTCTAATTCCTCTAAATTATAAGCTTTTTTATCTCCTGGAAAAAACGGTAGCTGTGTTAGATACATTCCATCCTCAACTTTAGTTTGACAGGCTAGATTTACTTTTAGTTCTTTCTGGCCTTTGATTCTGTATATAGTTGCGCAGGCTCCACAGAATCCTGATCTGCATCCGCATCCCCTAGTAAGCTTATAACCTGCATATTCCATAGAATCCATTATTGTCAAGCTTTCTGGTACTGAGTATTTTTTTCCTAATATATATATATCAACCATTTCTTTTTGGGACATTATTTGCCTCCTTATTTATCCTAAAATATATAATTTTCTAGATAATTAATATTCATCAGGTAGTTTTTGTATTTCATCACATCTAAATACTGGTCCATCTTTGCAAACATACTTATCTCCTATATTGCATCTTCCGCATTTTCCGATTCCACACTTCATCTTTAATTCTAATGTTGTATAGACTTGTTCCTTTTTAAAACCCAATTCCTCTAACCCTTGAAGTACATATTTAATCATAATTGGAGGTCCACAAACTAAAACAACTTTGTTTGTATCAAAATTAAGTTCTTTTATATAGTTAGGCACAAACCCTACATGCCCATCCCAATCTTTTTCTTCTCTATCAACCGTTAAATATACCTTTGTATCCTTTTTAGTTGGCCAATTCTCAAAGATATCTTTTCTGTGTACCAAATCTTTTGAAGTTCTAGCACCATAAACTATGTCAATTTTCCCATAATCAGCCCTATTGTCCATTGTATAATTTATAACCGACCTAAGAGGTGCTAGCCCTATTCCACCTGCTATAAATAAAATATCCTTCCCTTTAAGTTCATCATTTACAGGAAAATTATTTCCATATGGACCTCTAATACCAATTTCACTTTCTATTTCAAGTTCATGCAAATAATCTGTAACAAGTCCGCACCTTTTTATACTGAATTCCATAAAATTTTTCTCTGTTGGAGAAGATGTTATGGAAAATATTGCCTCTCCTATAGGTGGAATTGATATCATGGCGCATTGGCCAGGCTTAAAATCAAAACATCTGCCACTTTTTGGATTTTCAACTCTAAAAGTTGAGACATCCCTTGTATCAATTCTAATATCCTTTATTACTGCAATCTCTGGTATTAAAGGATCTATGTGATTATCACATCCACAAGCCATTATATTTCACCACCTAACTTTTTAATAACTTTAACTATATTCATATTTACAGGGCATTTTTCTATACATCTTCCGCATCCAACACAGGCATACTCCCCATGATTATTTGGATAATATACTAATTTATGCATGAATCTTTGTCTGAACCTTTCTTTTTGGTTGACTCTTGGATTTCCATGAGCCATTAGGGTAAAGTCAGAAAACATACAAGAATCCCAACAACGAAATCTCAGGCTATTTTTTTGACCATCAAAATCTTGAATATCATAACAGTGGCATGTTGGGCATACATATGTACAAGCCCCACAACCTAAACAGCTTTTACTCACTTGATCCCAAACTTCAGATTCAAATAATTCATTTAAATCACCTTGAATCGTTTGGGGATTTAGACTCGCTAATGGAAGTTCCTTAATTTTTTTTCTTATGTTCTCTTTTACTATTTCCAATTCCTTTAAATCCTTCTCATTTACATCCTCTAAAATATCCTCTAGTTTTTTAGTTAATTCTTCCCCTTTTTCTGTTAGTGGCTTCCAGATAATTGAATTCTCAAGAGTCCATATAAATATATCTGAACCATTTTTTAACTCTTCTGGGTTTATGTCGAAAGAACTGCAAAAGCAGGTTTCTTCAGGCTCTACACATGCAGCTGAAATAATAACTCCTTTATTTCTTTTTTCTTCGTATAACCTATCTACCGGTTCTCTTAAAAAAACATGGTCTATAAGATTAAATGCTTTAGCATCGCAAGGTCTTACCCCAAAGAGAACATAATCTTCCCTTTCTTCATCAACCCTTTCAATCTTAAGTTTTTTGCCTTCAGACTTAAACTTTAAATAAGTCTCACTTTGAGGAAATACAAAGTTTTTCGGCGATGTATTTGTTTTTATTTCCAAATTTATATTTACTTCATCTTCCCATCTAGAAAAGTTAACTATTCCTTCATTTTCAATAGGTACGTATAATTCATAATCCTTGCTAACATGATTGCACAATTGAGAGAATTTGTTTTTTAAAATTTTTTTCATTACTTCCTCCCCTTAGGTATTTCAAAAGGATCTATATCTTCTAAATCATATGTAGTTAGAGTTGATTTCCCTTTTGAACTTAAACCCGCATCATATTCACCATATAGCTGAGTTATATCTTTTATTATCTTTTTATTTAGTTTTTCAAGAGGAATCCCCTCTGGACAGACTCTACTGCATTCACCACAATCCACACATCGACCAGCCACATGGTAAGCTCTTATAATATGAAAAAACTGATCTTCGCTATCAACTTTTGCTTTACTTGATACTCCAGATTCTACGTTTTCAAAAATACATTTTTGACAATTACAGGCTGGACATATATTTCTACAAGCATAACATCTAACACACTTTGAAAATTGATTAGACCAATAATCAAACTTTTCGTCTGCAGACATGGCTTCAATTTCCTCCACATCCTGAAATTTATCTTCTTGATCTACTTTTTTAGTGATTTTGTTTCCAATTATTTCATCAAAAACTACAGGATTAGGGTTTTCACAGAGAATACATTTATCGTATTTCACTTCTTTTGCTGAAATATTATTTTCTCCATTTTTTGTAACAAAGATTACATTTTCTTCATCTCTTTGTACATCCATAATTCCTTTTAATAATCCCATTTTTTTTATTTTTTTAGGATCGAGCATCCCATTACAAGGTACTCCAAAAATTACAACGTTTTCTGGATTTATTCTATTGTCTTGAACTATTTGATTAAAACTTAAAGAATCGCACCCTTTTATGAAAACACCTATTTTTTCAGTTGTTTTTAGTTCTTCAATTAAATATTTGCTCAAATTATTGACGCAAAATAAATCCCAAATTAATGTTTCTATTTCATCTATATCCGAAATAAATACAGGACATGATTCATAAGGAAAATCTCCCTTTGAAAACCCTAATATTTTATCAACTTTTCTATTTGAAAGATGTTCTTTAGCAATATCTCTAATCTTTAAAGTTATCTCTTCCATCTTGTATCCCTCAGCTTTCTATTTGGACCAAGTTTATGGACCTTTTCTAAAACCTCGTTCATTACTGATGCAAATTTATTAGCTTCTGCAGCTGAAATCCAATCAACCTTAAAACGTTCTTTTTCTATACCTATATAATCAAGTAAGTTTGTGAAGAGTGTTAAGCGGCGTCTTGTAAAGTAGTTTCCTGTTGAATAATGGCAGTCTCCAGGGTGACAGCCTGCACATACAACACCATCAGCTCCATTTTGAAATGCTCTTAATACAAATTTTGGATTCACTCTACATGAACATGGAACTTTTATAATTTTTATATTAGCAGGATAATTCAACCTACTCGTCCCAGCCAAATCAGCTCCTGCATAACTGCACCAGTTGCAGCAAAAAGCAACTATCAATGGCTTGAAATCTTGATTTTCAACTTTTGAGTCTTTATTTTCTTCTAATAACATAGTGCATCCACCTCCGCTAAAATCTGTTTGTTGGTGAACCCTTTTAAATCTATAGCACCAGGACGACATGTCACAGTACATCCACCACAGCCCTGACAAAGAGCTTCATTAACTTGAGCAACTGTTTTTATTGTAGATTTTGTATGAGTCTTTATCTCAGTCTCCTTAGAGGATATAGCTTCATATGGGCATATTTTTGAACATTCAAGACATCCACTACAAATATCTTCATTAACTTCTGTAACACATGGATTATTAACAATTTTATTTTTACTTAAAAGTATTATAGCTTTTGCTGCGGCAGCACTTGCCTGTGCAACAGTTTCAGGTATATCTTTTGGCCCTTGACATGCCCCTGCTAAATAAATCCCTGCAGAATGTGTTTCCACTGGACGAAGCTTAGGATGAGCTTCAGTAAAGAAGTTGTTTGTATCAGTGCTTATACTTAGCTTTCTTCCAAGGATTTCTGCATCTTCTTTTGCTTGTGTTGCTGAAGCCAAAACAACCATGTCAGCATAAATTGATATAATATCTCCAGTTAATGAATCTATTCCATTAACTTTAAGGTTTTCACCCTCTGGAAAAACCTTTCCAACCATACCTTTTATGTAATTTACTCCATACTCTTCTACAGCTCTTCTTTGGAATTCATCAAAGTTTTTTCCAGGAGTACGAACATCAATATAAAATACATATACCTCAACATCAGGATACTTATCTTTTATTAACATTGCATGCTTAGCCGTATACATACAGCAAATTTTAGAACAGTAGGATTTCCCTCTTACTGTTTTATCTCTTGATCCTACGCACTGAATAAATACTACATTTTTAGGTTTTTGATTATTAGAAGGTCGAATGAATTTTCCAGATGTTGGACCAGCTGCATTTGTTAGTCTTTCAAACTCAAGTGATGTAATTATATCCGGATGCTCTGCATATCCATACTCTCCAAACTTGTCTAAATTAATAAGGTCATAACCTGTTGAAACTATTATTGCTCCATATTTTTGAGTTACTTTTTTATCTTCCTGATTAAAATCTATTGCACCTGCAGTACATACTTTTTCGCAAAGACCACATTTTCCAGTTTTAAATTTGATACAAGCTCCTCTATCAATTACTGGTACATTAGGTACCGCCTGAGGGAAAGGTGTATAAATCGCAGATCTATTTATGAGACCTTCTTCAAATTCACTTTTTGATTTTTTAGATGGGCATTTTTCTATACACAATCCGCATCCACTACACTTATCCATATTTACACTTCTAGCTTTTTGATTGATAGTCACTTCAAAGTTTCCTACATAACCACTAACGGCTTCTACTTCACTATATGTATATAAATTAATATTTTCATGAGTAGCTGCATCAACCATTTTTGGTGTTAATATACATGCAGAGCAATCAAGTGTTGGAAAAGTCTTATCAATTTGCGCCATTTTCCCACCGATACTTGGAGTTTTTTCAATGATATCAACCTTATATCCTGCATCAGCAATATCAAGTGCAGTTTGTAACCCGGCAATTCCTCCTCCAATTACTAAGGCTCTTTTTTCTAAACCTATTTCACCAGGTATTAGTTCAGTATTTAAAGTAGCTTTTGCTACAGCAGCTCTTACAAGGGCAATTGCTTTTTCTGTTCCATCTTCCTTATTTTTATGAACCCATGAACAATGTTCTCTTATATTCGCAATTTCAATTAAATATGGGTTCAATCCAGCTGAACTTGCAGCTTTTCTAAAAGTAGCTTCATGCATCCTTGGAGAACAGGCAGCTATTACAGCTCTATCTATTCTCTCTTCTTTAATAGCATTTTTTAATAAATTTTGTCCAATCTCAGAACACATATATTGGTAATCTTTAGAAAATACAACTCCAGGCATTTTTGATGCAACTCTTGTTACTTCCTCCACATCAACAGTTCCTGCAATATTACTACCACACCAACAAACGAAAACTCCAATCCTTGCCAATTTTATACCCCCTTAAAACAATAAATTGTTTTAATCTTAACGTTAATTTTTTAACTTAGAATCTAAAAAATAATCTATTAATCCATCATTTATTGTACTTACGAAATCCACTTACAATAGCTTGTTGAGGTATTTTCTCATCAATCTTCATAGGTATATCATCTACTTTAAGTTCACTTTTTCCTTTTTTTCTTATAATAGTAAGGCGTATACCTTCCATTAATTTTGAAATGTCTACATTTCTAGGACAGCGTGCCCCACATGTAAAACATGATGCACAGTTCCATATAGAGCTACTGTTTAATATTTTTTCTATACTTCCTATTTGAAGCAATCTTACAACTTGATGAGGCAATATATCCATATCACTACCTATTGGACAGCTAGCTGAACACTTACCACATTGCATACAATTAAGTATATTCTCCCCACTTATTTCAAGAATTTGATTTAATTCTTTAGTTTTATTGTTAGGACTAACCTTAATTCTAGTCATTGATTAACTCCCCTTTAATATTATTTAACACCTAAAGCCTCTGCTAAAAGCTCAGTAAAATAGCTTATAGTAATTTTATTTCCAGATTTCTCATCGATGATTTCTAGATTATATTTGCAAAGTGGGCATGCCGTAACAATTTCTTCTATATTATTATTATGTGCTGATGAAATAATATTTAAGGACATTTCTTTTGAGATATTTTTTTTATCCAATGAGTGATAACCACCGCAGCACTCTGTTCTATATGGATACTTTACTGGTGTTGCTCCAAGTGCTTTTATAAATTCTTCTATAACTGATGGATTTTCTGAATCATCAAAATTCATTACATTGCTTGGACGAAGGAGAAGACATCCATAATATGCACCAATTTTTCGACCTGTTAGAGGCTTCTTAACCATCTGGGATAAATTATCAAACCCTATTTCATCTTTAATTATCTCAATAAAATGATAGACTTCACCTTCACCACTATATTCATTTGGTAACTGGAGATAGTTGTTAACTTTCTTCCTGATATTATCATCTGTTTTCATATCTTCATTTACTCTTTTTATTACGTGATGACAGGCAGTACATAAGGTTACAAGCTTTTGATCTCTTTCCTGAGCAGTTGCCAAACTCCTTACGGAAGATAGTTTTGTTGCAATTTCATCTTTTGACAATGGATATATAGCACCACAGCACTGCCATTCTTTCTGCTCTTCTAGGACAATCCCTAAAACATTTGCGGAATCAATTGCAAATTTTTCAAGGTCTTTTGCTTTTGTTTTTAAAGTGCATCCTGGGAAATAGCTATATTTCATATTATTGAATCTAGACTCTCCTTTAAAACAAAAGTCTAGATTCACACCCCCTTTTTTAATTTTTGATTATTTTTTAACAAATATTTTTAAAAATTTTTGATATTTGATAAATATATTTAAAAGCTAATCTAATTTTTTACATTCTTAAAATTTATGCATTTTTAAATATACTTTTCTCATATTTATTCATTATTATTAAGATATATAATACTTTAGATTCTGAATCTTGTATAATATTTATTGTGTATAGAACTATAAACAAAAACTATAATGAATATTTTACATAATAAACCCCCTAATTCCGTATCGGGATTTAGGGGGTAATAGTTAGATATAGAATGAATTTTTATAAATTTACTTTATTATGAACTTAATAAAATTACGTGCGGCCTCTGATAAATATTTATCTTTATTCCAAATCAACCCACTCTGAAAATAAATAGATTTTTTTAGTGGCTTAGAAATTATATTTGTATTATTTTTAAGTATACTTATAGAATCATCTAGTGTAGCTGCAAAACCATGACATTTTGAAACTAAATCATAAGCAGAGGATTGTTCCTTTACATACATAATAGAAGGATTAATTTGGTATGATTTAAACTCTTCTAGCATTCTTTTCTCAATAAATGTCTTATTTCTTTTATACTGAATATAAGTTTCATCATATAAAAATTCAATTGGTATTTTTTCTAAGTCTTTAAATCTATGATTGCTATTAATTAAGACTTTTATTTCTCCTTTTTTAACGAACATAGTCTCCATATCTTTATCTTCCACCATATCAAGAACTCCAAATCCTAGTTCGATTTTTCCCTCTTTTATTGCATCTATAATTTCCTTTGTTCCTAAATCTTCAATTTCAATATCTATATTAGGATATTTATTTGTAAAATTAGGATAAATTTCAGACCACAACCATGCTCCCATAGCTGGCGGAAAAGCAAACTTAAGTATTTTTTTATTATTTGATTGAATATCTGCCATTATTCGAGTTGTCTCTTTCATCTTATCTAGTACCTCTTTTGCATGGATTAAAAAAATTTCTCCAGCTTCTGTAAGATAAAGATTCTTATTATCCCTTTCAATTAGCTTAACGCCTAACTCTTCTTCTAATTTTCTAATAGCAACAGTTATAGAGGGTTGAGTTATAAATAGTTCTTTTGCTGCCTTGGTATAGCTTTTCAATCGACTTACAGCCTCAAAATACTCAATTTGTTTAAGCTCTATTATATTCACCCCCAATATTCTTAAAATTTTCCAAATTTTTCATTTGCTTTCTAAAGAGCTTTTTTAATGCTTAATTGTAAAATCACATTGAACCATAAAAAAATTCCATAGCTTTCCATACTGTAATATAATTAAATCACCACGAAATACCCAACTCCAGGAAGGTGCGAGCCATGGAATACTCTAATAATACACCAATATGCAGAAGGAATAAACACTTAAATTAGTTTGAAAGAAGTAAAAAAAGCTTGGAACAAATATCGACCTTAGGCCTGACATAATCAATTCTAACATCGTTTTTCCGTTATCAACAGGGTCTTGAAAATAATCTCCTACGCCTGATGTATGGCGAAATAAACGTTTTATCCGTCAAGGTGGCTAAATCATATATAGAAACGGCTTCAACTTAAAATGCTGACTCTGGTCATCCAGATGGTACTTTTAAACCTGATAATAATATTAAAAGAGTTGAATTTATTGCAATAATTGATTAATCAAAACTTATGAACTAATTTCAAAGCCCATGATCTGACTTTTTCAGACATGGGCTTTTTCCTAGAATCCTTGTTTTTCTAACCACAAATATAATCTTTTCTCTTTAGATAATGTTTTTTCTTCATCTTCTTCATGCTTTCCTAATGAAAGCTCATCATTTATATTTCCATCCATAAGAAAAATTACTTTATCTGCCCTAGCCGCCACTTTCACATCATGGGTAACAATGATGACTGTTGTACCCTCTTTATTAATAGTATTTATAATATCCAATACCTCTCTTGAGGTACTACTATTTAAAGCTCCTGTGGGTTCATCTCCAAATAAAACATCTGGCTTATTAATCAAGCCTCGGCATATCGCTGCACGTTGCAGCTGTCCTCCTGATACTTTTTTAATATCATGCCCTGCAATATTATCAATACATGTCTTTTTCATAAGCTCATCGGCATTCTTGTTCACATTTTCTCTGGAAAGATTACCAAGCTTGAATCCAGGTAGTATAATATTATCCCTTATAGATAAATTTTTCAAAAGATAAGAATTTTGAAAAATAAATCCCATTTGTTTCAGTCTTATTTTACTTATTTTTTCATCATTAAGCTTAGAAATATCTTCCCCATCAAAAATCACATTTCCAGAAGTAGGCCTATCCATTCCACTAATACAGTAAAGCAGTGTAGACTTTCCTGAGCCAGATTGCCCCATGATTGCTATGAATTCACCCTCTTCAACTTTTAAATTTATATTGCTTAAAACTTCTTTTTCTTCAAAGCTTTTGTATAAATCTTTGATTTCTAATATTGTTTTCATGTTATCCTCCCTGAGATACTATTCATTAATAATAGAAATAATATTGTATTTTTTTACATCTCTAAGAACAATATATGCAGTGAGAAGTATCAATGATAGTAATAATGATGGAAGCATGATGTACTGAACCAGAGAATTTATAGTAAGCTCAACATGTTTCACCCCAAGACCTGAAATACTTAACGCAAGACTAATTACCTTTTCTCCTAAGGCATTTGTTAAAATAATACCTACTAAAACACCGATTGCGGAAATATAACCTGTTTTTATCAAGTACTGTTTTTTTATGTCCCGTTCAGAAAATCCTATAGCCTTTAAAATGGCAATTTCTGATAAATCCTTTGCAAGACGTAGTTTTAAAAATAAAAAAGTAATAAGCATTACTAAACACGATCCCAAAAGGATGATTATAAAGACAATATTCCTAAGCTGATTCACTACCCCTCCCAAAGTCTGATTTAAGAATTCCTCCATTGGGCCGATTGTTTCTCCTGGTCCAATAATTTCAGTCCAGTAATCTGCCACTTTTAGGATTTCTATATTATCTTTGAGATTAACTGAAAATGAATAATTTTCACTCGCCACTTCTGAAAAATCATATTTTGATTTTGCAGTATAGCCACCGCTAGTGACGTCTTGATATATTCCAGAAATCACAACTTCCTTTTCTTTTTCATTATAAAAAAGTAATATTTTATCACCTGTACTTTTTTCCATTTCATTAGCATTTAGATAAGAAATCGCAATTTCATTTTCCCCATCAGGTGAATTCCCACTAATATACTTAAGATCATTTCCAGAATTATATCCGCTGTCTACATGTATATTCATAAGTTCACCTGCAGAATTTGTAGTCTGAATTCTCACCCTTTTGTATTCATAATAACTTTCAATTGTATTATCACTTTCCAAAAGCTGCATTACTTTTTTATAGTTAGTCTCAAGCTGTTCACCATTTTCTACTTGAATTAGAATATCTTCTCTAGAACTTCCCATATATGTTATAAATTCCGGTGCCTCAAAGGTATTCATTAAATTAAATGGAATCATAATCATTAGTACAGCAACTGATACAACTGTACATACTATTATCCAGTTTTTAAACTTGTAGAAAACCTCTCTTATTGCCATTAATGAGTTGACAGCAAGTTTCTTTGATTTATATAATCCGTCTTTTATATAGCTTTTCTCTTTATCAAAGCCCTTACCTCTAACCAATGCATCCACAACTGTAATCTTTTTAATTTTCTTTAATACTCTCTTGCAATAATAATTTATAAGAAGAAAAATTATTAATCCAACAAAGAGTGATGATATTATTGTAATTGGCAAAATACTCATATTTCCAAATGTAGTACTGATATGATTAGTAAATATCCCACTAGTTGACAATGCTAAAATATATCCTATTATTACTCCAAACATAGCTAAAATCTTGTATTTATTTAGATAAATATCACTGATATCGTCAAACGAAAGCCCAATAGCCTTCATGGTCCCAATTTCACCTATTTCTTCTTCCAAAGCAGCCATGATTGTAAATTTGATACAAATAAAAGATACTATAATTAAAATCATGCTTACTAAAAGTAAAACAAATAGAGTTGTAATATCCGTTAATGCACTTAATAAAAAAATCATTGCATATGTTACTGCCTGACCGCTCTGAGGGAGACCTTGATTCTCATAAGATGTTTGAAAATCTTTAGCGTCTTTGGGATTTGAAAAATAAGCCTCAACCAGATATTCATTCTCTCCAGCCTTGTCTTTAAGAATGTCAAAATCCTCATTACTTAAAAGTATCCTTGTAGATGAGACCATCGGGGAATTCATCTGGGAATCTAAAATAAATTCCTTAATGATAAACTTTTCTTGATTGTTATTATAGTTCAAAATAACATCGTCTCCGATTTTCATATCATATATTTCCTTCAAAAGTACCGGAATCCCAATTTCCCCTTTATTAAGAATCACTTTTTCATGTTTATTATTTAGAAGTAAATCCTTACTTTCGTTTTGCTTTACAAATCCAATGCCAAGACGAGAATCAGAAAGATTGTATGCTTCTTCATTCCCTTTTACAGTAAGATTTTCACCATGAATATTAATCATAGCAACTGTTTGCCAGTAGGTTACAGCTTCATAATTTGACATAAACTGATTTATTTCTTCTTCATTAATTTCTCCTTTATGCATCTGAAGAAAATGAGGTGGCTGAGCTTTTTCATATAAGGCAGAAATTGATGTGAATGTTTGCATAGCCACTATAACAGACAAAACAGCAAGGCTAGCTGAAAAAATTATAAATAAAAGCAATGCCAAATTAATTACTTTATTTCTTTTGAAATCATTTTTAATAATTAACCAGTTCATATGAAGCCCTCTATTCTAATTAGTTGTATCAGAGAAACGTTTAACAAGTTCATCTACAAATTTATTTGTTTCATTTATCCATGGATTGTGTCCTGAATTCTCAAACCAAACTATCTCTTTTTTAGGAGCATTAAGTACTTCCATATACTCTTCCACTAAGGATGTAGGAGCGTTGATGTCATGTCTTCCTAAAAAGAAATAAACTGGAACATCAAGATTTTTATAATCTCTTCTCAAATCAATTGTGTATAATTGTTGATATACATTGTTATAGGTGTTAATTATTCCACGGATAAAATTAATCTTATCAAGTATCCCGTACTCTGAAGATCCAATATCTCTAAAAGTATTGTAGCCAGAATTTTTTATCCCAGGATTCATATTCATGTGATTGCCTAAATAGTTTAGATACACAGCGCTTTTTAAAGTAACATTCTTCCCATAATATGGGGGCATTCCGTTTTTCTCAAGTTTTTCTATCATCTTAGTATCATTGTTTTCAATGGCAATTTCCATCGCCTTTTTATAATCAAGTCTTTCCGTTTCAGCAAAATCAATCATTTGACCTGTCCCAATAAAGGCATGATATAAATCAGGATATCTTTCAATTAGAAATACTCCAAGGGCACTACCCCAAGATTCACCAACTAGATAAATTTTTTCTTGTTCAAAACGATCAATTAGATACTGAGTTAATGCTTTTCCATCCTCAATATATGTTTCTGCAGTAATATCTTTTATGGGCTCTGCATAGTATGACTTTCCAGAGCCAGGTTGATCCCATCCAATAACAACAAAGTGTTTTTCCAGTTCTTCAAGTTCATGTCTAACTGCTGCCATCTGAGTCCCACCTGGGCCACCAGCCAAGAATAAGAGTATAGGATTAGTTCTATCTTCCCCTCTAATACAAATCCACTGTTTTCTTCCGTTTAATTTGATTTCAATAAGCTCTGAAATACTTTCTGATGGTATATCTCCCTTTTCATCCCGTATCACAGGTGTTGAAGCTAAAGCTTGCGAAACAAATATTAAACCAATATTGAAAACCATAATTCCAGCAAAAAAAGCAGCTATCTTTTTTAATCTTGTAGTTTGTTTCATTATAAATTCCCCCCAAATAAAAAAACTGTATAATAGATTCCTTACTTTGATATTAGCAAGGGAATCTAAAATACAGCTTAGTAGAACATTAAAATTTTATTAAGATTAATTTAAAATAAACTTATTAGGATAATTTATAATTTTTACATTTTTTCTGGCTTACATAGTCTTTTTTCTTTTACTGCTACTCTTCCGCATTTTCGGCATACATACCGTGCATCTTTTACTAGCTCTTTATATTTCTTGAATTCGTCCTTTAAATAATCTTCTTTAGCAAGCTTACATATCTTTTTATCTTTATCTCCCATTTTCTGGACTCCTTTTTCATAAAAAAATTTATTATATAAACTTGTCCCCAATTAATTAAAAGTATATCTAACTCCACAAATCATTAGCATCAGTAGAACTTCTACTTATACGTGAAAAATCAGTTTTAATAAACGAATTTGTAGATAATAGTAAAAAAATCAATCCAATGCCTACTATAATAGTAAATGACATAAAAGGGGTAACAATAAATCCATTTATATCTATTGCCAAGCCTTCTTGTGCAAGCTCTGCTGATGAAAGATTTGTTTTTTCCAAAACAACCATACGAAAAAAAGCCGTAGCATAAGTCATGGGATTAAAATATGCTATATATTTGAGTGAAGTAGGCAACATTGATATTGGGATGTAGGCTCCTGAGAGAAATGTGATAGGCATTGTTACCGCAGTTTTTACAATCTGAAAGGTTTGACCACTTCTAACTATCGTAGCTAGATAAAGTCCTACTCCAGAAAAAACAAGTCCTACACAAATCATCGCTAAAAGTACAAATATAGGAGTAGTCCACATTGTAAATCTAATTCCCACAAAAAAACCTATAAGTAATATCAATACCCCCTGCACTGTTGACACGGTAGCCGCTGAGAGAAGCTGCCCCACTGCTACAGATATCCTTCTTGCTGGTGATACTAATGCCTCCTTCATAAATCCACTGACCATATCATCCACGGTTGAAGAAGCTAGATTTAGCGAACTTTCAAATACTGTAGCTATTACCATCCCGGAAAGCATATATGCTATTGGATCTTCTATAAAATCAGTTTTAAATATTGCTCCAAATACGTAAACAAAGAAAAAGGGAAAGAAAAGAGAAAAAACAAGCCCAGTCCTATTTCTTATAAAAGCTTTTAATCCTCTTTTCCATAATGCATATACTGTATTCATATTATGCGTCCTCTCTAATCGTTTTGCCAGTTATCTCTATGAAAACATCATTAAAAGTGCCTTTTTTTATTTCAATATCAGTAATTGCTTCTTTCTGAAGACTCAGAACCTGCAATAGATGATTAGTGTTTTCAGCATCGACTTTATAATATCCCTTTTTCTTAACATATTCCAGTTGATATTTCTCAAGCAACTGCTCTAGTTCATATTCATTTGAAGTAGATATATATGCCTTATCTTTCGTAAATTTCTTTTTTAATGCATATGGAGTATCGTGGGCGACTATCTTCCCTCCATCAATTACTGCAATTTTATTGCATATTTCTGCTTCTTCCATATAATGCGTTGTAAGAAAGATTGTAATATTTCTTTCTTTTTGGAGTCTTAATATATATTCCCATATATGAGCTCGTGTCTGAGGATCAAGTCCTGTTGTTGGTTCATCTAAGAAAAGTACCTTTGGGTAATGAATCAACCCTCTAGCTATTTCTACCCTTCGCTTCATACCTCCAGATAGAGCGCCTACTAGCTTTTTTCTTTCCTTTAACAAATCAACTAAAGTGAGGACAAATTGTATACGTTCTTCTACTTCTTTTTTGGGGATATTGTAAAAAACGCAGTGCATTTTAAGATTTTCCTCTATTGTCATTTTCGCATCAAGTGTCGAATCTTGAAATACTACTCCAATCGATGCCCTTACATCATTTTTTTGAGTAGTAACGTCCTTTCCATCAATCAAAAGGGTTCCAGATGTTTTTTCAAATATTGTACATAATGTATTTATAGTCGTACTCTTTCCTGCTCCATTTGGACCTAAAAAGGCAAATACTGATCCTTCATCAACGGTAAATGAAATATCATCTACAGCTATAAAATTTCCATATTTTTTTGTAAAATTTCTTACTTCTATTATTGGTTTCATATATGATATACCTTCTTTAATTTATTTTGTGAATCAATTATATCGGTTAAGACTTCCTTTTTCAATGAGTGAATCGGATTTTTATTCAGGTGAGATTAATATAAAGCTTGTAAAAATATACCAATTATGTTTCCTGATACCTGCTAGGGGTATTATAAATATTAAAGAGTCATATGACATCTTTAATAAAATATAAAGGAGTAATATTATGAAACCAGAAAATGTTGAAAGAATTAGCCCTGAAACATTATCACATTTGATTGAAAAGGCAACTCCTATTCAAATTGTGGATATCAGAAATGATGAAGCTTATGGTAATAGCGATAAAAAAATCACCGGCTCAATCCGCGCTACCTTTGAAACATTAGATGATATAATGAATAAGCTTAACAAAGATATCGATGTGATCACCTATTGTACATGACCTAAAGAAGCCTCCAGTAGCGGTGCTGCTGTAAAAATGCTTGATGCGGGCTTCAAAACAGTCAAAGCTTTAGACGGAGGATTTGATGCTTGGAAAGATGAAGGATATCCTCTTGAGCCAAAATAAAAAAATATAAAGCCCAATAGCTTTGTAAAAAGCAATAAAAGTAATAAAAGTAATAAAAGCAAAAACTTGTCTGTTAACAATAATAAAGACAAGTTTTTGCTTCTTAAATATTTCAAATTTTTGCATGACTTCAATTCTTTCCTTATCATCATATTATTTCTGATATTTGTTTATAATTAATAATTAAAGCAGTAAAACTCTATGCAGATTATTTACTTGAAAAGGGTAAATCATCATAATTTTAAGTTTTATTTATGTTCCTTAAATCCTGATGTTATTATTCTTAGTATTGAAATTATTAACCAAAGAACCAACAAAGACAAATAGAAGTTTATTCCTCCCAATGAAGTGAATTTTCTTTGTAAAGATATCATAGTTAAACAGTATAAGATAGATATGTTTGTATAAGCTTTGGAAATACTAATAATAGAATCTTTTCTTGGAGCATACAGTATATTTGATAAAGATATATTTTCCATTTTAAACTCATTGAGTGATGTTTTTATATCTCTAAAAGATATCAAAACAACAATTAAAGTAATTATACTTAGTCTCATCATTAAATGCACATATGCAAACACACCTTCTTTAGGAGTATCTACTCCAGTAACCATCATTATACTATTAATAATAGTTAGTAGGGTAAAGGAAATACCTATAGTTTCATACGGAGTAACTCTATCAAAATATTCCTTTATGTTAAATTTTTCATCCTGTTTACTCTCTCCAATTATATAGCGATTTAGAAGATATTTAGTAATTATGGAACCAACAAAGAAAAGAATATACATAATGATAATGCTTCTTGTAATATCTCTATATGCATTTTGATGGAGTTTAATAGATTGATTGAGGCTTGATATATATAAAACTAAAGATACTATTAGACAGACCCCCATCATAATAAAAAAATGCTTTATAACCAATTTTAATGCACTATAATTAATTTTACTCATGGGCATCAATATACTTTTCATCAATTTGTTTTTGCCTTTTTGTATTTATCATAAAAAGGATTTGAAAAACTATAAATGATATTAGTGAGCCAAAAGCAAAGGTTATAAGTGATGCTACTGCAATCCCTCCTGCTCCTCCCATTTGCTCTATTCCAAGATTTATAGTATTGAATGTAGTTGCTAGAGCAGCAATGGCTAAACCAGATACAACGCTATGAATCACTACAAGGATTTGTCCACTGAAATCCATATTATATGTGCCGCTACCGTTTATAATGTTTCTTGCTTCCACATAAATTGCTGATATCATGAGAAGTATGAACTCTGACGCATACTGAGAAAATGGCGCATCAAATATAAACTTTTGTAGCACTATCGAAATTAGTAAGCCAAAGAATAAAATTCCGAATCCATCACTTTGTATTTTTCGTCTTTGAGATAAAATTCTTTCATCTTGATTTCTTTTATTTTTCATTGTTCTTCCTCCCAAAATAAATCATTTAATGTTTTATCTAAAGCTTTGCAAATTGCGATACAGAGATTTAGTGTCGGGTTATAATTTCCAGACTCAATTAATCCAATTGTCTGTCTTGTCACTCCAACTTTTTTTGCCAAATCTTCCTGTTTCATATCACATTCTACACGTGCTATCTTCATGCGTTTGTTTTTCATATTTAACCTCCTTCTTATTACATATTGTAATATATAAGTTGTTTTATGTAAAGTATATGTTGCATTTTTGCATTTTATAATTAAATATAAAAGAAATGGAGGTATTAATAGTAAAAAAATAGCACTCTAGTTAAGAGTGCAAAAGTCTGTAAATTAATCTACACCTAAAAGCAAAGTTACTCCAGAAATGTCATTTTCCAGCTCTTCACATTCTTTTAGCTGGCTTTTTATATAGCTTTCAAACAGATGCGCTTTTTCTGGTAGCTCTTTTTTTAGTTCATTGGCTCTTTTTACTATAAACTCTTGTTGTTCATCATTGATGCTAGCTAACTCATCATCTTCAATAATCTTTTCATCAATAAGTCTTACACCAGTATTTTTAAAAATTTTAAGCCACTGATTTTTAGTGAGATATTTTGCATCTGTATTGTCCTTTCCATAGGCATCATCAATAATAATATAACCACCTTTTTTGACTGTATTTTTTAGTAAGATTATCGTCTCTTCTGGTTTGCCGAGTACATCGCCAACAGCCCCAAGAATAACTATGTCATAACCCTTTTCAATCTTTACTGACTCTGTGATATCTCCAACAACAAATTCACATAGTTCACCAACTCCAAACTCTTTTGATTTATTAATTGCAAAATCAATAAATTCCGGAATGATGTCTATTCCTTTAACCAAAAAACGAAACTCACTGGCTAAGTTAACACTTACTGCACCCTTTCCACATGCCAAATCAAGGACTTTTGTTTGATTCGATACCAGAATATGATCAATAATCATGCCTATTATATCCCTAGGTGATGAGCCTAGCTCCCATAAATCCTGCAATAAATATGGAAGATAAGGAATTAGCTCTATTGATTCAGCAGTTAAGGATTTTGCAAGCTTTTCTTCAATTGTCTTCACTGTAATCTCTCCTTTTTTACTATTAAATTCATATTTAAAATCTAAATTATTCCTAAAAAATATATAAATGTAAAAAGTAATGAAAATATCCCCAGAATTGTATATCTGCGGTCTTTTTATTTTTCTTCATCTAAATGGTAAATATGGCTATTCTCATAAAAACTTCCCCTTATATAAAATTTTAGAAAAAATGCTCAGTATATTAAATATACTGAGCATTAATAAATCTATTGAGAAAAATCACAAAGACCTATTTCTTATTTGGAATTTCTTGCTCTGGTCCTCTTTCTCCAAAGTTAAAATTTGCAACTGTTGGTCCAAACTTTTTCAAGGCTTCTGGAGCATCTTTAGGGTCCAAATGAACTTCGATAAGGATTCCTTCTGTAGCTTTTTCGGCTTTATTTAGTGCCTCTTCTAACTCTCCTTGTGAGTTCACATCAAAAGTTATTATCTGGCTATTTTCTGCCATCACTTTATGAAGCTTACTATATTTCCATGGTGCAATATCATTATATTTAGCATCCATGCCCATAATATATCGTTCAATAGTATATCCATCATTGTTGATTAGGAAGATTATAGGGTTTTGCTTATGACGTAAAATAGTAGAGAACTCCTGAGCAGTGACCTGAAAGGAACCATCTCCAATGAAGAGAATTTGTCGGCGGTTAGGGTCAGCCAGCATGCTTCCAAAATATGCAGGTAGTGTAAAACCAATGGCTCCCCAAATCTGTGATCCTACATAAGTGCTCTTATTTGGTAGATGTATTCCCATAAGAGCGTGATTACTAGTACCTGTCTCTCCAAAAATCATATCTCCTTCTTTAAGGAAACCGCCAATTTGTTTCCAAAAATCCTTATGAGTTAGCTTTTTATTCTTTTCAATCTGGAATTTTTCAACTTCTGGCTTTTTAATAGTTTCCTCTTCATGTTTAGATATAAGATTCTTTAGAATTTCTTCCATTAGCTCCTTACCATAGATTCCTTCAAAATCTTCCTCACCAATAAGGACATAATCTCTCGCAAGCCTTACCAACTTATCTTCAGGTAGATTAACGCTGTATTGGCCTGAGTTCCATTCTATAAATCGTGGTGATACGCAAAGGAGAAAATCGGCATTTTCAACTCGGTCCTGAACTCCAGGATCAGAATCATCTCCCTTGTATGTCCCGATAAAAAGAGGATGTTGCTCCGAAAGTATAGCTTTTCCTGTACTCATCGCAGCAAAAGGTACCCTTGTTTTTTCAATCCATTCCTCTAAACTATCCGTCATTTGCAGCCTATCTACATCCATATCCACTAGGACTAGTGGCCTTTTCGCAGCCCTATACATATTCATAGTCTTTTCAAGTGCTGATTTAAGACGCTCAGGGTCACTGGAAGGTATAATTGGAGCAAGATGCTCCATGTCTGTTTCAATAGTAAGGTAGGTTATATTTGATGGAAGCTGTATATTGACTGGTTTTCTGGTCCTTAGTGCAGTTAAGATAGCACGGTCAATTTCAAAAGATGCATTTTCCGGTGTTATATTCACTTGGCATGCAGTAAAATCTCTATAAACATCAGCAATATTACTGAAATCTCCATCTCCTAGACTGTGATGAACCCTGTAGTTTCCTTTCATAGCATAAAGAGGTGGCGCACCTGAAATTACTAATACAGGTATATGCTCTGCACTAGACCCTGCAACTCCGCCTATAGCTCCAAGGTCTCCTACTCCATAGGTGATACAAAGAGCCGATATCCCATGACTTCTTGCATAACCATCAGCTGCATATGCTCCATTTAACTCATTTGTAGTGCCAACAAATTCTATGCCTTCTGTAGCCCTGATCTGCTCCAAAAACTGTAGATTGAAATCTCCTGGAACTCCTAAGATATGCTTGATTTTTAGCTCTTTAAGTCGTGCTATTAGATAATCTCCTATAGTTATTCTCATTTTTTATCCTCCTAATATAATTCACCACACTCCACTAAAAATCCCCTTTATTTAGTTATATAACTATATGATTTGAGGACATTAATTCTAATTTTTTTATAGTTTTTAGCAGTAAAGCACGGCTCTATATAAAATTTATATTTTCCATATAATACTCATACCCCTTGGATTTAAAATAGAACAATAATATCGCTGCCACTTTCAATCTGATATTTTTAAAAACTTTAAAAAGCCTAAGCTCAGCAGTTTATGATATAATGAGCTCTATGCGTAAAATCCATTTAGAAAATGAAGAAGGGTGATAAAATGATACAAGTCTACGACCTATCCTATTCTACTCCAGAAAAGGATCTTTATAATAAAATTTCATTTACATTAAAAAAAGGGCAGCACTGCGCCTTAATAGGAGCCAGCGGTACTGGAAAGAGCACACTTATAGATATGATTATAGATTCAGAAAAATATCTGTTTGATGGTAGCCTAATAGTAGAGCCTGACTGCAAGATTGGTTATGTTCGTCAGTTTTATGAATCAGATAAAAATAGCTCCCTTACAGTTTTTGAATATATAGCCAAGGATTTCATTAATCTTGAGAGTGAACTACTTAGGATTAGTGACGAGATGGTCACTTCTTCAGATTTGGAACCTTTACTGGAAAAATATCAGGAAATCTCTGATGCATTTGAGGCTATCGGAGGAGATAATTATGAAAATATCATAAATAAAAAACTCAATCTATCAAGTCTGATGAATTGTAAAGATTTAAATATTTCTCAGATAAGCGGTGGAGAATTCAAGCTTATACAGATTATTAAAACTATGCTCTCACTTCCAGACCTTATGATAATGGATGAGCCTGATGTTTTTCTTGATTTTGATAATCTTAATTCCCTTAAAAAACTTATAAATTCATACAAAGGTACTATGCTGATAGTTACACACAATAGATATCTGCTAAACCATTGTTTTGATAAGATTATCCATCTTGAAAACACAGAGATTCAGGAATTTGATGGAAGATATATAGATTATAAATTTTCTTTGCTTCAAAGCAAGATAGAAACTCTTGAACTAGCTAATGCCGATACTGAGGAAATTCAAAGAAACGAGCTACTAATCGATAAATTTAGAGCAGCTGCAGGGGAAAATGCCAATGCTTCCATCGGTCAGCATGTAAATTCCAGAGTAAAAATCCAAGAAAGATTACTTGCTAGAAGGATAAAAGCTCCGTTTGTAGATATCAATCAACCAAATATAGTATTCCCTTCAAATGAGATTAATATAGAAAATAAAGAAAAAATTGCCCTAGAGGTCAGTGATTTAAATATTAGCTTTGATGATGCTCTTTTGGAGAATATAAACTTTGAGATTAAATCCAACGATAAGGCAGCCATAATAGGTCCAAACGGGACAGGAAAAACTACCTTATTACAATATATAGCTAAAAACGACCACCCTTCTATCAAGTTTGATGAAGGAATCAATGTCGCCTATCTTTCCCAGATTAAAGGAGAGACACTTGATGAATCAAGTACTGTAAATGAAGAATTCTTTAATGCTGGATTCAAGACTTATGACGAGATAATATCTTGCATAAGAAAATATGGATTTGATGGAGAAATAGCCACTAAAAAAATCGGTTCTTTATCTGGAGGAGAAAAGAATATACTTCAGATAGCCAAGTTTTCAAAAGAAAAAACAGATATGCTGATTCTTGATGAACCAACCAGCCATCTTGATACATACTCACAGATAGCTTTGGAAAAAGCGATAGAAGGCTATAAGGGAGCTATTTTAATGGTCTCTCATGATTTCTATACTATATCAAATTGTATGGATTATGTTCTTTTGATTGAAGATAAAAATATTAGAAAAGTTAATATGAAGAAATTCAGACAGATGATCTATAAAAATCATTTCGATAAGGATTATCTGGAAATAGAAAAAAAGAAGAAGGAAGCCGAAATCGAGATTGATATGGCATTAAATGATAATGATTTTGAGCTCGCTAAATCTCTTTCCATAAAATTGGAATCAATACTCAAATCCTTTTAAATAAAATGAGTCTAAAAATTAATTGTCATTAAAAACAACCCTAAATAATTTATCCTAAAAATAACTAGAGCACCCTTTTAAGGGTGCTCTATGATTTTTTGTAATTGACTATTTAGCAAACGAAGCAATCCAATCTATAAGGGCATTAAAAAATTGCTTCAATCTCTGCAAAAATCCTTGCCCCTGTTCCGATGATAAAAATTCTGCAGCTTTATTGCCGATGTTGCTTATCTGATTGGATACTTTGTTCCAGTCAATATCTAGATTTTTCAGCTTATCAAATAATGATACAAGCTGCTGTATCTGCTCCTCAGATAGATTTATATTGTTATTATTTACAATATTATTAACTATTTCCTTAATTTCATCTGTTGACTGAGGGTTCTTTTTTGCAATCTCTTTCTTTATTTCATTTATTACTTCAATAGCTCTTTCATTTCCTATCTGCTCACCTAGCTCAACAGTACGGATGATTTCTTCATTAGCAGCTTTCTTTAGCTCATCATCTATTATTTCTCCTGTAGATACTTCATAGGCTTTCATGATACCTGTAAGTGCTGCTGTTCCGCTTGCATTTCTAGGAGAAGTCACCTTGATATCAGCATCCTCAATCCCTACAGTAATTAAAGCGTTTATATAATTTTCATCTGTTATATAGGTTATCTTATCACTAGTCTCTACCCTAAGGCCGCTTCCCTTTTCGGTATATGTAATCATGATTGATGATATAGCGTTGTTTCCTATTCTGCTTGCAGGAATTACATCACCTAGATATTTGTGCTCTTCGGCATTAGTAGTTACTATCATCTGAGCATTTTCAGGTGCCCTAAATTCTGCAAGTATAGCCTGCTTTTCATTTTCAGTAAGATTGTCCCCAAGTGAAATGATAGTATCCCCTACAGCCGCATCTGCATTTACAGGTACTGTAGCAAATGCTGTTAGCAATACCATTAATAAAAATATGTTTATAAACTTTTTATACATTTATTTCCTCCTATAACCTACACATTTACAATATTTTTTATCATGATAATAAAAGTATTTTCTTTACCTTTGTTATTATAACATAATTTATAGAAGTCTATATTTTTTTGAAATTTTCAAGCAATTTTTTAGGCTATTTGCCTGCAAAAAAAATCCCCAAACTTATGTCTGAGGATAAATTAAAAACCTATATTAAAATCTAATTTCTATTATAAATTTAATCAGTCTTTTCTTATCATCTCTAATATCTCCACAGGGTCATTACTTTTAAACGAAAAATCACCACGTAAATATTTTACTGCAGTCTTCTCGTTGGATATTTCTTCTGGTGTTCTTATTCCTAGGCGTCTTATTACAGGCAGAGGTGGACACCATCCCTGCACTGCATGCTGCAATAAGAAGAAACTTACTAGTTTTGTTAAAATAAACCAATTACGATTTTTACGTAAACCTAAAATTGTACTAATTAGGATTAATGTCGATGCGTTAGCTTCCAGAACTCTTTCTGTATTCCATTCCTTGTTTAACACTCTTAAACGATTAGTAAGAGCCTCCTCATCAACATTCTTATATTTTTCTATATTGTCGATAGTTCTGTCTTTAATTTTCTTATTTAAATTGTCACTCGTATTTAGCCTGACTCGTTTAGTTGTTGGTGGAATCTTTTCTTTTTTGAACATAGCAATCTCCTTTTTATCAAATAACCTGCTTCCAAGAATTCTCATTCCATTTCTGCTTTATCTGATCTGCTACTTAGTTTTCTACCCTATAAGTCAATTTTGTAACACTTATATAACAAACTAATTATAACTATGTCTTTACCTAGCCTTCGCTGGGAAATTGTCTCAAAAGTATAGCCTTCATCCTTTATCCTGATTCATTTGTAGATTTTTCCTGAGTAAATACCTAATATTACGAGTTCCCCAGTAATTATCTTTAGGAAATATTGATTTACACTTAATATTGGCCCCAATTACCAATAAATTTGATCCCCTCTGTAAAACTAGTATAAACTAGTCAATGACTTTAAAAAAGTATATTACTAATTTCAAAAAATGCTGTAAAAAAATTATTGAAATTACAATAACCACTTGAATATAAAAGAGAGGATTATCCGACAAAATAAATTCATTAAAGAACTAGATAAGAGTATGATATTTAAATCCTAAAAAGGTATAATGAGGTTATTAAAGAATATATTATTACTAAATCTATGATAAAGGAGAAAATGTATGAAGAGAAGTATTAAAACTAAGCATCAAGAAATCGTTGATTATTGGTTTTCTAGAGTTGATGAATGTGGATTAAGTGTAGATGCAGCAGAAGCTCATGAAAGATGTTGGAGATGTGGATATGAATCTCGGCTTGAAAGATGTCATATTATACCATACTCTTTAGGTGGAACAGATTTGCCTTCAAATCTAGTGTTACTCTGTCCTAGATGTCATATAGAAAATCCTAATGTTACTGATCCAGAAATAATGTGGGACTGGATTCGTTCATATGGAACACCTTTCTATGATACATTTTGGATGTTACAGGCTTTTAAAGAATATGAGTTTATATATGGTAGGTCTTTTGAAGAAGAATTAAAAATTTATAAAATAGAAGATATCTATAAATTTGAAAAATTGTTTCGTGAAGAGATAAAGAAAACGGCATATCATTACGGCCATCCTTACCTAAATTCAGCAACAATGGCAGGAGTTATTAGGATAGTACTAAAAAAGATTCAAGCAAGTTCTTAATCGCTTGGCAAATAGAGAATCCCTATTTTATGGAAAGTTATATTCCAAAAAATAGGGAAAATTATTTGCCAAAATTTATACAAAATGCTTGTGGTAACACTTTTTCACCTTGTATTAGCTTATATCCTTGCAACGCCTGAATCTATTGCGGCTTTTTTCACAGCCTCAGCCACTTTTTCCATATAACCTTCATCAAAGGCTTTTGGAAGTATGAAATCCACATCAAGATTTTCTCCCACAGAATCTGCCAAGGCCAGTGCTGCTGCAAGCTTCATTGGCTCATTAATTTCTGATGACCTTACATCCAAAGCTCCTCTAAATACTCCAGGGAATGCAAGCACATTGTTTACCTGATTAGGGAAGTCTGATCTTCCTGTTCCTATTATAAAGGCTCCCCCTTCCTTTGCCAAATCCGGCATAATTTCTGGCGTTGGGTTTGCCATTGGCAGAACTATTGCTTTTTCTGCCATAGACTCTATCATTTTCTTTGATACTGCTCCAGGAGCTGATACCCCTATGAATATGTCCGCCCCATTCATGGCATCGACAAGACTTCCGTCTATTCCAGCTTTATTTGTTATTTCTGAAAGCTCCTTCTTGTATTTGTCAAGGTTTGTTCTGTTTTTGCTTATTATTCCTGTCCTGTCGCACATAAATATGTCTTTTATTCCAAGGCTTAAAAGAAGCTTTGCTATTGAGTTACCGGCAGCTCCTGAACCGCTGATTACAGCTGTAACATCCTCAATTTTTTTCTCCGCCAGCTTTAGGGCATTAATAATTGCTGCTGTTGTTACTATTGCTGTACCATGCTGATCATCATGAAATACAGGTATGTCCATTATTTCTTTGAGCTTTGCTTCTATTTCGAAGCATCTTGGTGCCGCTATATCTTCAAGATTGATTCCTCCAAATACTGGCTCCATCATCTTTACTATTCTTACTATTTCATCTGTATCTGTTGTGTCAAGACATATAGGGAAGGCATCTACATTTCCGAATTCTTTGAACAGCACGCATTTTCCTTCCATTACTGGGATTGATGCTGCCGCTCCAATGTCTCCAAGACCAAGTACTGCTGTACCATCTGACACTACTGCTATAAGGTTTGATTTTGATGTATAGTCATATACCTTCAAAGGGTCTTTGTGTATCTCTCTGCAAGGCTCTGCTACTCCTGGTGTATAAGCCATTGATAAATCATCCTTTGTTTTTACCGGAACCTTGCTGGTTACTGAAATTTTTCCAACCAATTTTTTGTGTAACTCCAATGCCATTTTATTGTAATCCATTTTTAAATCCTCCTATTAATTTTCAAACCTTTTTCCACGCATAAAAGGCTCAAGATTTTTTGCATCTAGCAACATATATGACTTCATTGATATATTAGATAGTTTTTCTTGACATCAATGCTACCGTCTCAACATGTTTTGAGATGAGTTTATTGTATTATTAACAACTTTGCTTTCAACCCAAATATCCTCTAGATGAATATTAATATACTCCTTTATCTATACAACTATCAACGTTTGAATCATATTACTTGTCTCTCATTCTTTATCAATTGATTTTTTCACTCCAATTATGCTTTGGATAAATGTATTCTAATGCAATGGCTCCAAAGATGTATGGCAAGAGATTAAAAGCAAAAAAACGGACTGCAAAAATACCACTGACATTAAAGTTGCCATGAATTGGACTTAATATTTGCGATGCTGTCATAATTGCTGCATGAAATCCCATTGATGTCCAAACATTTCCTGATTTAGCTCTAAAATAACCCAACATAAATCCAAAGCCTGGAATAAACATAATCTGTTCAAAAGAGTACATGGCTCCAATAAAATAAGCAAATAATGAAAAAATAAATGTCTGCATAATGATTACTAGCCAGTGGGGGAATAACGTATCTAAATGACTATAGATATATCCCCTAAAAATAAGTTCTTCAGGAAATGCTTCAACCAAAAATATAATTATATACAGTATGACTACACTTAAAAAAAGTTGACTTAAATCTGCTGTTATTGTAATTTCAGCCCAACCTGCCAATAGAGAGATCACCAGACCTATAGATGCAGGAATAATCCAAATCGCTGTGCCTACTAAAAACGAAATTGTATTCGTACGTAACCTACTCATTCCAATCTGCTTCCAAGAAATCTTATCTTTTATACGGGCAGTGTTAATAAGAATAAAGCTTAGTATTGTAATTGCCAGTGCTATTATGAAATGAGTTGTACGATTATACTCAACTCCAGCAAATAAAAAATTTAAATATAGGACAAATCTCCATATTAAAATTGAAAGTATTGATACTACACCTATTTTCATAATTACTTTATTTACTCTCAATAATCCGTACCACCTTTCTCATAATCCTTACTGCATACTTCTTTATGTTCCGTCTATTTCTAATTCTTCTTTCCTGAATTCCATTATGATTCCTCCTGTTAAAATTTCGATTATTTGATTCTAATAAAACTTTTTTCCATTATCTGCTATGACTTTCAGTTATTGTAAAATTAATCCATGCTCATTTATAATTCTTAAATGAATTCAACTATTAAATGCTTTTTATAAAATCAATAAGAACAAAAACCATTTCAATCATCTCATCTGAATTTAAGTCAAAAATAAGAGGGAAAAATTTCAGTTTCCCCATTTGCTTGGAATCAGTTATCATTTGCTTAACATAATCATCAAGTGGAAGATTAAAGACATCTAAACGGAATTTTTCAGGAATATAGATAGTCACTCTAAAAAAACGATTCCAAATTGATAACCAAAAAACAGTTTTTTCACTTTGTCCACCTCGAACACCTATCCGCTTATGTAGTCCTTTTCCCAACCATGATTTACCATCAGTGTAGTATCGCCATACTAATTGAATATCATGATTTTCCAGTTCGTCTAGGAACTTTATATATGGCGCGTTCGCTTCGCCAAGCGCCTTTGCAACAACATCACTTGTCGGTTGGATATCGGGGTTTCTTAGTAATTGAACCTTGGACGTTTTCATACATAAATACCTCCTTTAGTAATTCCCTGTATTTATATCATCCCCACCGTACAATATAAGTTACTACTCAAACTTAATATTCTTCTAAATTATATTCTAAAACATTTGGTTGATACCCACAATAAATTCATGAATATTCTCACAATTATACATCCATGATAAAACCCACAAATCTATCCTAGAGTCATGGGCTAATTAATATCTTCGGAATAACTGTGTGTTTTTATATGACTTGCGTAGATTTTCTTGAAGAGTATTTTTCCTCTATGACTTTGGTCAAAAATGTAGCCTCTAACATCAAAACTAATTTGTGCAGAATCTTAAACTCGTGTTATCAATACTACCAAATCTTTTTATACATAGGAATAAGAAAATCAGACTTTTTAAAACCAAGTCTTGAATAAAATCTTTGGTGCTCATCTTCGTATGTTGTAGATAAATCTATTTTTTGTGCACCCTTTTCCTTTACTATAGATTCTAGTTCTTGTACTATTTTAGTCCCCAATCCTTTATTTTGAAATTCCTTAAATACAAGTATTTCTTCCATATAAAAAAGCTGTATGTCATCAAATTGCTTAAACCAACCCACTGCAAAACCAGCCAATTCAGATTCATTATATAATCCAATACCATAAAAATATGGAGTCAGAAAAATTTGTTCAAGTCTTTTCTTCGCTAAATCATATGTCCATTTTCCACCTTCATCATTATAGTAAATTATATAATTATTTATCAATACATCTAAATCTCCTAATGCTAAATCTTTAAATTTATATTTCATAACAAAGGTCTCCTTATTGAGATAATTTTACTTCATCATATTATTCTTTGCTGAAAGAATTGTTTTACCCGAATTATTCATAAAAAAATAATTTAGGCTCTTAATTCAGAAATTAGAAAATTCCACAATAAAAGTTCTTAATTTTAGTTTTCTACTCAAA
>NZ_JAGGLI010000028.1 GCF_017874355.1 Acetoanaerobium pronyense
GTTAAAATTAACTGACTTATTTCATAAATGGTGTTGCTTCAATTAAGAAGCTATTTATGGTTTACTATCCAGTTTTCAAGGTTCATGTGTTGGCCCCTTGGCCGTTTGTTTTCCTCTGCTGAGGACATGTATTAATATATCATGGGGATAAAAAAAGGTCAACACTTTTTTAAAAAAAGTTTTTCTGAAAAATTCTTTCCTTTATATGCAATTTTTCACATAAACAAGTTTCAAAATTTTGTATTTCTCTTTAAAAAGATTTTATAAATTTTTAGGTTTACAAAATAGGAACTTTGTTTAATTTTAAAAGTATCTAAAGCTATTTTTACATTTTTCCCTTAAGGGTGAATATTTAGAAATTTCTTTAAAATTGTTGAATCTTTAACCTTATACTGCTATAATCTTTGTAATATATGCTTAGGGATTAATCCCTAAAAATATAAAATATAAATAAAAATAAACAGAAAGTAAGGGAGGAATTTAAATGAGTAAAGTAAAGACCAAAAGAGAAGCGTCTTTGTTTGAAGCACTTATACCTATATTAGTACTTATAGGGGTCTTAATCCCATCAATCTTGGTTTTTGGACAAGATCCTCACATTCCTATAGTTATAGCGGCAGTAGTAGCAGCTGCACTTGCTATTACTAGACTTGGTTATACATGGAATGAAATTGAAGAAGGAATACTCAAAACTATTAATATGGGTATGCAAGCAATAATAATACTTATGATAATCGGTATGATAATAGGTACGTGGATACTTGGAGGAGTAGTTCCTACAATGATTTACTACGGACTTCAAATTCTTTCACCTGCAATCTTCCTAGTAGCTACTGCAGTTATATGTTCTGTTGTATCTCTTGCAACTGGTTCTTCATGGACTACAGCTGGAACAGTGGGTATAGCTCTTCTAGGAGTAGGGCAAGGGCTTGGAATTCCTGTTGCTATAGTTGCAGGAGCAATAATCTCTGGGGCTTACTTTGGTGACAAGATGTCTCCTCTATCAGATACTACTAACCTTGCACCTGCAATGGCTGGTTCTAATCTTTTTGACCACATAAGACATATGGCATTAACAACAGGACCTTCTCTTCTTATAGCTCTTGTACTTTATGGATTTATTGGAATGAGATATGCTGGACAGAGTGTAAACGATTCCCAGATAGCTGATATACTTACAGCTCTTTCAAGTGGCTTCAATATAAACCTGCTTCTTTTACTACCACCTGTACTTGTAATCGCAATGGTTATATTTAAAGTTCCAGCTATACCTGGACTTATTGGCGGGGTTTTCCTAGGTTCTATATTCGCAGTAATTTTCCAAGGTGCTGATTTCGGCGCTGTGATTGATGCTGCAAACTACGGGTTCGTTTCTGAAACAGGACTTGAACTTGTGGATGATCTTCTATCTCGTGGTGGAATGCAGGATATGATGTGGACTGTTTCACTTATAATTGCCGCTCTTTCTTTTGGTGGTATACTTGAGTCTACAGGTATGCTAGGTGTTGTTGCAGGAAATATACTAAAACTTGCAGTAAACACAGGATCACTTGTTCTTGCGACAGTTGTTTCTTGTTTCGTAGTAAATATAATTACTGGTGAGCAGTACCTTTCAGTTGTTATACCAGGTAGAATGTTTAAAGATGCTTATGCAGACAGAGGCCTTGCTCCAGTAAACTTATCTAGAGCACTTGAGGATTCTGGAACAATAACCTCTCCACTTATCCCATGGAATACTTGTGGAGCGTTTATGTATGGAACTCTAGGCGTTCATCCATTCGCATATGCACCTTATGCCTTCCTTAACCTTATAAATCCATTTGTTTCTATATTCTATGGATTCACAGGAATTAGTATGATTAAAATGACTGATGCAGAAATAGCTGCATATGAAGCTTCTAAGCATCATTCTGTTGCAAAATAAGATATTATTTTTTCAATAAATTTATTTCGTTAAATTCAGTGCCTTTAAATGGTTCTCCATTTTGAGGCACTTTTTATTTGAGTTAAAATATATACCATAGAAAATTGGAATTCTTGTATTCTATTATATAGGAAGAGTCTTTATTCCAAATAAAAAGGCTCAATAGAACTTTATTTGATTTTGGTTTATAATGATTACAAGATCTAAATTTTAATCTATTAAGAAGGAAGGATTATTTATGATTATAAAATTTCCAGTAATAAAAAGACTACTAGTGGTAGGAGCTACAGCTTTTATGCTTCATCTAATATGGGAGTATGCTCAGTGTGGTTATTTTTTTGATATGGAGGATTCTTTTGAGCATCAAATTCTTATGATAACTGCAACTCTTGGAGACATGAATATGGCGATTTTCCTTTATATAATACTTTCCGCTTCTAATAAAAGTTTTTATTGGATTGATAAAGGTATGTCAATTAGCGATGTCATTATTACAGCATTCTATTCTTTATTTATGAGCTTTTATTTTGAAACTAGGGCTTTAATAGAAGAAAGATGGACTTATAGCGAACAAATGCCCTTAATCCACGGTACAAATATAGGAGTGCTTCCAGTAATTCAGCTTTTAATTTTATTTCCTCTTGGATTTTATCTTACTAAATATCTAATATCAAAGTGGAAATAATACGATAAAAAAGTCTAATATAGTATAATTAACTATGATAGGCTAAATTGTTAAATAATTGTCTTTAATCGTATATAATTTAAGGGCGAGGAGAAATATATGAGTTCAAAAATTGAAATGTTAAAAAAAGAAAGGCTAAAGGCTTCACAATCTGAGAAGCCTAAATCAAAAAAAAATCAACGTCTTTATGGAGCCTTGTTAATAATAATCTCTATTTATATAGCTTTTTATCTTTATAAAAGAGATTCTATATTGGCAATTGCTTGGATTTTTTCTTTAGGATTTGGGTTTGTTCTTCAAAAGACTAGATTTTGCTTTGCAGCAAGCTTTAGAGACCCATTTCTGGTAGGTTCTACAAAGCTTTTTAGGGCTGTCCTTATAGCCTTAATTCTTTCATCTATATTTTTCCCTATGATTCAGTTTCCTGTACATAAAGCTGGGGTTAGTGATTATTTTTCCCTTACAGGACTGGTTCGCCCTGTGGGAATCCATACACTTATAGGTGGAATAATGTTTGGAATGGGGATGGTAGTTGCTGGAGGGTGCGTAAGTGGTGCACTTACAAGAGTTGGAGAAGGCTTTTTACTTCAATTTGTAGTCTTTATAAGCATATCTATTGGTACTTTATTTGGGGCAATGCACTATAGATTTTGGGAAAATGCGTTTATATCAAGCTCTCCTATAATTTATCTTCCCGATATATTTGGTTATACTCTATCTGTAGTGATTCAGCTTAGTGCTCTAATCATAATATATTATTTGGCATATAAATATCATATTAAAAGAAATACCATGATTTAGTAACGGAGGTAAGAAATGGAGTATAAGGTACTGGATTGTCTTTATGAAATCTGCCCAATCCCACTTTTAAAAGCAAATAAGGAGCTTGAGAGAATGCATAGCGGAGAGATTTTGGTTTTACTGACTAATCACAACTGCGCTATAAGCAATGTAGTCGAATGGGCAAAAGACAAGGGCCATGAAATTGATTATATCGAAACGGGGGAAGGAGAATGGGAAATATTTATAGAAAAAAAATAGCTTCTCTATTTTCTAAGCCTTGGCCATACTGGTTTGGTGGATTCATGCTTGGTGTGCTTAATATTGGAATGTTTTGTTTTACTGATGAGCCTATCAGAGTTTCCACAGGATTTTTATACTTTCTGGGAGGTATCTTAGAAAAACTAGGTATACCTGTCTTCGATATGTACTATTTCAGTACTAGAGATGTGCAGTCATTAAGGTCTTCATTTATGCTGAATAGATATGTAATCATAATGTTTGGAATAATATTTGGCTCTTTAATTTCAACTTTTCTATCCTCGGATTATAAATTCAAAAAAATCAAAAACAATAAACAAGTACTTTTTGGAATTTTGGGAGGAATATTAATGGGGTATGGAACAAGGGTTGCATATGGGTGCAATCTTGGAGCCTACCTAAGCGCCATTCCTTCTTATTCTCTTCATGGATGGGTATTTGGCCTCGCTATGTTTGCAGGGGCTTACATAGGAAGTAAACTACTCACAAAATACATACTTTAATAACTGGAGGTTAATATGAAAAAAATCACCGTATTACTTATGTCATTATTGCTAGTGTCTTCACTTTTAATAGGATGCTCTTCACAATCACCTGCCGAAAACAATAATACTCCTGTAGCTGAGCTAAACTTATCGAATTATGATGAGGTTCTTGAAGAGGCTAGAGGGACTACTGTTAATTTTTATGGCTGGGGAGGCTCTACTCATACAAATGCATGGGTTGAGGATGTTCTTGGAGGAGCACTAAAAGAGCAATATGATATCACTTTAAACAGAGTTTCTTCTGATATCGACCAGATACTTACTAAGCTTCTTTCTGAGAAGCAACTAAATGCAGATGGTACAATAGATGTAGTATGGATAAACGGAGAAAACTTCTTTACTGCAATGGAAAATGACCTTTTGTATGGACCATTCCTTGATGTCCTTCCAAATGCTAATAAATACCTTGATTTCAACGACCCTGAGGTCAAATATGACTTTGGTTTCCCAACAGATGGTTATGAAGCTCCTTATGGTAAGGCACAGATGGTGCTTATAATGGATGAGGCAAAAATATCAACCCTTCCAACTAGTGCAGCTGAACTTCTTGAAGTGGCAAAGGCAAATCCTGGAATGATTACTTACCCTGCTCCACCTGATTTTACAGGGAGTGCATTTATTAGAAACATAGTTTATGAAATAGTAGGTCATGAGCAATTTGTTGATATGCCTGCAGATTACGATACAGTAAAGGAAGCTGTAATGCCAGCTATGGAGTACCTTCTTGAGCTAAAGCCTTATCTTTGGAGAAATGGTGAAACTTACCCTTCTTCAATAACTCAAGCAGAGTCTATGTTTGCAGACGGTGAAATAGCATTTACGATGAGCTATAATCCTAACTTCATATCCCTTAAAATAAATACAGGAGAGTTTCCTCAAACCTCTAAGGCATTTTTATTTGACAATGGAACTATAGGAAACACTCACTACCTTGCTATTCCTAAAAACTCTACAAACAAGGCTGCAGCCCTTGTACTTATAAACGAAATGCTAAGCGTAGAGTCTCAGGTTACTAAGATGGACCCAGATGTATGGGGAGATCTCGCAGTTCTTGATGTAAATAAGCTTAATGACCAAGAGCTTGACTATTTTAATTCGATAGAACTAGGACCAGGCGCTGTTTCAAATGAAGAGCTTCTTACTAATAGACTTCCAGAGGTTTCTGCTAAAATACTTGTCTTAATCGAGCAGGTCTGGGAAGAGGTAGTACTAAATTCTAACTAAGGAATGAATATAATGTATGAAAAATTAAAACCTTATTTAATGCTTATGCCTACTATGATAATCATAGTAGGTGTATTTTTAAGTGGAATATGTGTCCTGATAGCTCAAAGCTTTGGATATTTTCCTGAAATAGGACTGACAGAGCCTACAACAAAGTATTTTAAGGAAGTGTTTTCTTCACCTTCATTTAGATGTTCCTTAATGCTAAGCCTTAGAATATCACTGATTTCTACATTAGGCTCTGTAATAGTGGGAGTATTTATTTCTTATATAATAATAAAAAGCAATAAGCTAGTAAATGCTAAAAAACTTATAAGCAGAGTGCCTGTTCTAGTTCCTCATATTATAGCAGCAATCATAGCTTATAATTTTCTTTCGGCTACAGGCATACTCTCTCGTATACTTTATAACCTTAATATAATAGATGATTTCAATAAATTTCCAATTTTGATATTTGATAGGTTTGGTGTAGGAACAATATTTGCATATATATGGAAGGGCGCTCCCTATGTCTCCATGGTGACATATGCAGTGCTTAAAAAAGTTGATAGAGAGTATATGGATATGACTTTAAATCTTGGCGCTACCACAAGGCAATACTTTTGGCATGTACTACTCCCCCTCATATATCCAACTATACTATCTTCATTTATAATATTGTTTGCTTTTTCTTTTTCGGCATTTGAGATACCATTTCTTCTTGGATCTACAGTTCCAAGAGCTCTTCCTGTCCTTGCATATCATGAATATTCTGCTGGAGACCTTTTAAGAAGACCTTACTCTATGGTAATCAATTTTATAATAACGTTTATTTGCATCATTATGGCTTTTTTCTATAAAAAGTCAATTGACCTTATAAACAAATATAATAGGTGAGAGTATGAAAAAAATATTTTATGAAGTGGCCTTTGCCATCTTAATGATAGTTCTTATAATTCCTTTGATTTTTATTTTCATATGGGCATTTACAAAATCATGGCCTTATCCTCAGATTCTTCCAAGTGAGTTTACATTAAGAGGAATTAGCCAAATATTGGACCCTAAAAATAATATTCTCCCTGTACTTTTATTTTCTGTAAGGCTGTCTGCTTTGGTTGCTTTTATTAGTATATTAATAAGTATTCCAGCAGGAAAAGCACTAGCTATCTATAGCTTCCCTGGAAAAAACCTTTTTCATATGCTTGTAATGTCACCTTTTATAATACCTGCCGTTTCTGTGGCTATGGGAGTACATATACTGATGATAAAAGCAGGGATTGCAAATACAGTAACAGGAGTCATCCTTATACATCTTGCAACTACAGTACCCTACTCAATAAGAATATTTATAGAGATTTATAATTTGATTGGAGATTCCTATGAGATCCAGGGAAGGGTGCTTGGAGCAAATCCTTTTCAAACCTTCGCCTATGTTACTTTGCCTGTTCTTGGAGAAGCTATATCTTCTGCTTTTTCAATAACCTTTATAGTTTCATTTAGTCACTATTTTCTAACCTTTATTATAGGGGGAGGAAGGGTACTTACATTTCCAATACTCATGTTTCCATTTATCCAAAGCGGAGACAGAACTATAGGCTCTGTATATAGCTTTGCTTTTATATTGACTGGAACTCTTGTGATAGCTATATTTGACAGGGTGCTTTCCTTTAGGTACAAGCATCTAAGAAAAACATAACCGGGAGAGAAGATTAATGTCTAGTATAAGTTTAAAAAATGTAGATTTTAATATAGGAGACAAAAAAATACTGAAAGATGTAAGCCTCCACGTAAAGGAAGGAGAAATGATATCTCTTCTTGGTCCTTCTGGATGTGGCAAGACTACCACTCTTAGAGTAATTGGAGGCCTTTTGCGACCTCAGATGGGGAAGGTCTATCTATCTGAAGTTGATGTAACCTCTGTTCCAACAGAAAAGCGAGGAGCTGTGATAGTATTTCAGGATTATTTGCTTTTTCCTCATCTTACTGTGGAGGAAAACATAGCCTTTGGGCTTAAGATGAGAAGAGAAAAAAAGAGTGAGATAAAAAAAAGAGTGGATTATCTTATGAATCTGATACAGATGAAGGGTAGCGAAAAAAAATATCCTCAAAATCTTTCAGGAGGTCAAAGACAGAGAGTCGCAATAGCTAGGGCGCTTGCAGTTTCTCCAAAGGTACTTCTTCTTGATGAGCCTTTTTCAAGTCTTGATTCAAATCTTAGACATGAAATGAGGGAATTTATAAGAGAACTTCAGAAAAAGCTCCTTATAACAACAGTTCTTGTAACCCACGACAAGGAGGAGGCACTGATGACATCTGATAGAGTAGCTGTAATGCTAGATGGAAAAATAATTCAGTACGATACTCCTGAAAATATATACAGACATCCTAAAAATATAGAGGTTGCAGATTTTTTAGGGGAGAAAAATTATTTTAAGGGAAATATAAAAAGCTATGTTTTTTCAAATGAGCTTGGAGATTTTGAGACTATGATAGAGAAAAAGCAAAATGTCACTGCAATGATTCATCCCGAGGATATAAGACTCTCTCCTAAACTAGATTATTATCCAGTAAAAGGGATTATATCTGGGAAAAAATATGGCGGTAACAGGTCATATTACGATGTCACTTGCAAAGAGATAACTGTAAAAGTAATAGCAGACTCCTCTTCCTTTTATAAAGAAGGTGAAAAAGTATCTTTAGGTATAGACTTTAAAAATGCCTGCTATTTTTAGAATCTATGTAATGCAATTCACTTTTTAAGTTTGAATTTAAAAATCCTAAACTATTCTTCCTGCAAAAGCAGATTATAGAATAATTTAGGATTTTTTGTTTGGATTTCATTTTAGCAAAAGCCCCGTTTGCTCGATTTGACAAACCTTATAAACTCGTTTTCTTCTGAAGTAAGATCTCCATTTTTTCTATATGCAATATGATAGTCAGCACTTAACTTTATTCCTTCTATTTCTATCTCCTGTACTGTTTTCATTTTTAGTTCTCTTAAAACCGAAAACTTTGGTATGAACGCAGCTCCCTTACCAGAGGTCACAGAAGTTTTGATTGCCTCATTTGAGTTTAGCTCAAATATCACAGTAAGATCATCAAGATTCATTCCAGATTTTTCTAGTTCATCCTTGATAATACGCCTTGTTCCTGAGCCTTCTTCTCTCATTATAAGAGGAAGTCTTTTTAACTCCTCAAGAGTTATTTTATCCTTCATAAGAGGCATAGATGTAATTAAGATAATATCATCAGATACTATTTTTTCAAAGACAAGCTCGGTTTCATTTGATCTATATTGAGTAATACCAAGGTCCACAGAGCTGTTTAGAAGATCGTTTATCACCTCTGTAGTGTTTTCTACTTCAAGGCTCAAATTCAAATCTTTATTGTCCTGTTTAAATAGGTAAATACTGCAAGGAAGAGAGTACTCTCCTATAGCCTTGCAGGAGCCTATTATAAGCTGTTTTTTATTGGTTTTAAGATTATCTAAATCTCTTGTTATATTGTCATTTAAAGATAGAATCGTATTTGCATAATCAAACAATATTTTTCCAGCTTCAGTTATTTGCACACCCTTATTGCTTCTTATAAGAAGATTCACTCCTAGATCTTTTTCAAGAGCTTGAAGCTGCATACTTAGTCCCGGCTGTGTCATATGAAGCTGCTTTGCGGCCTTTGATATACTGTTATTTGTTACTGTAATATAAAAAGATTTGAGATACTCTAGATTCATCTTTAACCACCCGATTAATTATTTATATAATCCATTACTAATTTCAATACTTAAGGATATTATATCATATAAAACCCTTATGTATAAATATCCATATGCAAATCTTTCCAAATTACTTATAATTCCAAAATAATAAATCCCAGAAGAATCCAGGATTTATTATTTAAAAAATATATTGCTATTTTTTTGCATCAATTAATTTAAATATCTTCTTTGCTTCTACCATTCTTTGAATAGCTGTATAACATACAATCATACTAAATATATATGCAAATAAAACTATATGGGATTTGAATAAAATCATTAGAGTAAATAGTAAAAATCCTTCTGTCCTCTCGGCCAAACCGGCTTGGTATCTAAATGACTTTACTCCATTATTTGCAGATAGCGCTCCCACTGTCAAAAATACAGTCATAGAAAAGATTATGGAGCTACAAAGAAGTATTAATGGAAGTCCAGCTTCTGGATTTATTAAAAACATGGAAATTATAAGTCCAATTTCTACAAGTCTATCAAAGGTCACATCCATAAGACATCCAAATAAGCTAGTTGCATTCATTTTTCTAGCCATAGCTCCATCTACTGCATCAAGAGCTCCTGATATCCACAGGAGTATTACCGCTAATACTTCTTGTCCTGTAAGATATGCTACCGATGCACTTAAACCTATCATAAAGCTTATCACGGTAACATTATTTGGACTAAGCCCTATAGAAATAAGAGATTTCCCCATCAAATTTATTGTAGGATCAGCTATTTTTCTTCCATATGTGTCTAACATTTATATTCTCCCTATAACTAAAACTTTTAACTAATCTAAAAATTTCTCCTTATGCTGCTTCTATTCCTTTTTTCTTTTTAAGATATCCTGGAATTAGACTTACAGCTACAAAGAATATTGCACCTATTGCAAGATACATCATTATCTGTGCAGGACTTTCTCCAGCTACTATTGCTCCACTCATAAATGTAAATGCAAATGCTCCTGGTGCCATGCAAATAAATGAAACTACAAAGAAAGTAACTATGTTTATCTTAGTAAGTCCGTATGCATAATTTTGAATGTTGTAAGGAAATACTGGAACAAGTCTTGTTATCATAAGCATTCTCCATCCTTGCTTTTCAACACCTTCGTCTATTTTTTTGAAAGCTGGATTTGTCTGAGCCCATCCTTCAACCATTGATCTTGCAGCATATCTAGCAACAAAACATGCAGCTGTAGCTCCAAGTGTAGCTCCTGTAAGAGCCCATAGCCCTCCCATTATAGGTCCAAAAGCTATTCCTGCAAGAAGAGCTATTGGAAGTCCTGGCAGGAAGAACAGAGCAGCTGCTACATATATACCTATATAAACAACTGGTCCAAGAGCGCCAAATCCTTCTATCCATACTTTAAGCTTTTGCATATTTTCTATGCTTACCATTTCAAATATTCCCATTCTATATAAAACAGCTATTATAGCAACTATAGCAACTAGTACTATTATTAGCTTGGTTTTGTCATTCTTTTTTGCCGCCATATTATAACCTCCATTATTAAGCTTCTCAAATATAATTCCATAAAAAGTATTTTGAAAAATAGAATCAGAGAACTCTCTGATTCTATTTTTTGTTTTGATTAAATTTATTGTCCTTATTTTACTCTTTTATTTCTAATAATGTGATATTTATTAACTAGGAAGCTTTGTTATTTAAAGATTAAAGGTCTCCCATTTCTACTGGCATATCTTCGTTAAATGACCACTCTATCCAAGAACCGTCATAGTTCATTACGTTTTCGTATCCAAGAAGCTCAGAAAGCACGAAAGTTGTTTGAGCAGATCTAACTCCTGATTGGCAGTAAGGAATTATTATCTTGTCTGAAGTAACTCCTTGTGCTTCATAAAGAGCTCTTAACTCTTCAGCAGTCTTGAAAGTCTTATCTTCGTTCATGTTTTCTTTAAACTCTATCCATACTGAGTTTGGTATTCTTCCTGGTCTAAATGCACCCTTAAGTGTAGTAGCTCCAGTAGCTTCATCAAGAGATCTAGTATCAACTATAACATATTTGTCATCATCTATTGCAGCAAGCACTGTAGCCATGTCTGCAAGAAGCTCTGGTCTTTCAGCTCCTGTAAATTCAAATGTTTTCTCTGTTACAGATGGAGAAGTCATCTGAGTTGGAAGACCTGCAGCTTTCCAAGCATCTAATCCTCCATCTATTACTTTAACATTATCATGTCCATACATCTTTACTTGCCAGAAAAATCTATATGGATCGTGGTTGTCTTTAGTTCCCATTATAAGGATTGTAGAGTCCTTGTCTGCCCCTAATCTTCCTAGAAGAGCAGCCATTTCTTCTCTTGTATTGCTCATTCCACCATATTCATAAGTTCCTTCTGCTGCTGAGTAATCTGGTCTCCAAGCATTTGCAAACCCTTCAGCGTGCCCAAGCTTGTAATCCACTGGATCGCTTATGTCTATAAGAGCTATATTTCCACCTGCATCTATCATTGCCTTTGCATCAAGTGCACTTACGATATGCTCATCATTTGCATATGCAGTATATTTAGTTTGTTGCTCCTGAAGCTCTTCCTCTGATTTTTGCTCTACCTGTGAACACCCAACTACTGAAAACAGCATAAGTGAAGATAGTGCAAGTGCTGCTAATTTCTTTTTCATTATGTACATCCTCCTTTTAATTAAAAACATTTTTTATTTATCCTAAAACCTTTGCTATAGCTTTTTTAGACTTATATCTATTAGCCCACGAAGCTATAGGGCTTGAAGGAACTACTGGAAACTCTGAGTTTGAAGTCCATACTGGTCCAAATACTAGGTCTAGTATATGAACTGACTTCTTACCACCTTTAACCATTGACTCTCTACATGCAGCGCAGTAAGTAACCATATAATCTGACTTTACTTCTGCTGTTCTTGCCTCCATTATCTTTTTTGCAAGCTCTGGATTTGCAGGAACTACCATTCCACCGAATCCACAGCATTTAGCAGTAGCCTTTGTATGTGGTGGTTCTTCTGTCTTATATCCAAGTTCGTTGATTATCCATCTTATTCCTTCGTGGATAGAGTGTCTATCTCTAGTAGAGCAAGAATCATGTATTGCAAATGTGATATCGCTTCCTTTTCCTTTTCCAATTACTTCCTTTGGAAGTCCTATCTGAGGTATTAGCTCCCAAAGTGAAGTAACCTTTTGATTTGGGCTATACTCTGACATTGTAAGGAAACAGGACTGACAGGCAACTATAATCTCTTCTGCTCCTAGTCTATCTATCTCAGCTTGAAGCTCGCCATATCTTTCTTTGAATTTTTCGGATTGTCCTAGAGCTTTTGTTGGCTTTCCACAGCATTTTAGTATTGCACCTGTGCCTGGAAGCTTGTCTCTAAGAAATGAAAGTGTTGCCTCTACCGCCTGCGGATTATATGATGGCAGGGAACATCCTGGTATAAATACTCTTTTAGTATTAGACATTTTATTTCCCCTCTCTATTTTTTAGCTCTTCTAACTATATTAAATATCTTTGAGAATCCTAGAAGCTGGTGCATCTCTATTGCCTTATGACCCTTCATAGGAGATTTTCCTTTGTTTGCCTTAATCATTTCAAGTCTCATGTCCATAAACGAACTGCTTATTTTAAAGTCTTTTGGACATTCTAGAGTACACTGGTTACACATATTACATGAATATGGTATTATAGGGTCTATTTCTCCAGTTGCAATAACCTTCTCGAATATTTCCTTTGGACACTCGCAAAACTCGTTTAGCATTACGCATTCTTTCATGCATAGTTTACATTCGCATGAAAGACATCTAGAAGCCTCTTTTTTAGCATCCTCTGGTGTAAGCCCTAGGTCTACTTCAACAAATGACTTGATTCTTTCTTTAGGGTCAAGCTGCTTTGTCTTTATTCTTGGAAGATCTTCTGTACCTTCTTTTATTTCTGTCTCTAGCTTAGTCTCATATCCTCTTTCCTCAGCGAAGTTTCTTCCCTCTTTAAGGTCTTGCCCTTTAAGGAAACGATTTACAGATGTAGATGCCTGTCTTGCTGAAGCCATAGCCTCTATTACTATTACAGAACCGTTAACCACTGCATCTCCACATACAAATACATTTGGCTTTGATGTCTGAAGAGTATCTGTACAAGCTACAAATCTTCCACCTCTTGTGGTTTCAAGACCATCTACAAAATGACTTTCAACAGCCTGTCCAACTGCAAATACAAATGTATCTACATCAAGAACCTTTTTTGAGTTTTCATCATACTGAGGGTTAAAGTTTCCATCTTTATCAAATATAGAAGTACATTTCTTTATTTCATAGCCGCTAACTTTTCCGTCTTTAGATATGATTTGCTCAGAGCCGTATCCTGCGTGAACCTTCACACCTTCTTCTATCGCCTCTTCAACTTCCCAGTCATGAGCCGGCATCTTGCCCATTTCTTCAAGACATACAAGGTGTACTTCCTGAGCTCCTACTCTCGCAGCACTTCTTGCAACGTCTATAGCAACGTTTCCTCCACCAAGTACAGCTACCTTTTTCTTAAGACCTTTAAAGTTTCTAGTAAGGCTTACTTCTTTTAGGAATTCAACTGCATCATATACTCCATCTGCATCTGTTCCTTTAAAAGGTATTCTTACACCTTTATGTGCTCCATGAGCTAGTACTATAGCATCGAAGTCTTTTTCAAGCTGAGCCATAGTGATGTCTTTTCCTATTTCCACTCCAAGCTTTACGTTTACTCCAAGCTTCGTAAGATATGTATATTCAAAATCAATTATGTTTCTTGGAAGTCTGTACTCAGGTATTCCAACCCTCATCATTCCACCAACAACATTTAGCTTTTCAAATACAGTTACTTCATGACCTTCTTTTCTAAGGTCGATTGCAGCTTGTCCACCTGCAGGACCCGCTCCGATTATAGCAACTTTTTTTCCTGTTGAAGGCTTAGTATTTAAATCCCATTTTTCTTCTTTGTCGTGTTTGTCAGCAACATATCTTTTAAGAGAAGCAATCGCCATTGGTTGATTGTACTCAGTGCCCCTCTTGCAACTATCCTCACACGGATGGGCACATATTCTACCTAGTGTAGCTGGCAGGAAAAGCTTTTCTCTTATCAAACCAAGAGCCTCTTCTTCTTTTCCTTCCCCAATTAGGTTGACATATCCTCTTATATCCGTGTGCATAGGACAGGCCGATTGGCAATAAGGTGCGTCTTGACCCATACATCCGTCAGCTATCTCTTGCATCTTTGCAAGAACATTACTTGGATAATTTATCTTCATTTAGAATACCTCCTCAAGTAATTCGTTAAGTAAATATCTATCATTCATATATCTATTATATATAATTCAACGTTATGGATATAATAAGGGTTTATTATATAGAATAAGCATTGCTTATTGATAAATATTTTTTTAACAAATAGCTTAATTTTTCAGATTTTTTTGATAAATCAAAAAAAACGTGTATAATATTATATGTAAGATAATGAAATTAGCAATTTATAGAAATAAATAGTTTGTAATAATCAGTTTATGGAATCAAAGGAGGGCTTTTATAATATGAAGCTAATATATCTTGGACACTCTGCTTTTTTAATTGAAACAGAAAATATCAATATAATAATCGATCCATTTATAAAGGATAATCCTCTTTGTAAGACTGAAATTTCAAACCTTCCTAAAATACATTATATTCTAGTAACTCATGGCCACTCAGACCATCTGGGTGATACTGTGGAAATAGCTAGAAAGTTTGGATCTTATGTAATATGTAATTTCGAGATAGCTCAGTATCTTGATAAATACAATATAAAATGCCATCCAATGCATATTGGAGGACGAAAAGTATTTGATTTTGGAAAAATAAAAATGACCCCTGCAATTCACGGTTCATCAATAACTGAAAGTACGCATATACTCTACGCTGGAGTGGCTTGTGGCTTTCTAATCGAAATAGGCGGTATTAAAATATATCACGCTGGAGACACTGCTCTAACGTACGATATGAAACTTCTTGAGAAAGAACATATTGACTATGCACTTCTTCCAATTGGAGGAAACTTCACTATGGATATAGAAGACTCTATAGAGGCACTCTCTCTAATCAACCCTAAAAATGCAATACCTATGCACTATAATACTTTTGAACTTATAAAAGCCAATCCAAAAGAATTTTCAAGTAGTATTTGCGATATAATTCATATAAGTCCAAATGAATCTATAGATATAACATAGTATATAAAAAAATATTAAAATCATAAAATAAAAAAATCCTATCTTTAGTATAGTAAAATTTTCTTTACTATGCTAAGTAAGATAGGATTTTTCATTAAATTTTTATACAAAATCTATATTTTTTTCCTTTAGTCTTCTATTTATTATCCTTTCAGATAGAAGGAATAGAGTTTTAAGGACAGGTACTCCAAGAAGCATTCCCATAACTCCAAAATATCCTCCCCCAATTATTATTGCAAGAATAATATAAAACGGGGAGAGCCCTACCTTATCTCCAAGTATCTTAGGCCCAAGTATCCAGCCATCGAACTGCTGAAGCCCAATTATAAATATAAGAACCCATAGAGCTTTAATTGGGCTATAAAAAAGCGTAATTGCAACAACTGGAACAGCTCCAATAAAAGGTCCAAAGTAAGGTATCATATTAAATACCCCTACAATAATGCTAAATAAAAGAGCAAATTCGACTTTAAGAATATAAAGTCCAACAAAACATATTATTCCTATAATCATGGAATCTATGAGCTTTCCTACAAAGAAGTTTTTAAATACCTTATTTGCTTCTCTTGCAAAGTCAAATACATTCTCTGCTTTTCCTTCTCCTAATACTGCATAGAATAATTTTTTAATGGAGCTTATAAATTTTTCTTTGTCAAAGAGCATATATATTGAAATAAGTAGTCCCAGAATTACTTTAGCAATACCCGAGGTAATCCCTATTACACTTGTGAGAAGACCCGATATTGTGATATTTAAAAAATCAAAACTTCTTGTAAATATAGTGTTTATATTATTAAAGACATAAGTATTTATTCCTAGCTCTTCTAAAAAACTAAATTCTATGATTTTTGCTCTAACCCATCTTTCTGCAGCCTCTATAAATCTTGGGAGCTTGTCTATTATCTCTGTAATATTTCTAGCAATTACAGGAGTTATTATAGTTGAAAGAAGTATAATAATCCCTAAAACAAATAGATATACAACGACAAGAGATACCCATCTACTTACCTTTTCAGTCATTTCTATCTTTACCATAAGAGGGTTGAGTATATAGGCAAATGCAAATGCCCATATAAACGGCGAAAGAAGTGATCTTAATACCTTAAATTGAACAAATATGTAGTCCCACCTATCTATTAATTTGTACATTAAAAATGCTACAAATATGATAAAAAGTATATTTATGTTTTCTTTTATTCGTTTCAAATTTATCCTCCTTCGATTATATTTATAAATATTTTAATCTTTAAAAAATAATCTATTTAAGTTTAATATTAACATAGTATATATAGAACATATAGTGTTTTTTAGGGTATAATTAGAGATATTGTTTAATAGGAGTAGATATCATTATGAAAAAGAAAATTCTTATACTTTCTGCCTCAACAGGGGGTGGACATAATAGAGCTGCAAGGGCTATAGAAGAAGAACTTTCTAAGCTCGATATAGATTGCGAAATTATAGATTCCTTAAAATTTGTAAGTAAAGTGGTAGATAAGGTAATATCTACTGGATATGAAAAATCAGCACTTTATACACCAAAAGCCTATGGTCAGATGTATAAATTTTCTGATACTGATATTGTAAGAAAAGGTATGGATAAAAACCTAATTCTTAAGTATATGACATCAAGACTTGAAAAACTACTTAAAGAAAAGCGCCCTGATGGAGTCATAGGCACTCACCCTTTTCCTGTAATGGCTCTTTCAAAGCTCAAAGAAAAAAACGAAATGCATATCCCTCTTTATTCTGTAATCACAGACTACACCATCCACTCAGCTCATGTAGCCAAAGAGGTAGACGGGTATATAGTTGGAGATGAATACGTAAAATCTCTTTTAGAATATAGCGATGTTCCAAACTCTAAGATATATCCCTATGGAATTCCAATCGAAAGAAGATTTTTGGACCCTGTAGATAGTTTAGCCTTTAAAAAGGACCTTGGACTCAATGACAAATTCACTGTTTTGCTTATGGGGGGAAGTTTTGGAGCCGGTAATATAACAGACGTCCTTAAAGACCTTATAAGCATAAAAGAAAATATACAAATAATTATAGTATGCGGAAGAAATACTTCTTTGCTTTTGAAGGTCACAAAATTTCTTAAAACCCATAATGTACACGAGAAAGAAATTATTGTAATGGGCTTCACTGAAAAAATGAATGCTCTTATGAGCATTAGTGACTGCATTATTACAAAGCCAGGAGGACTTACTACAACAGAGTGTATATTAAAAGAAGTGCCAATGATAGTACCCTTTTATATACCTGGACAAGAAAAAGAAAATCTAGCCTTCCTATTAAATAACGGGCTGGCTGTAAAACCCGAAAAAAACCTTAACCTTGAGGTCATAATAAAGACATTTATGGCAGACCCATCAAAGCTTGAAAGAATAAAAGCTTCTATGAGATTCTGTAAAAAAGAGGATTCAGCCAGAAAGATAGCCTTGCTTCTTGAGGAAAAAACCAAAAATATATAAAGCCGAGCTAAAGCTCGGCTTTTTTTAGATTAATATTCAAATTCTTCGTAATCAGGGTCATAAAAATCTTCCTCATAGTCATATTGGAAGTTTTTATAATTGTTTTTGAATGCCTTTAGAGGCTTTTCCTTGAATGAAGATTTTTTTTTGCTTTCAATTAGTTTAGCCAAATCATCTTCAAACTTCACATCTTTTTTCTTTGGTTTTTCTTTAGATTTAGAATCTAAGCTCTTAGTTCTTTTTTCCTTTAGAGCGCTGTAGGTTTCAAAATCCACGCCTGTTTTCATTTTTACCCCCAAAAATCCTTTCTTAATTTAAAATTTCACAATAATACTTCTTCCTAAAAAGTTTTTTGTCTTTTTAGTGTTCTATTCTCCCTAATTATATTCTAATAAAATATTTTTTTCAATATCTTTAATTAATATATCTAATATCTTAACTATTTAAAATTATTGAAAAAACTTATGTTTGAATTTGATTTCTAAATAATCAAAATTATCAACCATAGCATTTAGTGTATATAGATACAAAAATTTATATAGTTATTTTTTTGTCTATTAAATTGTGACTTGAATCACTGCATTAAATTCTCCTCTCTATTATAATATATTTATAATAATTAGTATATTTGTTTATATTTATACATAAAAGGAGCTGGTTTACATGTCATTTTGGCAAGGATTTAACGAAGGTCAATGGACCAAAAAAGTAGACGTAAGGAATTTTATTCAAAATAACTATACTCCATATGAAGGTGATGATAGCTTTTTAGCTCAGCCTACAGAGAGAACAAAAAAGGTTTGGGATAAAGCAGAGGATATGATAAAAGCAGAAATCCAAACTGGAAAAGTCGATATAGATACTACAAAATTTTCTGGAATAAGCAACTATGAGCCTGGATATCTAGATAAGGAAAACGAACTTATAGTAGGATATCAAACTGATGCTCCACTTAAAAGAATAGTAAACCCTTATGGTGGATACAAAATGGTTCAAGATTCTCTTAACGCTTATGGTTTTGAAATGGATAAAACTCTAGAAGAATCGTTCAACAAATTTAGAAAGACTCATAATCAAGGAGTTTTTGATGCCTATACAAAAGAAATGCGTGCAGCAAGATCTGTGGGTCTTCTTACTGGACTTCCAGATGCTTACGGAAGAGGAAGAATCATAGGAGATTACAGAAGAATAGCTCTTTACGGAACTGATTTTCTTAAAGCTGAAAAAATCAAGGATAAAGAAAACCTAAATGCAAATGCATGTGAAAAAACTATAAGACTTAGAGAAGAGCTTTCAGAGCAAATCAGAGCTCTTGACGAAATCAAAGAAATGGCTGCAGTTTATGGTTTTGACGTATCAAAGCCAGCACAAAATGCTAAGGAAGCTGTTCAGTTCCTTTATTTTGGATATCTTGCTGCTATAAAAGAAAATAATGGAGCTGCTATGTCCCTTGGAAGAAACACGACTTTCCTTGATATCTATATAGAAAGAGATATTAAAAATGGAACACTTACTGAAGAACAGGCTCAAGAGCTTATGGATCAGTTTGTAATAAAACTTAGAATGGCTAGACACCTTAGAACACCTGATTACAATGAGCTTTTTGCTGGAGATCCTAACTGGGTAACTGAGGCTATAGGAGGTATGGGAGAAGACGGAAGAACTCTTGTAACTAAGACTGCATTTAGATTCCTTCATACTCTTACAAACCTTACTCCTGCACCAGAGCCAAATATGACTGTACTATGGTCTGAAGCTCTTCCAGAAAATTTCAAGAAATACTGCTCTAAGATGTCTATAGAGACTGGTTCTATTCAGTACGAAAATGATGATCTTATGAGACCTATATATGGTGATGATTATGCTATAGCTTGCTGCGTATCTGCCATGAGAGTAGGAAAAGAAATGCAGTTCTTTGGAGCTAGAGCAAATCTTGGAAAAGCACTTCTTTACGCTATAAATGGTGGAGTAGATGAACTTTCAAAAGACAAAGCAGGAAACCCAATGAAGCTTGTTAAAGGAATCGAGCCAATCAAAGACGAGATTATTGATTACGATAAAGTTATGGCAAATTTTAATAAGGTTAATGAATATTTGGCGAATCTTTATGTAAATACTATGAATACCATCCACTATATGCATGACAAATATGCTTATGAAAAAGGTATGATGTCTCTTCATGACAGTGAAGTTCATAGATTTATGGCTTTTGGAGTTGCTGGAATCTCTATAATTGCCGATTCGTTTAGTGCTATGAAATACGCAAAGGTAAGACCTATAAGAGATGAAAACGGTATAGCAGTTGACTTTGAAATAGAAGGAGACTTCCCTAAATACGGAAATGACGATGACAGAGTTGATCAAATAGCAGTGGATGTAGTTACTAACTTCACTAAAGAGCTTAAAAAGACTCCTACCTACAGGGACTCTGAGCATACACTTTCAGTTCTTACTATAACTTCAAATGTTGTTTATGGAAAGAAAACAGGAGCCACTCCTGATGGAAGAAAAAAAGGCGAGCCATTTGCTCCAGGTGCTAACCCAATGCATGGAAGAGATGAAAATGGTGCTCTTGCTTCCCTAAACTCTGTAGCTAAGCTTCCATACTGCGATACATGCCAAGATGGAATCTCAAATACCTTCTCAATAACACCTGCTGCACTTGGAAAAGCATACGAAGAGAAGATAGATAACCTAGTTGGAATAATGGATGGATACTTCTCTCAAGGAGCATTCCACCTAAACGTAAATGTACTTGATAGAGAACTTTTAGTAGATGCAATGGAAAACCCAGAAAAATACCCAACTCTTACAATAAGAGTTTCAGGATACGCTGTACACTTTAACAGACTTACAAAAGAACAAAAGATGGAAGTAATAAGCAGAACATTCCATCAAACTGCATAATTTTTTAAAACTCAGGTCTTTTTGGAAATCCTCCTTAAAGGCCTGAAACTTCAAAAGGGGGATTAATCATGTTGCAAGGAAAAATACATTCAATAGAAACACTTGGACTTCTTGACGGACCTGGAATCAGAACCATATTCTTTCTTCAGGGATGTCCATTAAGATGCAGTTATTGCCACAATCCAGACAGTCAAAATATGTTTTCCCAAAAGCATATGACCCCTGAAGAAGTAGTAAAGATGGTTAAAAGATACACTCCTTATTATAAAAGAAGCGGTGGTGGAGTTACTTTTTCTGGTGGAGAACCACTTCTTCAGGGAGAATTTTTACTTGCTACTATGAAGCTTTTAAAAGCCGAAAACATACATATCACATTAGATACTAGTGGCTATGGCGACGAAAGATATTATAAGGAAATATTAAAATATGTAGATTTAGTACTTCTTGATGTAAAGCACCAGGACCATGAAGGGTATAGAAGTCTTGTGGGAAAAAGCATGAAAGGCTTTAATAACTTCCTCTCCCACCTTGACGATTATAACGGCAAGATATGGATAAGACATGTAATGGTTCCAGGAATTACAGATGATAAAAAAATAACGGAAAAGATTTTTGATAATATCTCTCACTTATATGATAAAATTGAGAAAATAGAAATTCTTCCTTATCATACCCTAGGAGCTCAAAAATATAAGACTCTTGGGCTTGATTATCCACTTGAAGGAGTGCCTCAAATGGATAAAGAGAAGGCTAAAGAATTCGAAAACCATCTAATGTTCCTTCTTTCCTCCCTTAAAGAAGAAGGCACTTCCAAGAAGGACATTATCTAATAAAAGTAGGTGAGAGAAATAATCCGTTGTGAAATAAGTAAAACTCCATGCGAGTTTTGCAGAGGCAAAACCTGTATCAAAAGAACTCCTTTGCTCTCTACTTTAAATAGAGAGGAGATTTCTAAAATCTCTGAGGGAGTCATTTTTACTGAGTATAGAAAAGGGGAAAAAATATTTGTCAGAGGAGAAAAGGCAAATAAACTATATATAGTATGCTCAGGCAAAATGAAGATTTATAAGGATCTTTCAGATGGAAGGGAGCAAATCCTCTATCTGTATTCAGCAGGGGATTTTATTGGAGCTTTTAACCTCCTAAAAGAGGACGAGTTTGAATTTAGCGCAGAGGCCCTTGAAGATACCCTTATAAGTACCCTTTCAAAAAAAGACTTTGATGAAATAATCCTGAAAAATCCTACTATAACACTTAAGATTTTAGAAAAAGCATACGAAAGAATAAGAGCAGTCGAGTCCCTAGTGGAAAGGCTTTCAATCGGAAATGCTGATGCAAAGGTAGCAGGACTTCTTATAAATCTAATCAAAGATTTTGGCTCAGGAACAGATGAAGGTATCCTTCTCAATCTTTCAATAAATAGAGAGGAAATGGGGAGCTACGCCGGAATAGCGAGAGAAACTATGACAAGAAAGCTAAATCTATTTAAAGAGCTGGGATATATAGACTTTTTAGGAAATAAGAAGATATTGATTAAAGACAGAAACGCTTTAAAAGATATGCTCTAAATATCTTAAGATGATATTCTATAATAGCTTTTTTACTAACCATAAATTTTCAAATTAAAAGAGATAGGCTTTTAGATTAACAAATTGCTAGGCTCATAGCATAATTGTTTTTTCAAATGGCTATCTCTTTTTTAATTCATTATTTTTTAATAGTTAGAAATTATTATTTATCAATTTCAAACTTAATTGAGGAACCCTCAAAAAATATAACTTCAATTTCAAACTCTTCATATGGACCTCTCCATGAAAAACTACTCATTACTTTATCTATTATCTCTTGTCTTGGCATAGAACTATTGATATTTAAATTTTTCAGTATTGGAGATAGATAATTTATAGCATCTTGTCCGTAAAGAGTCCTATGATTTTCTCTTTCTACTTTAGCTGTTATATTTCCGCTTGAATGAACTTCATATTCTATATCAAGCTCTTTATCATCATCGTCATCGTCTTCAATTTCTAAATCAAATTTTCTAAAAGGTATTTCATTTGTTGAGGTCTGGCTTGATGAGCCTCCTGAAGAATCAAGATACGGAATATCTCCCCTCCTTGAGCTAAATTCAACTGTTTTAGTAGCTTCATTCCAGTTTACATTCACCCCAGCTTTATCTGCAATATATTTCGCTGGCAAATAAGTTCTGCCTTCATAGATTATAGGAGAAAGTACCCTTCCGTCATCTTCTCTTGCTTCAAAGGAAATTCCATCCCATGTCATCTTAATATCCCTATTTATAAAAGCCGATATAGTTATGCTATTGCTCTGAGCAAGCCCTAAAATCCCTGCCCCTAAAAATACTCCAAGGACAAACACTACTAATACCAAGCCTCTTTTTTTCATAAAAAGCACTCCTTTTCAACTTAAAACAAATATGCACCTCTACTCACTTGAACTATACTTAGTGCCAAGTCCAAGGCTTTTTGAAACCATCACTTTCAAACTCTCTGTCTATGCAAATCTTGATAGTATTAGCTATTTTTTTATATACCCACTTGGATATACTTTTAAAATTTGTTCTAGACAGCCTGTGGGATTATGTTATAATATTCTCTAAGTATTTCTATGAAACTCATTTGTCTTTTTATGAAATACGGTAAATACTAAGGGGGATTTTTATGTACAGCGGACTCATAAACAAATACAGAGATTTTTTTGATTTTAATAAAGCCACCACACCTGTAAGTCTAAGTGAAGGGCGAACCCCTCTTATAAGGGCATATAACCTCGAATCTATATTTAATCAAGATATAAAAATATATTTAAAATTTGAGGGATTAAACCCTACAGGGTCTTTCAAAGATAGAGGAATGACAGCTGCTGTTACAAAGGCCTTAGAAGATGAGAGTAAGGCTGTAATTTGTGCATCTACAGGCAACACTTCTGCTTCAGCTGCCGCCTATGCTGCAAGAGCTAATTTGAAGTCATATGTAATAATACCAAGTGGTAAGATAGCCAAAGGAAAACTCGCCCAAGCTGTTGTCTACGGAGCGAACATCTTATCTATTGAAGGAAACTTTGACGATGCTCTTGAAATAGTAAAAAAAATATCAAAAGAGCATAATATTACTATGGTTAATTCACTTAACCCGTATAGAATAGAAGGGCAAAAGACGGCTGCATTTGAAATATGTGATGATATTAAAGAGTTTGATTATCTCTTCATCCCTGTAGGAAATGCAGGAAATATTACAGCCTACTGGAAAGGATTTAAAGAATATCAAGAAAAATCTTTGATTAAGTATCCACCAAAGATGATGGGATATCAGGCCTATGATAGCGCTCCACTTGTAGTTGGCCATACAGTGAAAAATCCCGAGACTGTCGCAACTGCAATAAGAATAGGAAACCCAGCAAGCAAAAATACTGCTCTTGATGCTATAAAGGAATCAAATGGACATATAGACAGAATAAGGGATGAAGATATTTTAGCTGCTCAGCTCCTTCTTTCTTCAAAAGAGGGGATATTTGCAGAGCCTGCTTCTGCTATATCCTTTGCAGGACTTATTAAAGCTTTTAATGAAGATCTGATGCCCCATGGCTCTACAGCTGTTTGCGTCCTTACTGGAAATGGCCTTAAAGACAGCGACATAATACTAAAATCAGATTATAGTTACAAAAACCTACCTAGCGATTATAAGGCTATAGAGGCTTATATATTAAAGGAGGGACTAATATGATATATAGGATTTCAGTTCCTGCAACTAGTGCAAATATGGGCTCTGGTTTTGATTGTATGGGTATAGCTCTAAATATGTACAATACTTTTGAGGTGCATAGCTCTTCTTATCCAATGCATTTTGAATGGGTTAATGATGGCTATAACATCTGTGAAAAAGAAAATCTAGTTCTAAGGAGTATCATTGATACACTTAAAGACTATAATATTTCTCCTCCAAATTGTAAAATCGTCATGAAAGAGTGTGAGATTCCTATTTCAAGAGGTCTAGGAAGTAGCGGCGCTGCTATAATTGCAGGAGTTTGTATAGCTCATATATTAGCAAAACTTCCTATAGATAAGAATTTGATTCTTAAAAAAGCCTGTGAAATAGAGGGACACCCCGATAATGTAGTTCCTGGGGTACTTGGTGGAATGACAATATCTAATAAAAAGGGAAACGATTTTATTTTTTCTAAGGTTGATTTTCCAGATGACCTATCTTTTTTAGCTGTAATACCTCCTTACACTATGGATACAAAGAAAAGTAGAGAGGTACTTCCCAAAAGTTACGAAAGAGAGACATGCGTATCTGGTATAGCAAAAGCGGCCCTTCTTATAAACTCTTTCTCAAAAAAGGATTATAGCCTTCTTAGAGATTCTCTTGACGACCAAATACATCAGCCTTATAGACTTCCTCTTCTTAAGGACTGGGATAAAATCTTTGCCCTTATGAGAAGTACTGGTTCCTTGGGAGAATTTGTAAGCGGCTCTGGCTCTACTCTTATGGGAATTTATTCGAAAAGCTCTAGTATAAATCTAGATCTTTTTAACTCATCCCTATCAAAGCTAGAAAGTGGCTTTTTATCAAAACTCTTAGATATAGATAACGAAGGCTTAAAAATAGAGATGATACACTAATATAAAAAAGCTCTACCTCAGCACAAAGCTAAGATAGAGCTTTTTAATACCTATTTGTCACTAGAATGATTTTCAGAGTCATCCTTTTCTGCATATCTTTTGATATAATAATAAAGTCCTATAGGGATTTGAACAGCTCCTATTGCACTTGCAAGAGTTATTATCATAAATCCCGTGGACAAAAGCCCTTCTTCAAACCTATATCTTCTATATCCTATATCAAAGAGTATTAGCAGCACTAAGAAAACTAATCCCCTTAAAATAAGCTTTATACTTTGCTCCTTAGTTGGTCCTGTATTTTTTTCACTTCTCTTTCTCACTCTGTCAATATAATCTTTGTCATTAAACTTTTCTAAATCCTTGGGATCAACCCATCTCATACAATCTCTCCTCTATAAAATCATATAACTTTTGCTACATATATAATATTATCCTTCTTAGAGAGATATTTTACAACTATATTTTGAATTTATCAACCTGAAGATTTAGTTCCTCTGCTATTTTTGAAAGATCTTCACTGGCACTTGATATCTGAGCCATGGCTGCTGTCTGCTGCTGTACTGATGCAGAGGCCTGCTCAGTTCCTGCAGCATTTTGCTGGGATATTGACGAAAGATGCTCTATTACAGACATTATTTCATTTTTCTTATCATCCATAAGCTGACTAGAACCAATTGCCCTTTCTATTGCAATTTTTATATCTTCTATGGCCTTTGATATTCCCTCAAATTTGTCATTAGTATCACTTACACTTAGACTTTGAGATTCTACTATTTTTTCAAGATCCTGCATCGTATTTACTGCACTTGAAGTCTTTTGTGTAAGTTCCTCTATTACAGTTTTAATCTCTTGGGTAAATCTATTTGACTGCTCTGCCAGCTTTCTTATTTCATCTGCAACAACTGCAAAGCCTCTTCCTGCATCACCTGCTCTTGCAGCTTCGATTGCCGCATTTAATGCAAGAAGATTGGTCTGCTCTGCTATACTTTTAATCATTTGACTAGCAGAAGCTATTTTTTCTGCACTCTCATTTGTGTTTAGGATTACTCCTTGAACCTCTTTCGATGAATTTTTGCTTATATCTGTCTTCTCCACCAGGTCTTCGATTATACTTATTCCTTCATTTTTAAGAGTGTCTACAATCTGTGCGGATTTGTTGAGATCCTCCATATATTCACTGTTTTTTGAAACAATATCTCCAAGCTCAGATGCTGATGATACTCCTCTTTCAGTATCTCTTGCCTGATCATTTGCTCCCTCAGCTATTTCCTGAATAGTTCTTGCCACCTCTTCTGATGCAATTGCCGATTGATTTGCTGTAGCTGTAAGCTCCTGGGATGAGGCAGATACAGTCTGGGCTTTATCAACTACATTTCCTATTATACCTCTCATGGAAATCTGCATTTTTTGAACAGATTCTGATATAACTCCAAATTCATCATTACGTTTTACAAGGTCAGATGGTACATCATTTCTAAAGTCTCCCTCTGCCATAGTTCCCATTATTTCTTTAAGTTTATTTATTGTTTTAAGGGCATATCCAGAAGACGAAAGGAGTACAAGTCCTAAAACAAGTAGGGCAATGATTCCCGCTACACTTACTACAATTATATTTTTTCTAATTTCGGAGTCCACCTTTTCCATTGAGTAGCCAATATTAAGAGCTCCTATGGTCTCCCCAGCTAGTACAACAGGAGATATTATGTCGAAGGTCCTTATTTCCTCAGCTCCGTAGTTTATTACCTTTGAGTAGCTTTCTTTGTTTAGTATTGAATTTAGCACAAGCTCATCATGGGATAAATCTACCCCTACTCTATCTAGATTACTGTGAGCTGCTGCCTTAAGATTCATATCTATAAAAAGGGCATATACTATCTCATCCTTTGCTCCAAGGCTCCTAACAACTCTTTGATTGCTAAACCTCTGGGTAAGCTCTATTACATGTCTAGCATCTATCCCAAGTTGCACAAATGTCCCATTAGGACTCTTTACGTAACCATATTTTGTGTAATTGCCAGATTCAGTATCAAGTCTTACCTCTTCTATTTGTGATGTAAGGGCTCCGTTCATAAAGTCATGAACAGGATGTCCATCTTCGGCTCTCCAACCTACATAATCATCGATTGAAGAATAAAGTATCTCCCCATCTGGGCTAAAAAAGTTTATTTCTCTAAAGCCCATGTTTTCTCCAATTTCTTTCAGATATTCATTATCTATGTCCTGAGATGCGCTTAATATCAGGTTTCCCACCATTATTATCCTGTCTCCAAAGGTCTTCTCAAGGGTCTCAAGAGCTAACTTATTGTCCTCTATACGGTTTATTGCCTCTTCAAGTAAAAAGACTCCATTTGCCTCCATCTCATCTAAAAAACCTTCTCGGGTAAAATAGGTAGATATAAAACCGATACCTGTGATTACTATTATTACAACAAGTAAAGGTATTACAAGAAGTTTTGTCTTTATGGTTCCCGTGCGTCTTAGCTCTTTATGTTTATTCATAATCCCCTCCCAATCCACTTTTTTAGCTTTTGAAAACTTTTTCTAAGGCGTAATTTAAATTTACCATATCAGGGAGTAATTTGCCATAATATTATGAAAAAAATAATTCTAAAGACATAGGAAAAAGCAGGATTACCGTAAGCTCCCTACGATTCTCCTGCTTTACTTATTATTATGATTTTTTCATTTCTATTACAAGTATATGAGATTTTTCCAAGGCTTTGATATAAAGCTTTTCTTCAACTACCTCAGCTGCATCTCTTTGGTTTATCTCTATATCATTTAAAGTGGACTTTCCTTCTATTTGAACGATATATGCCTGTCTGCCTTCATCTACTAAAAGCTCTATTTCTTTTCCTTTATCAAGCTCTGTTATATAAAAATTTGCGTCTTGATTTATTTTGATGGGAGCATCTTTGTCTTTATTTGATACCATATGAAACCATTTGTTTTTTCTGTCTTCCTCTTTTATCTTAAAATCTCCATAATTGGGAGAATAACCTTTCCCATCTGGAAATATCCATATTTGAAGAAGTCTTAGAACATCTTTTCCTTGGTTATGCTCACTGTGGTATATACCTGTACCTGCACTCATATATTGTACATGGCCTCTTGAGATAGTATTTTCATTGCCCATATTATCTGCATGAGTAAGCTCTCCATCAACTACATATGATATTATCTCCATGTCCTTATGGGGGTGCATATCAAATCCTGTATCTCCCTCTACAAGGTCATCATTTACAACTCTTAATACTCCGAAGTTTATATTTTCAGGGTTTTGATAATTTGCAAATGAAAAATGAAATAAGCTTTTGAGCCAACGGGATTCGCTTCTTCCCATTTTACTATGATCAATTTTTTTAATCATTGTTTTCTCCTTTCTAAAAGATTTAAAAATTTCTTTAAAATCCTTCGCTTTATACTACCTTCTATATTCTTCTTTTTTAATATAGTGTCTTTACTCTATCTTTTAATGGAGTAAATTCCTTGTCATTTGGGCTTGTTACGGGCTTTCCAAATGGCATTTGGGCTATTAGCTTCCATCCTTTTGGTATATCCCAGTTTTATTAATGCCTCCTTATAATTTATGATTCACATTTTTCCTTAGTTTTAATCTAATAAATAATATATTTGTCTTATATTTTTTGAATGATACTCTCTTACGGATTTTGGAAAGTCTATTTTGCCTGTGCTAAAGGGCATGAGCGAGTGGGGAAGCTATAATATGAAAAAGCAGGAGTTTGATGGCCTTTAGTCCATCAAACTCCTGCTTTTTTTATATAATCTCTCTTCTATTTTCCATTGCCTTTGATATTGTAACCTCATCTGCGTACTCTATATCTGCTCCCACAGGAAGACCATGAGCTATCCTTGTCACTCTTATTCCAAAAGGCTTTATAAGCCTTGCAATATACATTGCAGTAGCTTCACCCTCTATGGTAGGATTTGTAGCAAGAATTACTTCCTTTAAATCAGTAGATGACATCCTGCTAAGTAGCTCTTTAATTTTTAGCATATCAGGGGTAATCGAATCCATAGGTGAAATGGTACCATGAAGAACATGATATTTCCCTTGATATTCCTTGGTTCTTTCCATTGCTGCTACATCTCTTGGGTCCTCTACAACGCATATTATTTCATCGCTCCTATGATTCGATGAACATATATGACAAGGGTCTTTATCTGATATGTTACAGCATATTGTGCAGTAGGTTATATTGTTTTTAGCTTCTATAAGGGCACTGGACAAACTTTTTACCTGGTCCTTGTCCATGGCAATCACATGAAAAGCCAGTCTTTGAGCCGTCTTCCTTCCTATACCCGGAAGCTTTGCAAATTCTTCTATAAGCTTGGTTATAGGTCCTGAGTAATGATCCACTACTTCACCTTCTTAAAAAAGTCCAGGTATGTTCATACCTGATGTTACCTTGGACATTCCGCTATTCATCATTTCATCAGCAGCTCTTAGAGCCTCATTAACAGCAGAAAGTACTAAATCTTCAAGCATTTCAACATCATCTGGGTCTACAACCTCTTGCTTGATTGAAATAGAAACTATTTCTTTTTTCCCATTAGCTTTAACAGTGATAGCTCCACCACCTGCAGAAGCTTCTACCTCTTTTTCTGAAAGCTCAGCTTGGATTTTTTCCATATCTTTTTGCATTTTTTGTACTTGTTTCATCATATTGTTCATGTTTCCAGGCATTGCGCCTCCTGGAAAGCCACCTTTTCTAGCCAAATTAGACTCCTCCTTAAAATTTGATTATTAAAATATAAAATATTATACCATAATATACATCTATTTCCCATCTTCCTCACTATCTAGAATCTCAAGAGGAACTCCTGGAAATGAGCTTTTTATCTTATCTATAACACTGTCTTCACCCTCGTCTTTAATATCTGAAATCTCCCTTTTAAATATAAATGCAGTTTTTATAGTTTTTTTAAGAACCTTTTCAAATACATTTGACATATAGTCTCTATTTATATCTGTATCTATAGTCTGTTTATGAAATTTGTGGTTTTCATCATAGCCTATATATAGTACATTGTTTAAAAATCTTACTGGCTCCCCTTCTAGAAGGAGTGCTTTAAGATGTGCGTTTTTTTCTTTTCTAAGAGTTTCAAATACATCATCCATTCTTGATTTTATATGTTCAAGAATGTTTTTTTCCTCTTCACCTATCTCCACTTGATTTGAAATATCATCAAAATGAGGTATCGGGCTTTGTATGTTTTTTTTGATAATCTTTTGGACAGGGCTCTCTTTTTTAATCTCTTTACCATTTTCCAGATTTTGAATTTTGAGGTCAAGAGCATTTATTTTGTCTAGTAAATCATTAATCTGAGCATCTGATGGACCTTCTTTGTTTAGTGAAAATCTAGATGCTCTAATGAATCCTGCTTCAAGGAGTACCTTTGAATTTTGGGAATACTTGATTTTATTTTCAAGCTCTGAAAAGAATTCAATTTGATTTATAAGAGAATCTATATCAATTATTTCTGCACTTTTTTGTAAAACTAAAATTATATGCTCGTCATGACTTAAGATATCTTTTCCTCCGCTTGAAAATACAAGCACATCCCTAAGATACTGTATATAGTCCGATAGAAAAAGCTTTACATCTTTGCCGGATTTGAATATGAAGTCAAGGATTTCTATTGCTTTAATTGGAGTTTTGCTTGATATTGCTTCAATAACTTCATGAAGTCTTTCGTGACTCACATCACCTAGAGCTTCAATCACCTTTTCATATTTGATAGGACCATAGGATAAAGACTGGTCTAAAAGACTAAGAGCATCACGCATACCGCCCTCTGCCTTTTGAGATATAAGCTCTAGAGCCTCATCTTCATATTCTGTTTTAATATCTCTTAAGATATCTTTCATCCTATCTATTATGATTGATTTGTCTATTTTTCTAAAGTCAAATCTTTGACATCTTGAAAGCACTGTCGGTGGTATTTTTTGAGGCTCAGTGGTTGCAAGTATAAAAACAACATGGGGCGGAGGCTCTTCCAAGGTTTTTAAAAGAGCATTAAAAGCTCCTTGAGAAAGCATATGTACCTCATCTATTATATACACCTTATACTTCCCATACGATGGCGTATAGGCTACATTATCCCTAAGCTCCCTTATATTGTCTACGCTATTGTTCGAGGCAGCATCTATCTCGATTATATCTATATCTCCATCCATGCATGGTCTACATGAAAAGCACGGCTCTGAGTTTTCCATATTTTCGCAGTTTATTGCCTTTGCAAATACCTTGGCAGTAGAAGTCTTTCCTGTTCCCCTGCCTCCACTAAAAAGATAGGCGTGAGAAATAGAGCCTTCTGCTATCTGATTTTTTAAAATTTGAGTTATATGACTCTGACCCACAATGTCTGAGAACATCTTGGGTCTATATATTCTATAAAGGGCCTTGTGCATCTTAACAACCTCTTTGCTTTTTCTTTTTATTATATCAAATATAACACTCTCATTGGCGATAATCAGGGAATTAATTTAGTAAAAACTGCATTAAAATAAGCCCATAAATTTATGGGCTTATCATTATTTTAATATTAAAGCTGTGCACCTGTCTTCGCTTGCGTGTCATGAACGGTATCAAAGCAGTTAGCTCAACTCAGGCACTCCCACGGCACATGAAAGGGTCCGCTTACCGCTGCTTCCTTCCGGATCTGACGGGGTTCACAGGCTTTCATTGCGTAGGACCAAAGTATCAACACCACTTGCTTCGTCCAGCTTCACAAACGCGCAGTCTAAGACAGGAATTCAACCCTGCTAAAGCGGATTGCAGGTTACAGGGCACCGCTATCTCCCCATCTAGCACAGCTAATCCTAAAGACAAATTTATAAAGTTTTCTGGCGGAGAGAGGGGGATTCGAACCCCCGATACAGTTCCCCGTATACCCGCTTTCCAGGCGAGCTCCTTAAGCCACTCGGACATCTCTCCATATGCTAATATTCTTTTAACTAAAGATTTTTGTCGACTTTTAAAGATTTTTTGTATCTCAGATTTTTAAAAAATCTGCTTAGTATATACCCGCTTATTGTATCCATATACTCTATCTCATCTATATGATGAGGCATCAATCTTTCTGTTATTATAGGTATTACACTTTCTATGGCTCCCCTTTTAGGGTCAGTAGCCCCTATATAAAGTCTTTCTATCCTTGAGTCTATTATTGCTCCTGTACACATAAGGCACGGCTCAAGAGTGACATACATACTGCATCCTGTAAGTCTCCAGCTACCTAAGACGTGTGAAGCCTTTTGTATAGCTATAAGCTCCGCATGACCCAAAGGGTCATTAGTGCTTTCTCTAAGGTTATAGGAAGTAGATATGATTTTGTTGTCTTTTGTTATGACGCATCCTACTGGAACCTCTTCAAGCTTGTAGCTTTTGAGGGCCTGAAGAAGCGCAACTCTCATAAAATATTCATTCATAAGCTGCCTCGTACTATTCTAAACAAAAAAGTTTGATTTGTCAATAATATAGAAACCTTAAAAGGCGGGTTAATTCCCGCCTTTTATAATTATATGCTTTACATACTCAAAATCTGATACAAGTATATGTTTTTCAATCCAATCCGCTATAAACATAAGCATATCCATCATAGTTTTCTTTTGATTTTCGTCTATGTCCTTATCTTCCATCTCTGTTAGCTTGTCAACAAAAGCACTATGTTGCTTTTTATGCTCCTCAAGATTTTCATAGCCATGCTTTTCCATCAGCTTCTCTTCAAAGTTAAAATGATAAAGGGTATAATCCTTGAGTTCATGTACAACCTCCATTATATCATCATATTTGTCAAGCTTTTCCTCATTTTTCAGCATTTGATATACCCTAGCTCCTATCTCAAGTAATTTCTTGTGCTGATTATCTATAGAGTCTATTCCGCATGTATAATTCTCTTTCCAACTAAGCATGTATAATCCCTCCTAAATGTGTATTTTAATAAACCTTATTTTAATATATATCTTATTACGATTTTTTTAAAGTTTTATTTGAAAAATATAATTTTGTGTAAAATTTTAGTACATATTGTATGTTTTGTATACATACTATGGACATAAGTTAATGCCTTTTAAAAAAAAATTTAATTTTTTTTCTAAAATTTCTTTTTGTGATAATAAAAAAATGTTAGAATATACTAAATAAAAATTCTAAAACTTCCTTAAATTGATTATTTCAACTCTTACAAATCCAAAAGCATCCATCTAAGCTTATTGCATCTTATTATTCTAAACTATCACAAGTAGTTTTCTAATTTCTAAAATACATAAAAATTAAAAATACCTACAGCTCATAAACAATAGCTAAGAAAAATCAGAGCTTAAATTAATATTTTCAAAGTGTTAAGGTAGAAAGATATATCTATTAGTTAATAAATTGACAAGGAGGACAAATGGAAACACTTAACGATATCGATGTTAATACAACTATTCAGGCAAGAAAAAGAACTTTAAATAAAAATGAACAATTTATTGTGCTTCTACTTATGCCCACTGTAATGCTTATAATGGCATTTTTTTATGATAACCCTGCTGGACTGATTCAAGGACTCAACGCAATAAGGCTATCAAATGATGTACTTCTTACGGATTACCTTGTGATTGCAGGTGCTGGGGCTACTTTACTCAATTCATCCCTAGTAACTCTAATCAATATAGCAATCCTTAAAAAAATGGATATGAAACCCAACGGGATTATTATAGCTTCTTTGTTTTTACTTATGGGTTTTTCCTTTATGGGAAAAAACATATTTAATATATGGCCGTTTTATATAGGGGGATACATATACTCAAGAGTTCATAATATTGAGTATAAAAACGTTATCATAGTGTGCATGCTTACAACTACTATGGCTCCACTTTCAAGCGTCCTTGCTGTTAGCCTTTCTTCAAATTATATTATATCCCTTGCCGGCACTCTAGCAATTGGCTCTTTTTTAGGCTTTATAATGCCTGCCGTATCTTCTCAGATATTAATGGCTCACTCAGGATATAATATATACAATATGGGCTATGCTGGAGGATTCGTATCTATACTTGTATTTGCAATTCTTAGAACATTAAATATAGAGTTTGAAAGAAATTCTGTGGTTCTTGAAACTATGGATTATGGACTACTTGGTTTTTTCGTTTTATTTTTCCTTCTTTTTATATCCCTTGGATTCGCCTTCAATGGCTTTAGCTTCTCAGGGTATAAAAAACTACTTGGACGTACTGGTAGATCAGTAACTGATATGACCAGACTAGATGGTTTTGCTCTTACTCTTGTAAATATGGGAAGTCTTGGTATAATATCTATTATATATGTAATTGTGATGGGTGGAGTACTAAACGGACCTGTAATAGCTGGAATTTTAACTGTTGTTGGATTTGCTGCCTTTGGAAAGCATATCAAAAATAGCGTCCCAATTTTAGTTGGGGTGGCCGTAGCATCATTTTTTATTGCCAAAGATGCTTCTACAACAGCTATATTAATATCAGCACTATTTGGAACTACTCTTGCTCCAATAGTGGGTGAGTATGGAATGATATACGGAATCATCCTAGGTTTTCTTCATTTATCTCTTACATTAAATCTGGGCGTACTCCATGGAGGTATCCATCTTTATAACAATGGACTCTCTGGAGGTATAATCGCTACAATATTTGTACCTATGCTAGATGCATTGAAGAAGGAGAAAAAGGATGCGTTACGAGACTAAAAAACTATCTAAGATGGTGGATGAGCTTTCTACCTATTGCTTAGAGAGAAATGTGCACAAAATAAAAATAGAACTTACTAATCAACCTGACAGATTTTTAATTGAGCTTTATGCAGAGGGCTTTAAAATGACAGCTTCAGAGCTTCAAAATCTAAAGAATGTTTTAAGTAGCCACAGAGAAGTAGAAATGGAAGAATATTTCTGGTCACTGGCAGGGGAAGGTCATCAATCTGAAGAATTAGGACTAGTAGCTTCAATGACAGACAGTGCCGAAATAGATTTAAGTGAGACAAACCTTTCAATAAAGCTTGTGCGTTTGAAAAAATAAAAGCTCTATAGATAATTATGTATCATATTTGCATGTTTGGAGTCCTCTTTATCAGCAGAGGACTCTTTTTAAAAGGGGTATAATTATGAAAAAATATATCTGCTCTGCTTTTATTATACTTTTGATGTTTGTTCCAAGTACCGTATTTGCGAAAAACATTGCTATTTATGTTGATAGTGTTCCACTAGCTATGGATGTCCCACCTATAGTTGTACAAGGCCGAACTCTAGTCCCTATTTCTCTAATAGGAAGGTCTTTGAATGCAAATGTAGTTTGGAATGAAGCCAATAGAAGCATATCTATATCAAAGGGAAGCTCTATAGTTAGACTTTCTTTAGATAGCAAAGTAGCCTATGTAAACGATAAAATGGTTCTCCTTGAAGTTCCAGCACAATCTGTAAGAGGAAGAACTATGGTTCCACTTAGCTTTATAAGTACTGCGTTTAATGAAACCGTACACTGGGATGCATCAGGTCTTGCAATACTTATAGACTCAGAAAGTCCAATCAGAACACTTGAAAAAGATGAGCTTAAGGATAATCACGAGATGAATATACCTCGTAGTAGTACCAGTGAAAAGGGAGACAAATCAGACTCACATAAAATTTCAGCACAGCACGCTGATCATATTAACATGATTAAAGACTACGTGGAATCAAATGATTTGACAAATACAAATGAATTTATAAATTTGGAGTTTAAAGACACTGTCGAAATCAACTCCGAAACTGAAAAAGCTCCTTAAAACAGGGAGCTTTTCTTTTTAAAAATATGTTGAGAGAGTTTCCAAAATTTTTCAGGATTTTAATATTATCTCACCTTGAATTTTCTAATTCTGATTTATATTTTTCTATGCAAGACTGGCAGATACAGGATTTTCCTCTTTTTTCATCTGGAACTTGTGATAAAAGTTCCTTTGGTACTTCTGCTGTCATGCACCAGCAAGTTTCTGGATCTTGGCCTAAGGAAAAAGCACACAGGTTTTTCTGGCCGCATAGTGGGCATATTCCATTCATAATTTAACCTCCTATCCCAAAACATAATAATTGATATTTACTCTTTACTTTATTCTAAACCATTAATAAGTAAAATAGAGCTTTTTATCTAAATTTTAAAAACCCTCTGGATTAATTTCCAAAGGGTTAAATTTTTTCTATTAATTTTTCATAAGGGCTAAAAAAGGACTAAATTTTTGTTTTTCCTTATGTATAATCCTTTAAAGTGTTGCTATGGTGCACCCAAGGCGAAACATCCCTAATACACGACTTTATTAGCATGAAAAGGATATAAGAATACTACCTTTTGCCAGAGGTAGTATTCTTATATATTACAATCCTATAGTATCTAATGCATAAGTAGCTTGTTCTTCGTTAAATCCTTCAAAAATCAATTGATCATAAAGACCCTTTCTTGAAAATGCGGAAGTATCTAAATACTCTTTACCTTTTTGTACGGCTTGTTCATTCCAATCTACTGTTATATTTTCTACGGCATAAGAACTATCTTCTTCACTGAATCCTTCAAAAATTAATTGGTTAATGAGCCCTTCTTTTGAAAAAGAAGTAAAGTCTAAATATGATTCAGCTTTTCTTACTGCATTCTTTTGAGCCATTGTTTGTTCTGATTGAGCTGGTTCTTCTTGCTTTACTTCTTCCTTTTCTACAGGTTCTTCTGCAACTACTGATTCCTGTGCAGCTGTAGCAACTTCTGGATTTTCTTCTGCGCTTTTATCTCCCCCGCTACCAATTGCACCTATAACTAAAACAGCAACAATTAAGATAAACCACCATCTTTTAAAAATAGGCTTCTTTTCTTTGTTTTTTACCATTCTAATTCCCCCTTTTTAATAAATTAATAATATTATAACACTATTTTTAAATTAATAGTACTTGTGTGAAATGTAATAAAAATACCCTTCGCTTTGAAGGGTATTTCAGGGGTATTGGGTTTTGAGATTTTGTTGAGGTTACCAGGGGGATAACCTAATATAATTATACCCTATTGATTTTATTGAATCAATAAATTGTAAAAAAAATAACTCCCTCATCAGGTCATGCCTGGCCAAATGGCAGAGGGAGTATTGTCTTCTATATTATTATATCATCTATTCGTTTATATTTAAGTTGTTTTCTTCTCTCTTTCCATCTATATATCCTTCTGTAAGAATATATATTATAAGAGTAGAAAATGCAGATATTATAGCAGTAACTTGTGCTATTTCTGCTTCTGTCCAATTTATCGCTATTAAAATAGCCGTTACAAATCCAATAAGTGCTACCCAAAATTTACGGCTACTTAGTTTCCTTCTCCAATCTATTTTCATTATTTCCCCTCCACTCTCTCAGCTATATTGTTTTGAACTACCCACATTCTCCAGTCCCAAGGATATTTTTTTAGATCTTCTATATGTCTATCTGGACTATTTATTATTTTAAGCTTTGCAAGATTTTTTATTGCAGCTATACCAGAGTTTAAATCTCTATCAGAAACCTTCTCTCTTGCCATGTCTTCATCCTCCTCAATTACATTTGTGAAATTAATCCCTTTAAACCTTCTTGTATAAGGAAATATATTTGTTTTTTCTAAAGTTATTCCATTTCTAGAGCTATTACAGTGAATCCACTTTCCATCCCCAGCGTATAACCCTATGTGATTTATTCCAGGAGAACTTGCTGGTTGTAAAAACCCTAAATCTCCTATCCTTAAATCTGATAGTTTCACAGGATTACTATCATGCCACTGATGCCAGGTCCCGTCTTTCACATTAGATCCAGAAGCTAAGTAGCAATATCTTACAAATCCAGAGCAATCTAAATGAGTGGGTATTCTAGGTGGTACCGCTTTTGCTCCTAGTCTATACTTTACATTTTTACTTTGTAGCATTAGAGCTACTTCAATAATCTTATGTCTATTAACCAAAGTTTCACCTTCCTTCTGGTCATATTCATATAATTTGTATTTTTCTATTATGCTTATGAGCTTCTCGGGATATTTAGGGTCTGTTGCATATCCAGCTTTCCAAATCTCATTAGCAGCTTCCTTATAATTTTTAGATTGCCTAACTTTTGCATATCTTTGTGTAAGAAGAAATCTCCCATGGTCCTCTATAGAAGCGGAAACAGAATCATAGGCCCTAAAATAAGCCTGGACAGTTATCATTTTCCCATTTACAAATTCTTGTGTAGGAAATGATATTCTTTTTCCAGTCCATCTTGAATCTGCTTTGATTCCAAAGAGGTTATTACCTTGAACTGCTAGTCTAGACCTTCCCCAGTTGCTTTCTAGAATCGCCTGAGCTATAGTAAGAGAAGGAAGGATATTATGCTCTGTATGATTTCTTTTAGCTGCAGGTACTAGTTTGTCTATAAATGTTTGCATCCTTATACACTCTCCCTAAAGTCCTCAACTCCATAATCTACAACTTCATGGTTATTTATCTTAGAATCTATTATTTTTTCTCTTATTTTGCCTTTTCTGACATTTTCAAACCCAGATTTTACTATTAAAGCAGTTAGAACTGGAGCAGAAAACAAAACTGCTTGCTGAAGCGTTGCTATAGATAATTCGGTTGAATATGTTTTTACTGCTATATACAAACAGACAAAAAACACAATAAATACTAAAAAAATCACTAAAAACATGACTTTTTTGCTTGCTTCTACATACATTTGTTACCGGCAAGCATTTTTGTATAAATTTCGGCAAATAATTTTCCCTATTTTTTGGAATATAATTTTCCCTAAAATAGGGATTTTCTATTTTC
>NZ_JAGGLI010000029.1 GCF_017874355.1 Acetoanaerobium pronyense
GAGAAGAGGATACACCTGTTCCCATTCCGAACACAGAAGTTAAGCTCTTCATCGCCAATGGTACTTGGACCGCAGGGTCCTGGGAGAGTAGGACGTAGCCAATTCATATTATTCCGAAGTAGCTCAACGGCGGAGCAACCGGCTGTTAACCGGTAGGTTGTGGGTTCGAGTCCCACCTTCGGAGCCATATGAAAGCCGAAGTGGCGGAACTGGCAGACGCACAGGACTTAAAATCCTGCGATACGAGAGTATCGTACCGGTTCGATTCCGGTCTTCGGCACCATTTTCAATTTTATACCATCGCGGGGTGGAGCAGTTGGTAGCTCGTCGGGCTCATAACCCGAAGGTCATAGGTTCGAGTCCTATCCCCGCAACCATTTAGGCCCCTTGGTCAAGCGGTCAAGACACCGCCCTTTCACGGCGGTAACAGGGGTTCGATTCCCCTAGGGGTCACCAATCTTGGGCTCATAGCTCAGCTGGGAGAGCACCTGCCTTACAAGCAGGGGGTCACAGGTTCGAGCCCTGTTGAGCCCACCAAGAAAATAAATATGGTTGTTATAGAGAAGAGGATACACCTGTTCCCATTCCGAACACAGAAGTTAAGCTCTTCATCGCCAATGGTACTTGGACCGCAGGGTCCTGGGAGAGTAGGACGCAGCCAATTAATGGCCCGGTAGTTCAGTTGGTTAGAATGCCAGCCTGTCACGCTGGAGGTCGAGGGTTCGAGCCCCTTCCGGGTCGCCATTTTCTTACAAATTAAATATTATACATACATGGATGTAAGCACAATTAACGTGCTGGCGTGGCTCAACGGTAGAGCAGCTGACTTGTAATCAGCAGGTTGTAGGTTCGATTCCTATCGCCAGCTCCATTGTATGCGGATGTGGCGGAATTGGCAGACGCACTAGACTTAGGATCTAGCGCCTTGTGCGTGGGGGTTCAAGTCCCTCCATCCGCACCAATTAGCGGAAGTGGCTCAGTGGTAGAGCATCGCCTTGCCAAGGCGAGGGTCGCGGGTTCGAATCCCGTCTTCCGCTCCATTTATTCAAACATGTGCCTGTAGCTCAGCTGGATAGAGCACCGCCCTTCTAAGGCGGGTGTCAGGAGTTCGAATCTCTTCAGGCACACCATGTATTTTTGGGGATTAGCCAAGTCGGTAAGGCACCAGACTTTGACTCTGGCATGCGTAGGTTCGAGTCCTGCATCCCCAGCCATAAGACCCATTAGCTCAGTCGGCAGAGCACCTGACTTTTAATCAGGGTGTCCCGCGTTCGAGTCGCGGATGGGTCACCAATTAAAGCATGGAGGGGTGTCCGAGCGGTTTAAGGAGCTGGTCTTGAAAACCAGTGACTCCGAAAGGGGCCGTGGGTTCGAATCCCACCCCCTCCGCCATGTTTGCCCAGATAGCTCAGTCGGTAGAGCAGAGGACTGAAAATCCTCGTGTCGGTGGTTCGATTCCGCCTCTGGGCACCATAAAGTTCGCTGAGAATTCGGCGGCATAGCTCAGATGGCTAGAGCGTTCGGTTCATACCCGAAAGGTCACAGGTTCGATCCCTGTTGCCGCTACCATCATTATTTTGAGGGCCTTTAGCTCAGTTGGTTAGAGCGCCCGGCTCATAACCGGTAGGTCCGGGGTTCGAGTCCCTGAAGGCCCACCATTCCTCAAAATAGGTTTAATTTAAACGAAATAGATAGTTTTCGAGGTGTAGCGCAGTTTGGTAGCGTACGTGGTTTGGGACCATGGGGCCGGGGGTTCGAGTCCCTCCACCTCGACCATCAACATGGTGGGTATAGCTCAGTAGGTTAGAGCGCCAGATTGTGGCTCTGGAGGCCGTGGGTTCGAATCCCATTACTCACCCCATTATTCTTAAAACAAGGCGGCATAGCCAAGTGGTAAGGCAGAGGACTGCAACTCCTTCACCCCCAGTTCAAATCTGGGTGCCGCCTCCACTTTTTTTTTACACTTTTTTGAGTATAAAAAAGCCTTTTCTTGTGCCCATAGCTCAGCTGGATAGAGTATTTGACTACGAATCAAAGGGTCGGGGGTTCGAATCCCTCTGGGCACACCACTGCAACACTTTCAGAAGTTACAAAGGTGAAAAAATGAAGATTTAACCATTTTTTAACCCTTTTGTACTAATTAATAAGCATAAACTAACCCTTTGGAATAATTCAAAGGGTTTTTCTATTTATATTTTAAAATATAAATACTTGCACATCTCAAATAAAATATGATACATTTGATTAATAAAACAAAATTGAATATTGATTCGAGATTATATCTCTGTTTATAAGTTTTTCATATTTTGATATGAAAATTAAAAGGGAAGTTAGGTTAAAAACCTACGCGGTCCCGCCACCGTAAAAGAATAGTTGTTTCAATAAACCACTGGGGAACTGGGAAGGATGAAACAATGATGAAGCTTGAGCCGGTAGACCTGCTTATAGATAACACTAAACTCTGCGAGCGACGGAGGATGTGTGAAAGACTAAATAAATTTATATTTTTTGTGTCTTTTGCCATCTCTTTTTGTAGAGGTGGTTTTTTATTTTATATAAAACTTATTTTATTAAAGTGAGAGGTGAACAAATATGATTTTAAAGGAAATAGGTATTATTAAAAGCCCATATAAAGGGAAGGAAAGAAGCCAAAATGAGAAAAGTCTATCACGACAAATAATGCTATTGGAAATTAAAGACGAATTCTTTGAAGGCCTAGAAAATCTAATAGAAGGACAATTTATAGTAGTTATTTATTGGGCAGATAGAGCACAAAGGAATTTGCTTAAAGTAGTACCCCCAGGAAAAATAATAGAATCTGGAGTATTTGCAACACGTTCCCAAAATCGTCCAAACCCTCTTTCTATAAATGTTGTAAAGATACTTGCAATAGAGAAAAACAAAATAATTGTTACTGGTCTTGATGCTTTAGATAATAGTCCCCTTCTAGATATAAAGCCTTATTATGCTCTATTAGATGAAGCTGTAGAGGTCATAGAGATGTAACTAGAAAAAGAAGTCATAAAATATGGGATTATATTAAGTAATATATAAAAAATAATTTCTTCTAAAATCTAAAACCTCCCATATCTGTTAAAATATATTATATAGATAAAGGAGGAAATATCTTGAAGATTATAAACGTAAATACAAGTAAAGGAAGTTATCCCATATATATTAAAAAAGATATTTTAAAATCTTCAGCTTCACTTATAAAGAAGATTTATAAACATGAAAAGATATGTATTTTAACTGATGGAAAAGTTATGAGCCTATACGGAAAATATATAGAGAGTTATTTTGAAGAGGAAGGCTTTAAGCCTCTTATTATAACTGTAAAAGAAGGGGAAAAAAGCAAATCCATAAGCACCTATGAAAATATATGCAAGACTCTTGTTAAAAATGGATTTACACGGTCTAATCTAATTGTTTCTTTTGGGGGAGGAGTAATAGGAGACCTTGGAGGATTTGTTGCATCTACACTTTTTAGAGGTATGAGATTTATTCAAATACCAACTACACTTCTCTCCCAAGTAGACAGTAGCGTAGGTGGCAAGGTAGCCATAAACCTAGAAGAAGGAAAAAACCTTATAGGTGCTTTTTACCCCCCAGAGATGGTAATTATAGATACAAATCTTTTAAAAACTTTAGATGAAAGATTTATAATAGATGGTATGGCTGAGGTTATAAAGTACGGATGCATTATTGACAAAAAACTATTTGAATTTCTAGAGCAACTAGATAGGGATTTTCTCTTTGACAATATGGATTTTTTAGTTGAAAGATGCGTAAGTATTAAAAAAAATGTAGTTGAAGAGGATGAATTTGATACAGGAAATAGGATGATATTAAACTTTGGACATACTATTGGACATGTTATAGAAAGCTACTATAATTATGAAAAATATACCCACGGAGAAGCAGTAGCAATTGGAATGAGTTATATTACTGCCTTAGGAGAAGATATAGGGCTCACCAAAACAGGAGCATCACATAGAATAAATAAAATTTTAGATAAATATGGCCTAGAAAAAGTATTTCCGCCTATAGATAAGGAAGACATGATAAAAACAATAATGATTGACAAAAAAGGAAATGAAAGTGGAGTAAGCTTTATATTTATAGAGGACATAGGAAAGGCTATAATTAAAAGGATGGGTAAAGAAGAAATCATAAAGTATATTTCAAACAAATAAAGTGGGAAGTGAGCATATGAAGGTTGAAATTACACCAGCAAATCTAAATGGAACAGTTAAAATACCGCCCTCCAAAAGCATCAGTCATAGAGCTATTATAGCTGCATCTCTAGCTCAAGGAGAAAGTATCATAGAGAATATAATAATGTCAAAAGATATAAATGCCACCTGTGATGCTATGAAAAAGCTTGGAGCAACAATTACTATTATTGATGAAATAAAAGATAGAAAGACTCTTATCATAAAGGGAGGATTATCTAAAGGTAAAGAGCCTATAGAGATAGACTCAAATGAGTCCGGCTCAACTCTTAGATTTTTGATACCTATAGGAAGCATTTCAAATAGGAAAATAATATTTACAGGCAGAGGCAAGCTCGTAGAAAGACCTCTTGATGAATATTATAAAATATTTGATGAGCAAAAAATAAGCTATAAAAACAATAATGGAAATCTGCCCCTTACTTTAGAGGGATGTATTAAACCAGGAAAGTATAGAATTAAAGGAGATATAAGCTCTCAATTTATATCGGGTCTTATGTTTGTACTTCCTCTACTTGAAGGGGATTCTACTATAGAAATAGATGGAGTACTTGAATCAAAAGGGTATGTCAATATGACAATTGATGTCCTAAGGCAATTTGGAGTAGAGATAATAAATAAAGAAGACAAAGTATTTACTATAAAAGGGTTGCAGAAATATATCAGTAGAAGATATAAGGCGGAGGGAGATTTTTCCCAGGCTGCATTTTGGCTTGTTGCAGGAGCAATTGGTGGAGAGATAACCTGCGAAGACATTAATATAGACTCTCTTCAGGGAGATAAAGAAATAATAGAGATAATGAAAAAAATGAAAGCTGATATTAGGATTGTTGGGAAAGATAAGATAACTGTGAAAAAAAGTCAGACTTATTCATTAGATATAGACGGATCTCAAATACCTGATATAATACCAATTCTTTCTGTACTAGGAGCATTAAGCGAAGGAAAATCCTCAGTTTATAACGCATTAAGACTTAGAATAAAAGAATCTGACAGAATAAAATCTACGACATCAGAGCTTACAAAACTAGGATCCTTGATAGATGAAAAAAAAGATGGACTCACAGTGCAAGGAAAGAAATATCTTGATGGGGGAAATGTAACTAGCTGGAATGACCACAGGATAGCTATGTCTATGGCTATAGCATCTATTAGATGTAAAGATAAGATAACTATAGAAGGTGCAGAATCAGTTGAAAAATCTTATCCGAATTTTTGGAATGACTTTAAAAATCTTGGAGGAAAGCTAGAGATTAAAGAATAATAATTTTATAGATTAAACTTATCAAATATTGCGAGATGACTAAAAACTGTTGTAAGAGGTTCAAAAATGTAGACCATTGAAAATAAAAATAGGTGCCTAGGCACCTATTTTTTATTTATCTACACCCTAGGGGTTCGTCCGCTTACAAGTCCCATTACAAGTGAGATTACAAATAAAATTAAGAAGATATAGAAAATGAATTTTGCTACTTCAATGGCAGCTCCGGCTATTCCGATAAAACCAAAGAACGCTGCTATAATTGCGATTACAAAGAATATTCCTGCCCATCTTAACATACTAACATCTCCTTTCGCGGTTTTTTAAGTTAGACTTTTTTAAGATTAACCTACATAAAATTTATACCACTATTTTAGCTCAAATATCAAAATATGCCATAAATGAACCTAAAGCCCCACGGGTTTAGTAATATGCTCATATTAAAAAATATGTTTAAAAAAAACTATATGAGGAATAAATTATAATGTGGTAGAAAATTCCATCAAAGTATTAAGGAGGAAAAAATGTCTGAAAAGAAATTTCCGATGCCAGATGAGATAAAAGCCGAACAGCTTGAAGACAGACCTGGAAGAGAATACAAAATGGAAACTCAGCCTATTTATGACGATAAAGACTACAAAGGATATGATAGATTAAAAGGAAAGACAGCTATCATAACAGGTGGAGATAGCGGAATAGGAAGAGCAGTCTCTATAGCCTACGCAAAAGAAGGAGCTAATGTAGTAATAGTCTATAAAGAAGAGAATCAGGACTCTAAGGATACAGTAAAGGCTATGAGTAAATATACTGACACATCTAAGATTCTTCAGATAGCAGGAGATATAGGAGACCCAGAATTTTCTAAAGAAATAGTAAAGAAGACACTAGAGAAATTTGGCTCCATAGATATACTTGTAAATAATGCAGCAGAGCAGCATCCTCAAGATATAATAACTGATATAGATAATGAGCAGCTTGAGAGAACCTTTAAGACAAACTTCTTTGGAGTGTTTTATCTAGTAAGAGAGGCTGTACCTCATATGAAAGAAAATGCATCAATCATAAACACATCCTCAGTAACAGCATATGATGGGAATCCTCAGCTTCTTGATTATTCATCAACAAAGGGTGCTATGACATCCTTTACTCGCTCTTTAGCTATACAGCTTGCAGAAAAGAGAATAAGAGTAAATCAGGTGGCACCAGGACCTATATGGACTCCTCTTATTCCGTCTACATTTGGAAAAGACAATGTAGAGAACTTTGGAGCCGATACGTTGATGGGAAGAGCAGGACAACCTTTGGAACTAGCTGAGGCCTATGTATTTTTAGCATGGCACAATGCTTCAAGCTATATTACTGGACAAACCATCCATATCAATGGAGGTAAAATAGTAAACGGGTAACCCTAGCATTTATCTAAAAATGTTAGCTTTAATAAATTTTTGTAATCAAGTTTTTGATTAAAAAGGAGGCACAACATGAAAGATAAAGTACTAGTTGGTATTTTTACAACAGAAGAGGAAGCAAGAAGAGTAATTCAAAACCTAAAGGATGTAGGATATTCTGACAAAGATATTTCTGTAATCGCTAAGGAAAAAGAAAGAGTAGAGCATATTCACGATGTAGAAGATGTAAACATGGAGACTACGGATGATAATAACAAAGCAGTAGGTGGAGCGGTTACAGGTGGAGTAATAGGTGGAGCAGGAGCCCTTCTTGCTGAAATAGGACTACTTGCAGTTCCAGGAATTGGACCATTTTTAGCTGCGGGACCAATTGCAGTCACACTAGGAGGAGTTGTAGCTGGTGGAGCTGTAGGTGGACTGATTGGAGCACTCGTAGACCTTGGAATCGACAAAGAGGATGCTAAAGAATATGAAACCTACCTTGAAAGAGGAGATATTCTAGTTGCTGTAAAAGAAAGAGATGATGTAGATAGACAGACCATATATAGACATTACTATGACAACAATAGCGTGATTCGTGATACCTATGACATTGAAAAGGGTATGTGGTAATCAAATAGATAGATTTAAAAAAGGAGAAGCTGCGGCTTCTTCTTTTTGTTTGAAATAATGAAGTACTGTTCTTATAAGAAGCTTTAAACCAATTTAAGGGAGATACTCTTATTTATAAAAACATAATTTATTAGTTCTAGTTATAGGTTGATGATAAAATAGAAGATATAAAAGGAAAACTTAGGCGATGATTATAAAAGGGGGCAGAAAATTGGGTGCAACTTTTGGAAATAGATTTAGACTTACAATATTTGGAGAGTCTCATGGAGAGGCTATAGGTGGAGTTATTGATGGACTAATACCAGGACATGAAATAGATTTTGAAGATATAGCTTTTCAAATGAAACGAAGAGCTCCAGGGATGACAAGCCTTTCTACCCCAAGAAAAGAAAAGGATGAAGTGAAAATATTAAGTGGAGCTTTAGATGGAAAGACTACAGGAAGCCCCCTTGCATTTATGATACTAAACGAGGATAAAAAATCCAAGGATTATGAAAGTATCAGGTTCACTCCAAGGCCAGGTCATGCAGATTACTCTGCATGGGTCAAATACAAAGGATTTAATGACTATAGAGGAGGAGGACATTTTTCTGGACGGATTACAGCTCCCATAGTCTTTGCAGGGACAATAGCTCAGCAGATCTTAAAAAAATCAGAAATAGAAGTATTTACAAGTATTACTAAGATAGGAAATGTGGAGTCACAAAAGTTTAAAGGAAGCATAAAAGAAATAGAAAAATTAAAAGAAATTAAAGCATCTAGGCTACCTTCACTTGAAGAAGGGAAAAGCCACCTTATGGAAGAAGAGATAAAAGGTGCAAGAGCTGCTGGAGATTCTGTAGGGGGCATAGTAGAGTGCATAATATATGGAATTGAGGCAGGTATAGGAGAGCCATTTTTTGACTCTTTAGAAAGTCATATATCACGCATTATGTTTTCTATACCTGCAGTAAAGGGGATAGAATTTGGAGAAGGGTTTAATCTGGCTGGTATGCGAGGACATGACTCAAATGATGAACTTATAGTTACATCCCAAAAGATAAGCCATAGTACAAATAATAATGGAGGAATATTAGGAGGAATTACAAACGGAATGCCTATAATATTTAGGGTAGCTATCAAGCCTACCCCTTCTATTTCAAAGACTCAAAGCACTGTTGACCTAAAGAAAATGAAAGAGGTCAGTATAAACATAGAAGGCAGACATGATCCTTGCATAGTTCCAAGAGTCCTTCCAGTTATAGAATCAGCAGCGGCTATAGCTATTTTAGATATGATGATGTTAAAATAATTTCTTTGGAGGAAGATATGAAAAAAATATATGGCTTATTGGGAGAGACACTCTCCTACAGTATTTCAGATAGTATACACGAGATAATAATGAAAGAAAATAATATCTCCGGAATATACAATATGTTTGAAGTGAAAAAAGAAAACTTAGAAAAGGGATTAGAGGGCTTTAAGGCTATAGGGGTTAGAGGCGTAAACGTGACAATCCCATACAAGCAAGAGGTAATGAAATATCTTGATGATATTTCGCAAGAGGCAAAGGAAATAGGAGCAGTAAACACTATAGTTTTTGATGAAGGAAAGCCTTATGGACATAATACAGACTATTTTGGTTTTAAGATGAATCTTCAAAAGGCAAATATAGAGATAAGGAATAAAAGCTTTGTGATTTTGGGGTCAGGAGGGGCTGCTAAAGCAGTAATCAAATGTCTTAAAGACTTTAATGCAAGGGATATTGTAATTACAGCTAGAAACAAAGAAAAGGCTCAAGATTTCTTCAAGGATTTAGAAGTCATAGCCTATGAAAATCTAAAGGATATAAAGAGCAACTACTGCATAATAAATACCACCCCCTGTGGTACATATCCAGACGTTGAATCATCGGTAGTAGGAGAAGATGTGGTCTCAATGTTTGAAAACACAGTAGATCTGATATATAACCCAAAAGAAACAAAGTTTTTAAGTTATGGTAAAAAACATGAAATAAATCATATTAATGGACTCTATATGCTTGTAGGGCAAGCTATTAAAGCTCAGGAAATATGGAACAACATAAAAATAGATGAAAGCTCCGCAGAAAGAATATATAAGCAAGTGGAAAAATTAATTTAAAAAGATTTAATAAAAGGTCAAACTTTTTTCTCATTTCATTCGTCTATATCATGTAAGCTGAAAGACACGTGTCTAAAAAAATTTGCAAAAGGAAGTATGGATTAATGAAAAACAGCATATATCATGATATTATCACAGAGCATATTTTGGAGCGAAAAGAGGATTATTACAGACTTGCATACAGTTATGTAAGGAATAAGGATGATGCACTTGATATAGTTCAAGAAGCAATCTGCAAAGCACTTGACTCTTCTGATTCCCTGAAAAATCCAAGTGGGGTAAGGACTTGGTTTTATAGGATAGTAGTAAACACCTCTATAGATTTTATAAGAAAAAATAGAAAAACTATATGTGTTGAAGATAGTGCACTAGAACTTTCACTAGGAGAAGCAGAGGATTATTACCACGACATTGACCTAGAGAAAGCAATAGATGCACTTTCACCGGAAAATAAAACCATAATTACTTTGAGGTATTTTGAAAATTTTAAGATAGAAGAGATTGCAGACATCCTTGGTGAAAATATAAATACTGTAAAATCCAGACTTTATGGGGTCCTAAAAAAGCTTAGAGTTGTTCTTGAGGAGGAATAGAAAATGAGAAATCTTAATGACCTAGAAAAAGCAAGAGATAGCTATAAAAACATAGAAATACCAGAGGAACTTGAATTTGAGATAAGAAAGACAATAAAAAATCATACTAAAAAACAAAATAAAAATAAAGTTATAAAAAGAGTTTTAACAACAGCTGCCGTAGTTGGTGCTTTATTTGTAGGAAGTGTAAACCTTAGCCCAAATCTTGCCTATGCAATTTCAGAAATTCCCGGAATGGCTAATCTAGTAAGGGTAGTATCTATAAGAGACTTCACAATTAATGAAAACAACTTCATAGCTGAAATTGATACACCAAAAATTGAAGGATTGGAAGATGGAGAAATCCAAGAACTTCTAAATAGCAAGTATATTGAAGAAAACAAAGCTCTTTATGAAGAGTTTGTAAATGATATGAACTCTCTTAAAGAAGATGGGCACGAAGAGGCTCATATGGGAGTCTTTTCAGGCTTTGAAGTAGTGACAGACAATGAGGATATACTTTCAATAGAAAGATATGTGGTCAATGTGGTTGGTTCATCATCCACAGTTTTAAAATATGATACTATAGATAAAAATAATAGAATTTTAATAACCCTTCCAAGTCTTTTTAAGGATGAATCATATATCCAGATAATAAGTGATGATATAAAAAGTCAGATGAAAAGTAGAATGAATGAGGATGAAGATCTTCATTATTGGCTTGAAGATGAGATTGATGAGTTTAATTTCAAAGAGATAGATAAAAATCAAAACTTTTATATAAATGAAGACTATAAACTTGTCATATCCTTTGACAAATATGAAGTAGGACCAGGTTATATGGGTGTTCAGGAGTTTATCATACCAACTGAAATATTAAATCCTATTTTAGTTAGTAATATGTATATAAAATAAGAAACTCCTTTTAATTATTATATTTAAATTACAATAATAATGAAGAAAAAACCTGGATTATATACTCTACATTTTGTAGAAACTATATAATCCAGGTTTTAAATTTAACAGAATAAGTTTTTCACTCAATCTCATTAAGTTCTTCTTTTTTCTTGTCAAATGAAAAGTCATTAGGTTTATCAAGGTCTACACCTGAAGGATGTGTCTTTTTCATATCTTCATTTTCTATCTTAAGAGAAGCAACCTCTGTCTCAAGAGATCTTATAGCCCTGTCCTTTTCTTTTAGCTTTTTGCTAAGAGCAAATTGCTTAATTAGACCAAGAGAAAGTGCTATAATAGCGCCCACCACAGTAGAAAGTAAAATTATAAGAGCCTGAGATATCTGCCTAGTAGTTATAAAAAAACTTACAGTGACTGGATCAGAATTTTGTATGGCAAAAATTGCTACTAAAAGCGCAAGCACAAGAGATAATATAAATTTCCATTGCATAAAAATCCCCCTCTACATTTGTTACTTTAAATAATATATTACCCATAGAAGAAAGATTAATCCAGAAATTTATTCGAAATATAAGAATTAAATTAATTTAAAAGGACTTTATTCACAATAAAAATAACAGATGATTCAGAAAATACCAAAAAAACCTTGATAAAAAATTTTCATTCTGTTAGAATCAAGAAAATAGATTATAAAGTATTTTTGACAAAAGGAGGTTGCTGTGGAGAAATATGACAAGACAACAGTATACTTCAGTTCCTATGCAAAACTTCCAGGAGAACTTCCATCGGCTCATTACAATAGAAACTTAGATATAGGTCTAATCATAAACTGGGAGACTGGAAGAATAGAAGGACTATCTTGTACTTTAATTACTCAAGATACGAAGGATTTTTTAAAAAGCATCATAATAGGATACAATGTAAGCAATGGAATAGAACCCTTGATAGATGAAATTAAAAATAGGTTTTTTGGTTCTTCTCAAAAGGCATTATGCGTAATACTTAAATCAATATATGAAAAATATGAAAGTTATTTAGAAGAAAAAATATAATCAAATTAAAAATTTAATATAAACTGCTTTTTTTGCGTGAGGTGACCACCTTATCACTTTCAAACAGCAATTAAAATCCAGTATTCATAGAGAGCTTAGTGCTCTTTGTGATGCTGGATTTTTTGATTTTAGAAACTGGATTTCCTAGTTTGAAAAATATTGCTGTAAATACAAAGGTAAAATTATGAAATTATAGGGGGAGTATATATGAAAAAAATTGTATCAATAGAATATGCAATAGAAAACATTAAAGATGGAATGACCATTATGATTGGTGGTTTTCTGGGTTGTGGGACACCAGAAAAGTTTATAGACGAGATTATAAAAAGGGATATACAAAATCTTACAATAATAGCGAACGATACATCTTTTATAGATAAGGGGATAGGAAGACTTATAGCGAATAAGCAGGTAAAGAAAGTGATAACATCTCATATTGGCACAAATCCAGAAACTGGAAAACAGATGCATAGCAAAGACTTGGAAGTTAATCTTGTTCCTCAAGGGACACTTGTAGAGCAGATAAGATGCGGCGGAATGGGTCTAGGAGGGTTTTTAACTCCTACAGGAATTGGAACTATGGTTGAAGAAGGAAAAGAAAAAATGAAAATAGATGGCAAGGAGTATATACTTGAGAAGCCTATAAGAGCTGATATAACTTTAATATTAGGCAATAGAGTAGATAAAAAAGGGAATGTTACATATAGGAAAAGTGCAAGAAATTTCAATCCTATAATGGCAATGGCGGCAGATAAAGTAATAGTCTTAGCGGAAAACCTCTTGGAAATAGGGGAAATAGAACCTGAAGATGTAATTACTCCGTCAATTTTTATTGATTACATAGTGAAGGAGAAACAAAATGTCTAGAGATTTTATAGCAAAGAGAGTTGCTAAAGAGCTAAAAGATGGTGATGTAGTAAATCTCGGCATAGGAATGCCTACCTTAGTTGCAAATTATGTCCCAGATGACATAGATATCACTCTCCAATCGGAAAACGGTTTCGTAGGGATAGGACCTCTTCCCAAAGAGGGACAAGAAGATAAAGATCTTGTAAATGCAGGAGGACAGATGGTGACAGTGAGAAAAGGGGGAGCTTTTTTCGACTCTGCAATGTCTTTTGGAATAATAAGAGGTGGACATGTAGATTTGACAGTTCTTGGAGCACTTCAAGTTGATCAAAAAGGGAATCTTTCCAACTGGATGATACCGGGAAAAATGGTTCCTGGAATGGGCGGAGCTATGGATCTTGTCGTAGGGGCAAAAAAAGTTATTGTGGCAATGGAACATACTTCAAAGGGAAAACCTAAGATTCTTAAAAACTGCAATCTTCCTCTTACGGCAAAAGGACAGGTGGATAAGATAATAACAGAAATGGCAGTAATAGATGTAACTGATGAAGGACTTGTATTAAGAGAAATCGCTAAAGGATATACATTAGAGGATGTTAAATCGGCTACTGAGGCAGACCTTATAATAGATAAAGACATTAAACATATTGACTAAAGAGTTTGTGGTAGATGTTTTTAAGAGATTCCAATTTTGAAAGGAGTGAATTTATGGGTAAGAAATTAAAGCTACATCACAAAATTTTCATTGGTCTATTTTTAGGAATAGTGGTAGGTTATGTACTTAATATTTTGGGAGGAGCTGAAGACCCTATCATAGGAGGAAGGGTGATGCCGTTTCTTCAGTTCTTAGGAGATTTCTTTCTAAGGTCTATAAGGATGGTGGTAGTTCCGTTAGTTCTTTTTAGCATTATAGATGGGGTACTTGCTCTTGGGGATGTTAAAAAACTAAGAAGTATAGGAGCTAAGACGGTAGCCTTTTTCCTAGGAAGTGCACTGATTGCAGTAAGTATTGGTCTTGTACTTGCTAACATACTAAAGCCAGGAGCAGGATTTCAAATGGGAGATATTTCATCAGAAGTACAGATGAAAGAGCTTCCAGGGGCATATCAGACTATACTCGATCTTATTCCACTAAATCCATTCCAATCAATGGTAGAGGGCAATATGATGCAAGTAATAGTGTTTGCAATACTATTTGGAATTGCAGTACTTATGGTTGGAGAAAAGGCAAAGCCACTTGTAAATGGAGTATCGAATCTATCAGAGGCTATGTTTAAGATAATAAACATTATATTAGTAATAGTTCCATACGGAGTGTTTGGTCTTATGTCTGTTGCTATAGCTCAGTTTGGTCTTGCAATATTTGGCCCTGTTGCAAAATTTATATTTGTAGATTATCTTGCAAATTTTATTATGGTTGCAGGGGTATATTCTATATTTCTCATATTTATAGCAAAGGTAAGTCCTATAAAGTTTTGGAAACAAGCTTTTGAAAGTTGGCTGATAGCATTTAGTTCATGTACTACTTCAGCAGCTCTTCCTGTTTCTATGAGAATAGCTCCAAGGCTTGGAGTTCCCAAAGAAGTTTCAAGTTTCGTACTTCCTCTTGGAGCAACTGCTAATATGAATGGTACATGCATATACTTTGGTATTATAGTTCTATTTGCAGCTCAGCTTTACGGTATAGAGCTTTCAATAACTCAGCAAATAATGCTTGCGATTCAGGCTACATTTTTAAGCGTTGGAGCAGCTGCAACACCTCAAATAGGTCTCATAATAAGTATCACGCTTCTTACATCAATGGGACTACCTCTTGAAGCTACGGCTTTAGTTGCTGGAGTATATAGAATAATAGATCAGGCTCATACATCTACAAATGCAAGTGGAGATCTTGTGACATCAGTATGTATAGCTTCAATGGAAGGACTTCTTGACAGAGACAGATTTAATGACCTAAATGAAATACCAGAGCTTGATCATAAGGTTTCAGAAGAATTAGCATAAAAAATATATAAGTGATACTGGATTAATATAAATAAAAGTAAATCATTAGAAAAACAAATAAATCATATTAAAAGGAGATAATACCATGAGTCTAAACAAAGCACCTAAAAACAACGTTTTTTACAGAAATCAAAACTGGCACTACCCTAAGATAGATAGGGGAGAGGGAATATATCTTATAGGAGCATATGGAAAAAGATATATTGACGGCTGCTCAGGTTCATCTGTAGTAAATATAGGTCACGGGAATAAGGAGATTGCCCAGTATGCAAAAGAGCAGATAGAAAAAGTGGCATTTACTCATCTCTCTAGATGGACTACAGACACTATAGAGCAGTGCGCAGAAAAGGTAGCAAGCTGGGCACCTGGGGACTTAAATCATATATACTTCGTATCAGATGGTTCGGACACCACAGAAACAGCACTAAAGATGGCTAGGCAGTATTTTTATGAAAGGGATAAGGGAAATACGAGCAAATGGAAGGTAATTACAAAATGGAATTCATTTCATGGAAACTCATTTGGGGCTCTTGCTATGACTGGTATAGTTGGAAGAAGAAAACCATATGATCCTATGCTGATTCAGTTTCCAAAGATACCTCAGTTTTATCACTACAGAAATCCATGGGGATGCGAAACAGAAGAACAAACTGCAATAAAGGCAGCACAGTCTCTAGAAAATGAAATCCTTATAAATGGGCCGCAAAACATATGCGCATTTATTTCTGAGGTAGTTGTAGGTTCTGCGGCCCCTGGAGTTAATCCCCATTCAATATACTTTAAGATGGTAAGAGAGATATGCGATAAATACGATATCCTTTTCATCCTTGATGAGGTAATGTCAGGTTTTGGTAGAACAGGCACTAAATTTGCAATAGATCAGTACGATGTAGTTCCTGATATTATCTGCTGCGCTAAGGGCATGGGGGCTGGATATACTCCAATTGGAGCTACGATTGCTACAGAAGAGATATTTAATACAATAATGGTTGAAGGCTCTGGAGAGTTCGTTCATGGACATACCTATGCTAGTAATCCCCTTTCTTGCGGTATAGCCCTTAAGGTAATGGAAATCATGGAAAGAGATAATATACTTGAAAATTCAAAGATTCAAGGTGAATATTTTACAAAGAGGCTAGAGGAAATGTACAAATATCCTATAGTTGGAGATATAAGAGGTAGGGGACTGATGCACGGAATAGAGTTTGTAAAAGACAAAAATACTAAAGAGGCATTTGAAGTAAGCCATAAAGTAAAGGGAAAAATCACAGTAAACTGTCTTGAGGAGGGACTAGTTCTTTATCCAGGGGGAGGAACTGCTGATGGAAGTAAAGGAGATCACGTACTTCTTACTCCCCCACTTACTATAACAAAAGAGCAGATAGATGACTATATGGATATGCTTCATAGGGGAATAGAAAAAACTTGTGAACAAGTACTATAAACCTTAAATATAAATATGGATTTGGAGGAATGAAAGTGGAAAAACTAATAATAACTCTTGCACCAACAGGAAATGTACCTACTAAGGAGCTAAATCCAAATACTCCTGTAACAGTGGATGAGATAGTAGAAGATATAAAAAAATGCAAAGAACTGGGGGTTTCTATAGCCCATATTCACGTTAGGGACAAAGAGGGGAATCCAACAAGTGATAGAGCTCTCTTTGAAAAAGTTCTTAAGAAGCTAGATGAGGATAATGTAGATATAATCAAGCAAGTGTCTACAGGAGCTAGGGGAGGAGAAAATACTGTAGAGTTTAGAGGACAGATGCTGGATTTAAATGCTCATATGGCAAGTCTCTCAACTGGCTCCTCAAACTTTCCAAATAGCGTGAATGCAAACTCTCCAGAGCTTATAAAATCACTTGCAGAAAAAATGTATGCAAATAATATCAAACCGGAGATAGAGGCATTCGATGTTGGGATGATATCAAATGCAAAGAAGTTTCTTAAAAAAGGCATACTAAAGGGACCTCTTCATTTTAATCTAGTGATGAATGTACCAGGGTCTATTGAGGGAACACCAAAAAATCTTATGTTTATGATAGATAGTTTACCAGAAGGCTCAACCTTTACAGTGTCAGGAATTGGAAAATCTCAGGTTCAAATGCTTACCATGGCTATAATTGCAGGAGGACATGTAAGGACAGGACTTGAAGATATACTTGAAATCGAAAAAGGGGTTCCTGCTTCTAATATGGAGCTAGTAGAGAGGGTTGTAAATATAGCAAAGGCTGTAGGAAGACCAATAGCAACTACAGCTGATGCTAAGGAAATACTTGGACTATAAATAAAATATTTGGTAAAAGATAAATTAGAATCTATAACTAAAAAATAAAAATCCTAGATTATAATCCTCTAACAATAAAGAGGTTTAATCTAGGATTTTTTCTATATTTTTTTGGCGTTAAACTTTTCTATTAAATCTAAAAAAACAAGCTCATTTATAATAAAGTAGTATATAATTTTCACAGATGAAGTTTAATTATTGCTTTATAAATAAAGGATATTAAAAGTGGAGGATAATGTGGAAATAGTTAAGGTTGATAAAAAAAATATAGATAGGTTTTTAAGTCTTTCAAAAGAAATATATAAAAATAACCCTTTTTATAGAGATACTCTTACAAGAGCGGCAAGGGGTATATTGAGGGGGGAGGGAGAGATATGCAAAAGTAGCTTTATAGAGGGAGTAATGGTTATAAAAGAGGATGAAGTACTTGCGGGATGTATTTTTTCTATTGTAGATAGGATGGATGATATCCTTCAAATAGCTTATTTTGAATCTAAAGAAGGTTATGAGGAGTCAATAAACATCCTTCTTGATTATGGAAAGGCTCTTGCAAGGCAAAAAGGAATTAAAAAGATGCTTGCAGGCCTTAATCTCCATGTGAACTATGGACTTGGATATTTGGCTAGTCATTTTGACTCTGTCCAGAGCCTTGGAAGTGCATATAATCCTCCATATTACATAGATTATTTTCAAAAAGTAGCAAGGGAGGAGATTAACCTTACTAGCTATATAGCAGATATGAAGGATATATCTATAGATATAGATACAAGGCTTAAAAATAGAATATTAAAAAACTATACAGTAAGAAAAGCGGATTTTAAAAATATAGAAAAAGAGGCTAAGCTATATACAGATATAAACAATGACGCCTTTAAATCCCATAGATTTTATTATGAACGAAGAAAAGAAGAAGACCTTGAGCTATTTAAAGAGTATAGACTATTTCTAAAAGAAGAGAATCTATTATTTTTAGAGCATAAAGGCAAGGAGGTAGGCTTTATGCTTTGGTACCCTGATTTCAACCAGCTCTTAAAAGAGGGAGAATCTTTAGGAATAAAATCTTTATTAAAAAGCAGGATATTTTATAAAAAAATCGACACCTTCAAGATAGTAGAGCTTGGAGTAGCTCCAAAGCATCAAAAAACCGGGGGTGTTTATGCTCTATTTGATTACTGCAAAGGAATTACAAAGGAAAGATTCAAAAAATGCGAATCTGGATGGATACTTGACGAAAATATTTCTTCCAAAGGATTTGGAATTAGGTGGGGAAAAGATGAGTATAAAAAATACAAGGTGTTTTTGTTAGATGTTTAAAAAAGAGATGTATAAAAAAATAAAATCCAAGGAAAAATATGGATTTTTAATATATAGTAAGGCATCAGAGTTACCAGAGCTATGGGATGAAATAGCAAAGGAAAACTGTTTTTTAAAAAGAGAATTTTTAGGATTTTTGGAAGATGTGAATCCTTGCAAACAAAGATATCATATAAATATAAAAGAGGAGATAATACTTTTAGATTATGGTCTCAAAATAGATATATTTACATTTAAAAAAGGATTCTCTCTTAAATTTCCTATAAATATAGTTGGGATACCTCTTTCTGTATCCTCAAAGGGATATTCCTATATGGATGATAAAGGGGATATACTCTCTGATTATATAAAAAAGACTATGAAGGCTGTAATTTTACTAAACTCTGATGACAAGCTCAAGCTTACGAAAGGCCATACTCTCTCGGATTTTGAGTTAAGTATTAGGTGGAGTAGTTTTGAGGATTATCTAAAGTCAATGAGAAGTCATTACAGATATAGGACCACAAAGGCTCTCAAAAAATTTGAAGGAGTTAGGGTAGAGGCTGTTTCTAGGAATGAGTTTTCCAAAAATCTCTATAGATTTTATGAGGAGGTTTATGAAAGGTCAAGCAGCAAACTTGAAAAATTAAGTATAGATTATTTTAAAAAGCTCCCAGCGACCATCCTTGTATTTAAGGATGATGACAGAGAGCTTGGATTTGTCCAGCTTAAAGAGGCTGGAAATAAGCTTTATTTTCTTTTTTGCGGCTTTGATGAAGACTTAAACAAAGAATACGACCTTTATTTGAATATGATTTTTCATATAATAAAGTATTCTATCGACCATGGATTTAGGCTATTATCTCTAGGTCAGACTACCGAAGACATAAAATCAAAGGCAGGGGCATATGAAATAGATAAATATCTTTATTTTTCAAGCAAATATAAGGTTATAAACTTACTTGGAAATATCTTTATAAAGGCCTTATCCTACAAAAAACAATCACAAAGCTACAGAGTCTTTAAAGCTTAAACCTTTTAATCTCATCACTAAGATTATGGGAGATTTCATTAAGTTCTTGAGCGGATTTTGCCACCTCTTCTACGGCAAATGTTTGTTGGTCCATAGATCCAGAAACCTCTTCAGATGCAGCGGCAGTTTCTTCAGAAACGGCAGATATATTTTCAATGCTGCTCACTATTTTTTCTTTATCCTCATTAACTTCAGATACAGAGTTTCCTATGGCGTCTATGTTTTGACTTATCTTTTCGTAGGCGTCTTTTATTGTTTCAAAAGAACTTATAACCTTCTCCACAGCAACTTCCTGCTCATTTCCTATCTCCTTTAGCTTTACCATGCTTTCAAAGGATTTGGAACCATCGTCTTGAATATTGTGGACGATTCTTTTCACATCATCTGCAGACTTTGCAGACTGCTCTGCAAGCTTTCTTATTTCATCAGCAACAACAGAGAATCCTCTTCCAGCTTCTCCAGCTCGTGCTGCTTCAATAGATGCATTAAGTGCTAGAAGATTTGTCTGGTCAGATATATTTGATATAGCATCAAGGATTCCACCTATTTCCTTTGTTCTTTCATTAAGCTGAAGTATTATTTTTTCGATATCTTCATTTGCTTTTATAGACTCTTTGTTTTTGACATCAAGATTATTTACAGACTCTACCCCATCCCTATAAGCAAGGCCTGTATTTTGAGCAGACTCTATCATATTATTTGTATAAAGATTAAGGGTATTAAACTTTTCAGATAGAGATTGAGCAACGAATGTACTGCTTTCTGCATCTTGTGCCTGTTCCTGAGCTCCTTTTGCTATATCCTCTACAGTTCTTGCTACATCATCAGCAGATGCACTTACCTCTTCGCTTATTGCGGCTAAGCCCTCTGCTGATTGAGTGAGCTTTTGAGATACATTTTCTATATTTTTTACAAGCTTTCCAAGGTCTATTATAGTATCATCAAAAAATCTGCTCAAAACTCCTGCCTCATCATCGGAGCTTATATTGGATCTTGCAGTAAGGTCTCCAAGTCTAGCTTGATTCATAGTGGAAACAAGGCTTTTTATATTTTTAGCAAATTTCTTTGTAAAACCAAATACCAGTATCGATGCAAGGAGTATTCCAAGGATAGAAGCTATAGATATTATGATTATTAGAGCATTGAGGTCTGAGCGTATTTCATCATAATATATACTTGTAATTACGCTCCAGCCAAGAGCATCTATTCTTGATATGGTGGCATATTTTCGGACATTTTGACCATTTTCCATAAATTCGTAGTATATCTCATTTACATTTCCTTGAGATATACCTTCGATAAGCTCTAAAGTCTGTAGCTCGCTACCAACCATAGAGTCATCTATATGGGTAAGGATAAGGTTGTTTCCGTCTATCACCATTGGATAGCCTTTTTCTCCTATCCTTATATCCTTTGTCTGACTGTTTAGTACATCAAGGGAAAGGTCAGCTGCAAGAACACCTACAAATGTACCCCCACCATCATAAACTGGGATACAGGCTGTAATAACCATTGCATTAATAGTGTCATCAAGATAGGCATCTGTCCATATGAACCTACCTGCACTCTTAGCATCCTTATACCAATCTCTGGTCCTAGGGTCGTAATCCCCAAGATCATCATCAGGTTTCATTATCATTCTGCCGTCCTCTGTGCCAAGATAGATAAATTCTATCCCTTCATTGGAGCTTGCATAGCTATCTAGTACATTAAGAAGAGCTTCCTCGGCATTAGGGTCACTCATTATATTAGTGACAGTTTCCTGATCTGCAAGAGCACGGATGATTCCTTCGTATCCTGTAAGATAATTTTCGATAGAGTTAGTAATCTGCAAACCGATATCCTTTGCAGACTCTATCTGATTATCTATTACAAGATTTGCTACCCTTGAGTAAGTCAAAGCCCCTACCCCTAGCTGTACTACTACCATTACTGCAATAAAAATCATTAAAAGTGTTTGTCTGATGCTCCGCTTTACTTTTATTTCCTCCATTTTCTCCTCCTCAAAATTATTATATATATTAAATAGCGCTTCATTAGTCCTTTAATCATATAAATTAAGGAACTTGCTAATGGAAATGGTAAAATTTAGTAAGAAAATTTTACAAAGCATACAATGAGATTATAACACCTATTTTATTTATATTGAAGTATTATTGTAATTTTTTTGTAATATTACCAAATTATCTCTCGATAGTATAAAATATATTGAGAATGTAAAATAGATTAATATTTATAGTAGGGATATAATTAGCTAGTAAGGGGGAACTCGTGAAGATTTTATTAGTAAAATGCCATAAAAATACAATATATTCAGCCTATCAACCTATAATATGCGAGCCCCTGGAGCTAGAATACATATCAACTATGTTGGATGAAGAATCTATAAAGCATAATATAATAGATAGGCTGATTGATAATAGAAGTTTTAAAAATTGCATCATTAATTGTACTCCAGATGTTTTATTTTTGACAGGATATATTACGGCTGTTGACACCATATTAAAATATGCAAATTATGCAAAAAAACAGAATAAAGATATAAAGGTAGTTGTAGGAGGAGTCCATAGCGAGGTTAATTATGAGGATTTCTTCTCTTTAGATATAGATGTAATCCAGCATCAAGGAGATTTACATACTTCAAAAGCCCTAATTAGATTTTTAAAGGAAGCATTTAATAGTTCTGGAAAAGAAAAATGGAGGGACTTCGACTATAAATCCCTTGAAGATATAAGTGGTTTAGCATATCTCCAACATGGAAACTGGAAAGTAAATGAGAAAAAAGCTATAGACTTTTATACCCTTCCTCTGCCAAAGAGGACTATTATGAAGGAGCATCCATATAAGGCAAGATATATGAATTATATTGGCCTTGCTCTTCTGAAGACATCTATATCCTGCCCATATAGCTGTAGATTTTGTTACTGCAAAGAGATAAATAAAGGTATATATCTAAAACGCCCTATTGAAGAAGTAATTATGGAAATAAAGGCTATAGATGAGGAGTATATCTGGATAGTGGATGATACCTTTCTTATAGATAGGACATCTACACTTGATTTTATAGATAGGATAAAAAAAGAAGGTATAAATAAGAAATGGATTGCATATAGCAGAGCAGACTTTATAGCAAATAATGAAGACATCATAAAAATGCTTTCAGAAATAGGTTTTGTGGAGATAATAGCTGGACTAGAGGATTCCTCAGACGAGTTTTTGGATTCCTATGAAAAGGGAACAAGTAAAAATGAAGGGGAAGAAGCAGTAAGAATACTAAAGGAAAATAATATAAGGCTTACTGGACTTTTTCTAGCGGGGATAGACTTTAAAAAAAGAGATTTTAAGAGATTAAGGGCATGGATTAAAAAAATGAACCTAAAGAGCTACACAGTTTCCATATTTACCCCTCTTAAAGGAACCGAGCTTTATGAAGAATATAAAGACAGGATAGATGTGAAGGACTTTTCAAAATATGATTTTCTTCATCTAGTACTTAGGCCAACACATATGAGCAAACTAAGATTTTATATGTATTTTTATATGATATATGTAGAGCAGTTTTTTTCAAGCCCATATATTAGGAGCTTTTTAAAACATAGATTAAAGGAAATACTGAAAAAAAAATCAATAAGTAAGTGAAAAGTATATAGAATTTAGTTTCTGAAAGGGGAATTTTGTTGTCAAATTCAACTATATGGAATTTCTGGGCAAAACGATATGAAAATCTCTGGGTACAAAAGGTATCCCTCGCTCCAACTAGAGCCAAAGTGATTGAGGAGCTTAGAGAAATTATAACTGAAAAAGATAAGGTGTATAGGATTCTGGATATAGGATGCGGCACAGGCCAGCTTATCTTGGATATAAAAAGAAGTTTCAAAGAGTTTGATTTAGAGATACATGGAATTGATTTTTCAGAAAAAATGATAGAGTCTGCAAAAGAAAATCTAAAGGCTTCAGAAGTTTTTAGCAAAGAAAATAATAAAATAAAGGAAATTTGCGATGATGAAAGCTTATTAAATGTTATGGATACAGCTGATTTAAATAAAATCCATAAAAAATTTCATATAATAACATGTACCCATTCATTTCCTTATTATAAAAATCAAAGGAAGGTACTTATGGATATGGGAAGTCTTTTGGATGAAAATGGAACACTTATTATAGCAAATGCCTCTGAAAATACGGCATATGACAAAGTGGCAATGAAACTTGTAAAGCTAACTACTGGAAAGGCAACATACCCTAGCATTGAAAAGATGAATTCTATGAAGCCAAAAGAATTAATCCTTAAAAATATAATTAAAATAAAAGAGAGATTTTTTATGCCATCTATAATACTTTTCAGATGGAAGAAGGTGTAGATTTGAAAATACTTTTAGTGAGGCCAATGCCCCCAAAAGAAACCATAGGGCTAAAGCATATTATGATATGTGAGCCTCTAGAGCTTGAATATCTAGTAGCAAATATAGACAAAGCCTGTGATGTTCAAATACTAGATATGATAATAGAGAAAAAATCTCTAAAGCATTTTATTGAAAAGTATAATCCAGATATAGTAGGTCTTACAGGGTATATCACCCATGTGAAGGTGATTAAAGATTATGCAAAGGAGATTAAAGAGATAAATAAGGATATAAAGGTAATTGCAGGTGGAGTTCACGCAGAGGTTGTGCCATCTGACTTTGTCTCAAAGCATATTGACTATATTATAGAGTCAGATCCAGTAGCTACATTTAATAGAATAATAGATGTAGCAAAAGAAGAAATAAATCAAAGAAGAAACAATAATATAGATAATAGTTATATTAATGATATCCATATACAGGGAACATATAAAGAAGGTTTTAAAAATCCAAAGGTAAATACTTGGCCGAAAAATCATCCAGATAGAGCCATGACAAAGAGATACAGGAATAAATACTACTATATGTTTCATAACCCTTGCGCCCTTATGAAGACCTCATATGGATGTCCATATAACTGTAGCTTTTGTTTTTGCAAGGAGATTACAGACGGAAGGTACTATGCTAGACCTATAGACGATGTCATAGATGAGCTAAAAACTATACCTGAAAATGAGATTTATATAGTTGATGACGATTTTCTTTTTTCAAGGGAGAGGCTCACTGAGTTTTGCGATAAGCTTGAACAAAATAAAATAAAGAAGAGATTTTTAGTATATGGAAGATCAGACTTCGTATCAGAAAACGAAGATATTATTAAAAGGCTAGCTGAAAATGGACTAAGGGCTGTTATTGTAGGCCTTGAATCCTTCAAAAGAGAAGAGCTTGATATCTACAATAAAAAGACAAGCATAGAGGCAAATGAAAAGGCTGTTAATATTTTGCAAAAATACGATATAGAGGTGTATGCAACTCTAATCATGCATATGGATTATGACAAAGAAGATTTTAAAAACTTAGGAAAATGGATTAAGGGTCTTGGACTGATGTTTGTAAATCTTCAGCCCCTTACCCCTCTTCCAGGTACTGATATATACGAGGAGTATGAACGCTCCTTGATTATAAAAAGAGAAGACTATGAAAAATGGGATCTAGCTCATCTTGCGCTAATGCCATCAAAGATGTCCATAAGAAGTTATTATATAGAAATAATAAAGCTATACTACAGCATCACCATGAGACCTAAAAATGTATGGAAGATGATTAAAACCTATGGAATTTCTCAGGTTCTAAAGCTTTCTTTAGGAAGCAGTGCAGTGACTTTTCAGTATATTAAAAAGGCAATCAAAGGATAAATCAGGAGATGATTTTTTGAAAAAACTACTTTTAATTCAATCAACACCCTATGACTCTAAGGGAAACCTAATTAAAAAAAGTAAGCTATACTTTGTAGGCCTTGGGCTACCCCTTATTGCAGGGCTTACCCCTAAGGACTGGGAAGTAGAGATAATACTTGAAACCATAGAAGACATACCCTTTGATACAGATGCATCTATTATCGGAATAGGGAGCATGGGTCATGGAGTTGTGAGGAGCATAGATATAGCCAAGGAGTTCAAAAAAAGAGGAAAGACAGTGGTCATGGGGGGCTATATGGTAAGCCTTATGCCAGATGAAGCAAAAAAGTATTGTGACAGCGTAATCATAGGGGATGCAGAAGATGTCTGGGAGGATATGCTCAGAGACTTTGAAAACAATTCCCTGAAACCATTTTATAAAAAGGAGATAAAAGCTTTAGATACACCTCCCCCTAGATTTGATTTAATATTAAATAAAAAAATAGGGGATTTTCTACCTGTACAAGCAGGAAGAGGCTGTCCCAACTCATGTACATTTTGCTCAGTATACTGCCTATATCATAATAACTATATCAAAAGACCAGTAGATGATGTGATTAGAGATATAAATCATGTCAAATCACTTGGATTTAAAAAATTCCTCCTCCTTGATGACAATATAATTTCAGATAGAGACTATATACTAGAGCTTGCAGAAAAAATAAAAAACCTTGATATGCTTTGGCTATCACAGTGCTCCATAGAGATTGGAAAGGACAAGGAGCTTCTTTATGCTCTTTCAAAAAGCGGATGCATAGCCCTTAGCTTTGGTATAGAGAGCATATCCCAAGAGAGTCTTAATTATATGAACAAGGGATGGGCAAAAGTGGATGAATACAAAACCCTTATGGAAAACATACAAAATGCAGGAATAGATATATCAACAGAGATGGTGGTTGGGGCAGATGGAGACACACTTGAATCCATAAAAAATACAGGAAAATTCATCAAAGACAATAAGATTTCAGTCCCTAGATTTTATATACTTACCCCTATCCCTGGAACTGAGTATTACAACGAAATGGAAAATCAGGGAAGGATAGCAGTAAGGGACATATATTCATACAACGGCAGTGAAGCGGTTCACATCCCCAAAAACATGACGCCTAAAGAGCTTACAGATGCCTACTGGAACTTATATGAAGAAGTCTTTTCCATAAATTCTATACTAGCAAGAACTATATTTAGAAAAGATTTTTTCAAAAAAATGGATAGATGTATTTTTTATCTAGGGGTAAATCTTTATTATAGATATCAAATAAAAAGAAAGATAACTCCAAATATTATTTAAAAAAATAAAAAAAGAGAAGGAAAAACCTATTTTTTTATATACAAATATCATCTAAAAAGATAGAAAGGGGAACACATACTTCTAATTTTCTAAGGTTAAAGATTAGTGATTTTAGAGGCTATGTTCTGTGATATAGATGAGAGTACTACTTGTAAGGCCACCAAGGATGAAGCAGTCAATTAATTTAGGTGAAGTGATGTACAGCGAGCCTATTGGACTTGAGATGGTATACACTGTCCTTGAGAATGACTATGAGGTTGAAATATTTGACATGATGGCTGAAAACAAAGACCTTATAGAAAAGATAAAGGAGTATGCTCCAGATATAGTAGGACTTACATCATTATGTATAGATGTAGAGCCTGTACTTTCTATGGCAGAAAAAATAAAGAAATATAAAGAGGATATAGAGATTGTAGCTGGAGGGACTCAGGCTTTTTTTAGTCCTGAGAGCTTCTTTTCTTCCTATATAGATCATGTGATGAAGTTTACAACGGAGCAAAATCTAAATGCTCTTTTTAAATATATAGAGCTAAGGCTCAAAAAAGAAAATGAGTTATTAGAAAGTGATGCTCCTTTGATAGATGGAGTTCATAGCAGAGTAAATGATTTTAAGAGCACAGAAGTAAGAGGGCGAAACCAGTATATAAAACCAAATAGAAAATCCACTGAAAAATATAGAGGGGAATACTCATATTTTGGATACAAACCTGCTGCAATAATGGGTACAGCCCAAGGATGCTCAAAAGGTTGTGACTTTTGCCTGAGGTGGAGACTAGAGGGATACAGCGAATCATATTTTGATATAGATTCTGTGAAAAATGAAATAAGGGAAATCAAAGAGCCAACTATCATGATATTTGACAATGATTTTCTCCATAGCAAGGATAGGATAAATCAGGTTTGTGATTTTTTAGAGGAAGAAAATATAAATAAAAACTTCATATGTTATGCAAGTGTAAAGAGTATCCTTGAAAACAAAGATGAGATAAAGAGATTTGTAAGCTTAGGACTAAAGGCAGCACTAGTAGGGTATGAAACCTTCAAAGAAGATGATTTAAAATCCTACAAAAAAGGCTCTACCACAAATGACAGTATAAAGTGCAGCATGTTTACAAAAAAAATAGGGCTTGATGTATGGGCATCCTTTATATTTCATCCCGACTGGACAAAAAAAGACTTCAAGGATTTTAGAAGATATATTAAAATCCTAGACCCAGAAATATCAACATTTTCTCCCCTTACTCCTTTTCCAGGACTGCCTCTATATGAGAGATACAGAGAAAGACTACTATTTCCAAAAGAAGATTATGAAAAATGGAGCTTTGGACAGGTGGTTATAAAGCCAGAAAATATGAGCCTTAGAAGGTATTATGTAGAAATACTAAAAACCATAATCTATGTAAACACAGTTAGAAACAATATATTTTATATCACTAAAAAATTTGGTTTCTTATCATTATTTAGACTTGCAAAAGGTTCTTTTGGACTCCTTGGAAAATACTCAAAGCTTATTTTAAAAAGCTCATCATAGATTATATTTATAAAAAATAAGGTATAAAAAAATTAAACTGGAAATAATTGAGAATTTAAATTTATTTGTGAGAATAAAATCAAATGATGGGTAATAAAGATAATAAGAACCATAGTGTATATAGAAAAAAGCAAAAAACCTAGGATTAGGGGGAAATATTATGAAGTTGGATACTATACTTGTACCTGTAGATGGTACAGAGGTTAGCGATTTGGCACTAGATACAGCAAAAAAAATGGCTGCAAAGTTTAACTCCAAAATAGTAGTTCTTAATGCAGTAGATTTCGTAAATAGGGGTTCTATTCATGAATCCTCAGATTATGACCCTGTAGTTCAAGAGACTCTTCAAAAAAGAGGAAACAGAATACTTGAAGATACAAATGCAAAACTTCAAGGATTCAACTTTGAAACTATACCAGCACTTGGACATGCGGGAGACGCTATAATAACCTACTGTGAAAATAATGAAGTAGACCTTATCATTATGGCTACAAGAAGTGCCACAAAAATAAGAAGATTTGTAATAGGATCTGTTACAAACTATGTGATTCATCATACTAAAGTACCTGTACTTGCGATACCTGTAGAATAAAAAAAGAGGGGGCTTGTTTTATGAATGTTCAAAAAATACTATTACCAGTAGACGGTTCCGAGGGGAGCTATATAGCATTAGAAGCTGCAAGACAAATTTCAGAAAAATTTGGAGCGAAAATCATACTTCTAAATGTAGTAGATGTAGGAAACCGAGCTTCTATGCATGAATACTATGCATATGATCCTACAGTTGAGGATGCTCTTGTAAAAAGAGGGCAAAGGATACTTGAAGATGCAAAAACAAAACTACTAGGTGCAGATGTAGAAGGAGTTACTGTTCTTGGACATCCTGGAGACTCCATAGTGACTTATTGTGATGAAAATCCTGTGGACCTTGTTGTAATGGCCACAAGAGGCATGACAAAGGTTAGAAGATTCTTTATTGGATCTGTAACTAATTATGTAATGCATCATACTACAGTTCCAGTGCTTGCTATACCTGTTGATGAAAGAGAATAAAAGTTCTATAAAAAAGACCGAAGAATTTATTCTTCGGTCTTAATTTATGGACTTATAATATGAATATTCATCAGAGTGAATACTATTCTCTATGATTTTTATCTTTTTATATTAGGTTTACTCTCCAGTATAAAGCATTCTAAAATACTTAATTTCAAATCCCAGTTTTTCATAAAGCTTTGTTGCTCTTTTGTTTTTTGCATCCACATGAAGTGAGAGATTGCCATCTGTAAGCTCAATCATTTGACTTATAAGGTTAGTGGCAATACCTCTTCCCTTATTACCTTCTTTTGTAGCTATATACCCAAGGTGATAAGTAGGAACAAAATCTTTAAAGCCAGTATTTACCACAACGCATGCCCCCTGAGGAATATTATTTCTAAGGGCTAAAAGTATGAAGCCATCTTCTATGGCATGATCTAGAGCATCGATAGTCTCCTCTATAGGGTCAGAATATCCTTGGAGCCATTCTTTAATCCACTGAGCAAGCTCCTCTTTGGCATATTTTTTAAAGTCATTAATCCTAATGACCTCAAGGTCGCTTCTTCCGTCATTTAATATTATGACATGCTTTCCTTTTTCTATCTGACCTTCCTTTGCCATTTTATAAAAACCTGCAAAAGCATAGGCTTCCTCTGTAGATAGTATGATATTTTCCTGCTGTCTAAGAACTTGAGAACTTTCCTTGAGCAGTTTTTCGTCTACAGATATTATATTTCCCTCTGTATCATGAATTGCTTTAAGAGTTTCTTCAAGTAGAGCACCCTCACCTGTGAAAAGATTTCGAGTATATTTGTTTACTTTTATCTTATAGTTTTCTAGTCCTAATATTTCTCTCTTCTTTTTGAAATCATCAAATATGACATTACCATTTGGTATAGTGCAGGAAAAAATCTGAGGATACTTGTTTATCTTCCCCTGTACCCACTGCTCTACAAAACCATTGTAGAGACTAGATACAGTATACCCATAGCTAAGCTGGGTAAATACACTGCTTATACCATCTCCTAGTCTTTCAGCAATTTCTTCTCCAATGCTTTGAAGAGAAATAATGCTAAGATGCCTGTTTCTATAGCCATTTGAAGCATTATAAAAATCATTTTTTTCACAGAAGGTATCCACAAACACATACTTATTGTCGATTTTTTCCTTTGTAAAATCTATAATTATATCCTTAGGAAAAGCAGTATTTTTCCATTTTTCGTTTTTGAACTGAGGAACCTTAATAGAAAGGCCAGCTTTTTCTGCAAAATGACCTACAGATTCGATATAGTCCTCTGCGCCGTTTACAAGAAGAGTTTGTTTGTTTTGAATCTGAGCATCCTTTACAAGTACCTCTGCTATACGGTCAAACTTGTGATTGAAAGGGTTGGTTCCTTCAAGCTTTAAGTAAATCTCCTCTACTCCTAAGTATTTCTCTAGTTTTTTTGCCCTCATTAACGGGGTTTTTCCAGATATATTCAAAAAATCACTCCTTTATAAATTTCAATAGATACATGAACAGTTTATTTAATTTAAACAAAAATAGAGATTCTCTAAATCTCAATAATATAGATATTATGAAGGTGAATTAAAAAATTAATAGAACTAATGGTTATAATTCATTTAATACCAATAAGTATTTGGAAAATAACAGAAAATGAAAAAAATAATTTGATAAAGCAAAGTTGCTTTAAATGACGATGAAACCATCGAAATGAAAGTTTAAATGACATGAAGTAAAAAATACCTATATATTATACCATAAAATGGGAAAAAATAAAAATCTGAGCCTTTTCTAATATTTGATATAATATGATAGATATAGAATTTTAAATATGAAATTAGGAGTGGAAAACAGTAAACAAATACATTGACAAACATGGTCATAAGTATTCATATGTAGTCAAAGGAGATAATTACAATAAACCAAATGAGTTTGCAGAAATGTTAGGAGGATGATGAGATATGCTCAGAGGATATAAAACAGAAATCAATCCCACCGAAGAACAAAAAATAATAATTCATAAAACTCTGGGCGTATGCAGATTTATTTATAACTTTTATCTTTCACACAACAAAGAAATTTATGAAAAAGAAAAAAGATTTGTTTCAGGTATGGATTTTTCAAAATGGCTTAATAATGAATTTATCCCTAATAATCCAGAATATGAATGGATTAAAGAAGTGGGAAGCAAAGCAGTTAAACAAGCAATTATGAATGCTGAAAAAGCCTTTAAGGGATTTTTTAAAGGACAAAGTAAATTTCCTAGATTTAAGAAAAAGAAAAATCAAGATGTAAAAGCATATTTCCCAAAAAACAATAAGGGAGATTGGACAGTAGAAAGACATAAGGTTAAAATACCTACTATTGGATGGGTAAAACTAAAAGAAAAAGGTTATATTCTAACTAATGGAATAGTTAAAAGTGGCACATTTTCATTTAAGTCAGGAAAATATTATGTTTCTGTTCTTATTGAAGATGAAAAAGATTACACTTTTGATGAATTTAATGAAGGTATAGGAATTGACTTAGGAATCAAAGATTTAGCAATTGTTAGCAATTTAGAATCACCATTCAAAAACATAAATAAAACAAAAGAAGTTAGAAGGCTTGAAAAGCAATTAAAACGTGAACAAAGAAAACTTTCGAGAAAATACGAGAGTTTGAAAAAACAAGACAAAAACAAAGAAGGGAGAGCTACTAGGCAGAATATCCAAAAACAAATAGCCAAAGTACAACGTATTCATAAACGTTTATCTAATATTCGAGAAAATCATATTAATCAAACTGTAAATAAGATAGTAAAAGCCAAACCATCTTATATTACAATTGAAGATTTGAATATTAGAGGAATGATGAAGAATCGTCATTTAGCAAAAGCAGTATCTCAACAATGTTTTCATCAATTCCAAATTAAACTTAAGTTCAAATGTAAAATATATGGAATTGAATTGAGAATTGTTGATAGATTTTATCCTTCAAGTAAAGTATGTTCAGAATGTGGCTTTATCAAAAAAGATTTAAAATTGTCTGATAGAACCTATATATGTTCAGAATGTGGCTTGGTTATTGGTAGGGATAAAAATGCTAGTATTAATCTTGCAAATGCAAAAATATACAAAGTAGCATAAACAAGCTATTGTATATGTGTACCGTTGGCTAGACGGGAATTTACGCCTTTGGAGTGTTATACCAAATGTTAGTAGGATAGATTTATCCGAAAGCAGACACGTTGAAGAAGGAATAATCTCGATATGGGTATATTTTCCATATTTTGAGTAGCAGCATTAGTTTATGAATATATTATCTACAGAAAGTCTATCAAAGGCTTATAGCGAAAAGGATTTATTTAAAGAAATAAAATTTGGTATAGAGGATGCAGACAAAATCGGACTAATAGGCATCAACGGTACTGGAAAATCAACATTACTTAAAATAATTGCAGGACTTGAGCAGTCTGATTCAGGAGAGATAATAAAATCATCTGGGATTAACATAGAATATCTTCCACAAAATCCTGACTTTGACCACGAGTCAAAAGTGATAGAGCAGGTATTTAGAGGAAGCTCTCCCCTTATGGTCTTACTTAGAGAGTACGAAGAGGTAGTAGAAAAGCTTCAAAAAAATCCAGATGATAAAGCTCTTCAAGAAAAACTAATATCCCTTAATCCAAAGATGGATTCTATGGATGCATGGCACCTTGAAAGAGAAGCAAAGGCAGTCCTTACAAAGCTTGGAATATATGATTTTGAGGAAAAAATAGGGAACCTCTCAGGAGGTCAAAGAAAAAGAGTTTCAATGGCAGGGGCCCTCATAAGACCGTCGGACCTACTGATACTAGACGAGCCAACAAACCATATAGACAACGAGACCATAGAGTTTTTAGAAGAATATCTAAAGACTAGAAAAGGTGCTCTACTTATGGTTACCCATGACAGATATTTTCTAGATAGGGTAGTAAACAAGATATGGGAGATAGAAAAAGGAAAGCTATATTCCTATCAAGGCTCATATACCAAGTTTCTTGAGCTTAAAGAGCAGAGGGAGCAAGATGAAAGGAAGATTCAAGACAAGAAAGAAAGTCTATACAAGAGCGAGCTTGCATGGATTAGAAAAGGTGTAGAAGCAAGAAGGACCAAGCAAAAGGCAAGAAAAGAAAGGTTTAAAGACCTAGAGCAAGAGGTCCAAAAATCCTCAGAAGAAAAAATGGATATATCAGTTGCAGGAAGAAGATTGGGAAAGAAAATAATAGAGATAGATTCTATATCAAAGACCTTTGACTCAAAGACAGTGATAAATGACTTTACCTATACGGTACTTAGAGATGATAGGATAGGAATAGTAGGAAAAAATGGAGAAGGTAAATCCACCCTACTAAACGCAATCACAAAAACTATAGAACTAGATAGGGGAATGGTAGACATTGGAGAAAGTATCAAGATAGGCTACTACTCCCAAGAAAACCTAGATATGAATCCAAATCTAAGGGTGATAGAATATATCAAAGAAAAGGCTGAATATATATCAACTGGAGATGGTACTAAAATAACTGCAAGTCAGATGCTAGAAAGGTTTATGTTTAGTTCAGATATGCAGTACTCATATATATCAAAACTTTCAGGAGGAGAAAGGAGAAGACTATACCTTCTTTCTGTACTTATGGAATCACCAAATGTACTCCTTCTTGATGAGCCTACAAATGACCTTGACATACAGACTCTTGCTATCCTTGAAGACTATATAGAGGAGTTTCCAGGGCCTGTGATTACAGTATCCCATGACAGATATTTTCTTGATAAGACCTGCGATAAGATATTTGCCTATGAAGGAGATGGGAGGATAGAGATATATCATGGTGACTACAGTGATTACGCAGCCAAAAGAAACCTAAACCAGAAAAAAGAATATGCAGAGGAAAAAGAAAGTAAATCCTCAAAGGAAAAAAAAGAAGTAAAATCTCAGGAAAAACCTCAAAAGAAGACTAAATTTAGCTACAAAGAACAAAAAGAATACGAAGAGATAGACGAAAAAATCGAAAAAACAGAAGCCAAACTAAGTGAAGTAAAGAAAGAAATTGAAAAAAGCGGAAGTGACTTCATAAAATTAAATAACCTATTAAAGGAAGAAGAAGAGTTAAGTAAAGACCTAGAGCATCTTATGGAAAGATGGGCTTACCTTACAGAGATGGCAGAGGAGATGGGACTGATTTAAAAAATCATTTGATACAAATTAAAAGGGGGGAGTAATTTTGTATAGAATCGATTTAAATAGTGACCTTGGAGAAAGCTTTGGAAGATATACACTAGGAAATGATGAGAGACTAATCCCTCTTATCACTTCCTGCAACATAGCTTGTGGATTTCATGGAGGAGATCCAATTGTTATGGAAAAGACAGTAAAAATAGCGATTGAAAATGACGTTCAAATTGGAGCTCACGTGAGCTACCCAGATCTTCAAGGATTTGGAAGAAGAAAGATAGATATGACTGAAGAAGAAATAAAAGCTCTAGTAAAGTACCAAATTGGAGCACTTTGGGGATTTGTACATTCATTAGGAGGAAAACTAAACCACGTAAAACCCCATGGAGCCTTGTATAATGTGGCGGCTAAGGATATGAATACTGCTAGAGCAATATGTAAAGCTATTAAAGAAATAGACGACAATATAACACTCCTTGGACTTTCGGGAAGTCTTATGAAAGATGCAGCAGAGGAAGCAGGGATACATTTTAAAAGTGAAGTGTTTGCAGATAGAGCATACAATAATGATGGAAGCCTTGTAGATAGGAAGATAAAGGGCTCAGTAATTCACGATATGAACCTTATATCAGATAGAGTAGTAAGGATGATTAAAGAAAACAAGGTGATATCTATAGACTCAAAAGATATAGACGTCTACCCAGACTCCATATGCATTCATGGAGATACAGAAGGAGCAGAAGAATTTGCACTAAGTATCAGAGAGGCACTTGAAAAAGAGGGGATAGAAATAAAACCATTTTAATTAAGGGGGAGAAGTATGGGGGAAAATATTAATGAAAAATTTCCAAAGATAAAGCCCTATTCAGATAGTGGCTTGCTTGTAGAATTTGAAAATACTATATCAATGGAGGTCAACTCCAAGGTTGTAGCCCTTTATGAAACTATTAAAAACCTAAATTTTAATGAAGTAATAGAGATGATACCTACCTATAGATCCCTTGGAATACTCTATGATTCAAAGAAAATAAACTATGAAGATTTTAAGGAAAAAATTCAGAATATTGCAAATGAAATAGTTCCTAAAGAAAACGCAGAAAAAACGGTAATAAAAATACCTGTACTTTACTCAGATGAATACGGCATAGACCTTGATACTGTAGCTTCAAATGCAAAACTTACTAAAGAAGAAGTAATAAGCATTCACACGTCTACAGATTACTATATCTACATGATGGGATTCATGCCTGGGTTTGCATACCTTGGAGGGCTTGATGAGAGGATTCATACTCCAAGGCTAGAAAAACCAAGGACAAAAATCCATGCAGGCTCTGTTGGGATAGCTGATTCTCAAACAGGGATATATCCCCTTGAAAGCCCTGGAGGTTGGCAGATAATAGGGAGGACTCCCCTAAAGCTTTATGACAAAGACTCAAAAGACCCAATACTTTTAAAAGCAGGAACATATATTAGATTCATCCCTATAGATAAAGAAGAATATGAAAAGATAGAAAAGGAGAATAATATATGGGAGCTATAAGGATAATTAAGGGAGGGCTTTTTACAACTGTTCAAGACCTTGGAAGATATGGCTATCAGTCCCTTGGAGTCACCCAATCTGGAAGTATGGATAGCTATAGCCACAAGCTTGCAAATATACTAGTAGGTAACGATATAGGTGATGCACTCCTTGAATTTACATTTATCGGACCAGAGATAGAGATACTTGAGGATATGGCAATAGCAGTTACTGGTGGAGATTTGAAGATAGAGATTAATTCATCTCAAAGACCTATGTATGAAACTCTTTATGTAGTAAAAGGGGATATAGTAAGATTTTCTCCAGTGGAAAATGGAAGCAGATGCTATATAGCATTTTCAGTGGGAACCGATGTAGATATGGTGATGAATAGCAGAGCAACCCATACAAAAACCTCAGTAGGTGGATACATGGGACGAAAGCTTGCAGATGGAGATATATTAAATATACTAAAAACTGGAGAAATGCCTCCAAAGAGGATAATTCCATTAAGCCTAAGAAAAAACTATGCAGGGGACAAAACTGTTAGAGTAATACTTGGTCCTCAGGATGATATGTTTACAGAAAAAGCTATAGAAACCTTTTTAAATAGCACATATACGGTAGCTGATGAAATGGACAGAATGGGAATCAGACTAGAAGGAGAAGAGATAGAGCATATATCAAAAGCAGATATCATATCAGACCCTATTTTTATGGGTGCCATACAAATCCCTGGCCACAAAAATCCAATAGTGATGATGGCAGACAGGCAAACCACAGGAGGCTATCCAAAGATAGGAACAGTGATTACAGCAGACCTTCCTCTAATGGCGCAGCTACGTCCAAAAGACAGCGTTAGATTTAAAGCTATTACAGTATTAGAGGCCCAAAAGTTACTTAGAGAAGAAAATATACTTATTGAAAAACTAAAGGAACTGTCAGTTGTGAAGGTAAAGAATAAGAAAACATATAGCATTAATGTAAATAATAAGAATTATATTGTGGGTGTAGAGGAGATAGACTACTCTTTGTAATTTTGTTGGAAAATATTTTGATTAACCTAGGGTATACTTAAGAAGGTATGGGACTTAAAATGAAAGAGATATTGTAAACCAACCTACAGCTAATCTAAAAATACAGGGGGAATATAATTGAAATCTAAAATCTTTATAATCATCATTATAATTAACATTACTTTCCTTTTAATAAGCTTTGCTGAACTCAATTCACTTTATAAAGATGTGACGGTTTTTTTAAAAGCCCATGACTTGATATTACAAGAAAAAGGTGGAGAATTTGTAAGCGAGATAGTCCCTTTAGGAGTTAATATTATACAAGTCTCAAGCGATAATAGTGATGTCATTAATGTATTTCCATTAAGAACATACACACCTATAATAATTTTATTACAAACGGTATTTAATTTAATGGCAATAATTTATATAAGGAAAAGGTAGTGTGTATGCACTACCTTAAATTTACAGTATTTAAGCTAATTTTTTATTTTCTTCAAAATTTTGGGTACAACTTTAAAAATTGTTAGCATAAAAAGAATAGGTAGAAATATAAAATCTCCAATTGTAGTGAAATTATTTTTTTCGTCAGGGGGATTGTCTCTAAGGCTTGCATTAATAATATTTCTATCTATAAATTTCTTTACATACTTTGGAAGTTCGTTTGCCATGATATCCTCCTTTTAATCTTGTTTATATAAGCACTTTTAAATTGGGGCAACTTTGGAATACCCCTTATGAATGCATATTCAAAGGGGTATTTGAGTAACTTGTATGTAGAATCTAGGGATATCTTAATTTATACTCGATCCATTTCTAAATTCACCTTCATATTTTATTTCTCCATTGTCATGATATATTATTTCTTTACTACTACATCCAACGAAGCTAAGTGATAATAGAATTAAAATAAATAATGAGTATTTTTTCATAATATCCCCCTTATATAATGTATTCTATATTCTCTAAGGAGCTTCCTTCTTTGTTACAACATTGTAAACTATTTCTGTTTAAGGTAAATGTATACTTTAATAAGGGATAGAAGTTTTATTAATAAAATAATTTATATTAGAGGGGTTTAATGGATTTTAAAAATAAAAGTTATAAGGTATATACAATTTTTCTAGTAGGATGTGGGAAGAAAATCAAAGTAAGAAGGGGGAGCTTTAATTGAGTATAAAACAAATTCAATTGTTACTCTGTATTGGAATATTTATAAATATAACACTTTCTGTGTTAAAATTAAAAAATCCATTTGAAAAATTTGCAGGAGTAGGCGATATAGGTATATTTCTTTTTGCTGCATATTTAATTATTTCATTTTTTGTATATAAAAAAAGTAAAAGTTAACTATAGTTCAAATATAAAAGAATTGAATTAGAAAGGAATTTTTTATGAATATACAAAAGAAAAAGAATATTATAAAAGATAAGTATTTTTTTATAGCTATATTATTCTATATAATGGCTTTTTTAAGCCTTTATTTTTTAGAAGGCTATAGCAACGAATATTATATTTTTAATGAAAATCTAGAGTTGATAAGGGGAAATAAAATTAAATTATCCGTATTAATCATAACTTTTTTATTTTTTAATTTGGGAGGAGTATTTTTTACTATTAAGTTGTATACAAAAAGAATAGATGATTAATTAGAAAAATTTAAAAAATCTTATAATGAGCCTGAATTATTCATACACTTCTTTTAAAATCTTTAAAAGCATTTAAGCGTAAGCTTTACAAAGGCGTAGCCTTTTACACCTATTAGGTGAAAATACAAAAAAATAGAAAAGGACTCAATTTCGTGTTAAAGTTT
>NZ_JAGGLI010000030.1 GCF_017874355.1 Acetoanaerobium pronyense
CTACCATCATTTGTTATGTTTAGCATATTATCAATACTAGGGTCTACTACTTTGTTTCTAACTTTTTCAGCTCTTTTAGCAAGCTGATTTACAAGTTCTACTTGTATTTCACTAGCAGGGACAGTAACGTTATGATAATTGACTTTAGGTACTGGAAGGTTTAAAGATTCTCCTGTTTTAATGTCAGCAATTTCTTTAAAGAGATTCATAAGCTCAGGAATATTTGAAAACTTAGAAAATCTTGTTTTCATTCTATATCCAGTCCCTTCGGGAGCAAGTTCAATAGCAGATACAGTTTCACCAAAAGTTGATGCCCAGGAATCAAAGTGAGCAAGTCCAGCTTTTTGAAGGGCATTATACTGTAAATACCTTTGAACTGTATAAAGCTCGCTCATTGAGTTTGATACTGGTGTTCCTGATGCAAATACTATACCTTTTCCTCCTGTTTTTTGGTCTAGAAATCTACACTTCATATACATATCACTAGATTTTTGGGCTTCTGTAGTGGTAATTCCTGCTACATTTTGCATCTTAGTGTATAGAAATAGATTTTTATAGTAATGGGATTCATCAACATAGATTTTATCTATTCCAAGTTCTTCAAAACTTACAGTATCGTCCTTTCTTTCTGTAGACATTAGTTTTTCAAGTCTTGTTTCTAATTTCTTTTTAGTCATTTCCATTTGCTTTACAGTGAACCTTGCACCACTTTCAGCTTTTATATCCTTTATAGCGCTTGTTATTTCATTTATTTCTTTTCTTACTGTTTCTTCTTGAAACTCTCTACTCATTGGAATTCTCTCAAACTGAGTATGTCCAATTATAACAGCATCATAATTTCCTGTAGCAATTCTACTACAAAACTTTTTACGATTATGGGGGTTAAAATCTTCTTTTTTAGCAACAAGAATTTCAGCAGAAGGGTATAGCTTTAAAAAGTCATTTCCCCATTGCTCTGTAAGATGATTGGGAACAACAAAAAGACTCTTATTTGTTAGTCCTAGCCTTTTACTTTCCATAGCGCTTGCCACCATTTCATAGGTTTTGCCGGCTCCAACTACGTGGGCTAAAAGAGTATTTCCTCCAAATAGAGTTCTTGCCACAGCATTTTTCTGATAGTCCCTTAATTTTGTCTCTGTATTCATTCCTGGAAAGGTTAGATGGCTACCATCAAATTCTCTAGTTACTATATTATTGAATCTATCATTATATATCTTAGTGAGCTTATACCTTCTGTCTGGATCATTCCATACCCAAGATGTAAATTCAGATTTTATTTCTTCTTGCTTTTGCCTTGCAAGCATTGTCTCTTTTTGATTTAATACAGACTTTTCAGCTCCATCAACCACAACTCTATCATAGATTTTCACATCTTTTAGATTGAGAGTATCTTCAATAATGCTGTATGCATTTATACGCTCTGTCCCATAGGTTTTATGAACAAAAACATTATGATAATCTTTGTTTTTTCCAGATATATTCCACTTGGAAGTATACTCACTATATGAAACCTCTATTTCAGACTTTACAAAATAACTAGGCTTTAAAGTATCTGTTATAAAGTCCTTTATAATGCTAGGGGGAATCCATATACTACCAAGCTTTATATATATTTCATCAGCAGTAAGGTCTTTAGGCTGCACCTTTTCAAGAGCTGCCTTACTTCTTTGAAGTAGAGAAATTATCCTTTCTTTATTAGGATAATCTTCTTTAGAAAGCTCCGTTGATATCCTGCCGGATACAATATCTAATTTTTCCTTAACATCTCCAGAAAGATATTCATCAGCAGTTTTAAAAGCATTGTCATAGATATTTTCATTAATTGAAGTAGGGTCTAAGAATATGTGATTACTTAAATCTTCGATTATTTTTTCTTTAGGGTAAGAAGTTAAGCTCTGTATATACTCTAAATCTACTTTTCCTTTTTCAGTCATTGAAATATATAGAGCTTCATTAGAATTATCAGCCTTAGTAGGCTCTATATGTGGCTTTATAGTTCTTTTAGAAAATATGTCAGCCTTTGCAGTATAGTTTCCATCATTATCAAATTCTTCTAAAGAGCAAAGAAGGGGATAAGCGGAATCATCTTTAAAAATCTTTTTATTGGCCCTTGAATTTATATATCCATGTTTTTTAGAAAAATCATCATAAAGCTTATTTAATTCCTTTTGCTTATATAGTATATCAACCTCACTATAATCATTTTTTTGATACTCTATTAGTTCCCTTAAAGTATCTCTAATATCAATTAATGACTTTAGTTTGCCAATATCTATATCCTCTATAGGTATAGCTTTATTATTTTCCTTAAAAAATGCTTCACCATTTTCCATAAAATAGCTATAGTTCCTTATGTTTTCAAAATCAACTTTTTCTGTTATAACTTCATTTTCTACAATTTCATCTATACTTTTGTTTTCAAATTCATTATCAAGGATTAGAAAACTAAGAGCTGCCGACAAGGATTTTTTCAAATCCTGGCCATCAGGAGAAATACAAGCAGTATCAAATCCAAATTGAGAGGATATTTCCTTCATTTCACCAAGAATCATATGGGGATTATCTACAAAGTACTCATTCATTAAGATTCCATTTTCATCTGATTTAAGATTTATAAAGTTATTCTTTCCTTCATTCATTCCTATCTCTTCATCAGTTTTCTTTTGAAGAAATATTATATCTGAAGTTACTTTAGTTCCAGTATTTTTAAAGGCATTATTAGGAAGCCTAACGGCTCCAACAAGGTTAGCTTTTTCAGATAGAAGCTCTCTAAGTTTGCTATCTTGTTTATCAAGTGTTCCTTTTGAAGTTACTAAAGCTACAATTCCACCAGGTCGTACCTTATCAAGTGTTTTAGATAAGAAATAGTCGTGAATAAAGAAATTTAAATGGTTATATTCTTTATCATTTACTTTGTATTGCCCGAAAGGGACGTTTCCTATAGCTATATCAAAGGTATTATTTTCAAATTTTGTATTTTCATATCCTTTTATTTGAATATCTGATTCTGGATAGAGATAACTTGCTATTTTCCCAGTGATATTATCTAGCTCTACACCATAGAACTTGCTATTTTTCATACTTTCAGGTAAATGTCCTATGAATTTTCCAGTTCCACAAGAAGTTTCTAAGATTTTTCCTTCCTTAAAACCCATATTCTCAAGAGCTTCATATATAGGAAGGATTACATCTGATGGAGTATAAAAAGAAGTTAAAACAGAGCTTCTAAGATTTTCATACTCAGTAGGGGAGAGTAGCTCAAGCAGTTCACTATATTCTTCTCTATAGTTTTTAGAGTCAGGATCAAAGGCGTCTGAAAGACCACCAAAACCGACAAATTTCGACAAAGCGTTCTTTTCTATATCACTTAGAAGCCTTTCTTCATTTTCTAATGATTTAATGACCTTAATAGCTTCTATATTATTTCTTAGATGCTCCTTAGGGGATAGGGGAGTATCTTCAGTAAGAATATAGTTTTTAAGATTTTCTATAGGTTCTATATCTTTAGAATCTATAGATTTATCTAGATTTATTTCTTTATTTAAATTATCTAAAGAATCATCTGAATTAGTTGAATAGTAATTATTTAATATTTCATCAATAACTTTATTCTTTGGACTATCTGATATTTTATCTTTATGATTTTCCTTAGGTGGATTTTGTGAAATTTCTTCACCTATATGTTCATCATCAATATATTTATCAAATACTTTTTCATCTATAAGTCTATCAATTCTTTTAATAACTTCATTCCATCTTAAAAATCTCTTATCATCAGGATTTAAAATACCACGAGAAAGTACTAAGCCATTAATTCTGTAATCTGCATAGGTATTATCAGCATGAGAAAGGGCATAGTTGTGGCCACCAGTTCCAAATGTATCTTTAATAAATTTCTCTTTTTCTGATAAGTCAATGTTTTCAATGTAAAAATCAATAATGTTAAAGGTGGATACTTTATCGACTAAATATTTATCTATTTCATCTTCTGTAACAAACATTTTTATTCTTTCTGCTTTTTCTTTATTTGATGAAAAATCTAGTTGGGTAAGAGTAAGTCCTTTTAGGTCTTCAATAAGGTTTTTATGGGAAGTATAGGCATTATATTTTCTAGGATTCTTTATTTTTTCTTCTTCAAGTTTTATTTCTAAGTCTGATATTATGTCATTTACTTTTTCAGCATCTTTTAGTTTTTCCTTAATATTTTCTATAGCTTTAGGGAAGTTATTTAGTAAACCACCTAAAAACTCAGGTTCTTCTTCTAAATAGTCACGATATGTGAAAAATAGCTTACTTGATATTTTCTCAATTTCATAGGTATCAACTTTTTCAAGGTCTTCTTTAGGTAAAAAATCTCCTTGAATAAGCAGCTCTTTGATTCTTTTGTCAGCTTCGCTCCATGAAAGACTAATTTTAGATGATACTTGAGCTTTATTGCCATAAGCTATATCTATTCCAGCTTCGCTGTACCAAACAGCTATTTTAGTATTATCAATAACTAAGCCTTTTCCGCCTTTGAATTTCTCTTTTAAATACTCAATATTTCTTTCAGGTGGGTAGTCTTTTTTATAAAAGGCACAAATATCAAGAGTTGATTGTTTTTCGTTATATCCAGTAGATAGCACCTTATCAATAATATCTTGAGACATAGAAAAAGCAGCAGGCTGTATGCCTACTGCTCTAATTTTATCTATTATAAAACCTATTTGCTCAGGTTCAGATTTTATCTGTAGACCATCTCGTCCCTGATTATTTCTTCCACTGTATCCTTTATATTGTTCATTTCTTGTACCCAAAGCATCTGGTCTTTCTTCTTGAGCTGCTCTGTTATCTCTCTCTTTTTCTTGAGCTGCTCTATCATTGTCTCTTCTATTTCCTCGCAGCTCTTGTTGAATTCTGCCATTTTCGGAATCAGATCCCCATCTAGAAATAGTGCTGAATAAAGTGCTTTCTTGTTGCTCTTTATATACTCTAGTCTCATTCGTCCCCATTTCCCTATATCTATCTGCTGCTCCTCTTCCAGAAACTCGTTGGGAATCAGAAAATCTCCCACTAGAGAGTATGTCCCCCCGTCCTTCTCGAATAGGGACTCCTTCTCCACCGGAGTGTAAATCTCGTCCTCCAGATAATATTTCTTCCCTGTTTCCATCTCTACTATTTTCTTTTCTGACATTTTCTATTCCTCCCTTTTCTCTTTGAGCTTTAAGGTTAAGTAAATCAATCCTTTGAACCTCTTTTGAAATATCTACAAGGATATCTTTTGTGATTGAATGAATATGATTATTTACATATGTTACTGATTTTTCAGTATCAAAAGATGTAATATATGAAAGTTTTTGTTCTAATAGATAATCAAAAGGTTCATATCCAAGTCTTTTTAATATCATATATGAAGACGATTCTTCTATTAATTCTTTTAATGCATTTTTGTCATAGTTACTAGATAAACCTAAGTCTTGATGTAGAAAGGTAAATATTTCATCAATTTTTCCTTCAACTTCTTTTGATACAATTTCAATTACTGATTTAGGAACAGTTTTAGTATGCACTCCATATTTTTTATTTATATTAAGGATTGCTTTTTTATGGATATCTTCGTCAAATTCCCATAGTTTAAAAGGTGTGTTAGTTAAAGATTTTGTATCAGAAACATCAAACACATATCTTAATTTCAATTTCCCATTTTCTTCTTTAAGAAGGGGAATTCCTTCTGTTCCTTTTTTTACATACCTATTTACTTTTTCATTCCACAAACTGTACTCTGCACAAGCTATTGCAGATGGTTTCTTAGCATATATTAAGAGCTGCTCTTCAAAAGAATACTTATATAGATTTGATGCAGTATCTAAGAATTTTTCAAACTCATTAGAGCTTGAATATATAGAAACTTTTCTTTTTTTCAGTTCTTCAATAGTTTTTTTCAGCTTATCACTCATGTATTCCCTCCTGAAAAACACTATATTTAATTAGTGACATTATAACACTATAACATTATAATGTCAAAATAGCAAAGTAGTGTTTTTTAATATAGTTCCATGAAAACCGGTTGAAAACCTATGGAATTTCTCGGCTTTTTGGACTGTATGAGATTATCCATTCCATCATTTGGTCTTCAGTTATTTCATAATTATATTTTTTTAATCTAATTTCGTTCCAGTCCTTTAAAAAATCATTAAATACTTCACTACTAGATTTAAGTTTTGGAATTTCTGATTGAGCGCAAGGGACAAATCCAAAGTCAGATTCAAAGTCTAAAATTATTTGAATAATGTCATAGAGAGTATAGTTGCTATAATCTGTTATAGCAGATGGGTTGCAGCTTAAAGCCAATGCAATCTTATCAAGTTGTTTTTTGCTTGGAGATCTATTTCCTAATTCATAGTTTCTTACAGCTGCTGAAGTAAGTCCTGATAAGATAGCAACTTCCTTTTGGGTCATATTTCTTAAATGTCTAATTTTTCTTAACTTCTCACCTGATATCATAGTAAGCTCCTTAGCAAAGTTAAAACACTAACCATTTAGATTAGTGTTTTAAAGTTTTTATAAGATTTGGTCTAATTTTTTGCTTTCTTTAGACATTTTTTCATTATTGCTCAACTTATTTTTGCTTTTATCACTTATATTTTCTTTTGCTATATTCTTCTTTTTATCTAGAACTACTAATTTTTTAGCTAATTCAATTATAGAATCTATTTTTTCATCAAGTAAAAACATAGAATCGTCAGACATGAACATATCAAAAGCTTTATTTAGAATATTAATATCTTCAATTCCTTTTTCTAAAGATAGAATAGCTTTGACATAATTTTCATAATTGCTATATATCATGTTTGATATAGTTTTTTTAGTATCTTCAAAATCTTTATATTGCGCTTTATAGATGCTATCTGATTCTTTTGCATTTACAACATCTATAGTGTAGTCAATGTTATTAAATAGCATGGAATCAACTTCTTTAGCAAAAGAAAGGATTTGTTCCTTTCCTATTATAAAGTGGTCACAAAACTGAAGTCCTAATTGCTCAGAAATAGTTGAAATTCTTTTAGTTATAATCATGTCTTCATTAGAAGGTTTAGTAGTGCCACTAGGGTGATTATGATATACAATAAACCCGGCAGATTCATTTTTTAAAATCTCTTGAAATAAGATTCTAGGGTCAACAATACTAGAGGATACTCCACCTTTGAATATATTTATAGACTTTTGTATTTTGTAGTCGTCATCATATAATATGCATCCAAATATTTCTTGTTTTTCATGTTGAAAACCAAGCTTTAGGTTAGTTTTAATTTTTTCTATATCAGTAATTATATTTAGGTTTTGATTTTCTCGTTCAGCTAGGAAGCTAGAAAACTCGTTATAGTTCTCATAATTGGAAAAATCTTTTATTTCATTGTTTTCTTCATGAATAAAAAGAGTTTCTTTATACTCAGGATAATTATATAATCCAGAGAAAGTGTTCTCATTTCTATATGATATAAATTCATTATCAGCTTCTATATATTTCATTTTATCTACCATTTCAATTCCTATAAACTTAAGGATTTCATCAATTCTACTAACATTCTTTTTCGTAGATTTATCGTGATAAGTTAGAAAGACCCTTGATGCTCCAGCGTTTAGAGCTTCAGATATGGCTCTTTTGATATCATCTCTATGATTTATAGAAACTTTGGTAGAGTATATAGGAATATTCTTTGTGTTTACAAATAAAAGTTGAACCTTGCTCTTTGTAGGCTTATCTACTTTTCTTACATACTCATAAAATGTTTGGTCAGATTCTATAGGTTTTTCTTTTGAAACTAAACTACCCTTAGCATAATCCAAAAAATCAAAAAGCGGACGAATATCGTCCGCGCCAGATTGCATCTTTTCATATAATTGTTCCTTGGTTTCACATCCGAAAGTATTGTATAGGTTAATTTTTTCCACCTTCTTCCAATGGTAAATCAAGCATCTCAAATAACTCTTTAATTTCTTTAACAAGATTGTCTTCAGGATTTTTTTTAATAAAATCCATTAATTCCTTATGGCTTTTCACACCAAATAAATCAAATAGCTTGTTCATTAAGACCATCCTTTCTTTTTTGAAATTTTTAATTTATATATTAAAATAAGGGGGTTAGAAGCTTATTTTAATGGGATAGGTGAATAGAGAATAAATTTGATTAAAATAATAACCTTAAAACACTATAAACTTATAATGTTCTAAGGTTATTATTCTGTAAGTTTATAAAACTACTGTTCCTGCTGGTGTTTCAAGTTCCCATACAAACTGAACTCTTTTAAGATTGTCTGTAAATGAATTTTCTACAGTTGCTTCACAAGTTATGTCTCCACCGTTATCAACTGTAATTGATAGGTCGGGAACGTTTAGGTCTCTTTGCGGAATATCACACATTCCTGCATTACCTGCTGTGTACTTCGCTCTCGTTATTGCATCGTTTGCAAATCCATTAGGGTTATTAAAACTTGGACTGCCTGCTCCCCATGCTCTAAGTCTTGCTAAATTATCAGCATGAGATATTGTACGATTATCTTGTGGTAAAACCCAAATTGAACTTCCTACTGTGGGCGCATTCACAAGTAATTCCCTGTTACTTTCAAACCCTGCTGGTACATAAAACTTTGATATCTCAGCGTTTACTGTTAAACCACAACCGTTTTCAAATCCTTTGGCTATGGCGTCTTCAAGGGATTCTCTAACTGTTGGGTCGCTATAAAGCATATCCCCTAAAGCACTCATACCATTTGAAATTCCTGCTACTGCTTGGGCTTTATTGATTGTGATTGTAGTTGTAGCATTGTTTGCCATGATTAATTCATCAGGTCTAAACTGATATCCCATTGTTTCTATTTTCTTTGTGAAGGGATTATAAAAATCTACTGCTACAACAATTCTAGTTGTCTTCCATGATAATGCTCCTGCGGTGTAGTTTCCTGTGGAAACTACTGAGAAGGTTGCTCGTTCGTTAACTTCATTCCCATTATCGTCAATAGTTGTGGAAAACTCTACAGTGCTACTGACTCCTCCAAGTGCATAAGGGCTATTGCTGATGTTAAAATACTGATCACCTGTTAATACAGGGTATTGTGTAAGTGGAGAAGCTTCTCCTATAGAAGCGGGTAAAAATGGAATTAACAATACTAGAACAAGAAATAAACTTAAAAATTTATTTAGTTTTTTCATAGTTTACCTCCTATTCTAACCTTTGCCATTCGGTTCGATAATTCACTTCCGATGTTAATCTTACCCCACCATTCTCGTAAGAGGTTCCTACTTGAAATACTCTATAATATAAAGTTCCGTTTTCTGTTTTTACTTCCATTCCTGCTATAGCTGGTATGCCAGGGTCATGAACGGTATCTTTATTTACAAGCCATTTTGTTCCTGTTGGCGGTGTTGCTTTATCTACAAATCTGTTAGCCATATGTCCTCTAGCCGCTTCGCCAAAATAAGCCACTGATTCTTTCCAGTTCTCAGCTGTTGCACCAGGGAGTGATAACATGCCATCTACCACAAGTTTTTCCTGCGCATCATTTAACACGCCTGTTGGTGTTGAAGGAATATCAGTCACTGACCCGCCCACAGGTGCTACCACAACTGGAGCAGTTGGCTTTGCTATTAACCCTGCTTTAGTTGCTAGATTTCCCACAAGTGCTATTGCTTCTTGCTTTGACATTTTGTTGGTTGGTTTAAATGTTCCATCAGGATACCCACCAATTCCACCTGCTTTAGATAATGAGCCAACACCTTCTTGTGCCCATGGTGCTATGTTTCTATTATCTGTAAATTTCTTTACGTCTTTAGATTGGGAGATATTAGATAATTGTCTTTCAGCTTGGTTAGCCATTACTGCTATCTCTTGTCTAGTTATTGTTGCATTAGGCTTAAATGAGCCATCAGGATATCCTCCAACAATTCCTAGCTGATTTGCCAATGTAATAAGTGGATTGTTAGTATCTGTAAACTTAGAATCACTAGAAGATGGAATGCTTGTCTGCTTCTTAACCTTATTGAAATAAGTTGTTATAAGCTCTGCAAACTCCTCTCTTGATATATCCTCCCTAAAATCTGCATCATTCTTCAATGAATTAGGAATCAGACCTGCGTTACTCATTGCGTCCACTGTAGGCTTTGCCCACTCTGATGTAAAGCTATTTGCGTAGACTGTGTTTAACTCAAGTACCGGAGACATAAGCATCATCATAGATACTGCAAGTGTTATAGAAGCTAATTTAAATTTCATTTTCCCATTTCCCCTTTATTATTTATTTTTAAAAGAACTAAATAGCCTAAATTTATTTTACTATTATCTATCATACCAAAATATAGCAAAGTATTAAATTGAAAGATTTTAGCTAAATGCTATTTTTAATTTTATGTAAGGTTATTTTAAGAAGATTATATATTTCAAAATATCCTAACGCCATAATATTAAAACATTCAAACACTATAACGTCATAAATTTATAACACTATAGTGTTTGAAACAATTAAGTTTTAGATTAAAGATTTAAAAATTATTGGACAAAAGAGTTATTCTTTTTTATTAAATTCATCATCGTAATCTTCTTCAAATCCTTCTTCGAAAGATAAATCATCATTTGTATTGCTAGATTCACTTTTATTAAGGGCATCGGATGATTGAGAAATGTCTGCATTCAAATGCTCATCATATTCATTTGCTATATAATCATCTTCATACTCATCTAAATATTCATTATCCTCATCAGAATCTTCGTATTCGTCATCTATAGAAGCTGTGTTTTTATTTTTGAGATAGATTTTCTTATAATAGCCAAATCCTCCTACAAAAAGAGCAACAAGAGCAATAATAAATAGGGTAGAGTTAGGTTTTTTATCCATATTACTTTCTTGTTCAGCTAAAATCATTTCTGCTTCTTCTTTTTCTATTTGTTCTTTAATTTCAGCTTTTAATCTAATTTCCATATCTTCTTTAGTTTCTTCGGAGTCATTAAGTTCTCCACTATTTTTTCTTGATTTATTAATTAGATTTAAAAGGTCAGATTCTGAGACCTCTGTAAGCATACGAACTTGTTGGTCATTTTTACTATAGTCTATTATGAGATGAAATTCTTTCCCTGAATCTGTTTGAAAAGTTAAAAATTGTCTTTTAGGGGGGATATCTGAATCAAACTGATGCCCATCTTCTCCAACATTTTCTGTTATATCTCCTCTAGACTGAGATGGGCTAGTAGGGGAGGTGAAGTTGGGTTTTTCTACATTTCCACCAATTGGAGTAGAAGTTTTTGCGGGTGCTTTGTATGGGTCAGCCATAGATATAGATTGTGCGGTATTATTCAATTGTTCATATGAAGCTGTAGAAGTCTTGATAGGAGATATATTTTCATCTAAGTCCAAGCCATCTGATGCATATGAGAGAGTAGGGGAGACAAGTAAAGCTGTAGTTAGTATTGTAGCTATTACAGGGTTCATATTTTTACCTCACTTTTGTATGATTTTATTCTTCATTTTTATCTTGAAAATCATGTATTTCTTTATTGTCAGAACTATTTTCAGTAGTATTTTCAAATTTCGGATTATTGATTATAATTTTTGAGCTATCTAAGAAAATACTGTCCTTCTTTTCAAGTAGTCTAAGTAAATCCATAGGTGACATCTCTATTTTATTTAAAAATTCTCCGGTTATTACACTATTTAGTTTTTCGATTTCACCTTCAAGATTTTCGATATCTTTTTTTATTTTTTCGATACTGTCTCGTTTCTTTTCAATTTTTTCTTCTACACTGGAAATTGAATTTCTTATTTTATCTGGGTTTAGCATAGGTTTACCTCCAAAGAAAAAGACATCTATATTTAAGATGCCTTTTTAAATTTATGATGTTTTAATTATAAAACTTTATAACTTTATGGTGTTATGACACGAAAGTATTTTAATTTTTAAAGTTACGGAGTTACTCTTCCAGCTCCATAGTAATGCTTTTGCCAATAGCTTGAGTTAAGATTTGCATATTGAACCGGATCACCTGCATGAATCATAGTTCCATTGCCAACATATATTCCAACGTGGGTTACTGGTCTGCCGGCGTTATATGTTCCTGTAAAGAAAACTATATCTCCAGGTCTTAATTCTTCTTTTGATATCCTTTGAGTCGAATTATATATACCTTGAGCTGTAGTTCTAGGCATATGCTTTACTCCTGAGTGGGTAAAGGTCCAAGTAACAAAGCTAGAGCAATCAAATGTGTTAGGGCCATTTGCTCCAAATACATATCTCTTTCCAAGGTGCTTTTGGGATTCTTCTAAAAGTGCTTTTACCCATTCATCGTAGTTTTCAAAGTCAACATCATTAGGGAAAGTATAATTAGGATTGTTGCTATAATTATTATTTTGAGAGAAATCTACTATATATGCATCTGACAAAGTATCGGTATTTGATAAAAGGTAGAAATATGGGTCTAGGTAGTTATCAAACTTATCAATTAGTTGAACTGTTAGAAAAGAACTCATATAAGTATCGTTAGAAGACTCAGCTATAGAGCATAATTCTTCGCCGGAATTAACCTCATATCCCTCTTCAACTAAAAAGTTAGATACATTAAAATATCTAACTCTGTTTCCTGCAAAGGTTAAAATTTCAAGATACTCACCAAATTCACTATTACCAAAACTAATAATTCCATCTACAAGTGCAAATACTTTTTCACCGGTAGGTTGAATATCTATTGCAGGGTAGAATATTTTTTGTCTAGTATCAGGTTCTAAGCTATATCCAAACTTTCTTATGACATCTGGTTTCCAATCATCTAAAATTGGACTTTTCATAAATGTAAAGCTACCTTTAGCTTCATAAAACATCTTGTATGAAATCTTTTCTTTTACACCTAAAAGACCAAACTTTGAATCTATAACATCTTCAAGGGGTTTTGTGTTTAGTACGGTTCTGAGAATAGTAACAGTGTATGAGGTTTCACCTGAATATCGTATTTCAGTTCTTGGAATTCTCTCAAGTCTATACATAGTGCTAAACAAATCTTCTATTTCGGATTTAACTTTACTGTCTTCAAGCTCAAAACCATGGGAAAATATTACTGATAGATACGATGCAATCATATGAGGGTCATGTCCGATATTATCTAAACTGTACTCATATTCATCATATCCAGGGTGATTTTGTTCAGTATCAATTATATCAATAGCTAAATCTACTTCAAGCTCTGAAAAATATCCGTTAGTTTTTGTTATCTCGATATCTGATGATTGATATACTATTGATGCAACTACAGCACCACCAATGCTAGACATAGAAACTAGGAGCATGAAAACACAAGCAAAGAAAAATGCAATTACAAGAGGGATTCCTAAAAGAGAGGAAAGGGCAGTTACCACTCTAACCATAGCAGCTTTAGATGATTTTATTAACATCACAAAACGACTCTGATTTATTTCGAAAGTTTCTGATGATTTTTTAAGTTCACTACTTTTAAATGCTTTAGCATAATGTTTTTTATAGATTAATTTTTGCAATTTCTTCTTTTCGGCTTTTGAAAATTGATTTAGATTTCTTTTTTTCTCATGTTGAATAATATCTTTATTTTGTTGGTTTAGTGCACTTTTAGATTTATTTAAATCCTTTTGGGTTTTAGATTTTTCTCTTAAATTACCTAGTTTTCTAACTGTATTTATTTTAGTTCCTATAATATTTTTTGAGTCAGTTACAAACTTAGAGGTTTCTGAATGCAAACTTTTATCTTTCTCGATAGAATCTAAGGTGGATTCTTTGGCAAATCTAAAAGTATAATAAGTAGGGGAAAGAAGAAATTTACTAGGGTGTTTTTCTTTTTTAGATTCATCAAATTGTAGTCTTGAACTCTGGAATTTATTTCTATTATCTAAAAGGTCATTTTTTATTTTTTCTTTAGCTTTCTTATTATTATGATTTACTTTTATTTTTCTGACAGATTTTGACAAATTTTGAAGCTTTTGGTTAGAGCTATTAACGGTTTTAAATGTATCGGCTTGAAGGGAATTATCATCTTCCTCTAAAGAATCACCGATTTTTTCTCTAACTCCATAATTTAGTTTGTTTTGTAGTTTTTTATTTTTTAAAGATAAGTTACTATGTTTATGTTGCAATTCCTTTATATGAGAGTTTGAGAATCTAACACTTTTTCCTTGAAGCTTTGCTTTATCAGAAATATGCTTAAATTTAAATCGGGTTTTATCTACCTGAACCTTGATTTTTGAATAATTAAGTTCATCTGTACTTTTCTTAGAAGGTCTAAAAGACTTTTTATTTGAACTTTTTATATTCTTTCCAATCGAAGTATCTGAAGAAGAGATAAAGTTGCCTTTTTCATATCCCGGATTATTAACCTTGCTATAAGATTCCACTGAATCAAAATTACTATTTTTATTTTGCTTTTGCATTTTCTTCTTGATATTTTTCTTTTTCTTATCTATGTTTTGAGTCTTCAAACCAAGTTTTTCTTTCTTTCGTTCAAGGGATATGTCTTTTATACGATTACTTATATTTTCTTTAGTTCTTTTTGTAATATTTAATTCTTCTAAGCCATCTTTAGTCATTTTATTGATTATTTTATCCTTAGAAGTAAGTTTTTTAGCCATTAAATCAGCTCCTTAATACCACTCGCCCTTTGCGTTATAGTGATACCATTGGCTATTTTTGAGCCTTACGCACACGCAATTATTTTCATCAATCCAAACTTTAACAATTTTCATTCCATCCTTGTAGTCATTTCCTACGCATTTAGTGTGCAGCTCGTTTGTTCTAAACATTAATATCTTTTGCTCTTCTGTAAGATTCTCGATTCCGATAATCATTTCATCAACTCCTTATTTTATGAACTAACTTCTTCAGGTTTTGTAGTCATTACTTTGTATAGTATTGTTTCTTTGGGAAACTTATCTATAAATGGAATAGTTACATTTCCATAAAAAAGTAACCCTTCACCTGGATTGGTATGGGTTACATAAGATAGTTGATGTGGTGATATGTTTAGTCTTTGAGCAAGTTCTGCTCTATCCCCGGATGCTTGGGATAGCATATAGATAAACTCACTGTTTTCAAATATATTTTCTATTTCTTTTGAAGACAACAAATCTTTAACATTTTGGGTTATACCAGTTGGAATTCCTCCCCATTTTCTAAATCTTTTCCATATTTCCACAGAGTATGAGGCTGTTTGAGGTTCTTTTAAGAGAAGGTGAAATTCATCAATATAATATCTTGTAGCCTTTTTACCTCTATTCATAGAAACTCTATTCCATACTTGATCCTGAATTATTAGCATACCGATTTTTTTAAGAGCTTTTCCAAGTTCTTTAAAATTGTAGCAAACAAAGCGGTTATGAATATCTATGTTTGTTTGATGATTAAAAACATTAAGTGAACCGGTAACATAGATTTCAAGAGAGGTTGCAATGCGCTTTGCTTCAGGGTCTTCCTGTTGCAAAAGAGTTTTGTATAAATCTTCAAGGATAGGCATATTTTCAGGAACAGGATTTTCTAAATATTTCCTATATATAAGTCTTACGCATCTATCTACTATTGAATTTTCTTTTCCATCAAGGCCCATCTTTGTACCTACTACAAGCTCACAAAGAGATAAGATGAATTCTGACTTTAATGTAAGTGGGTCGTCATCTTCTGCATAATTAAGGTTTATATCCATAGGATTTATATAGTCTTTCGAGTTAGGGGATATGTTTATTACTTGTCCCTTTAAAGTATTAACAAGTGGAGCATATTCACCCTCTGGGTCTCCAACGATAATATCATCTGTCGTTCTTAAAAAAGAATTTGTAATTTCTCTTTTAGCTGCGAAAGATTTACCAGCTCCCGGCACACCTAAAATCAAACCATTTGGGTTTTTAAGTGCTTTTCTATCTACCATGATAATGTTATTAGAAAGGGCATTAAGACCGTAATAAAGTGATTCTCCACCCATAAAAAGCTCTTGTGTGGTAAAGGGTACAAAAATAGCTGTACTAGAGGTTGTAAGAATCCTTTTAATCTCAATCCTATTTTTCCCAAGTGGAAGGGAAGAAACAAGTCCTCTTTCTTGCTGATAATCTAGTCTTTTCATCATGCAGTTGTATTTAGTAGATATTGATTGTACTTGAGATACTGTATTTTCAAGCTTTTGCCTTGTTAATGCAGTATTCATAACTGTTATGGTAGTTACAAACATTCTTTCGTTTCTATTTTGTAGGTCATCTAGGAAGTTTTCAGTTTCCTTTGTAAAAGTCTGAATATCTGAAGGAATAATATCCATATCATAACCAGCTCTTACAGCTTTCTTTTGTTCTTCTATTTTCATTTTGTTTAAATCAGATTGCTTACTTTTAATCATCTTAATAGCTTTGTTTTGGTCTATTGAATGAATATGAAAGCTTATAGATATGTTTTCGTCTATATCTAAAAGGTCTGCAAGCATTCTATCGTTCATTTCAGGAGCATTAATAACTATATGGGATACAGCTGAATACATATCTCCCATTCTAAATACTTTTCTATCTCCAAAATTAAAAGAAGATGGAACTATATAGTCTTTTGTAGACATTCCACCATTTTTGATACTATTCCATGTGAAGTTGAATTTACTATCTGAATCTGGATTCATAATATTAAAAAGAAGCTCTAAGCGTTCTTTACCATCTAAAGCCACAGCTCTTGCCCCTAAGACCTTAAAATTATTTAGTATGTCCGATTCTATTCTCTCTAGTCTTTGTTTTGCATTTTTTAAATTTTCAGCTTCTATAGTGTAGGTGATGTATTTAGTTTTTATAAGACCATTGTTACCTTTACTTAGCTGATTTTTTAGCATATTAGAAAACTCTTCCCTAATTTCATTAAAATTATCACTTGAACTAGGCATTTCTATATTTCTTTTAAAGTCTTCTATATTCCCTTTTTGATTTATGAAAGAAAGTTGAAATTCTACAGATGAATCAAAGTAATTTAGAAAATCACAGTAGTTTTCAAATATTATTGTTTTATCATCATTTTGTGCAAGCTGATAGTTTATATCAAAGAACTGGATTGTTTTATTATACTTTTTTCCACCTAGATGACAAATTCCATCTGGAAGGATTCTTTGATAAGGGATTGTATCTTGTACAGTTTGGATTGGTGGAGTTCTCTTTTTAAAAAAAGGAATCATAAAGCCTTTAGATTCTGATTTTTCTTTTATCAAAGAAGATTTATCTTTTCTATGCTGGTATTCTTCTTTGCTTTTTTGTAACTTCTGAATTTGCTTTTTTTGCTGCTGATTTTGGAGGTTTTGCAAGTTTATCAGCTCCTTTCACTAAAGCTTCATAAGAGTTTGTATTCTTATATATTCTTACTTCAGGGTTTCTTATTTTACTTTCGTAATAATATTTTATTAGCTTTTCAAAATTAAGACCGTCTCTTTCGTAGACACCTAAGAAAAAGAAGGGCATAACTCCAACCATCATAATGAGAAGGGCAATGTCATTTGGAAATATTTGTTTTGCATTTATATAGATAAAAAAACCTATAATTCCACCTAATGAGAAGCTTATGAGCTGTCTTCTAGTTAGGTTGAATGCTATCTTAGTTTTTACCTTAGCTAAATCCTTAGGAACCGGAACAAATGCCATTTAATAACTCCTTTCCAATAAAAAAAGCTGCTCATTGAGCAGCCTAAGGATATTTATATGAAATTCTTTTTACATTCTTTGTATGATTTATATTTTTTTCTAAAATTTATTATGCTAAATACAAATTCCTGTATTCTTTTGTAAAGAATTTGAAATCCTTTAACTGTAGGTATGAAGAAAACTATTACAAAGATAAAAGGAAGGTAAGGAGATAAAAAATCAAATATTTTAACAATAGCCATTAAAATAGCAAATGGAACTATAATAGGAATAAGTAGTCTAAATATTAAACCGGTATTATTCATCTATATTACCTCGCTTTTTATGTTTATTAGCTAATCCAAATACAGTTGCAGTAGGAATAAGACTGTATATATATAATAATGAATCATTAGTTGTTGAACGATTTGTTCCTCCAACCACAATATAAACAACAATCATACCTATAATATATGCAAGAGCAAATTTAATTAGAAACCATATTGTATGTCTAAAGAGAATTTTTAATTCATTTATCATATTGAATGTAGTGCTTTCTTCGTTTGATTCTTGCTCAAGATGAAAGAATAATTCTTCATCAGTCACTGGCTTTATAGAAATACTTGTGAAATTTCCATGTTCATTAAGTTCATGAGAGCCTAAATTAAATTCTTCATTCTCTGAAAAATCAATATGTTTACTAATAATATATTCAGCTCCTTTCATACAACAACATTTTAAATTTAAAGTATTATAACACTAAAACGTTATAATGTTCAAAATTTAATGAGCATTTAATACAGATTTTGCAACACTATTTGATTTTATAAGAGAAACTAAAAGAACTACAGAAATTCCAATAAGGAATCCTAAGCTCTTTGTGAAATCAAACGCACCGCCACCAATTCCTTCAAGAAATGTTTTGACAAGCTGAGAGTATATTCCAAATCCTAAAATAATTAATACCCCTTGTAAAGCATAGGCAAAAATTACTTTTGTATAGTTAATACCTATATTTGACCATTCTTTGTTTCCAAATGTGGCAAAAGGGACAGGGGATAGTGAAATATAGAAATATATCTCGACCATTCTTATTGCAAGAATTACAAAAATACCCATTGATAAAATCCAAAATATGACTTTAAATATTGATGTTAATAGGATTAATGTTATCAATTCGTGTATTGCTAACGTATTTAAAGATTCTATAAAAGTGCTTGAATCTATTTCTAATAATGTATTGCTAGAGGTTACGATTCCAAGTGTGCTATTTGTTAAACTAGCTCCTACATCAAAGAATGCCATAACGAAGTTAAACGTATTAGAAAGTAGGTACACTGCTATTCCTGCTTTAAATACATATTTAAAAAAATTAAAAGTATCTATATCATGCATGTTGTTTTTTTCATTAACCATTTGTATAAGCTCATAGCAGAGTATAAAAGTTATTATTAAAGCGGCTATAGGAAGTATAATGTTGTCGGATATATTTCTGACCAAGCCATAAATATTAGAATTCCAAGACATAGGAGATGCGCCAGCATTTGAAGACACATCTACTAGAGTTTCGTTGAAATAATCAAACATACCTTCAACTTTAGATATAACAGAGCTTATGAGCATTTTTCTTATATATTCAATTATCTGATCTATTACCCACATATATTCACCATCCTTTGGATAGTTTTAAAAAAATTAAATCTTTGATTTTGATATTAATTTAAATTTAGCCAATTTATGAAGAAGCTCTTAGTTTTTATGGATTAGTTAGAACTTCTTCACCTTTGAAAATAGAACAAGTAAAACTAAAATAAGTTTGCTAAATTAGGGATAACTTGTTGTGCAAGAAGTATTATTCCACCGCCTGCCATAAGCTGTTTTATACCTTGAGATTTCGCTCCTGGGTTATCTCCACCATATCCTTCAAGTAAGTTTACCACTCCCCATACTCCAAGTCCTGCTCCAAGAGCTGTTACAAGTGTTTTTAATGCTTCTATTGCACTGTTAAAAAATTCCATAAATAATCTCTCCTTTGTTTTTTATATTCTTTTTAAAAAAAGTTCAAATTGCTTTGTGGAAGTAGCTCCAATTTCATATTCTTTTTTAGCAATATTATTTTTCTTAGCTTTTATCCTTTCTAATTTAATATATTTTTCTACATTAAATTCATTGTCTTTATTAAAATCTGAAAGCAGCTTATAGTTTTCGTGGTTTTTAATATTATATTTTCTTGAAAGAAATGGTCTAACACCTCTTAGCTGCATAATGCACTTTCCTCCATCCAGTATTGCTATTTCATCTTGACTCATAAGCTCTTTTCCAACCTTTTGATAGTTAAGTCCATAGCTTTGTTGTTGGCCTCTATTTTGAGAAGTGTTATATAGGTCTATAGTTTCTTTTCCAAGAATTTCGGCAAGGTCCTTTAAGGTGGATTTTTCTTTACCGCCAAGAAATAATGTGGTGTCACAGTTTCCTTCGATAGTATCAGCGTGGTCTTTGTATATACCTTTAAGTTGACTCTTTGATTGAAGAACAACAGATGCTGATATTTCTCTGGAACGCATGGTTGCAATTAACTTCTCAAAATTTGGGATTTGGCCAATATTTGCAAATTCATCTAAAAGGCAACGAACATGATAGGGCAGTTTTCCTCCATATTCGTCATCAGCTTTTTCGCATAAAAGATTAAAAAGCTGAGTGTATAACATGGCCACTATAAAATTAAAGGTTGTATCAGTGTCAGAAATTATTATAAAGAGTGATGTAAGAGTATCGCCAAGCTTATCTAGCTCTAATTCATCTTTTGATAGCATTTCTTTAAGTTCCTCAATATCAAAAGGGGCAAGTCTAGCTCCACAAGAAATTAATATAGACTTTGCAGTTTTCCCTGCTGCCAATTTATATTTTTTATATTGTCTTACGGCAAAGTGATTAGGCTTAGGGTCTTCTATAATTTCGCCTGTTATATAATCTTTTCCGGTTTCAAGTTCTGTAAATAAAATATCTACTCCGTTTACAAAACTTTCATTATCTTCTTGAACCTCAGAAGCATCTATCATTGAAATTAACGTATTAAAGTTCTTTTCCTCATCAGGAGATTCGTAAAAGATATAAGCAATTAAAGCAGTATATAAAAGTCGTTCAGCTTTTACCCAAAAATCTTCACTGGATTTTTCGCCTTCTCCTTTTGTATTTAAAATTATTGTGTTAACGAGTTTTAAGATGTCTTTTTCTTTTTTAAGATAGGCGAAGGGGTTGTAATGCATAGATTTTTTAAAGTTTATAGTATTTAGAACTTTAATTTTATAAGGCTCGTACATTTGTTTATTATTTTTTAATATGACTTTCCCTTTTTCATCAAATTTTGGCCTACCTCTTGATAGCATTTTTCCCACTTCGAGAAGGACAGTACCTTTTGGGTCTGTAACTACATAGGAACTATGCATTTGCATAATATTTGGTTTGACATAAAATCGAGTCTTTCCAGAACCAGAGCCACCAACTACCAAAACATTTTTATTTCTAGCTGTGTGATTAGGCTTTCCAGGGAGAGAATAGGGGTTTAATGTTAGTGCTTCTGTTTCTGTCAAAATGATATTATTTCGTGGCTTAACATCAACATATGGAAGTATCTCTTTTCGAGTTCCCCATCTAGCAGAGCCATATTCTTTTCCTTGTCTAAATTTTTTCTTATCTAGTTTTCTGAGACAAATAAGCATAAAAAAAACTCCTGTAGTAGTTATTCCAATTAATAAATCTTTGGAATTAAAACTAAGGAGAAGGGAAGAAAAGGCATCTTCAAAATTTAAAAGAGCGTTTAATAATCCGATTTTTTGTGAAAGTGAGCTAATTTTATTTGAAATATAGAAAATGATTAAGTAGGGAAGAGACATAAGTATTAGTTTTCTATTGTCCATACTGGAAAGTGCATTATTAATATCAGCCTTAACTTCTTTTCCAATCTTTTCAAAAGTTGTCATAGACTTAACTCCTGCTTTTTTTCTTTTACTTTCTCATTACTTAGATTAGCTTCTTTAGCTTTATCTTTGGCTTTTTCTAGTTTCAAAATAGTGCTTTCTTTCTCTTTTGAATTAGGGACTCTTTCTATTTTTTCTGCTCTTTTAAGGTCGTTTTTACTTAAATTTTTATAGTGCTCTTGATAGATTTTTAGTGTTTCTTCATGTCTTTTTTTTTCTTTAGGGTTTTTATCGTTTTCAATTTGATTTTCTAGTTTATCCATTTTATTTTTCACTTCTTCCAGATTATCCGACAGCTCTATACTTTGTTCTTTGATAAAGTCTGATTTTTCATTGCTCTGAAGTCTTTCTGCCACAATAAATCTTTCTAGAGCTTTCTCTATAAGCTCAACATCCCTAGCTAGGAAAAAAAGGTTAAACCTACCCGGTGTTGAATAATCTTTTTTGATTGAATAATCAACTTCATGGTTTTTCATTATTTTTTGGAATAACTGTAGGTCCTTGATATCACAATCGTTACTCGAAAGGGGAACTCCTTTTTTATACAGGAATTTTAAATTTTTAGCGTTAGTTTTCCATGGAATATCTTTATTTAAAAGTTTTTCAAAGAGCTTAACTAGGACTTCACCAGTAATATCAATGGCATTTAAAGTTAGACCATAGATTTTTTTTATAGGCTTTTCTGTGTGATGAACTAGCTTTCTTGTAGTTCTATAGCTATCTTCGATTGTTTTAAGAGCATCTCTCAACGTTTCTTCTTGATTCAAAATTTCACCTTCTTTCAGATTGAATTTTTAGGAAAATGTTGTTAGGGTGGAATCCATTTTTTACAGATGAAACTCATTTTACCATCTCCTTTAAAATCAAAACATTCGTAAAAGTCATTATTTTTAGTTTTAATAAGATTTTTTACAAAATATAATACCAAAATATGTCAATGAATCAAAAGTATCTTAAAACAAAAAATTAACACACTGGATTACTTTCAGCCAAAATGTTAAAAACAATAAGCTTAATTTAATGATTTAAGTCATGGTTAGTTTTTGAATTATAATACAGATTCATTGAATTTGGAGCGTTGTAGAGAGTTGTCATGAGATAAGATCTAATATCTCTAATTTCAGTAGTATTTCTTGAAAGGCAGTCAATTACAAATTCTATATGCATATGATTTAGCTTTAAAAACCTAGATTTAACTAGATTTGCAGAGGTATTACAACCATTTATTCTGAAGTCTCTTTTCGTAGAAGATACTGTATCGACAAGGATTTCAGTAATATCGTTTACGATATCGGAGTCGTTTTTTTCGAGTAGAAGCTCATAGTCAATATTGTCTTTAACTATATGCTCATTTAAATCTCTAGTTTTATCACTGATTATTTCTTTTTCGAGATTTTGAATATTTTTATATTTCCTTTCGTTCATTCCTTCGGTATTTTTTATTTTGTCATGTTCTTTGTCTAATTCTTTTTGAATGAAGGAATGATTATATATTTTATTTATATTATTATCTATATATCTATTAAGAGTCGTAATATTTACGGGTCTAGAACCGGAGTTTTTACGGTTCATAGTGTTTTCAACGGTTTCAAGGGGTGGTTTTTTTAATTGGTTTTTTTCGTGTTTTTCTGATAATGTACTATTTTTATACTTTATAGTGTTTTCAATGCTTTGAGTTGAATCGTAACTTTTACGGTTCATAGTATTTGCAAGGGGTTGATGTGAATCGTCCTTTTCAGAGAGATTTTCTATAATCTCATTAGAGTCATCAACATTATCTAATTCTTTAAAATCAATTAAATCCTCGTCTTGATTTTCTTTTATTATTTTGTCTATATCGGGATAAGTTAGATATATTAAATTTGGACGTCCTTTTCCTTGTCTAACCTCAATTAATAAATTGTATTCTTTTAGCTCATTAATGCATTTCGTTATAGTCTTATCAGAGCAGCGCAGAATTTTTTCCATTTGTTCACGTTTCATAATTAGGTATACATTTCCATCTTTATCAAACCATCTATTTTTGACTGAAAGTTCATATCTACTTTTCAAAATCGAATATAATATAATTGCTTTATCACATACTTTGGGAAATTCATCTAAAAAGAAAAAGGTAGGTATTTGATGGAAAGAATTTTGATATATATCGTTTACTGAAAATTTCTTTTGGTTAAACATTTTTGCTTCCTCCTTTTTTAGAAATAGGGGAAAACAAAATTTTGTTTTTTTCTAAATTAGGGATATCTATATAAATAATGTTTGGAAATGTCTTTAATATATTCATTAAATTTTTCATATTTTATCCTCCGAAAATTTATTTTGAAATTAAAAAAAGTGATACACAAATGAGTATCACTTTTAAAAGAATTAATTGTATGAAGTTTTAATAAATATTTTTCAAATTTAATAAACTTTATGGTATAATGAATGTACCGAAAATTTATTTGTACTAAGTAATAAATCACTAATTCATTTCTGCGAAAAATGGATTTGTGATTTATTATTTTTTTGAAAAATATTAAATAGCAGAATTAAGTTTTTTAGAATTTTCCTGCATTATATTTTTATATACAGCTAGTACAGTACTTTTTTTGTAATCATCAAAAGTATGGATATATATTTTTGAGGTCGTTCTTTCTTCTGAATGTCCAAGAGCTAAAGATATATCATGTAAGCTCACTCTATTTTCATTTGCAATACTAGCAAATGAATGTCTAAGATCATGAAAACGTATATGAGGGAGACTATGTTTCTCCAAAGTCTCTTTTAGGCAGTTACTAATATAATTTGGCCTAAACTCTTTTCCACAATCCCACTGCATAACATACTCAAATTCTACTCCTGTTTTTAAAGTTATTTCTTTCTGTCTTATGTATTCACGTTTTAATTTAAATAAAATAAAATCAGGAAGGTATATTTTTCTTACAGCGGATTTACTCTTTGGAGAATCCTTTTGAATTATATTGCAACCAACTACTGTTTTTGTATCTTTAATTTGAATATATCTTTGGTCAAAAAATACATTTTTCCACTTTAACCCTGCAACTTCACCACGACGTAATCCTAAGAAGCCAGCAAGGCAAACTGGAATATCAATTTTCATTCCATCAAGGATATCTAAAAGATTAAAAATTTTGTCAGCCGTATAGATGGAATATACCATAACCTTATCATCTACAGGCTTCATGACTTTTTTCATAGGATTCTTTTTAATCACATCCAGTTGCTTCATTTTTTTAAAAGCTTGGTTAAGCAATCCATAATGTTTTGAGGCAGTGTGTCTTGTTAAATTTTTTCCTCTATATTTTTTGTGCAGTATATGCTCGAAATATTCCTCTAAATCAATTGATGTAATATCTTTGATTTTTACGTTATGAAAGTAGGGGATGAAATGATTGTATAGGATATTTTTATAACCATATACAGTACTTTCAGCACACTCTACATTTTTAATCCTTAACCAATAATCAAAGAAGTCCACAGCATAAATAAATTTTCTCAATAAAAAACACCCCTGTTTGTAGTTTTATTATATTGATACCACAAAAAAGCGCTTTTGTTTTTTTATAACAAAAATTTTTTAAAAAAGAAAAATAATTGGCGATAACTGGTAATTATCCATAAATCAAATATAGCGACCAATATTACTGATTGATGTATCCCGTAATATCGTCCGAAATAACAGATTTCCTCCTGGTTCTCAGGAAGCTGTCCCTTGACATCACGTTAGCCAGACAGAAGTATCATTATATAACAACACCGTCTTGGCATGTATGCTTACCACAGCATACTTACATCAGTAATATTAATCGCTATCTTGAATAAATTAATTGGTGGAGATGAGGAGAATCGAACTCCTGTCCGAGATCCATTCACTAGAAGCTTCTACGAGTGTATTATCTGAATTTGAATTTCGCCTTCTGGACGCCCCAGATACTAAGCTTCCGATTGGCTACATCTGAATTATTCTACTTTAGGTCCAGATATCCCCAAAGCAGGTCCCTACTAGTTGACGTTTTCATCCAAGGCGTAGGTTACTCGGTGAAAACGAGCTGCGACTTAGGCAGCTAAAGCGTAATTATCGTTTGCGTTTAATTTAAGGTTCCCCACAGTTTTACGTGATGAAGAGGAGTTACACGACTCGCTACCTATAGCTTCAAAACCTCGTCGAGACCATTACATCCCCGAGTTTTATATAGTTATTATAACATAAAATGATTGTTTTGTGAACAAAGACAAAATACGAACTATTTTTATGTTAAACGCCTAAAAGGTTAAGAATAATAGAAACTTTATTTATATATTTTTAGAAAGCATTAGATTTTTTTGTTTTTTTTTGATATATTATAGAAAAGAAGAGTATGGGGTGATTTTGTGTCTAAAGATGAATCTAATGTTTTATATCCTCCTTCTAAGATTGGAATAGTGGGTGGGGGACAGCTTGGTAAATTAATGGCTTTTGAAGCCAAAAAAATGGGATATCATTTGACTATACTAGATCCTACATATAATTGTCCTGCGGGTCAGGTTTCGGATGAGCAAATAACAGCCTCATTTGCAGATAAGGATTCTATTAGAAAGCTTGCTAAGGAGACAGATGTAATTACCTTTGAGTTTGAACATATAAATGCAGATATATTAAAAGAGCTAGAAGATGAGGGATATAGGGTTTATCCTTCTGGACATACTTTAAAAAAGATTCAAAATAAATATATTCAAAAGAAACTACTCTTTGATAAAGGAGTAAAGGTTCCTAATCTAAAAAAAGTGAACTCAAAATTAGATATAATAAATACATTTGAAGATTTTGGAGACGAGCTGATACTAAAGACTTGCACAGGCGGATATGATGGAAAAGGAAATATAGTAATAAAAAACAAAGCTAAGCTTGATGAAATCATAGATGAACTGAGTGACGATTCTATAAAGGAGCATTTTTTTGCAGAGAAGCTTGTAGATTTTGAAAAGGAACTTTCTATAATTGCTTCAAGGGATTTGATGGGAAATGTAAGCTTTTACCCAATAGCTGAAAACACTCATAAAGACAGCATACTAACCCTTACAGTTGCTCCTGCTGATATATCATCTTTGGTTGAGGAAAAAGCAATAAATACAGCAAAAGAGGTAATGGATATACTTGATGATGTTGGAGTATTTTGTATTGAGATGTTTTTAGGAAAAGACCATGAAATATATGTAAATGAAATTGCGCCAAGGCCACATAACTCAGGACACTATACATATGAGGCATGCATTACATCACAATTTGAACAGCTTATCAGAATAATAACGGGAATGCCTCTTGGCTCTACCAATCTTTTATCCCCTTGCGCAATGACCAATATTTTAGGGACAGATGAAGTAATAGGGCAATATAGCGTCAAAGGGATGGAAGATATATTAAAAGAAAAGAATGCGTATATTCACCTTTATGGAAAATTTAGTACTGGAAAAAACAAAAAAATTGGTCATATTACTGTCTTAGATGATAATCTGAAAGAGGCTTCAAAAAAAGCACTGGAAGCTATAAATAATTTAAAAATAATAAGTATAAAAAAATCATAACATGAATTAGTTGATGACTTTATTAAGGAGGTTATTATGCCGAAAGTTGGAATTATAATGGGAAGCGACTCTGATTATCCTGTTATGGAAGGTGCAAAAAAAGCTCTTGAAGATATTGGTATAGGCTATGAGGTGCATATTGTATCTGCCCATAGGACTCCAGAAAAAATGTTCGATTATGCAAAAAATGCAAAGGATAGAGGGATAGAGGTAATAATTGCAGGAGCTGGAGGCTCGGCACATCTTCCGGGTATGGTGGCAGCGCTTACATGTATTCCTGTGATTGGGGTTCCTGTAAAAACAAAAAATCTTGATGGTCTTGATTCTCTTTTATCTATAGTCCAGATGCCTAGCGGTATCCCTGTTGCAACAGTGCCTATTAATGGAGGGTATACAGCAGGAGAGGTAGCAGGAAAGATAATACTAAATAAATAAAAAATCCTAGAGTATTTTGTCTATATTAAATATATAGTATAAAACACTCTAGGATTTTTTTAGTTTTAAATTCATTTACATCTCAGAGATAAGAGACATTCTTCCTGAGCATTCCTTGTCTCTTCTATATGAATGAAATCTAGGGTCTGAAAATGTAGATATATCACTTACGAAAATATTTTCTAAGGGAATACCGTTTCTTAGAGCCATTTTTTTATTTATTTCTTTTATGTCAATATGAAACTTATTTCCTTTTGTATACGATACCTCTTTAAAAAAATCAAAACCTTCTTTGAATATATCAGCAACATCTTTATCCACTTCAAAATCATCAATGCCTATGGAAGGCCAAATAAAGCAATAGATATCAGCAGGGTCTGAAAGGTATTCCTGCTTCATAAGCCTTATTCCCTCTTCGATAATCTTAAGAGTAGTGCCTTTCCAACCTGAATGTATAGAGGCTAGTATATTTTTCTTTTGGTCAAATAAAGTTATGGGAGTGCAATCTGCATATTGGGTAACTAAAGTAATATCTTTAATATCTGTAATCAAACCATCTGTATCTTTAAATCTTTTGCCAAGAGTAAAGTTTTCTCCATCATCAAGAGTTTTTATGGTTTCAATTTTTTTGCCATGAACCTGCATTGTAAAAAATGTTTCCTTGGACTTACAGCTTGAAATTTTTTTTGCTCTTTGGTAGTTTGCTTTTAGAGTATCTATATTGTTATCTTCAGTCAAAATCATATTGTCTGTAGATGTTGTAAAGCAGTGTTTTATTCCAAGAGCCAAGAGCTCTTCCCAAACTGCATATAGAGAGGCTCCTTCTTTTAGAAGCTTCATAGACATATCATCACCACCTTAAAAGATTTTAAGGATATTATAGCATAAGAAAAAATATAATTAATTTCATAAAGGTTAAACCTGTTTTAAATTTAAAGAAAGAAAAAATGGATAATAATATAATGTAAACAATAAAGGAGGAAGTAGAGATGATTGATTTTAAAGAGAGTTACTTTAAGGGCTCAGATGATGTAAATATATACTATTATAGCTGGATTCCAAAGAAAAAACTAAAAGGGGTCATACAAATGGCTCATGGAATGTGTGAAAAGGGGATGAGATATGAAGAGACGGCTCTAAAGCTTGCAGGAGCTGGCTATGCAGTATATATCAATGATCATAGAGGACATGGGAAATCAGCATGGGAGGAATACGGATATCTAGGGTCAGGGGATGTTTTTCTAAAAATGGTAAAGGATATGAAGACTCTTACGGATATCATCAAGGATGAGCACAAAGATGAAAAGTTATTTCTTTTGGGACATTCTATGGGTTCATTTCTTTCACTAAGGTATCTTGAAGTTTATGGAAAAAACTTAAATGGAATTATTTTTTCAGGAACAGGCGGCACTAATAAAACAGGTAATACTATTTTATGCCTTGGAGCAAAGCTTTCTGTGGATATATTTGGTGAAAGAAGAAAAGCAATATATATAAACAAAATAACTAACAGAGTATTTAACAAAAGAATTGATAAGGTGATAAATGGTGCTGAGTGGCTTACTAGGGATAAAAAAGCGGCCCAGCTTTATTCGTCCTATGAAGATACAGGCTTTGTATTTACATCTTCGGCTTATCATTATTTGTTCAAGGGGATGAATGAAAATTTTCTAAAGTCAAATCTTAAGTCAATACCAAAGGATATACCTATATATCTATTTTCTGGGAGTGAAGATCCTGTAGGAGATTATGCAGAAGGGGTAAAGAAGATATACAACATGTATAAAGAGGAGCTGAAAATAGAGGATGTAACTCTACGAATCTATGAAGGAGGTAGACATGAGATGCTCAATGAAATAAATAAAGATGAGGTTGTAGAGCATCTTATTAACTGGCTTGATGAAAAAACCTCTAATTTAGAAAAATAAAATGTTAGTAATCTCTATGTATGGATAAATATTAAGTAGAGCTATGTAATGATAAGTTGATTTTGAAACACTATACTTAATATATTTCAAGAGGAGAGAATTTAAAATGGTAACTATTGACATTCCAGGAAAAGGTAAGATGAAAATTGAAAATGTTGTTTTAGATTTCAATGGAACTATTGCTCATGACGGAACTTTAAAGGATGGAATAGAAGAAAAAATCGAAAAGCTCAATGATATGGATATTAAGGTTTATATACTTACAGCTGATACTTATAATCAAGCAAAAAAGCAGTGTGAGGGACTTCCTGTTACTCTTGAAATATTTGATGGGGAAAATGCTGCTCTTAGCAAGAGAGAGATTGTAAATAAGATAGACTCAGATGTGACTATGACAATAGGAAATGGAAATAATGATGTAGAGATGTTTGAAGAAAGCGCACTTTCTGTAGCTGTAATTGGAGACGAAGGGTGTGCAGTTAAGGCGATTTTTTCTGCAGATATAATAACAAAGGACATAAATGATGCAATAGACCTTATCCTAAATCCACAAAGAATAAAGGCTACTTTAAGGATGTAGGTTTAAGTAAAATCAAAATCCCCTTAATGAGTTTCAGTTTTAAGGGGATTTTTTACTGGAAAAAACTTCGGAAGTTATATTATTGAATTTAATATGATGGTTTAAGGGAGTTTACATTTTATCTATGAAGATTGATTTGCTCAAATGGAAATATTCTAGCTGCATCTTTGGAGGTTTTTTCTATAGCAGCTTCTGAATACTCTTTAAGTCTTTTCAAATCTGCTTTTCCATGATGCATTGTAACTGGACCTTTGATACAACCTCCTATACATGCCATTCCTTCAATAAAATTGTGATTGAGCCTCTTTACTGATGCAAGCTTTAAGGATTTATCACATTCATTGATTCCATCGCATTTTATAGGGTTAAACTCTGCTTCTAGCTCGCTGCTTTTAATATGATTTTCTATTGCTGATGTAAGTCCTCCAGTTGATGCAAAGTTTCGTCCATAGCTAGATGCATTGTTTAAAGGAGAAGACTCTAGGCTTGAAAGATCTATGTCCTGAGAATCAATCATAGCTGCCATTTCTTCAAATGTAAGCACGAAATCTACATTTTCAGATGCTTTATATCTATCCTTTTCAGATTTTTTTGCTATACAAGGACCTATAAATACTACTGTAGCATTTTTGTCTATATTTTTTATGAGTCTTGCAGTAGCAATCATAGGGGAGACTGTTGTGGATATATTTTCTTCAAGTTTAGGATATTTGTAGTTTATATAGTTTACAAAAGCAGGGCAGCATGAGCTTGTAGTTAATATTCCATTTTTTGAGTTTTCTATGAATTCTTCAGTTTCTGCCTGAACTACAAGATCAGCTCCAAGAGCTACCTCTACCACATCTTTGAATCCTAATTTTTTAATCCCTGTGATTACTTGACCAAGGTCAACATAATTATATTGAGAGGCAAATGCAGGTGCAACTATTGCATAAAGGTTAGAATCTTTTTTTCTAAGAGAATCTATCACATCAACAATCTGAGATTTATCCTGTATTGCTCCAAATGGACAGTGATAGACGCAGGCTCCGCACTGAATACATTTTTCATCATCTATCTCAGCCTTTTTATATTTTGTTATGGATATGGCATTTGTAGGACACACTCTTTTGCAAGGTCTCATTACATCTGCTATGGCATCATAAGGACAGCTGCTTTGGCATTTACCGCATTCTATGCAGCTATTATAATCTATTACGGCCTTTCCATTTATCATAGAAATTGCTTTTACAGGGCAAGATTTCATGCACCTATGTGCTAGGCATCCTCTGCAGGTTTCTGTAACAACATAACGGTTTTCCAGACACTTGTCACAAGCAGAATCAAGTACTTCTACTATATTTTTTATTAACCTAGTACCTCCAAGGGCCATATGAACTCTTTCTTTAGTTATAGCTCTTTCATGATATATACAGCATCTAAATCTAGGTTCGGGACCTGGATCTACAATTCTGTGTATTTTATTTATTGATTTTTCAAGGGTTCCTTCAAAAGCAAATCTAGCAACCTCTTTAAGAACCTGATATTTGACAAGCTGTACTTCATTTTCAAACTGACGCATTTCATCGCCTCTTCTTATATATATTTTAAGGATATTTGCTTATTATATTTTTTTAGTTCTTCTGTGATTTCTTTTATTACATTTACTTTGATGCTAAGCTCTTGGGGAAAATCTGGGTTTTGGTGAGCTGGATTAATAGAGTTTCCTATCCAAAACTGAAGGTGGGTGCTTTCATCAAGTAGTATTTTGTATAATCTACTAGCTCCATCTTTCTTAAAGACTGCATCATCCATTTTTTCATTTTTGCTCTTTTTTAATAAATCAAGCACTCGTTTTAAGGTAAGTACTCCCTCTGTTACAAGGTCAAAGCCTTCAAGCTCTGCTATAGGGGGTATAGTAGGGTCAGTATAGTCAAGTGAAGTCTTTAGCTCTCTTTTAAGCTCCCTTGAAAATATATTGGCAGTTGTTCCTCCGCAAATAATCTTGCTTCCCTCTAGATTCATAAATCTATGTGTGTAGTGCTTATCAAGGCTTGGGTTTTCTGGAGGACCAGAAAAAATATTTACTATTTTAGGCCTTCTTATTTTGACTGTTACAGCGGAAGTATCGTCTCCAGGTTGATTGCCATAAAGGCAGTTGCAGGTGTCTATAAGTCTTCTTGTGATTTGGTCTGCTGATACCAAATCCTGCTTGCATAAAAATTCGGATACGTGAGACCATTCCCATCCATGATTGAGTATATTTCCAACGCCTGCATGAATCACACCGTCACTTGTTAAGGTTATAAAATCTCCTTCCAAAAGAGGAAATGAGGATAAGAGGACTTTTTTTCCTCCATAATAACGCTCTTCCTTTTTGAAATTAACAAGTGCCTTATCTCTTACAAAGAAGATTGGTGGGTTGTCATATTCGATTACTGTACAGTTTAAATCCTTGTCTATTTTTATTATTCCAAAGGTAGAGTATGCTATCTGCCTCACCTGACATACGGGCAGTGTATTCATTACAGTATCTATTGTCTCCTCAAGTGATTCACCTTTTTTTAGCATCGTAAGTGCTATCTTTGTAGTAAGAGTAGCTAATATATTTGCCTTTACACCACTACCAAGGCCATCTGCAAGTACTATTATTGTATTTTGTTCTGACTGAAATATTTCAATTTTATCGCCGCAGAGTTCTTCATTTTTTTTATTTAAACTATAAGATGCTATATCAACATAGGGTCTATTTTTCTTAAGCAACTCTATCCCTCCTAATCTTCAAGAACAATCTGCTTAAGTCTGTTCAGGTTTATCTTGGTTTCTGCGGTCGTTTCTCCAAGAAGGCTTGCTATCTCTTGTGCTACTCTCATCTGCTTGTCTATAACCTCTTGACAGGCTATAAGGGTTTTTTCTTTCACATGCATCAGTTCTTCCTGACTTTTTTCTACATTAGTCATATCAGTCATTATTGCTACAATTATTTTTTCGGAATTTAGCTTTACTATATTTCCAAAAAATGTTTTATTTAATGACTGGAGCTTAAATTTTCTGCTAAAGGTATCTCCTTGAAAGTTTTGAGCTTCCATAAAAAATCCATTGTCTACAAAAGCATCAATAGGCATATTCTTAGTGATTATTCTTTGAGGATTGAATATTTTATTAAAGGCTGAGTTTACTTCAATAATATACATATGCTCATCCATTATGCAGATTGCATTTGGAGAGTTATTGAATATTACAGACTGCATGCTTTCCGCCTTTGATTTTAAAAATGCCATACAGTAATTAATATCAGAAAAGCCATGAAATACAGCCTCTGCCTTATCAAGACATGTAGAGTAGCCACATGCATTGCAGTTTAGCAAGTCTTTTTCTGATTGTTTTCCCATCTTCCAGAGTATTTCCCTTATTGAATCTTCTGGAGGAGGGGTAAGGGTGATAGATTTATCATAAAAAGTTCTATGAAGATCCACCTTAAACTCTGGCAATTCAAATTCAACAACATTTTGAGACTCAACAAAGCTATGAAGCTTTTGCTCTCTTTCATAAAAATTTGGACATCCTTTTGGAAGATCTGGTCCGTTCAGGCAAGAGCCGTTACATATATTTATCTCTACGCAATAATTTTTTAAAGTCCCTCTTTTGGCTGCCTCTAAAAATTCTTTGCAATGATCTATTCCTTCAACTTTCATGTATCTGAAGTCATCGTTAAACCTAGACTTTAAATCAGACTTAAAAAGACTTCCCCCAAGGGGGTATGCTTGTCCTCTAGAAGAGGATATCCTGTCAAAATTCTGAGGAGATAGAGCGTGAAAATTTACATTTTCTTTTCTTAGCCATTCATCAAGTTCGCTAAAAGTAATTACAGAATCAATTGCATTTTTTACATCTTCAGCCTCTGCTTTTTTAGCAAGGCAAGGTCCTATAAACACCACATAGGGATCATCTGCTTCAACCTCTTTGATTATTTTTCCATGTGCTATCATAGGCGATACTACTGGAATCACATCATCGATGAGCTCAGGATAGTATCTTTCTATAAGATAGTTTGATGAAGGACAGCAACTTGTAATTATATTTCCTTCATGTGCTTTAGTCACTTCCTCCTCATAGAGCCTAGAGATAATTTCTGCTCCAAAGGCAGTCTCCTCAACCTTATAAAAACCTAGTTTTTTTAGTGCAGAAACCATTTGATGAGGATGGTCAAGATTGAATACTCCAACGTATGAGGGTGCAATCGATGCTATTACTTTTCTTCCCAGTCTGATTTGGTTTTTAACTAAAGGGACATCATTATGAATCTTTAACGCTCCAGGGGTACAGTGAGATTGACAGAGTCCGCATTTAATGCAAAGCTCATCTATAATATCTCTTTTTTCTCCCACAAATGATATAGCATTCGTAGGGCACGCTCTAAGACATTTAAAGCAGTCGTCACACTTTGATTTGTCGAATTCTAAAAATCTCACTAAAACTCACCTTCTTTGACAATCCTATCTATAACATTAGACACATCACTTGGAGAAATTGATATTACATCGTTATTTCCAATCTTCACAGAAACTGCATTAGCACAGTTTCCAAGGCAAAATGAAGATTTAAGCTCGATTTTATCAATTAAATCTCTTTCTTTGATTAAGCTTTGAAACTTGCTTATAACCTCATAAGAACCCTTCAAGTGACAGGCACTTCCAATACAGATTTGAATAATCATAAATTACCCTCCTGGATTTTGAATATAAATTCGAATATATATTAATATATATTCATTATAAAACTTTAATAAAAAAATATCAATCTTATTGGAATGTTTCGTAATATTATGTTAATTTAAACTTCTAGACAATATAATTTAAAAGGAAAGATTTTATCTAATTTAGAAATCAATTGGGAATAAATGCAAAAAAATAACCATTCTTATAAATGGTTATTTTGATATTGTCTAGATATTTTTAAGGAGTTTTTACATAATTTGTTTTTTCAGAATCGCCCTCTTTATAACCTTCAATACCGGCCGCTTCTGTTTCAATGTCAGATTCATTTTCGGTAGGATGGATTATATCTATGCTTTGAAGTAGGTTTTTAGCGCCTTTTAGCTTGACAGTTTCAGTAGGCTCAAGAAAATAATTATGGGAAAAATAAAATGATAAAGAAAATGAAAACAAAAAAACTGATATGAAAATCAAAAGAAAGATAAAGGATTTGAGCAAAAAATTCATGCCTTTAGATTTCATACTTACCACCCCTAAAATATTGTATATAAAGACTATACCCAAGAAGAATTTTTAGAAGCATCAATTTATGAGTCTATAATATTTAGATATATTCAATTGCAAACAATAGTGTGAATTATTTAACTATTTCTTTTGTTGATTAGTAAATCGTTTGACAAAAGAACTTCAATAGGATAAAATTTATGAAAATAATTTGTAAAGTTGAGAGTTAATGACAGGAGATAAGAGAGAGTCGTTAAGGCGGTTTCTCTATTTTTATTTTTTGAATACTATGTATATAATAGGAGGCTTTTATAATGAAAAAGTATATACTTGCCCTAGATCAAGGAACTACAAGCTCAAGAGCCATAATATTTAATAAAGATGGAGAAGTCTTAGGGACATCCCAAAGTGAGTTTACTCAAATTTATCCAAAACCTGGCTGGGTAGAGCATGACCCAATGGAGATTTGGGGAACTCAAAGTGGAGCGGCAAGGCAAGTTATAGAAAAGGTTGGAGTAAGGACTGATGAGATAGCTGCAATCGGAATCACAAATCAGCGTGAAACTACAATCGTATGGGATAAATCCACAGGAAGACCTATATACAATGCTATTGTATGGCAGTGCAGACGAACCGCACAAATCTGTGATGATTTAAAGGAAAAAGGGCTTGAAGATAAAGTAAAGGAAAAGACAGGTCTTGTAATAGATGCATATTTTTCTGGAACAAAAATAAAATGGATACTTGATAATGTAGAAGGAGCAAAAGAAAAGGCGAAAAAAGGAGAGCTTTTATTTGGAAATGTAGATACGTGGCTGATTTGGAATCTTACAAGAGGAAAAGTTCATGTGACAGATTATTCCAATGCTTCAAGAACAATGCTATTTAATATAAAGGATTTGAAGTGGGATGAAGAACTTTTAAAAGAGCTAGACATTCCGAGCTCTATGCTTCCAAGTGTAAAGCCATCTAGTTATATATACGGTTATACAGACAAGGGTACATTTGGAGGAGCTGAAATACCAATATCTGGAGATGCTGGAGATCAGCAGGCTGCTTTATTTGGTCAGCTTTGCTTTGAGCCAGGAACTGCCAAAAATACCTATGGTACAGGATGTTTTATGCTTATGAACACAGGTGAAAAATTAATTAAATCTCAAAATGGACTTCTAACAACTATTGCTTGGGGGATAGGAGATAGAGTTGAATATGCTCTTGAAGGAAGTATATTCATAGCAGGAGCTGCGATTCAGTGGCTACGAGATGAACTAAGACTAGTTTATGATGCTGCTCAATCAGAATACTATGCAAATCTTGTGGAAGACACAGATGGCGTTTATTTAGTTCCTGCTTTTACAGGCTTAGGAGCGCCATACTGGGATATGTATGCTCGTGGTGGTATATTTGGGATTACAAGAGGAACAAAAAGAGAGCATATAGTTAGAGCTACTCTTGAATCTATAGCTTATCAAACTAGGGATGTACTTGAGGCTATGCAAGAGGATTCTGGTATAAAGCTAAAGGACCTCAAGGTTGATGGAGGAGCCTCTATAAATGATTTTCTCATGAAATTTCAATCAGATATATTATGTGTTCCAGTTAGAAGACCTAAGGTTCTTGAAACTACAGCTTTGGGAGCAGCATATCTTGCAGGGCTTGCAGTAGGGTTTTGGAAGGACCAAGATGAAATAAAGGAACGATGGACTCTAGATGAAGAGTTTACAAACTGTATGAATGATGAAAAAAGGGAAAAACTATATAAGGGCTGGAAAAAAGCGGTAAAACGCTCAATGGAATGGGAAAAAGAGGATTAGTTTTTCAAAAAAATATAAATGAACTAAATTATCAAAAGAAAATGATTATCTCTACCGGAATGGGATATATATTAAATGGAAACTTAAGAGAGCTTGTCTTTAATAAATAACTAAAACTTCGCACATGAAATTCTATATATGAATCTTGAAAATTCAATAATAATTGACAATAAAAAAGCATGAAACCATCTGGTTTTGGTATAATTGAATTACCACAAAACAAATATCCCAACCGGAGG